>JAMCRD010000006.1 GCA_023380475.1 Patescibacteria group bacterium | reverse complement strand
ATTTGTGGATTAGATTTGGCAAAATAATTTCAAAAGTTTGCGAGGGCTTTAATTCGGGAGCCAAGAAACTAGATACGAACTCAATTTTCACGCGCTTCGCGGAGCGAAGCGTATGGTTTTGTGGGGGGGTAATATAAGGCTGAAACAATGCCTATGCCCCTGGTGTGATTTTCTTCTCCGTTGCTTTTTGTAGTTCCTTTATAAAAACCATGGCGTAATGGCCGACAAATTTCCCGACTGTATCGTAGGAGGGGACAACATAGGTCTCTGCACCGAACGACGCTTTGTTTTTTGCTCTCAGGCTCCGATTCGGTGCACGGAACGCAGCCTCACTCGCGTAGAGCCGTCTGAAATGTTCAGCAACTGATATGCTATCTGCCCCAACGATAAAGTCAGTCACGTCTCTGCCAACAAGTTCTGCTTCGGTATAGCCGGAAAGTTCTTGTGCAGCAGGGTTGATATAACGCAGAAAAGTTATCTTACCAAGAGGATCTATACCGACCAGCATATCACATGATTCCTCTGGTCCCTCTGGAACCTGCTGATGAACTATCTCTGTTTCTTCCGCCATTTTAACGGTAATTTGTTAATCAGATTCTGTCTAAGCTAGTTTTTAGAATTATAACATTTCACATTTTCCAAAACACGGATTGATGACTGAGAGGTATAGAAATGCCAGCTTGAGCTGGCATTTTTATACTTTTAAGTTACACCTCCAAATCCTTCTTCTTCTCCTCGTACTCCTTCTTATCAATCTCACCCTTGGCGTATCGCTCCTTTAAGATGTCAAGCGCGGTCTGCCCGTGACTATGCATGTGGTGATATCCATGTCTCAACCATCGCACCAACGCGATGATGGCAATAATAATAACCACCCACCAAAGGATCATCCACAGGAAGCCGAGTAGATTCCAGCCATAGTTGTATCCGCCGTAATATCCCATCATTTCTTCATTTTTACTTACTTATCCGACCTTTATAATTTCCTTCGCTTCAAAAAAACAGCATTTACCGAAACAATTATTGTGCTCAATGACATAAAAACCGCTCCGAGTGCTGGGGAAAGAAGAATCCCTTCTCCTGCAAGAACACCTCCGGCTAAGGGGATTGCGACAATATTATATCCCGCTGCCCACCAGAGGTTCTGAATCATCTTTGTGTAGGTAAAGCGTGATAACCTCACAATCTTCGGGATATCCCGCGGATCATTTCTCACTAATATGATACCGGCTGACTCTATGGCCACATTCGTTCCTGCACCGATCGCGATTCCAAGGTCGGCCTGCGTCAGAGCTGGTGCATCATTGATCCCGTCACCGACCATCGCCACACGTTTTCTCTTTGATTGCAAGAGTTTAACCTTATCTTGTTTCTCGTTTGGAAGGACCCGGGCGAAGTATTCATCAATGCCGAGTTCGCTCGCAACCCATTTAGCCACATCCTCGGCATCGCCCGTTATCATGGCTACCTCTACGCCCATTTCTTTCAGCGCCTTGATCGCCTCGCGCGATTCATCGCGGACAACGTCCGCAAAAGCTACGATACCCGCGAGCACTCCGTCCTTCAGTACGTAAATAATCGTCTTACCTTTGTCGCGTTCAGCTTGAATGCCGTCCGGCAGAGAAAACGATTTGCCTTCGATGACGCCAGCGCCACCGACTATGATCGTTGCACCGTCCATTTTACCTTGCGACCCCTTGCCAGAAATACGAGTGAAATTCTGTACTTCCGCGAGGGCAATGTTTTGGGAACGGGCATAGGTCACAGTCGCCTTGGCTATCGGATGCTCGGAGTATCTGTCTACGGACGCAGCCAGCCTAATAACCTCGCGCTCATCTTTCAGGCCGACAGGCCAGATGTTTGTCACGCCGTACTCGCCCTTCGTTAGTGTTCCGGTCTTGTCGAATAGGATGATATCTATGTTCCGAGCTGCTTCGAGTGCCAGGCGTTGCTTCACGAGAAAACCGTTTTGGGCTGCCTTAGTTGTCGAGATTGAGGCAACAAGCGGCACGGCGAGGCCGAGGGCATGTGGACAAGCGATGACAAGGACGGCCACAAGACGCTCGATAGCGAAGGCTGTCCCTCCTCCAGAGGCGATCCAGTAAACGACGGTCACGATTCCGGCAATGACTGCAACAAACGTGAGATAAAGAGCCGCCCGGTCAGAGAGTATCTGGAGCCGCGATTTCGATGATTGCGCTTCGGCTACTAAGCGCATCACCCCTGCAAGAAAAGTATGTTCGCCGATCTTCGTCACTTTTATCTTCAGCATCCCGTCGCCATTCACGGTGCCAGCGATCACGCTGTCCTCCTTACGCTTCAAGACTGGTTTCGACTCTCCGGTGGCAATGGACTCATCCACTGACGATTCTCCATCTATAACTTCGCCATCGGCCGCTATTTTTCCACCAGGTCTCACAAGGATAGTATCGTTTTCCCTGAGTTCGGAGAGCGGAACTACCTTAGTCTGGTTGTTTTGGATTACTTCTGCCGCATCGGGTAGGAGCTTCGAGAGTTCCTTTAGTGCGCCTTGCGCCCCTGTGACAGCCTTCATTTCAATCCAGTGGCCAAGCAACATGATTGTGATCAGTGTCGCCAGCTCCCAGAAAAGGGCATCGTTCCGGGCGGCCAATACCGCGTATACGCTCCAAAGATAAGCAGTCGTTATCGCAATCGAGATCAGAGTCATCATACCGGGTGATTTGGCCCGCAGTTCGCGCCACGCGCTTGCGAGGAACACCCAACCACCGTAAAAGAAGATGACGGAGGCGATGACGAACTCGACGTAAAGCAGTCCCGGAAACGCAGGCGGGTTCCAACGGAAAAGGGCCTGCGTCATGTCCGAATACGCGACGAGCGGGGTACTCAACACCAAGCTCACCCAGAATTTAGTCCTGAAGATGTTGGTGTGGTGTCCAGCGTGCTTGTTGAAGGATGGGTCGACGTGATCCATATGCATGTCATTCGGCATTTTCTGCTTCTTCGGCTTCGCGGGAATGAGATTCATCCCGCAATCGGGACACGTCCCCGGATGATCCTGCATCAAGTTGGGATGCATCGGGCAGGTATACATTTTCTTATCCATGTTTTCCGTCTCCTTAATTATACGGCACATCCGCCCTGCGACCGACCCGTCGAGGGTGCGCTCATCTGCGAGACGACAGCCTGATAGCCCTGTGCGCTGGAATATGAAGCACTCAACGCTTCTTTCGGATCGACCGCGTTCCAATCGACACCCTTGCTTGCGAAGTATTGGGCGAGCGTCATGTAGTTGTCGGGGAACCAATACGAATTGACCGCGAGAGCCGCTTTGTACATTTGGCTTTCCGAGGCACCCTGCGAAGCCATAAGTTCCAAGAGTCCCAGCATCGCCATGCCATGATTGCAGTCCGGGAAGTAGGTCGAGTTCCCGCAACACGGCCGATAGATGTTCCTCGCGACTGATTCCACAAGCGACTGCTGGTCGGCCGTGAGCGTTACGAATGAGTGCGCATCGTAATGATCCATCGCGCTACCTACCGCAAGCGTCCATCCTCCGGTGGAAGCGAAGCTTCCCGCACCACCATATTGCTGATTTTGCATCTGTCCGCCCATTCCTAGAATCGGATTTTTATTGGAGAGGCCGAGCGCCCAGAGGAGATTCATGATGACGCCGGAATTCTCTGACGTGATGATAAGATTGCCGTTGCCAGATGAACCGAGTAGGGTTTCCTCGTCTGGCGACAGTCTGCCTCGTGAGGTATATAGCGCATTGAATTGCGACTCGTTAATTACTCCGGCCGCAACCATCCGCTTGCCTATGTCATTCCACTTTGCCGGAAGCGTTACGCCCTGTGAAGGCAATATTTTTCCTGTAGGGCGTTCGCGCTCTCGCTTACCTGCAAGGCGTTGTTAGTAGGCGCAGAAGCGCGTTTTGCGATATATAGTTGCACGCCCGAAAAGACAAGCAGGGCAACCGCGATCATCGAACACCCGATGAGAACGTTCTTACCGCTATCGGGAGCTTTCCTTGTATCTTCCTCAATGGGATCAACCGAAAATTCTTCTTGTTTGTTTTCAATGTTATTCATTGCAAAAATCGACAAGTTTATTTACCAGTTCTGTAAGTTGTGGGCTTGGCTTGCCCTCCGACTTTTTGCCTTCGACGAGGCCCAACTTCAATGCCCAGAAAATCCAGTACGCCTTATACGCGCCCTCGAACGTCCGGCGGGGTTCGACCTTCCTCAAGAATTCTTCGAGAGTTTTTGTATCCATGTCTTTGATTGATTAGAGCGAGAAGATGAGGAAACCGAGTATTATCATTAAAATTCCCGCCCACAACCGTACGCCCTTTGTCTTGTTCTTCTTCCATTCCTGCGCCTTTGCCACGATCACCTTGTCCGCCGCTATATAAAGCACGACTGCGAGCGGCAGGATAAGGATGAGGTTGTAGAGCGTCAGATAGCCCAAGCCAGTGAAGTAGGTGGCATGGTCGTGTAAGAGGCCAATCACCATAAGGTACGGGCCACCCATGCACGGGAACTGGCATATGCCGACAAGGAGTCCCAACGCGAACGCGGCGGGGATTGATGCCTTTTCCGTCAGTGTGCCCATCTTGGCGTAGGCCACCGATGGGAGCTTCAGCCGTATCGGAAACTCCGGGAAGAATTCGTTGAGGATGTTTAGGATGCCAAAGCCGATGAGTAACACCGCGCCGAGTTTCCCCATAAAATGCGGCACATTGAAGAAGTTGATAGTTCCCAAGATCCCCAGACCGATGGCAAGATACGCCGCGAAGATGCCTGCGACGTACATCCCGCCGATCTGCAAAATCTTCTTCCGCGTAAGCTGCATCCCGAAAAGGAACGCGACGGTGATGAGGAGAATCGAGAATGAACACGGATGCACGCTATCGAGCAATGCAGCGACGAGGACGAGCGGTATGAGCCACGTTCCCTTGTTGCTCACGCTCCACAGAAACAAACTGACGCCTGTGTCATGCTGCAGGAACACGACTCCTATTATCGCCGCGGCGATGATCCCTAATGTAATGAGAAATCGTTTCACGGTGTTAAGGGGTTACGACCGCTTTTATTTCCAACTGTAGCGTTCCGCCGTTCGTTTGGCTGATGTAGATGAAACGATCAATATTCCCGACTCCGGCTGGGCCATGTGCCGCCGGATCGTATACCACATCAACGTCTTTCGTTCCATGGGCCGGGATTGTCTCGTTCGCCGCCGTTGAGCCACCCATCCCCGGCATACCGAATGGGCCATCTTTGGAAGTCCCGTTCACAAAGTAGGCGGTTGTACACATGCACGAGGTTTGGATATTGTTGATGCTTATATCTTTATCTGTCGGATTGGTAATGTGGAACAGATGATCCACTTTACCGTTCGCCATCGAGAGGGCGCCAAAGTCGTAGAGTGTTTCGGAGACCGTAAGCTGGCTTGGCGTATTGAGCTGCACCTGTGTTGACTCGCCTACCCTGCTATAACTCCACATCACGAGGCCGACGAGAGCGAAGGCAATGATGAGAATTACTATGATTACTTTTTTATTCATGTTTTACTGATTATTTTTGCCGACGAAAAAACCGCATCGAAGCGGTTGATACCATGAACACGCGCGAAAAGAGTTCGCTACCTGTTCACGGCGTAGACGAAAGAAGGATCGCGCTTTTCATGCAAAGCAAGCCAGCGATTTAACCGAACGAAATATGAGACTATCGAATCATAGAAATGCCAGACGGTGAATCGGTGGCGCAAGTCACTGTCAGTATCAAGGCCGATAAGAGAAAGCAGAGCAATGAGCAGTAAGGCAAGAATGGAAAAGATAGAACCGACAAGAACGCTCGTAATGCTCCGGAAGGTGTTTACATGGGATTCAAAATGCTGGACTGTGCCGAGCACCGAGCAGTTGCCACCCGGCACAGCGCCGAAGCATCCCATCACCATGTTCCCGGTTGTACCCATGATGGAAAAACCGAAAATAGCCACGGTGAGCGTAGCCACGAAAGCGATGAAAGAAATGATCTGTACAGTCTGCCGACTCATGCCTTCATAGTAGCACCTACCATAATCCCGTCAAAGCGCAAATTGGATTATGATGATTTGATCTCTGGATTGATTTGAGTTGCCACCGCTAAAAGTTAGTTGGATATTCGGTAACTCGCAAATCTTTATGAGTGCCTCCATAGGAATGCTTTCCCGCTTGAACGAAGCGGCACGATCCCCTTGGCTCATGTGTTCATGAGGCGTGCTGTCCATAAACTGTTGCTTCTCTTATTTCGCCGGAACGAGGTCCATGCCGCATTCCGGACACATACCTGGCACATCTCTCCGAATTTCCGAATGCATAGGACAGGTGTACGTCGCTTCTTGATCTCCCATATTTTTATTTCTCCACTTAATCATAACCGAAGTGTTGCACTTACTTGTTGAACCTACTTGGAAGCGTTCGTTGGTTTCAACGGTGG
Organism: Patescibacteria group bacterium; assembly: GCA_023380475.1. Lineage (GTDB taxonomy): Bacteria > Patescibacteriota > Minisyncoccia > UBA6257 > Colwellbacteraceae > JAMCRD01. The sequence continues at coordinate 205,836 of JAMCRD010000006.1, read as the reverse complement.
GGGCAGCCGGCTAAGTTAGCTGGTGTGCCGTTTAGATCTTTTGTTGAGCACCCACCGTACCGATTTGCTGATTGACTTGTCTTTGCGATGAATGCAACCTATCCAGCAGCAGGGACGACGTAAGCCTTCTTTGAGTTCGGAACGAACCCGTTTCACGTGTTGCGCCCTAGTCTCCGGCGTTTTAACAGATATCGTCCAGCAGATCCATTCGTTACGCGCGAGGGGCGTGATGTCTTCCCACTTTGCCAGCGCCGCTTTGTCGGATGAGAGAGCTTTCCGTAAATCCTCCGGCACGTTATGTACTGTACCGTTTGAAATTCCTTTTTTGATCATAGATTTATTATAGTAGATAAACTACCAACACTTCCTGTTGCAGGGAAAGTCTAATACAATCTAAGCTAGTCTGACGCCGCATACTGGTTTGTCGGCCGAGAATGGATTGGATAAATAATATTATTGATGAAATCGGATCGTTTGTAACACGCCGGCGGGCAGCTTCAATTTGCCTAGCCGTTGTTATCTTACTGGTAGCAATTTTCGTGTTCGGCGTCAGTGCTCCCAGTAAAGACAGGCGGCAGGCGCAATTCACGGTGAATCCTAACGAGAGTACTGCCCAAATAGGAAATGACCTTCAAAAGTATGGCTTCATAAGATCCAGCCTGGCTTTTTATGCCCTATTCCCGTTTTCCGGTAAAAGTCAGTTTCAACCAGGCGGCTACTACCTTTCTCCCAGCATGAATCTGTTTGGAATCATTAGTGCACTGTCAGCGGCACATCCCCCACTGGCTTGGGTAACTATTCCTCCCGGCCTGCGCAAGGAGCAAATCGGCGATTTGCTTAAGACAGCTCTCGACTGGACAAGCAGTGAAGAATCGGGGTTCATAGCAACCGACACTACTATAAACTGGACGGTTAATCCTCCCACTCCCGATAAGGATTACTTCGAAGGTGTTTATTTACCAGACACGTATCTTATCCCCGCGACCTCGACTCCGGCCCAGGTCGCAGCTAGACTTCAAGACCATTTTGAGGAGGTCTTCGCACCCTACGCTAAGGAGGCGGCAGCACAGAACATAAAGTGGACTACTGTCCTGAAAGTAGCCTCGATTATCCAAAGAGAAGCTTCGGGAGCGCAGGATATGGGTATAATCTCAGGCATCATATGGAACCGACTGGCCGATAGGATGTATCTCGACATCGACTCGACTGTTCAATATGCCCGCGGCAACACCGGCGCCGGCTGGTGGGCACCGATTAAGCCCGCTGATGAGAAGATAGACTCGCCTTACAATACCTATCTCCACACTGGGCTCCCACCGGCGCCTATCGCTGAACCAAGCCTGGCAGCCATTGAAGCCGCGATATACCCGGCTACCACCACCTGCCTTTATTACATCCACGACTCTTCCGGCCAGATCCACTGCTCTCCGACCTACCAAGGCCAGCTTGAGAACATCAAAAAATATCTTTAGAGGACTGCCTCTGTTGACCTCCCTGCCGGCAGTAGGGTAATTTTTAGGCAGATCTTTCGGGCTCTCCGAGACTGCCCACAGGCGTGTGCCCACATTTTCCCCACCACACGAAAATGTTCCCGCCATAAGCTTGTGGCAGTCTCATAAATTGGAAGAGGAGGCTCTGGTAGTCAGAGCGTCGAAGTGGTGACTAACGTTCGTCGCTAACCGCGCTCAGCGTTGCTCATCCCAGAGCTCACTCCTTTTATACACATAGCTCCCCTTCACCCGGGAGCTATATTTCTATTTGAAGCCGAATTTTTCCTCCAAACTCTTGAAAAAGTAGTTGTGCTCGAGCTCCGCAAATTTAATGGCGTGAGCCGATCTCTTCAATACAATTTTGTCGCCTTTCCGCAAAGGGAAAACTGTCTCGCCGTCGGCTATGAGCAGCACATCCACTTCCTGGCCGGTTTTGTGTATAGACAGCGTCCCCCGCTCCCTAAAATCAATTACCTTCAACGTGACTTTGTTGTCTTTCTTCACCACCACGCTGGGAGTTGGGATGTTGTGATCCAAAAGCTCAGTGACAATCAAACAGTCTATCTCCGGCATGACAATCGGCCCATGAGCTGACAGGTTATACGCCGTCGACCCAGTCGCCGTTGCCACCAATACCCCGCTCCCGCGGATGAACTGCAGAGGGTACTTTTCGATATCCACTTCCAATTTAACTATTCCTAGCAGACTCTGCACGGCAACCTCATTAAGCGAGTCTGTTTTAAAAACTTCTCTGCCGTTTCTGATAACTGCGGAATTAACCATCATTCTGTTCACAACGCTGTATTTGCCATCCAGAAACTGCCGGGTGGCGCGGAGGAAATTTTTCGGCTCTCTGGCCGAGGCTAAAAATCCCACTTCTCCCGTATTCAATCCGAGGATCAATGGATTTTTATGCCTGAAAATCCTAGAGGCCTCGATTATTGTCCCATCGCCGCCCAGCACGATAACGCCGGCGGCGGTCTTCCCTCCCACTTTTACCTTGGGATAGTTTTTCTTGAGCCAAGCCTCTATTTTCTTGGACCAAGCCGCTGCCTTGGCGTTGTCTTTACGGGAATATAAATCGACGGCTGATATCCTGCGCATAGCTTTAAGGTTTTATTCAAATGGGCAGCCTCTTTGGAGGCTTACTATAGTCTACTCCCTCGGCACACCCAAGCCGTTCAATACAACCGCTCCCGGCAATGTCGCCAAAAATTTCCCAGAAACCACTAGCTTCGATTTCCTGATGCCGCTGCCGATAACCAGACGGTCAGCTTTAGCCACTGCGGAATCTATCAGGACAGGCCACTCCCGTGGCAAGCCAACGGGAGTTATGCCGCCGTACTCCATACCCGTTTCCTTAACTGCTTCTTCCATCGGGGCGAAGGAGACTCTCCGAGCATCGAGGCGACGCCTGACCAAACCGTTTACATCCGCTTTGGTCGTGGCCAGCACGGCACAAGCTGCATACCATTCTTTATCAGCACGCTTGGCTTTGACGATGACACAGTTGACTGTCTGAGCGGGGTCGATTCCATAGCGTTCGCAAAAAGCGGTTGTATCAGACACTGTCGGATCTATTTCGGCGCCGCCGATATCTTGTACGCCTCCGACGGAAGCAGCGAGATCGGTGACGGTCTTAGCTGCCAAATCGGGTCGCTCAATCAAGCTGATGATTTCCAACTTTCCTAGTTTTTCCATTTATCCCTTGGAGATGACCGCTATATACATATGCTCGCCTGAATCGATAAACTTATTGACCTTCCAGCCCGTCCCCTTGAGGATCTCCTTCATTTCCTTTCGGGACACAAACAAGTAATCGAACCAGTCACCGATATAGTTTTTGAATCTTACTCTAAGCCTGAGTTGCCCACCCATCCTGCCGCGCTTACGGTTCAGCCGATGATAGGCGAGGTGGACGGGATCGTCAGTATCGTAAGGGTCATTGCTCTCAGCGATGATTACCGCTCCCGGTGCAGTTATCCCATAAAGGTTTTTGAGGAGAATTCTGGCTTTCTTGAAACTAGAGAACAGGCCGAAATTGTTACCGTACATCACAACCGTGTCGAATTGTCCGGGCTTGAACGAACCTATCTCCTCGACAGGCAACACTCGAGCGTCCCTCAATCCCCTTCTCTTGCAAATTTGTATGGCCAACGGCGAGTTGTCTATCGCTGTTACCTTATAGCCCTTATTCTGAAGATAGAGGGATACCCTTCCGGCTCCCGCCCCGATATCTAATACTCTGCCCTTAGCGAATTTTATGCCACGCTTCTGCCATTCCGGCCAGCGTTTATACTCGCCAAAGTAGCCCTCCGCTCCCCCAGATAAGTTGATGTAACCATCGTCTCTCTCGACTATCTCGTAAGATGGTTTCCCTTTAAGATAGGCTATCAGTTCTTGACCGTAGGCATCCTTGCTCGCACTAGTGTGTTTCATGCCTCAATTTTATCAAAAATCAGACATTTACCAAATTGTACTAGCGGCCGAACAATGTACTATAATCTAACCAAGATGAAAGGATATGTAGAAAACATAGAGAAACTAACTTTGGAGAACGAAAATTTCCGGAAGGTTCTATACACCGCCAAGAACAGTCAACTGGTGGTTATGAGCCTGCTGCCAGGTGAAGATATAGGGATGGAGGTCCATCACCTCGATCAGTTCATACGTTGCGAGGCTGGCGAGGGCCAAGCGATACTGGACGGCATCGAGCACGATATCAAAGACGGGTTTGTAGTCATAGTCCCAGCGGGTACAGAGCACAACATCATAAACACTTCCACCGACAAGGAAATGAAACTGTACACCTTGTACTCGCCACCGAATCACAGGGATGGCGTCGTGCACGTCACCAAAGCTGACGCCGTGAAAGACGAGGAAGAGCACTTCGACGGCAAGACCACAGAATAGCTTAGGAAGACAAAAAACAAAGGCCGATTCATTCGAATCGGCCTTTGTTGTATCTTGTCGCTACTTACCGCTGTTTAGAGATGCTCTCGTAGCCGGCCCGACGACTCCCAACTGCTGAATGCCATACTTGGCCTGATACTTTTCGACAGCTGAAGTGGTAAGCGAGCCGTAGTAACCCGTTATCGGCCCTCTGTACAAGCCGTCCGCCGTTAGTCTTTTCTGCAGCGCGGTCACAGCTGCCCCGCTCACGCCCGGATGTAAATAGCTGCTGAAGGTGTAGTTGCTACTAGTGGAGCTGCCCGCAGAAGAGCTGCTAGCAGAAACAGTGTTAGGACTTATCACATAGACACTTACCGTAGTACAAGCCTCGTTGGCGGAACACACATTAACCGAGGAGTTGCCCACGCTCACGCCGTAAAGGGATACCGTGCTCCCGCTTAGCTCCGGCTTGAAGATCGCCCCAGAATTAGATGACAGAGAATACGGGGTAGAACCGCCGGAGAAAGTGAGATAGAGCGTCTGGCCTACGTTTATAACCAAGCTTAACTGCGGCGCTGCACTGGTACCGTTGGACCCGCTCACAGTAACAGACAACGTGGCGCATTGGGAGCTAGTTTGACAAACGCTTATATTGGAAACTCCCGCATTAACGCCCGACACGTTAAGGATATTGTTGTTAACAATCGTGGCATAGGCGGCGGATTGATTGCTGTTGCTGGAAATATAGTAAGAAGTACCTCCTGAAATTAGAACGCTTGTGGTCTGGCCGGGGCTTAGCGTCAGGCTGGTCTGGTTTAAGGTAGTTTGGTTAGCGCTCGAGACAACTGTCACGGTCATCGTGCTACAACTACCGGAAGACACGCAGACATTCAGAACGGCTGAACCGGCTGTGTTGCCGTACAAAGTCAATGTACTGCTGCTTAAACTGGCTTCCACAATGCTGGTATTAGAGTTGGAGGCGATGTAGTAGGTGCCGGATCCGCCGCTCACAGTGACATTCATTGTTTGCCCAAGAGACAAGGTGGGATTCTGCTGACTGAACGATAAAGAAGAAGAACTAGATCCGCTACTAGCTGTGGCAGTGATTATCCCGCATGAACTCATGTCCGTGGAGCAAACTGTTATTATCGCCGAACCGCTTGATTGGTTGCTGTAGAGATAAACCGTTGATCCTGATATCGTCGACTGGATCACGCTCGGATCTGAGTTGTTGGATATCGTATAGCTGCCTGTGCCGCCCGATACCGTTACCGGGACGCTCTGACTTACCGGTACTATCACGTTGTTCTGACTGAAACTTATGGATACAGCACTAGGCACGCTTACAGTTACGCTGCCGCATGCCGATGGAGTATTGACCAAACACACCGTCACTGTTGTTGTACCGTAAGTATTGGCGGTGATTGTGACTTGGTTGCCACTCAGCGAGACGTTAGCGACCGATGGCGTCGAGTTGCTGGACACAAACAGCGACGAGCCGTTGGTATTGTTGGCCGTAATCACTGAGGACCGGCCAGCGGTAAGGGTAACGCTCGTCTGAGTAAGAGACAGGGTCGTGTTGGATGAAGTCGAGCTGTACGGCCAGGTTATGGTGGCCGACCGTTGGCCATTCACCGTAACGTAAACCGGGCTGGCCGCTGACACCCCTATCGCCGATGAACTAATCGCTTCGGAGAATGAACCGCTGGAGTTGGTCACGCCAAGTATGTTTTCAGTGAGAGTGGAGGATGTATTCAGATAGAATAGGATTACGTTCGAATTATCGTCACCGGAGACATTCACCTGGACGTAGTCACTGTTGCCGGTAGCGTAAGCCGAGAATGTCGGAGTGGCAGCGTAAGCGCTGGATACGAGCAACAAACTCGTGGCTGCGACCCCTATCAATAGAACTGATCTAGTAAATGCATTCTTCCCCATAACACCTCAATTATAACATACAACTTGCCGCACCGTTTAGTTGCCGAGTGATTCAAAAGCCCACTTTTCTACTGGTTCTGCCAGCCTGCAAGGGAGTATAAATATACATATAGGCTTTTGTCGGCTATACAGCCATCCCCAACCCACATGATTCAAAAACTGATAGATTCCGTGGAGACCAAGATACGCGCTGCTTGGTCAGATAAGAAAAAACACAACCGCTTGGTTATAATAATTTCTCTGATCTACCTCATTGCGGTTGGGATTTTCCTGATGATCCACCAAGCACCATTTTCCCCTGACCAATTCTTGGTTTTGGCGTTTGTATTCGTGCTGTTTATTGGCCAGGCTAAGAACTTTTTGGCCGATTGGGTGCCGCTCGTCCTGCTTATACTGGTTTATGAGTACCTGCGGGGCATAATCCCGACTATTAATCCGACAATTCACTACGAGTTTATGATAAAGTTCGACACTTTCATCTTCGGCAAATTGCCGACAACATATCTCCAGCAACTATTATTCAATCCGGGTTACTTGCACTGGTACGACTACACCAGCGCGATTTTATATTCATCCTTCTACGTCGTACCTCTGATCTTGGCTTTCGTATTCTGGATAACTGACCGGCCGATCTTCAAAAAGTACATGGGTTCGATCCTTGGACTTTTTTACGCAGGCTTTATCACTTACCTGGTATATCCTGCGGCTCCCCCTTGGCTGGCTTCCAAGCAAGGTCTGATTATTCCTCCCCTCACCAGAATACTGGACCTGGCACACTTCATGGGATCTATAAGTTTGCCGACTGTATATCATTTCATCGGCGATAACCTAACCGCCGCCGTGCCGTCCCTCCATGCAGCCCTTAGTCTCCTGACGGCGTTGTTTGTATACAAAAAATATCCCAAGTTTGCCTTACTGGGTTTTGCTTATGCGCTGGCAGTATGTCTTGCCGTCATATATCTAGGAGAGCACTACTTCTTCGACGTAGTGCTCGGCATAATCTACGCGCTGGTAGTTTATTTTGTCACCATAAACTGGAGTGCGATCAGATCAAGGTTTAAACCCGTCGTCAGCGGTAAAACAGCAGTTGAAGAAGCGCATTCTAAAAACTAGAGTTGGGATCTCTGTCTTTATTTCCTTATTAGTACCAGCAAATTCCTGGCATTGCGTTGCGGTGCCTTTTTGAGGTTGAAATTACTGAAGGATCTGACGTAACCAAAGTCACCTTCTTCGCCTACGATATCAATTGGATAGATCGGGACATATTTGTATTCGAATAGTAGTATAATTACTGTATTAGCCAAAAGATAGAAATGAAATCCAACAAAGCTCTTTTCTTAATAGCATGGCTCCTCGTGATATGTTCATTCGCCCTAGCGGCATACTTTTACCCTATCCTGCCAAATAACATAGTTTCTCACTGGAATAGTATCGGCCAGCCCAATGGTTATATGCCGCGGTCACTGGGGTCATTTACGCTGCCTGTAATCAGTCTGTTTATATTATTAATTTTCACATTGATACCGTACATCGATCCACTCAAAGCAAACATTAAAGAGTTCATCGGTTACTATCACGGCTTCATGATCGTATTCATGATATTCATGCTGTCAATCCAGTTACAGGTGATGCTTTGGAACACGGGGGTTCAGGTTGCCACCAGTATAGTAGCTCCAGCGGTGGCGTTTGGCATTTTACTCTTCTACGCAGGGATAATGACGGAACACACCAAGCGTAACTGGTTTATCGGCGTCAGAACTCCTTGGACGATAAGCAACGACCAAGTTTGGGAAAAGACCAACCGTCTCGGTGGGAAGTTGTTTAAATTATGTGGAATCATCGCCGCGATAGGAGCAATATTTGGAATGTACGCCATACTCCTGATTGCGGTGCCCATTATCGCGTCAGCGGTGTTCTTGGTGATCTACTCTTACATCCTGTTCTCCAAGGACAGACAAGTAAGATAGGGTGGTCGCTCTGAGTTTATGTTCAAAGGTGTCAAAAAATTTATTAAATCGGCTGGGCCGGGGGTTATAACCGGTGCCGCCGACGACGACCCATCGGGTATAGCAACCTACTCCCAAACGGGAGCACAGTTTGGCTACGGTCAGCTATGGATAGCTGCCCTGCTTTTGCCTTTTATGGCCGCTATACAGGAAGCCTGTGCCAGAATAGGCGCCGTAACCGGCAAGGGGCTGGCGGCCGTTGTCAAAGAAAACTATAACCAGAGGATTCTTTACCTAACTCTCCTTTTAGTCCTCTTGGCCAACACCATAAATATCGGCGCCGACCTGGGAGCCATGGGAGCAGCAGTCAGGTTACTATTACCGATACCCTTTGCGGTGCTTACCCTGCTTTTCACTGCAGTTATCCTAATATTGGAAATATTCGTCCCCTACAGAAAATACGCCCGTGTCCTGAAGTGGTTGACTCTGACTCTTATCGCTTACCCCCTCACCCTCCTCATCACCAATGAACCCTGGGGGAAGCTTTTACAGGCGACTTTTATCCCGAGCATACAGTGGAACTTCTCTTTCTTGTTCATAATCACCGGCGTCTTCGGTACAACTATATCGCCCTATATGTTTTTCTGGGAAGCCTCGGAAGAGGTCGAGGAAGAACGTAAGAAAGGCATCACCATCAAAGACGGTAAGCCAGCCGTTGGCAGATCATATCTTCACTTCATCAGGGTGGATAACTTCGTTGGGATGCTGTCTTCAGAGATAGCTACCTGGTGCATAATCGTCGTTGCGGCAACTGTGCTTAACGCCAATGGCGTAACCAATATCACTACTTCCGCCGACGCGGCCAGAGCATTGGTACCACTGGTACACACTTTCCCCAACGCCGGTTTTATAGCTGAATTCATATTCGCTGTGGGCATAGTCGGACTAGGGCTCCTCGCCGTGCCAGTCCTATCAGCCTCGGCCTCATATGCCTTATCCGAAGCCCTCAACTGGAAGGAGGGATTAAATCTCAAATTCAAACGAGCTCACGGTTTTTACGGTGTGATAACCATAGCTACCCTGATCGGACTGATGATTAACTTTGTAGGAATAGATCCCATCAAGGCTCTGATCTTCACAGCCGTTTTCAATGGCCTAGCTTCAGTGCCCCTTATATTTGTAATCGCCCGGACGGCGCGCAACGAAACGATTATGGGCGAGTATAAGAGCGGCATCTTATCCAACATATTTGTATGGGGTACTTTCGTTATCATGGCGGCCGCAGCAGTGGCTATGATAATAGCACTGCATTAAGACGATGAAGAAGCTCTTCACCATCGGCCACTCGACCAGGACAATCGACTATTTCCTCTCCTTACTGAAAGCCCACGGCGTGAAGGAGTTGGTCGATGTCAGAACCATTCCAAGATCAAGACATAACCCGCAGTTCAACGTAGAAAACTTACGTACCGCCACAAAGAAGAATGGTATAGGCTACCGTTGGATGGGCAAAACGTTGGGCGGCCTACGTCGAGCCAGAAGTGACTCAGAGAACACCGGTTGGGAGAATTTATCGTTCCGAGGATTCGCTGATTACATGCAAACACCGGAATTCAAAAGTGGCCTAGAAAGGTTGGGAGAGATAGCTAAAAAGAAAAACACGGCGATCATGTGTGCTGAAGCTGTGCCATGGAGGTGCCACCGTTCACTGATAGCAGATGCAATGAGTGTGGGTGGATGGAGAGTCTACAACATCTCAAGTCGTAAGACAGCGAAGTTACATGTGGCTACAAAATTTATGAAAATAGATGATGGGGAAATAACGTACCCTAAGACGGTATGAGGATATTTATTCAAGTAAAACCCAACGCCCGAGAAGAAAAAGTGCTTAGGGTTGATGCCAGTCATTACGTTGTCTCAGTCACTGAACCAGCTTCAGAAGATAGAGCTAATCGCGCTGTAGCCAGAGCTATCGCCAGCTATCTTGAAGTAGGGGCATCAAGAGTGAGTATCGTCTCAGGACGTAAAGCTAGGCGCAAGGTGATTGAAATATCTTAAATATCGTCTATATTGATTCCAGCTCCATTTAATTTTTAAATAAAAGAGGGTGTCAAAAGATAAACAAACAAAAACAAATGCAGATCAATAAAGCGGCCGTACTGATAACAGTACTAGTAGTAGTCATAGCTCTAGGGGGTTTATATCTTATCTACCGACTGACAGGCAGCGCTCCGAGCGCTACCCCACCAACCAACGGTCAAAATCTGACAGCGAGCACAACGGCTTCAACTACTACCTCAACTTCAAACAACATGACAGACACATCATCTAAACTGGACATACAAATTATTAAAGCTGGAACCGGTCCCGCCGCTAAAGACGGCGACACGCTCACGGTTAACTATACTGGCACTCTTACCAACGGGACAAAGTTCGACAGCTCCCTGGATACAGGGCGCACTCCTTACAGTTTTACCCTAGGAGACAATCATGTCATCGCCGGGTGGGATCAGGGACTCGTGGGAGCAAAGGCGGGCGAAGAACTCAAACTAACTGTCCCTCCAGCTTTGGGTTACGGATCTAGTCCTAATGGATCCATACCAGCTAACTCGACTCTAATTTTCGACATCACCGTCCTAAAAATAAATTAAAACAAATAGCCCCGCAAATTGCGGGGCTATTTGGGTACAAACCTTAGCGGTAGTCACCTCTGGACATACGCCTCTCGCGGTGACAGTCACGGCAGAGAAGCTGATCCAATCTCGCTGGATCTGGTTTAAAGGGAAGCTCTGTGATAGCTGCACCACATTTGGAACACTTCCATTCCCCCTTAACCATCTCGCGTTGGAAACCACCGTTTCCGTTTCGATTATTAAACGCCATTTAGTTAGTTTTTTACCGACTATCTAGATTCCTAACAAACGGCGCGCTATTAACGATATGCCTGCTTTGTTTCTCGAACCTATTCTAGGTATAAAGATAACACAATACGACATATTTGTAAATAGCTACTGCAATTTCTAGCCGCAGCGGCTGAAACCACAGTTTTTACAGCTCATACAACCCTCGGACAATACCAGTGGCGCGCCGCACTCCGGACAACCAGGCATGGATCCGAAATCAGCGATCGATTTCTCTTTAACTGACTTGGGGAAGTCTTCCTTAGACTTACTGCCGCCATCCACTTTAACAGTAACCACTGACTCTTCAGAAATACGGCTGACACCTCTGACGTGTTCCTCCAAGATCTGCCCAATGGCGTCCGGTAGAGACAGCACCGTGCCCTTGGCGGTCAGCACCACTGCTGGACCGCGAATGCCTTTGAGGTTGTCGATCACCTCTTCGACTTTAACTCCCGAGCGCAGCGAAAGCGATATTAGACGGCAGATGGCCTCAGACTGTTCTTGGAAAAACCCTCCATTCTTACCTATAGTCGCAAACACCTCAAACGGTGCACCGTTCTCATCATTGTTGACGGTGACGTAAAGCATGCCGTAGCCGGTCTTTATCTTGTACGTTTTCCCAGACAGAACCTCCGGCCTTACTCTTGGCGCAATCTTATCCTTATCAATCGCCAGATCCAACGGAACTTTATCTATCTTAATTGCCTCGGCTGTTGTGGGCACTCCAGTTGGCGCTGTTAGGCCCTCTCCCGTACCCAAGTTAAGGATTTGGATGTTGCGGCTGCCGTCACGGTATACAGTGCAGCTCTTACAACCCAGCTTCCAGGCTTGGATAAAACTGCTCTTGATATCGTCGCGCGTCGCGCTGTTTGGGAAATTGATCGTCTTCGAGATCGAGTTATCAACGCGAGCCTGAAAAGCGGCTTGCATCTTCACATGGTCGCTGCCAGCAATGTCCATCGAGATCACAAAAGTATCCTTGAGATCTTTTGGTAGGTCGGCGATGTGTTGAATCGAACCGGTTTTGGTTATCTCCTCCTTAATTTCGTTGATCTTCTTCTCGCTGAACTTGCGGCGGTGCAGCTCGGCTTCGAAGTATTTATTCAGATAATGGTACTGCTGGCCGTCCTTGTCCTGCTTGACGTAAGCCAAGGCAAAGTCCGGCTCAATGCCGCTCGAGGTATCGAACATCATTGAGATAGACCCAGTTGGCGCAACAGTGGTCAGTGCTGCATTGCGCATCTTAATGCCCTTTTTAGCAAACACGCTCAGTTTTATGTTGGGGAAGGATCCCTTTTCCTTGGCCAGTTCTCGTGACATTTGGTGGGCTTCATCGGTTATGAAACCCATAACTTTCTCGCCCATCTTGAACCCTCTTGGAGAATCGTACCTTATGCCCAGCTGGTACAGCATATCGGCAAAACCCATTATGCCCAGGCCGATCCTGCGGTTTTTATTGGCCAATTCGGTCACCTGCGGCACCGGGAAATCAAACTTATCGATGACGTTATCCATCATCCTGACGGCTGTCCGGGTGGCAAAACGTAGTCGTGGCCAGTCCATTTTGCCGTTTTTAACGAATTCCGCCAGGTTAAGCGATCCTAGGTTACAGTTGTCGTAAGGGTGCAGAAACTGTTCGCCACAGGGGTTAGAGCTCATTATTTCTCCCAAGCCCGGCAGGGGGTTGGTATGGTTTATTTTGTCTATAAAAACTATCCCTGGTTCGCCGTTGGTCCAAGCGTAATTTACTAGTTCGTCGAACAACTGGCCGACCGTTATATCAATTTCTTCGACTCCGTACACCGCACCGTTGGGGTAACGCAATACTTTGTGCGGTTTAACTTTTTTACCCTTGAAAGTGCAATACCACAGGGTATCAGGTTTCTTCACCAGTTTATTCATGAAATCGTCGGTAACCTTAACTGAGATATTAAAGTTGGCTATCGCGCCCTCTTGCTCCTTGGAACGGATAAAATCAAGGACGTCGGGGTGGTCTACGCTCATCATCGCCATGTTCGCACCATGGCGACCTTGCTGCTTAATCGTGCCGAAAGCTTCGTTGTAAACTTTCAAGAACGAAACTGGGCCGGAAGATACGCCGTGAGAACGTTTGGTCGTCGACATAGCCGGACGCAATTCATCCAAGGCAAAACCCAATCCCGAACCGGCCTGCTGCAACAACGCTGCCTCCTTCAAGGTCTGGAATATTCCGTCCATAGAATCGGGTATGCGGAGAACGATGCAGTTGGCGATCAGCGCTGTATCGCTGCCGGCGTTGGTCATGGTTCTGCCGGCCGGCGTATATTCCTTCGAAGCCATAATATTGAAGAAATCCTCCTCGGTTTTTTTAACGAAACTGGCGTCGTGGTGGTAATCCTTCTCAACTTCAGCCAGAGATTTAGCGACGCGATGCAACATGTCGGCCGGCGTCTCCTGTTTACCGGTTTTGGGATCAATGGCCAAGTAGCGTTTCCGCATCATCTTCAGTGAATTTTCTGAGAACGATTCGTTTACGGCTTCGTCGCGGCTCTTGCTCTTGACCATATTGATTTAAGTTTTTATTACGACTTTTTTATTAACGCAAAGAGATTTTAACATAGGCCGGATGTGCATAACTTAACGGCGCCAACAAAAAACCCTCTGTATCAGAGGGCTCCACAAACCAGTTTGACAGCTAGACCAAAGGGCGGAATTTTCCTAACTTAATGTTTACGCTTGCGGAGGAAGGCGGGGATATCCCATATATCGTCATCCTTCTTGTTATCTCTATCAAAAACTTTTTTTAGCTTGGCGTCCTTGCTCTCAGGGCCGGCTTCCTTGTCTTCGACGACCTTATTCTCTTCCTTAGAGCTGTCGATGAGAGGCATAGTTTTGTTAACAACCGTCGTCGGAGCGAAAAGATTCATCGAATCCGGCTCGCTGTGCAGGACCATGCCGTTAAATCCTGTAGCGATCAGGATAATTTTGATCTTTCCGGCTTTCAATTTGCGGTCATGATAAGCACCGAATATGATTTTAGCCAAAGAATCAACGTTTTCGTTAACGATTTTAGCGGCATCGTTTATCTCTGACATTTTGAGATCGCGGCCACCAGCGATACCGAACAACACACCTTTGGCTCCTTCAATCGAATGCTCCAAGAGTGGCGAGTCAACAGCTTGACTCATCGCTTTAACTGCGCGATCCGGACCGCTTGCCACACCTACACCTATAATTGCCGGACCGGCATTTTGAACGATTGCCCGTACATCAGCAAAGTCGACGTTGACCAATCCTGCCGAGGCAATAATTTCGGCAACTCCCTGGACGGCACTCTTCAATATCTCATCAATTTTCTCGAAGGCTTTGATAACAGGCGTATCGTTGTCGATAATGGAGAAGATTCTATCGTTAGGAATGGTAATCAGAGCATCTACTCGGTCTTTCACCCGCGCTAATCCTTCTTCTGCTATTTGCATCCGCTGTGTTCCTTCAAAAGAGAACGGCTTGGTGATCACGGCGATTGATAACGCATCGGTCTCCTCGCGGACAATATCAGCCACCACCGGCAATGCTCCCGTTCCCGTTCCCCCGCCAAATCCAGCAGTCAAAAAGACCAGATCTGCATCCTTTAAGGCGTCAGCGATCTCAGCGCGATTTTCCTCAGCGGCCTGACGCCCTAAATCCGGGTTCATACCTGCCCCTATGCCCTTCGTAACCAAACGACCGATGTGGATCTTTTTCTTAGCGTCGCAGTATTCCAAGTCCTGAATATCAGTGTTTATAGCTACAAAATCGACTCCCCGAGTGAAGTTATGGCTCATCCGGGTAACGGCATTACCGCCTCCGCCTCCTATACCAACCACCTTTATCTTTACTAGCGGTCGTTCCGCCTCCGGCTGGCTGTCCGAACCTACTGTTCTGACTCTATGTCTCTTCGTTTTTGGCATCCCAACGCTTACTTAAGGCAGTATACTCTTTATAAACTTAGTTATTACACCCCCGTCCAAAGACGGGATCTTTTGGTCGACCTCACCGCTCCAGCCCAACAAACCCAAAGCCGCAGCAGCCTCTGGGGACTCTATTAATTCCGATGTCGCGGCGGAAGTAGGCTGGAAGATCGAAGGTTGAGGAAGACCAACCTGCGATGACAGTTTCAGTTCAGATCGCAGTAGTTCGGCCATCCCCGGCATCTTGGCTCCGCCGCCGACCACAACCACCCCTGCAGGCAACTTAGCTGCCTTGCCGATAAGTCTAAGCTCGGTGTTAATAAGATCACATATTTCGGCTAGCCTAGCCTCTATAACTTCCGAAACAAACTTCTTAGTAGGCGCGCCCTTCAATTCCGGGTCTATCTTGCTGAGATCGATTGTGTCCTTTCCTGGAACATCTTTAGCCAAGGCATAGCCATAGGACAATTTAAGTTTCTCGGCTGCCTCCACCGGTATCTTCAGAGCAATCGCCAAGTCGTTGGTGATATGGCCAGCGCCAACCGGGAACGTCTTGGCATGCAACAACTTGTTTTCTTCATAGACAGCGATGCCGGTCGTGCCGTAACCAATGTCAATCAGGACTACCCCCAACTCCTTCTGGTTGCGAGTAAGAACGGCCATAGCCGAGGCCAACGGCGTAAATATAATCCCGCTGACACTTCCTCCAGACAACTCAACGCATTTCATTAAATTCTTAACCGCTGGCTGGAAAGCATCAATAACAACACTTACAACTTCCAGTCGCGCTCCAACCATACCCAACGGATCACGTATATCTCCAATACCATCGACGATGTACTCCCGAGTTACGGTATGCAACAGTATCCTGTTTGACGGTAGGTTTACAGCTTCTGAGGCCTGGATCGCACGGGCGACGTCATCCTTGTATATCTCCGAACTAGCTCGAGCCACGGCAACTATACCACGCGACATCTGGGCTCGAACGTCAGCACCGCTTACTCCCAGATAGATATTACGGAGTGCAGCTTTTGAATAACTCTTAACATCCTGTAGGACGCTGGTCACTGCTCCTGCGACTTCTTCCATATCAACCACCACTCCTTTGCGCATGCCGCGCGATGGTCTAGAAAACCCTGTATAAAGCTTGATTTTATCGACTCCTACCGGCTCGCCAATCACCGCCTTTACCGCACTGGTACCTATGTCTAAACCTAAGACCTGTTCTTGAGCCATGCTAGGATTTTGAATTCCAGATTTTGCATCCTTATTCTAGCATGCTCCTTGTCATGGTCGAAGCCCAGTAAGTGGAGAAGACCGTGGACAACCAGTCGCTCAATGCCCACGGTATGACTTTTGATGTAAGTCGGGCAGAGATAGATCTGGCCAACCGCCTTTTCAGTTTTACTCAGTTGCGGAAAACCGCTCGGCGACTCAAACGACAAAATATCGGTCGGCTTATCCACCCCCCTAAAAACGCGATTCAGTTCGCGCATCTTACGCTTATCGATCAAATATACCTCCACTTTCAGGTGGGGGCTTTTGAAGTAAGATGTTAAAACGGTTTGTGCTAACCCTTGGAGGCGTTTGGCTTCATCAACTCGCGTCATGACAGCAGCTTCCTGACGATGGCGCTGACTCTACCGGCGTCAGCCCGACCAGCCACTATCTTCATCGCTTCCTTCATGGCCGTGCCAATATCTTTAGCGCCCGCAGCGACAACGTCCCCTGCAATTTTCTCTACTTCGGTGTCGCTTAGTTCGGCGGGAAGATACCCCTGGATGATTTTAAGTTCCTTCAATTCCTTTTTCTCCAGATCTTCCCTACCAGCCTTCGCATATATTTCCGCAGCTTCCTTGCGCTTCTTAGCCTCTTTGCGCATAACATCGATTACCATCTTCTCATCTAAAACGTCGGTGCCTCGGGCGTGCTCTTCAATTTCACGATTGTGCAAAGCCGACAGTAACATGCGCACCGTCGAAAGCTTCTCGCTATCGGCAGCCTTCATCGTCTCCTTGAGATCAACTTTTAATTTATCGTAAATGGACATTTATGCGCGGTTCAATGCGCCAGCTGTCTAAAAAGCTCCTAGTTTGCGTGAACGCTCTATATCCGCCGTGCGCTTCATCTTATACATACGAGATTTCTTTACGCTCGTGTCATTGGGCCGGCGCGAAGAGAAACGGCGCTTCCTGGATTCACGTAATACACCACCCTGCTGCACTTTCTTAACAAAACGATAGATGAGAGAGCTGGATGATTCGCCTTCTTTTTTTCTTATTGATATCGCCATTATTCCTTGTTTTTCTTAGACTGCAAACTGTCGACGGCTTTCTTCAGTTCCGACCGAACCTGTTCCAGCGGCTCTCGCGGAGGGTTCTTGACCACGGAATGAATCGATCCCCCGTTATCTCCATCATAGCGAGTGATGATATGGACATGCAGGTGGTCAACCAGTTGCCCGCTTATCCTACCGTGGTTTATGCCGATTGTAAAACCGCGGGGTTTAAAGGCATTGTTCATAGCCTCGGTGATCAGTTTAACTGCCCCGAACAGTTTGCCAACCAATTCGTCCGGCAAGTCAATTATGTTCTCGGCATGCTGTTTAGGTATAACTAAGGTATGACCAATCGATAGCGGGTGCAAATCTAAAAACCCCAAAGACCACTCGTCCTCATAAACTACCTCGGACGGTATCTCCTTACGGGCTATTTTACAAAATAAACAATCCTCCATAACTAAGCCGACTTCAATCTCTTCTTAACCTCCTCGACGACCATGGTAATAGGTACGGCTTCCTGGACGCCGGTCGTCATATCGCGAATGATGATGTTGTCTTCAAACGCCTCCTTCTGCCCAAATATCAATGCCAGTGGAGCCTCCATCTTGGCAGCGCGCTCCAGCTGCGCCGAGAGCGAATCCTTCCCCAAGGATTCTGCTACCCCGATGCCACTCTTCCTGAAGTCTTCGATTAGAACCAGCGCCTTACGTTTGGTGATGTCACCCACGTGTACCAAGAAAATGCGTGGCCGAGGTTTAGGCACCGTAAGACCCCCTGCAGCTAGACCAACTTCAATGGCCCGCTCTATGCCTGCAGCCATACCTACCGCCGGCGTCGGACGGCCACCCAACATTTCGAACAAATAATCGTACCGTCCCCCGGCAGCGATAGCCAGATCGCCCCCCTCCGGAAAGACCTCAAAGACAGTGCGGCTGTAGTAATCCAGGCCACGCACCAGAAGCGGGTTTAGGGTATAAGGGATGGCAACCTCATCCAGATACTCCAGCACTCCTTTAAAGTGGGCTTTGCAGTTGACGCACAGACTGTTAAGTATGCTGGGAGCCCCAGCCTTAAGAGGTTGGCAAATCTCATTCTTGCAATCCAATAGGCGCAGCGGATTAGTTTTCAATCGACGCTCACAATCCTTACATATCTTCTTATTCTTATAGTAGTCAGTCAGCCGCCGGACGTAATTGGGGCGGCATACCCTGCAACCAATTGAGTTAATCTGAACAATCACGTTCTTCAATTTTAACTCCTCAAAGAAACGGTAGGCCGCAATTATGACCTGAGCGTCGTAAACTGGGTCGCTCTCCCCGCCCAAAACCTCCAAGCCGAACTGGTGTAACTCGCGGTACCGCCCGGCCTGAGGATTCTCGTGGCGAAAAACGGGGCTCATGTAATACAACCTGACTGGCTGGGGCAGCCTGCCCATGCCGTTCTGGATATAACTTCTTACCACTGGAGCAGTAAGTTCCGGACGCAGCGAAAAATGATCTCCGCCCTTGGTCCGAAGGCTGTACATCTCTTTCTCCACGATGTCAGTAGCTTCACCCACACCGCGTATGAATAGATCTGTGTTTTCAAGGATGGGCGTCTCGATTCGGCTAAAGCCGTAGAACTCGGCGACTTCTTTCCCGATCTTAAATACCTTCTCCCACAACGGCCACTCTGTCGGAAGAATATCCTTCATGCCCCGCGGAGCCTGAAAAGATACTTTCTCGCTACCGCCAGTCCTCGTTTTATTTGCCTTGGTTTTAATCATAGATAGCTACACTCGGCGGCCAAAAATCAACGCCGGCGCGCACAACACCGACTATCTCGCTGCGCGTAACCGGCCCCCAGCTGCGCGAATCAAAACTCTCGGAGCGATTATCACCCATCACAAAATACTGGTTCGGCCCTAGCTTTGGGTAAGTGACGTCTCCAGACATAGCCAGTCCAGCTGGTAGGTATGGCTCAGATTGAACGCTACCATTTACATAAACTTTACCGTCGTGTATCGATACAACGTCGCCCGGCAAGCCGATGACCCGCTTTATGAAATAATCTTTCTCGTCGAGCGGGTCGCGAAAAACGATCACCTGACCGCGGCTGGGGTTATTAAAGTTATACGTTATTTCATCGACCACAACGTATTCATCGTTGACAAAGTTGGGTTCCATGCTCGCCCCGCTGACCTGAAAGGGTTGGGCTATGAAATGATATATAAGCAGGATAGAAATAACTGCCACTGCGAGAATTTCGAAAACTTCCCACAGCGGCATGAGGAATTGCTTCATCGAGGCCATTCTAATACAATTTTAGCGATGAGAGCAAGCAGAGACAGCAGCGCCAAACTAATCCTCGGTTTAGGCAACCCTGGCGGTGAATACGCCGGCACTTACCACAGCGTGGGAAATATTTTTGTTGACCGAATGGCCAATCTACTTGGCGTAGGGTTCAGCAAGCTGCCCTACTTCGCGTACGCTAAATCGCCGGGATTCATCTTGGTCAAATCACTGATTAATATGAACGAATCCGGAGTAGCTGCAGCCGCGGCTTTAAAATACTTCAAGGTGCCGTTGCAAAAGCTATATGTAGCCCACGATGACTCAGATCTGACCATCGGCAGTTTTAAGATAACCTCGGGCCAGAGTGCTGCCGGACATCACGGCATAGAATCGGTCATCAACACCCTAGGCACAGCTGAATTTTCAAGAATAAGAATAGGCATCAGACCCTTGGGGGAAGCAAGACGCAAAAAGGCTGGCGAGCTCGTACTAAAGCCAATCAGTAAATCTAACACTGTTATAATCGAAGAAGTGTTCGGTAGAATATACGCTGAACTTGTCTAGGAAGACGAACTAGTGGCTGTATCGGCTGGTGACTCGAAACTGCTTATCCCAAAAGTCACTGTAAAGTTAACCGTGCCGTTAGCTGCTACAGTTATAGTCGAGAACGGTATCTGCACCTGGGTCAGCTGTGGTATGGCCGCCAGCTTATCCTTGAAATCAGTCGCGACGGTATTACTGCCGGCATATCCCACTACCAATCCCGATTTACCAGCTGTCTGGATATACACCCGGCTGAGACTGACTCCGTCGGCTGAAGCGGCGCTGTTTATGGCATTGATTAACCACGAAACCTTGGTTTGATTGCCTTCAGCCGATGCTATTATCGAGACCATGTTGTTAAATTGTTCCGCGCTTTCCTCTAAATTGTTTAACTGTGCCAGATCTGTCGACTTGATGCTGACATTCTTGCTGTTAGACTCACTGACAACGATACCGTGCAGATAAACGTCTGAGCCGACAAACAGCGCTAATAAAGCTACAAAGATTGTCAGAACTATGCTCCTCCAGAATTTCAGATACTCCAATATCTGATCACCGCGGTAAGCCTCGTGAGCCGTGATGTTGTTGACGCTCACCTCCAAATCCCGCGAGCGAGGAATAAGTCCGCGCAGGGCTGCCCCGTAAGCCACCCCGGCTTTTTCACTGTCGATAAGCTGGATCTTGGCCAAAGGAAAACTCTTTCTAACGGCAGCCGACAGCTCGTTTTGCAGGACAGGGGTGATAATGGCGATGTTATCGATCTGTCCTCCCCAATGGCTGGAGTAGAAATTGAGCAGGCGGCGCACTTCGACGTCTATCAAATTATCAATGCTTTCGAAAGACGCACTCTTGTCACCAACGTAAGTTTCGGCCCAAGGTGAGAAAAAATTAAACACTACGCTGCGTCCTCTGAGAATCATGAAATACATACCCGCCGACAGGAACTGGACGGCCAGATAGGGGACATTGACGTCCAATAACTTATTTGCGTAAAGACTCCGACTCAGACTTATGGTCGAAGACTCCACTGCTGCTACTGAATAGCCCGCCTCCTGGAGAGCGCTCACATATTCATCAATTACCTTGCGGTCGACAAATGCGGCCAAGAGCTCTTTTTGGTTGGTTAGCTCATCAAAGCCGTCATTCATACTCTGCCAACCGTAATAAGCCGAATCGACGTCGATCGGGGATATCATCCGCATATTTAACTCAGCTACTTCCGAGAGATCCTTATCCCCGACAGCCGGCACGTTGAAGGTCTGAACATAAATATTGTTGGCTGGTATAGTCAAGACAACGTCCACCGACTTGGACTTCCTGAGTTTGATTTCCTTGCGCAAGGCGCGCAGTGCCGACACCAGTTCAGCCCTATTTTTGACAACGCCTGACTCGATAACGCCTACCGGGAGATCTATCGAAGCCTGGATAATCCTGCCGCCGCGAAGTTCTATAAATTGGAGATGATTATCTGCTGCTTCCAATCCCCCCAGGCGATCATTGGGATTAAACGATCCTATTACCCTGCCCCAGAATATTTTTAGAAAATCCATGTTTGGAATTGCTAATCGGCGATTTCTTGTACTGACTCGATATTAGCCAGCCCGGTGGAGCCATCAACCCCGACTGCCATCTGTAGCTTCCTGCGCCTGTTAGATGATACTCCCTCCGAGACAACGGTTATAACACCTTGCCCATTGCTTGATATCGTAACATTGGCCACATCGCTCGAATCGATGGTCACGCTGTAGGAAGCAGGGCAACCGACCGCATTGGGGCAATTCTTGTTGCGGACTATGCGCATGAAAGCGTCGTCTATCCCTGTTTTGGCATCAGACAAAGCCTGAGATGAGAGACGTTGGTTATTAGCACTGCTGGCTATAGCGGCGGCGATAGTAACAGCGGCTACAGCCACTTCCAGAATTATAGCTGACAATATGATCACTGTCGGCAAGGTAGCTACCCCACTTTGCCGCTTGCCTCCTAACATATATATAGCTTACCTCTCCCGTTTCCTATTACAAATGGAGTTGGCCGACCGTTGTGGCACTAACCCCAGTGCTACTGGCATAGTGATTTGTCGGTTGGGCAAATACCGTACTCGAATTCGAAGTCTGACCGCCGCTCCAGTCATTGAAGTTAGTTATCTGGTCTCTAACTCTGGATATATCTTGGTTGACGGTATAGGAATTTAGGCCATTGTTCCAAGTGACATATATCGTAACCTGCTGAGTTGATGGATCCGGCAATACGCCGATCAGAGCGCCGGTGGAAGTAACCGTGCATGCTGTCGCAGTGGCGGTCGTTATAGACCCGGTACCACAGGTATCACGAAACACGTTTTGTATCGAGAACCATCTTGTAAAGGAGACTTTGTTGGCGGTGATAGTTTCCTTGCCGGTACGAATAGAGTAGTTGCGGTACAAAGGCTGACTGGAGGTCGTAACAGTAGAAGTCGTAGTCAGGGTAAGCAGTGTATCCGAAGTGATTGAATTGACATTCAACGCCAGCGAGCCGACTTTAATGTTATCGCCCGCAGCTAGCGAACTTGTAAAGTTGGTGCCGCTGCCGTTCAGCGCATTAGAGCCGCTGGTTAAGTTAACTGTGCCCGGCAACTGCTGATAAGTGGCTAAGTAGTACGTGCCGTTAGAACCTTTATTCAGGTTATAAACCTGCGACCAGTTGGACTCAGCGAGAGAGCGTAAATTACCCATCAGCTCCTGTTCATAGCTTGTTGCCAATTGGGTGGCGCGATTTTGGGCGTTGTCGGAAGTTGCTGAAAGAAGCGCGCCCACCGCCGCTCCTATTACCACCGTAGCGATGGTAACCGCAATAAGCACCTCCATCAACGACTGGCCGCTATGGCCGGCGTTAAAGTTGTCTTTACTGTTCACTGACTGTTCCATTGGCGTTCACAGTTATCGTCCGCGAGCCTTGAGGATTAGCGATGGTAATGGTAGTAGTCGAAGTTGTCGATGGCATCCCAAAGGGTTTGGTAAAAATAAGGTCAGTCGAAGTCCCTGCAGCGGGATTGGTGAAATAGAGCGAAGTAGCCGCAAAAGTCACCTTGGAGGTAGTGGTCCCAGTGGCGTAGGTCGGCCCATACCAGATAGCGTAAAAATTCTGGCCTTGAATCGTGCTATCGAAATGCACACCCCACTGCTGGCCATTCTCTTGCGCTGCGGCTCTATTTTGAGTAGCTCTGATATCCGCCGCTATGCGTTCCTCCATCGTATTCAATTCCGTCTGCTCGTTTTGGCCAAAATAACTGGCGGCTCCGATGCCGGCTATCACTGCTGTCAGGGCGATTACAATCAGCAGTTCGATAAGGGTGAAACCGTAAGTTTTTTTATTCATGACTTTAACCAACGCTGGCGGTCAGCTGATAGACAGGTATGATGATCGACAAGGCGATCAGTCCAACAATTACTCCGATGACGACCAACAACGCCGGCTCAATGAAGGAAACTAGAGTTTTAACCGAAGAGTTTATTTCGCCCTCGTAGAACTCGGCCAATGTCTCCAGAATATTTTCCAGATGGCCGGCTTGTTCCGAGATAGCGATCAGGTTGACGACAACTTGAGGGAAATATGGCTCTTTACGGAAAGCTTCACCTATAGTCAAACCCTTAGCGATCCCCTCCCGGGATATCCGTAACAAGGCTGCCTTCATATCCGCCGAGCCGCCTGCTTCAGCTGCTATCTCGATAGATTCAATTATAGGCATGCCGGCTTTCATCAGAGACGACAAGGTCGAAGCAAAACGCTGCAATGCGATGCGGTGGATTACCTCATTGATTACCGGGATTCGGGACACCATCCGGTTAAAAACCAGCTTTCCCAAATCGCTGCGGAAGAAAAATATCCCCCCGACCACTAGAGCGGCCAAAATCGTCAATATGTAAACCACGTTGCCGCCTATGAACAGGCCGACGGCGAAAACCGCGGCCGAGAAAGCTGGGGGGGTTATGCCGTTGCCACTGAAACTCTGGGCGATTTTGGGCAGGGCAAACGTCACCATGCCCAAAATTATAAGTATGGCCATACACACCAAGATGGTCGGATAAATCAAGGCTCCTTTTATGCTTCCGCGCAGTTCGGCGTCCTTTTCCAAACCTACACTCAGATCATCGAACACTTTTTCCAGATTGCCCGATTTTTCCCCGGCCCGTATCAGGTTTACAAAAACAGGAGAAAAGAATTTGGGGTATTTGGCGAATGTCGAGTAAAACGGCTGGCCCTTACCAAGGTTGTCTCGGATCTCAATGAGCAAGGCCTTCATCACCGGCTTGTCGAAGTCCGCTATCAAAATATCTATCGCTTTGAACAGGTCCGTCCCGACCTTAAGCATCAGCGCTAGATATTTTGTCAGGAAAACCTGGTCTTCAACGGTAATAGATGCCCCGAAGATCTTTCGGATGCCGGTGGCTTGAAGTCCTCCTACTGCTTTCAGCGACACAGGACGCAGGCCCTGCGTAGCCATCCAAGTCAAGACATCAGAGGGGCTTTGCGCCTCGACATCCGCTTCCATAATCCGTCCGTTAGGTTGTGACGCTACGTAGTGAAATCTCATTATTCGCCTATAACCCTAAGCAGTTCCTCAATGGTCGTAATCCCCCGTTCGACCTTGCGCAGCCCGTCCTGGAACATGGTCAGCATGCCCTCTTTCTTAGCTAAAACGCGCAGATCGTCGATAAGAAAGTTGGGGTTTATAATCAGCTTTCTCACCTCATCGCTTATATTGAGCAGTTCAAATATACCCAAACGGCCGCGATAGCCGGTACCGCCACAAACCGGGCAGCCCTTGCCGGCATACAGCGTCCTGGGTACCGCAAATCCTTCGACGCCCAGCTGATCAGCCTGCCTTTTAAGGGCGTCTACAACCTCCGGCGCCGGTTCATAAGAGTAAATGCACGATGTACATATTTTGCGCACCAGCCGCTGGGCCAAGACCGCGTCCAGTACGGCCGCTACCAAGAAGGGCGGCACATTAAGATCCACGAAACGCGGGATGGCGGTGGGGGCATCGTTGGTGTGCAGCGTCGATAGTACCAAGTGGCCAGTCAAAGCAGCTTGCACGGCTATATCTGCAGTTTCGTTGTCGCGTATTTCTCCTACCAGAATCACGTTTGGGTCCTGACGCAAGATGGAGCGTAGGCCTTCAGCGAAGGTCACGCCTGCCGCCTCGTTTATCTGTGTTTGGTTAATAAACTTGATGTTGTACTCGATCGGGTCCTCGACGGTTACAATATTAACTTCCGGCCGATTCAGAATATTAAGAACAGAGTAGAGGGTAGTCGTCTTGCCGGAGCCAGTTGGACCAGTCACCAGCACCATGCCATAGGTTCGGCGGACGTTATCCTCCAGCAACTTTGCTGTATCCCCAAACATGCCAAGTTCCTGGAAAGAAAGCGGACGGTTCGTAGCCGGCAATATACGCATCTCTATCTTCTCGCCATAGAAAGTCGGTATGGCCGAAACACGGACGTCGACCAAATCTGAACCTATCTTGTACCTAAAACGACCGTCCTGAGGCTTAGAATGCTCATCGATCTTCATGCCGGAAAGGAGCTTAAGGCGAGCCACAATTGCGCTATGAATCTCAACTGGCATCCGGAATACCTCCCTCAATACGCCATCGATGCGGTAACGAATGTAAATGAAGTCCTCGAAGATCTCTATGTGAATGTCCGATGCCCCGAGGGCCATAGCGTAGGATAAGACGTTGTCGACAATGGCAACGATCGGTACCTCACTGGCCGCTTCCTCGCCTTTAACCTTGCTGCGCAGGGAGGCTTCGAGGTTCTCCGCGATTACCTTTTTAAAGTCCCTGGCAGAGGCCTGACCATACAAAGCAAAACCCTTGTTCAAATCCACTTCCCGAGCCAAAAACGGCTGGATGCGTAATTTAAGATGGTTTTCTAGAAACTGGATGGCCACCAAGTCGGTCGGGTCTTCCATGGCCGCCTTGATCGTCCCATCCGGCAAGCGCCCAAAGAGCACCACCCTCTTCTGCCTAGCTAGATCCTCGGTTAACAGGGTCAGTACAGACGGATCAATCTGTACCTTGTCCAGTTCAGCCAGCGGCGTGTTAAAATACTTAGACAAGACCGAGCTGTAATAAGAATCCGTGATAATCCCTCGGGAAACTATATTCTCAGCTATATTCTGATTAAGCCTCTTGGCCTCAGAGGCTATGGAGTCGAATAGCTGGGAATCGATAAGTCCGTCTCTTACAAGGATTTCCTTGAGTTTGCCTTCCGGTATCTGAAGCATTGTTTTCTCAACTAAGTATACCAAAGAAGCACGCCTCTAAATAGCGTGCTTCTTTAAGGTTTATGTCCTAAGCAGATTACAAACCAAGGTTGGTCCCAACCTGATACCAGCAGTACTGGTTAGTAGCAGCTGGCCCGCTACCGCCGCAAGCAGTAGTCGATGTAGAAGCATCCCATTGTATCTCCTTCGATGCAAACTTGACACTCTCCATGCGCGTCGCCAACTTGTACGAGTAAGTGGGGGTGCTGGTACCTACGTAACAGTAGGTGTAGTAGTTGCTGCCGTTAGTCGGGTCAATCGGTAGAACGCTGAATGGCGCACCGCCCGGGATGGCAGCGAAGTTAACGTCAGCCCAACCGGTTCCGTTTATCAGTCTGGTTGTACTAGCCTGCGAAGAGGAGGCATACGGAGCAGTGCCGCCAGTACCATTGGTGTAGTTGAATGGTTGCGTGGAGGTACTGTTGATATAACTGCATCCGCCGCCTGGTCCGTAGGTTGAATAATCCATGCTGGCCGAGGATGTTGCTCCGACCTGAGACAAGAAGAGGTTAAGACCTGTACTTACGTTGTTCAAGTCAGACATCCTCTGGCTGTCCCTGGCTTCCGCCAGCAACTCAGCCGGGTTCAGAACCACCACCACCGCTGAAGCCAAAACACCCAAAATAGCTATCACGATCAACAACTCGATCAAAGTGAAGCCTCTCTTCGGGGTTGTCTTTTCCATATCCATTGCATGTTGATTTGTCTTGTCGACCATTTATTTCTGTGGGTTAGTGAAAGGAAATTACGTCTTATTATACCACAATTAGAGCCAAGTATAGCCGCCGAGGGGCAGCCTGTAAATAGCTATCCCAGCCCCCAATCCTCAAGCCGCACGGCTTGAGGTTAGAAGCTGCTCGATCTTACTTACCAGATCTTCAATAGATATCTTTGCCTTAACATAGTACTCGATAGCTCCCAACTGCTTACCGCGGGATATATCATCGTCCTGCCCCAAGTTGGAGATTATAACGATCGGCGCATTCTTAAGCAGGGGATTCTTTTGTATCTCCTCCATCACCTCGAAACCTGACTTCTTAGGGAGAATCAAATCCAACAGGATCAGATCCGGCTGGTTGGCCCCAAGCAGATCCAAGGCTTCCTGCCCATCGCCAGCACGAATAACATTCAGGCCTTCGCGGCCTAAACGGTTGCTCAACAATTGCGACAAGAATTGGTCGTCTTCGACCACCATCACTGTCTTGTTTAACGCCATGTTACTTCAATACTAGCACAAAATGTTTATCAGACTCAATCCTGTCTGCTAGATAGTCAGGTTGAGAACATAGAATAGAAAACTTTTTAGTTATCCCAAAGCCATACAATCCGAATTACTCGGAAGGAGTCGAGACTTGAATGGCTCCTCGACCAAAACCTTATCTGACAAATGTCAGATTCGTTCTTTAAATGTAAGTGTTCCACGAACAGCTTCCGCTACCCGTGCCTTGTTCATGATCACCCCTATATCGCTATAGGGCATGGACTATATCTTCACCCTCTCGCTGAAAATCTTTGATTTAACAGAATGCCAAGAACCTACGCCCTCCGCAAATGCACGATGGCATTTAACGGGGACAAAGATCCTTCAATCAAGTAAGAGGGGTCTGGCGTATAGTCTCTGAGGACTCTCCAATTCCACATCGAAATTGGGTTGCCTGCTGATTTCCTGCACCAGAAGCTTTGTCACTTATTACCTTAAATTATATCAGGTAATCAGTAGCTCTGGATACACAGGCGTTCCAGCATATAGCCAGATTTTTATCCCAACGTTACCGTTGGTAGTCGCAACAAGTGCAGTTTGCACCTACGACTTCGCCCTTGTTACCGAATTTACCCTAACCGCGCACATAAGCGCCGAACTTATGCTCTGCACCTATGTGCGCGGCTTTAGGTACTCCCGGCTCCCTTGGCGTGACGGGCGATTATCCTCCATAAACTTGGAGTTGATGTTCCCACCGTACGGACGGATCTCCCGTATACGGCGAGCTCAGTCTCTATCGACTGAGTGGAGACCTTCATCTTTTCAAGACTACTACGCTCCAGCTGACTTCTGATACCGCACTTGTTTAATGACGATATCAGATCTCCATAGGTCAGTTATATAACTATTCCTTACATCCTCGACACGGCTTATCCCGATCTTCGTCACGCTCACCACCCATTCCGTGACTCGATCGCCGTTTTTATCGTCGGGGCTATAATTTGCTTCCAGATCCTCCAGCTTAATTCTCGCGAATCAAGCCTATCTTTCAGCTACGCTCCAGTGACGAAACTGGAGGAGTCGATTTTAACGACTTAGTCGCATAACCTGCTACGCGCTTTTATTGTGAGTACAAAACCGGAGAACGTATTCACCGTGGCATAGCTGATCCACGATTACTAGCGAATCCAACTTCATGCGGGCGAGTTGCAGCCCGCAATCCGAACTGGGGACGACTTTGAGGGATTGGCTCCACCTTGCGGTTTGGCTTCCCACTGTATCGTCCATTGTAACATGAGTGTTGCCCAGGGCATCAAAGGGCCATGCGGATTTGACGTCATCCCCTCCTTCCTCCGCGGAAATCGCGGCAGTCTTCTGCGATACTTGCAACGCAGAACGGGGGTTGCGCTCGTTTCCCCACTGAAGGGAACATCTCACGACACGAGCTGACGGCAACCATGCAGCACCTGTGCATGCAGTCCTTGCGGAGGGCCACCGTTTCCGGCGGCTTGCTGCATGTATTTCAAGCCCTGGTAAGGTTCCTCGTGTGTTGTCGAATTAAACCTCATGTTCCTCCGCTTGTGCGGGTTTCCGTCTATTCCTTTGAGTTTCAGCCTTGCGGCCGTACTTCCCAGGCGGTCTACTTAACGCGTTGGCTGCGCCACTCCGAGGGTCGATACTCGAAATAGCTAGTAGACATTGTTTAGGGCGTGGAATACAAGGGTATCTAATCCTTTTTTCTACCCACGCTTTCGTGCCTCAGGGTCAGAAATGCGCCAGTTAGCTGCCTTCGCTTTTGGTGTTCCGAACGATATCAACGGATTTTACCCCTACACCGTTCGTTCCGCTAACCTATCGCACTCTCCAGCCTAGCCGTATCTCCTGCGGCCTCACAGTTGAGCTGCAAGATTTTACAGAAGACGCACTAAGCCCCCTACGCACTCTTTACGCCCAATAAATCCGGATAACGCTTGGGGTCTACGTATTACCGCGGCTGCTGGCACGTAGTTTGCAACCCCTTATTCCCACGGTACTGTCTGGCCACCGAAGTGACCTTCCTCCCATGGAAAAGCAGTTTACAATCCTAAAACCTTCATCCTGCACGCGGCGTCGCTCCATCAGGCTTTCGCCCATTGTGGAATATTCTCGACTGCTGCCACCCGTAGGTGTACGACCCGTCTCTCAGTGTCGTCGCTGGGGAACACCCTCTCAGGCCCCCTACCGGTCATCGCCTTGGTGAGCCGTTACCTCACCAACTAGCTGATCGGACCTAGGCCCCTCCCCGAGCCCTTTGCAGGTTTACCCACAGAACTTTCGTTCTGGGGGACCATTGAGTATTAGTTCCGCTTTCGCGGAATTATGCTCATCTCGGGGGTAGGTTGCCAAGGTGTTACTAGCTCGTTTGCCGCTAAATTAAACAATTGTAAATCACTCGGAAAGATCGGTATTGCTACTTCTCAAACTTCGCAACTTACTTTCATTTAATCCCGCTCGACTTGCATGCCTTATCCACGCCGCCAGCGTTCATCCTGGACCAGGATCAAATCCTCAAAAAAACTTTCGACCACCCATGCTGGGCCGGTCGAAAGTAAAGTGCTTTGGGACAACTAAAAAATTCTCTATTTATTATCTATTGTTTTGAACCTTTACCAATTTGGTTACTTATTTGTTCACTTGTAAACGATCTGTCACCATCGTTGAGCAGAGACAATATTAAAGCCTCGGCCTAAGCTTGTCAAACTCTGGCACCGATGGTAACCTAAGGCGCAATGAAGGAGAAAATACATCCAACCTACTATCCTAAAGCCAAGGTTCGCTGTGCTTGCGGCTATGAATTCACCGTCGGCTCGACTAAGTCAGAACTTCAGGTTGAAATATGCAGCAACTGCCATCCTTTTTATACCGGTAAGGAGAAACTGATCGACACTGCTGGAAGAATCGAACGTTTCGCCTCAAGACGTTCCAAGGCTGTAGCTGAACCGGCACCCAAAAAGAAAATCAGGCGCGCGACCGCAAAGGCCAAAGCCAAGAAACATAAGTAGACTCGTTTCGCAATCGTCTAATCGTTAGCGGTCACGGAACTGATGACCAATAAAATAATTTTGGAAATAAGAGCTGGAGCCGGCGGCGACGAGGCCTCTCTTTTCGCCGGTGACCTAGCCCGTATGTATCAGCGCTACGCCGCCAAACGCGGCTGGGGCTTTGCAGTACTTGATACCAATGAAGGCACGATTGGCGGATATAAAACTTTTATATCCGAGGTGAGTGGTGAAGGAGTCTACGACGACCTCAAGCAGGAGTCAGGGGTTCACCGCGTTCAACGCATCCCCAAGACCGAAAAGAACGGTCGAGTTCATACCTCCACTGCCTCGGTGGCCGTACTGCCCATGGTCGAAGCTCAGGAAGTTAACATCAGTCCGAACGATATCGAAGTCACCTTCTCGCGGGCCGGTGGGCCGGGCGGACAAAACGTAAACAAAGTGGAAACGGCAGTCAGAATCCTGCACAAACCCACGGGGATAGTAGTGAGCTCGCGCTCCGAGCGATCGCAACACGCCAACCGTGAGAAAGCTTTGGAAATTCTGCGCGCTAAACTCTACGAAGCCGAGCAGCTGAAAACTGCCGGCTCTGTCACTGACCTGCGCCGAGAACAAATAGGCTCGGCTGACCGTTCTGAGAAAATACGCACCTATAACTTTCCGGACGACCGGATAACCGATCACCGTATCGGCAAGAAATGGCACAACATCGAGGATATTATGGAAGGCAACATAGACGGCATAGTTAAGGCCTTCAGGAAGACGACCGCCTAACTAATGCCTAGCCTGTCGAATTACTGTTCAGCACGTTTATATCCTGCTGGAATTGATCGGCTTGCTCAATAACGTTCAGACCGTAAACTTGGGTGCAGACGTAGCGGTTCCAGTTTGACCCACAGTAATACTCTGCCGCGGCTTTCTGCTCATTGGTAGCTGCACCAGCGTCTTTGAGATACAGTGCCGCCGCCGTAAAAGCATCCGCATCGCTCCACGGCGACGCCGGGTTGTTGCCTGTGATATTGGAAACAGCACTGGTATAAAGTTTCCACGTCGACGGTATAAATTGCGCCGGACCCATGGCACCGCCGTATACTCCGTCAGCGTTGGGGCAGGAAACTAACATTTCGTTCGGATCTAGTCCGAGGGCTTTGGTTATCTGCAGAAATATTGGTATGTTGCTGGGGCTCATGGCCGTTTTGTAGCTGCACTGGCCGACGTTCTGTCCCAAAGCCGACTCGCGATCCAAGACGGCTAGCAAGAAAGCGGCCCTGACTCCGGTCGCGCTTTGAGCGGCTGCTGCATACTCATAAGCCTTTTCGAAAGTTAGCGTGCCGCCGCCCAACAACTGGAATATCTGGTTACGGATCTGGGCAGCTGTCTGTTGAGTGGTAGCCAGTATTTTCTGATAGGCCGCTTCTTGACCCTTGGTCTCAGCGAGAAGGCTTGTTTTGTCTGTCTTAGTCGACCGCAGAGCTGTAGCTTGTTGGGCTTGATAGGCCTTAAGTGTCGCTTCATCAGACAACTTTACACCCAATTCCTGCTTCTGATTCTGAAGAGTGGTTTCCATCGCCGCAAGGTTGGTGATGGCTACCTGGACGTTTTCTTGCAGTAGATCAAGGTTGTTCACGTTGTCGAAGAAATCAGACAGTTGCGGGTGGGCCAAAAGAATCTCAGCCAAATTCTGGTTGTCATTCTCATACATATCCTGCAAGGCACTGGCCAAACTGAGTTTGCCGGCATTGATGTTGCTCTCCGTCACGCTTATCTGTGAATTCGTATCTTTAATTTCTCCGTTCAATTCATCCAAAGAAATATTTATAGCCCTTATCTGCAGGTTGATCTTGGCGATGTTGGCATTTAGCGTATTTATCTCCGTGGTCAAGCTTTTACCCTGCTTTTGATAATTGGAAATCGTTGTTTCGTAACCTGCAATCTGGCTTTCAAGCTGCTGCAACTGAGCTTCGAGAGCCTGACGCTGGACATCAGTCGAACCGGCTGTAGCGGAGGTACTACCAGTCGTAACCGGGGCGCCCACAGAGGTAAGGAACAGGAGCGGCAAGATAACCGCGAGCAACACAACAAGCTTACGCTGTCCGTGCGCCGCAAAATATTTAACCCGGCTGAGATTGACTATCCGCTTACTTGGGACGAAAACATCCGCGCCACTGGGTTTAACGTCATAAATTGTACGAGGTTTCAGCCTCATCTAAAGATATTCTATTACCAGCTGGCGACTACGCCAAGGCAGCATTTCACGACACCCGTTGCGTCAGCCTTAAAATTATCGGGGTCCTTGCGTTACTTAGACTCCCCCTTGCTGCTTTCAGCCGCTTTGGCCTGATCGCGCTCCGCTTTCTTTTCTTCGGTTTCCACCACCACCTCTTCCGGCGTAACCGTTGGGGCGGCAACTTCTTCTTCAGCCTGTTCGGTAATACTGGCCACTACTGTAGCTGCTTCGACTAGATATTCGAATTTGTCGCTCTGAACCAGATCACGCACATATATGCTGTCCCCGATCTTGTTCAGTTTACTGAGATCAACCGCTAGGTACTCCGGTAAATCTTGCGGCAAGGCCTCAACCCTAACACCATCCATGGCTTTTATGAGTATTCCACCCTCCTTAACCGCTGGTGACTCTCCCTCGAAGTGCAACGGTATCTCAGCCTGCAGTTTCTCTTTCATGTTCACTTTATAGAAATCAATGGCTAGGATCTGGTCCTTAACCCGATCGCGGTTGACGTAGTAGATTAGAACTGGAACTGGCTTGCCATCAACCAGCATGTTGATAACCGTGTTTTCTCCGGCTACTTTAAAGGCTTGCTCAAACTCCCGGCCGTCAACAGCCAGGTGAACATTGGGGACGCCGTGACCATATAACTCCGCCGGTACCAGCCCCTTTTCTCGTAAAGCAGCGCTGGCTCTGCCCAAGACAGTTCTTTTTTCTGTTTTCAGTTCTATCATTCCAGGCAAACTAACAATCCCATTGTAAGGATTAATCCAAGAAACTCAAGAGGTGGCACGATTTCAACTCAAACCGTTGAAAAGTTTCAGCCTGTTCAAGACCACTTTATATATGTTGTCGGTCGCTGTGGCGACCAGCTTATAGGGGGCGACTTCGTCGGGCTTGGCATGCAATGCCTCCTCCAAGCCTTTCCGCCAGGCTATACGTAACTCTGTCGAGACATGGACTATGTCTATCCCCGCTTTAACAGCAGCTGTAAAGTCTTCATCAGCCGTTCCCGAACCGCCATGGAGAGTCATAAGTATGCCGCCGCAGGCTTTTTTTATCTCTCCGATAAGACCGATATCCAAACGTTTATGGACATCACCGCTTAACATTGTCTTGAGCATGCCATGCATGTTCCCAACTGCTGGAGCCAGAACGTCAATCCCCGTCTCCTTTACGAAGCTTACGGCTTCTTCTGGCGTTGAGAGCCTAAGCGAACTCTCGGGCCGTTCATTCACTATTTCCGAGGAAGAGCCAATATAGCCTATTTCACCCTCAACGACGATCGCGGGGTTTATCGACCGCACGATCTCAACAGCTTCTTTGGTTTGTTTAATATTTTCCTTCATCGGTAATGCCGAACCGTCGAACAGTATTTCGTCGAATCCGGCTTCGGCCGCTTCCTTTACCTTGTCCAAGGAATGAGTGTGATCAGCATTGAGATAGATAGGAAAGTCATATTGGTCTTGATATGACTTTACGATAGCAGCAGCGGTTCGCACTCCCAGAAACTCCCTTTCGCCTTCGGAGACCCCGATTAGCACCGGTACCTTCAATTCCTGGGCAGCGGAGGTTATGCCCTTGAACGCTCCCAAGTCCGAGATATTAAAGTGTCCCACCGCGACTCTGCGGCCATCAGCATCTACCAATATTTCCTTTAGCGTTTTCATTTAGAACTTAACTATTCCTTTGTCGAAGTTGGTTATCAATAGCTTCTCCATATTATCGTCGCCACCAACATACTCGCTGAAAATCCTGGTCCACATAGCTTCCATTTGGTGATATGTAAACGATTGCTGATCTTCGCCCTCCATAAATGAGACTAGGGTCATAGCGTTATCCTCCAAATCGAAGCTGACTAACTCCTTACCGTCCGCCGGGGAATCTATATCAAATATTTCTCCTACCCAATCGAGGTCCGACCATATGTTAAGATTGAGCTTCACCTGCGGGATTTGGAACATAGCAATATCTGTCTCACCGCGACGCCAGTGTAGCGATTCAGGGTTCACTCTCGGCATGAACAGACGTGGGTCAGACGGATTGACCTTAGCCAGGTAGCGCTGGACAATCATCCACTCCCCAGGATTAAGCTTGTTCGTCTCTGGTACGTCACCACGGAGCAACGCCTTGAACTTTTGTGCGAAATCCGGACCAGCGGCGAAGACCCTGAACATCTTGGAGTAAAACTCGATTTCGTGAGAATAGTGAAACAGCAAAGCGAAGTCACGGAAGAATTTGCCAGGCAGTCTCTCTTGAATCGGGTTCAAAAATATCACTCCGAACTCTTTAAGGTGGCTAACATTGTGATGTTTCTTCGCAACGAATTTCTTGGCGACCTCATGCCATTCCTTGCCAAGAACCTTTATTTCTATCGGCCGTTCTTCAAAGTCGGCGGCGGCGAAGTTGCCGTAAGCCTTTTCAAAAGTTTCGTGCATCCACTCATCCGATTCCATAAACCTGAGCGCCGTAAAGATCTCGACGACATCATGGTTTTTTAAAGCGCTATCTACATCCGACACGCCGAGGTATTTCAGGACGTTCTCTGGAGGGCATTTACGCAATATCTCTGCTGCATGCTCTTTCTTCAGGAAATAGCCCGGGCCGACGTGAGCCACCTTCCGCGCCAACGCGACTGCTTTCTCAAGTTCATTTTCACCTTCGACGGCATCAAGGTAATCAAGTAACTCATCCTCATGATGGAGAATTGTCTTGCGCAAGATGCTTCGGACATGCCTGGAGGTACGGTCTCCGGGGTCGAGGACGCTAAGAGTAGTGTTAACCATTCTTTCATTCTCATCGACAATTTTTTTCATAATGTCTTGCTGGCCGGTTCTAGCAGCCATTTCATGGTCAAGATTTTCAAGCACAGCCGGATCTAGCTTTAGAATCGCAGCCAATTTTTCATACTGATTCATCTTATATAGGTTTACGTCTTATATTTAGCTTCTTAAAGCGCAGCTCAGTGTCAAATTGGCGCTTGGACAATGTACCTTCAGTCGCCCCCATGGCTTCAACGGTAGCGGTGGAGTTGGCTGAAGCAAGACGTATGGCATATTCGATATCCTCCTGGCCGTAGCCTCTACCGTTCGGATGTTCTTTCCTTAGTAAGGCTGACACAAACGCTGAACCGAAGGCGTCTCCCGCTCCGGTTCTATCGACCAACCTTTTTTCTTTGAATATGCCGGCGTGGTACATAAATCTTCCATCGGAGACGGTGACTCCTTTAGGACCCGCGGTTATAGCTACGATGCTCCGGTCTATCTTCTCAATACGCTTGAATATAGTGCTTTCCTTCTTGAAGGATATCCCCGTAAGAACTGAAGCCTCGCTGTCATTCATAACCAAAAACGATATTCGCGGTATCAGCTTCAGGAGTTCTTTCCTAGCGCCCGTGATATGAGCCATGGTGGGGTTTAAAGCAACTTTAATTCCCTTACGTTCCGCCATTCTCAAAACATCCGGAAACGACCTGAAGGACTTGCCCGGCATAGACACATACCACCATCTGGCATCAAGGCTACCAAAGTTTATTTCCTTTATAGAGAACTCGTTGGCTGCACCAGGGTAATTAAGGATAGTGCGTTCTCCACCCTCCAACAGCAATACCGAATAGGCTGTCGGCAATTCCGAGAATGTTATGTGTGAGGTGCTTACGCCCTCCCGCTCCAAACGCCGTCTTACTTCTTCTCCCGATACGTCACGGCCAACCTTAGCCACAACAGCCGTTTTGAACCCCTGTTTCCTGAAAGTCACACCAGCGTTGGCGGCGTTTCCGCCAATCGTGAAATACACTCTTTTTACTCCAAATTTCTCCCCGAACGGCAATATTATCGCCCGACCGCTTTCCGTCTTGGGGTAAGGTTCGATTTTGAAACCGCCTTCAAAGAAGGCATCGCGCGTTGCCGACCCAATTGTTACTACATCATATTTTCTCCTGGTCGCCATTACTTTCTCGAGATAACTTTTTTGACGGCTTCTTTTATATCTTTAACACCCATACCGTATTTTTCAATAAGTTCATTGGGCTTGCCGGATTCTCCGTATACGTCTTGCATGCCGACAAATTCCATTGGCACCGGGAATTTGCGAGC
Source organism: Patescibacteria group bacterium (assembly GCA_023380475.1). Classification (GTDB taxonomy): domain Bacteria; phylum Patescibacteriota; class Minisyncoccia; order UBA6257; family Colwellbacteraceae; genus JAMCRD01. Next base: position 168,769 of record JAMCRD010000006.1, on the reverse strand, counting down.
CAATAGCTCAGCTACCGCACTGCCCATTCCGCCTGCGACTTGGTGTTCCTCGACTGTCACTACTGCGCCGCAGCTTTTAGCGGCGTTGATCAAACCAGCTTCATCCATCGGTTTGACGCTCTGGTTATTGAGAACGACTACGTCTATCCCGTCCTTTTCCAGCTCCTTCGCTGCCAAGAGCGATTGATATACCAACTGGCCGCAGGCTACGACAGCCACTTCCGGCTTATCAGACTCCCAGAAAACTTCGGCCTTGCCGGGACTATACGGAGTGTCTTCGGTGGTTATGACAGCTGATTTCTCCCTGGCCAGCCGCACATAGACTGGCCCGACAATCTGAGCAGCAGCTAGGGTGGCTTTCCTAGCCTCGATCGCATCGCACGGCACGAAGACTTTCATGTTAGCTAGGACACGCATCGTCGCTATGTCTTCTATGGCCTGATGAGTTGCCCCATCCGGCCCTACCGATATCCCAGAATGGTGACCGGCAATCTTAACGTTGGAGTCATTGTAGGTTACGGTCGTGCGGATCTGTTCCCAGTTACGCCCAGGCGAAAAAGTTGCATAGGACGATACAAAAGGGATCTTGCCAGCAATACCCAAGCCGGAGGCTATTGTGACCATGTTTTGTTCAGCAACGCCCACCTCAAAGAATCGCTCCGGGAATTTCTTGGCGAACGCTTCCGACCTAGTTGATTCAGTCAGGTCAGCACACAACACAACCACGTTCGGGTTCTTCTCACCAGCTACGACCAATCCTTCACCGTACCCGTCACGTATCGGTCTGGCCTCGACATCGGCGTCGAATAGTTTCGGATTAAGTTTCGCTTTAGGGTTCAACATCTCAGTATGGTCATTGATGTTCTGATTCTATTTTGCCTTGAAGAGTCCGCAGCTCCTTCAAAGCTTTTTCACCTTCTTCTCTCGTCGGCGGTTTACCATGCCACAAGTAATCGTTCTCCATAAAACTCACCCCCTTGCCCGGGATGGTATGGGCAATTATAACGGTGGGCTTTTCATGTATAGCCTTGGCCTCATTTACAGCATCGATGATGGCGTTAAAGTTGTGCCCGTCTATTTCCAGCACCTGCCAACCAAATGACTCGTATTTTTGCTTAAGTGGTTCCAAAGGCATGACGTTCTCCGTAAAACCGTCTATCTGGATATTATTGCGATCGATGACCACTGTGAGGTTAGACAACTTGTTCTTACCGGCAAACATTATCGCTTCCCAAGTATTCCCTTCGTCGTGTTCGCCGTCTGAGGTCAGGCAGTAAATTCTGTATTTTGCCTTATCGAGCCGGGCCGCAAGAGCCATGCCGATGGCTTGGCTTAGTCCTGAACCAAGCGGACCGGAAGTTGTTTCAATGCCCGGCGGTGACTTGCGGTGAGGGTGGCCTTGTAACCGCGAATTCAGTTTACGCAGCGTTTTCAACTCCTCCATCGGGAAGTATCCGGAATAGGCTAAAGTGACATAGAGCACCGGGCAGATGTGACCGTTGGAGAGAATCAGCCGATCCCGATCCGGCCAATCCGGTTTCTTGGGATCATGATTCAGGATGTGAAAATAAAAAGCGGTGAACACATCCGCCATGCCCATTGGTCCGGCGGAATGTCCGGATCCGGCTTCAATAAGAGTCTCGATTATCGTTTCCCTAATTTTAACGGCTGTGTCACGAAGAGACTGCAACTTATCATCGTTTAATACCATGTGATTTGATTATATCACAGGGTTGCGGAGGCATTACGTCAATGGATACGACTGTATCCAAAATAAGAAAATTTAACAACTGGAGAGTTCTTTGTAAGCTAGTTTGGGATCAGGACTGCCGAAAATATAGGTAGCCGAGGCCACCGCTGTGGCTCCAGCTTCGCTCAACGAGTGACAAACCCCCAAGCTTACCCCGCCGTCGACTTCAATCACGGCCGTCGGCCGACTCTTGGCAATGAATCTCACTTTATCTACCGCGCCCGCCCAGAACTTTTGCCCTGAGGGGCCGGGACTAACTGCCAGCACTTGGAAGGCGGTGAAGGAGGACAGGTACGGTATAAGGTTCTCGGCTGAGGTGGAAGGAGATATGGATAGCATCACCTCGGCGGCATGCCGCCGAGCTTCGTTCAGTATCGATCCCGGATCTTTCATGGTTTCCAATGGTATTATCACCCGATCTACCCCGGCCTCCAGCCAGTTACGTGCGGCTTCATCGGCCTCTTGTACCATCAAATGGATCTCGAAATGCATGTTTGGAAACTCGTCCTTGAGTCCACGGAGCACTGAGGGATCACCCCAAGTTACTCCGGAGGCAAACAGGCCGTCGACGATATCTATATGTATCCAGTTCGAAAACTCCGCCGCTTTTTTAATATTAATACCGGCAGTCTTGGCATCGCGGCAGTTTATGACCGGTATGACTAGCATTTATTGGTTCTTTAATTTTTGTTCCAATGCCCTTACCTCCTCCAAGCGGCGTTTATAGCGGGGATCGGTGGATATGGGGGTCTGCAACCAAATGCTCACAATTTTTTTAGACGTATCCAAATCCAAGAAGTCGGCCGGCAGAGCTAAGACGTTGGTATCGTCATCCGCTCGCGAGGCACCCGCTTGGTCGGTAGAAAAAGCCAAAGCCGATCTTACCCCCCTGAATTTGTTGGCTACCACATCCACCCCTACGCCCGAACCACAAATAACTATGCCTCGGCTACCGGTCGGATCGGCGCTGACCTTCTCAGCCACCGCCGCTGAAAAGCCAGGATAGTCGTCGTTCTCGTCGTAGGCAGAATTGCCCAAATCAGAAACCTGATAGCCCAGATTCTTAACATACTCTTTTATGGCTTCTTTCAATTGAAAGCCGCGATGATCCGCACCTATATATATGATCATGGATTCCTTATTATAACCGCCCCAGATAGCCCGAAGCCACAATCAGGATAAACAAAGCTGCAGCTGCCACTCCCCAGATCGCGGTTCCCACGAACCACCCCCGGCTGCGCCGGACCTCGGTGCCGGCCACTTCTGGGCGGAGCTGCCGTAGGTCCCCATATATCTCCAGCATATATATCACCAGAAACGGCGGCAGCAATATCCCGATCAGCAGGTTGGCCGCTATCAATCCCGACGGCCCGCCAAGGCGCCCGATGGCATCAGCCACCAAGGATACGATCATTCCAATCAGCAGTGCCGCCAGCAGTCTAAGGACAACCGGCCAAAAGCGACCACGGACGTACTCCTTAGATTTAAGCAGAGCACTCAGGCCGCGAGCGCCTTCCACCACGAACACGTATTCCGTAAACGCCAGCCAGACCGCCAAAACGGCTGCAGGGATGATCAAAAGAAATAGGCCACCGCTCATCAATGCCAGCGACAGCACATACACCCAGAAATACGGCAGCAAGTTACCCAACGCATACCAATAACTCTCGCCGAACTGTTTATCGTTCTGGGCAGCGTAAGTAAGTGCCAGCGCCGCCAAGAGCGATAGTACAAAACCGATGATGTTAACCCCGATGGCCAAGGTCCCCGCCAGCCCGCCGCTGAATAAGCCTAGATAGGAAGCTAGGGCTACAGCCAGCGATGGCAGGACCGGTATCCAGATTAATGTATCAAATTGCCGATTGTATCTGTGCCAGCTTCGGCGCAACAATGATCCGATCGGGATAAGTCTGGGAGATGAACCATCTTTTTCGGTCATTATACAAGTTGCGCCACTCTTTGAACGTGCTTGACCAAAGTACTCACATAACCGGCCTCGTTATCGTACCAGGAAAGCACTTTGACCATATCGCCGTCGACTACCTTCGTAAACCCGAGGTCGACGATAGCACCGTAGGGTTCACCTAAGATGTCGGATGAGACCACCTGGTCCTCAGTCACCCCTAAGATACCCTTCCACCGCGGCGACTCGGCCGCAGCTTTGAATATGTTATTTATCTCTTCAACTGAAGTTTTACGTTTTGCTATGAAAGTAATATCAGCGATGGAACCAGATACGACCGGTACCCGCATAGCCATACCATCGAACTTCCCAACCAGATCCTTGATAGCTCTAGTGACAGCTATCGCCGCTCCGGTCGTTGAGGGAACTATGTTCTGCGCCGCAGCGCGGCCACGGCGCATATCGTGGCCGCCCCTTACCGGGCCGTCAACTATCGACTGCGTCGCGGTATAGCCGTGAACCGTATTAAGTATCGCTTTAACTATTCCCGGATTCTCCGACATTATCTGGATAACCGGCGATGAAGCGTTGGTGGTGCATGAACCGTTGGAAGTTATAACCACGCCTTTGGCTTCGTCTTCGTTTACTCCCATTAGGACTGTCTTGCCTTCGGTGCCATCCGGATCCTTGGCCGGCGCCGTGATAACAACTCGCTTAGCTCCAGCCTGCAAGTGAACTTTTGCCTTTTCGTATTCCTCGAAAATGCCGGTTGATTCCACGACGACGTCTACACCCATGGCCTTCCATGGCAATTGAGTCGGATCCTTAATCTGCAAAAACGCTATCTCCTTCCCGTCGACGATAAGTTTTCCGGCCTGAGTTGCAACGCTCTTGTCATACTTCCCATAAACCGTGTCGTACTTCAGGAGATAAGCCAGATTCTCGACGTCACCTAGATCGTTGACCGCCACTATGTCCAAGCCAGGCTGGCCAAAAGCCTGCTTGAAGAACAAGCGACCTATTCTACCGAAACCATTTATTGCTATTTTTGCCATTTCAATAAATTATACGACCATCCTCACGTAAGTCTCAAATGTTTATTCGGATAGTATCACCTACTTTCAGACCCAATTTAGCTATCTCGCCAGAATTTATCTCTATGACCTTATCCACCAACCCAGGCGACACATATATCGGCAGATTGATCGTGCTGGTGGCATGCAAAGCAGCCGGCGTGGGCAATCCCTGCAAAAATCCTATTACTTTGTCACCGCGGATCCATATCAAATCTATGTCAAAATTCATGTCTTTCATCCAGAAGAAACGCGGGCCGGGGACGCTAAACAAGAAAAGCATGCCGTCGTTGCCACCGAGACTGATCCGTCCCGACAGCCCCCAATTCTGTTCGGCAGTGGTGCTGGCCACCTCCAGCTCAAATTGCTGCCCGCCTATAACCGCGCTGACGGTGGGCAAGGAAGGCTGGGCTCCGGCATGACCGGCATGTCCTATCGTCCATAGATAATAGGCCGCCCCTCCCAAGATCAATAGGATAACTATAGTCAGGATTGTTGCTGTCATGGCTCTGCGGTGCATGGATTTATTTGTACGCCACCCTGAAAGCCACAATGCCAAAGGCAACGGCGACATTCAGTGATTCCTTGTTACCTTGCATCGGTATCTCCACTATTCTATCGGCCATCTTCAATATGGACTGTGGCAGGCCGCTGATCTCATTGCCCAAAACCAGTGCCATTCGGGATCTGCCCGCCTTGAACTTAAAGTAAGGTATAGAATTTTTGTCCTGCTCAACAGCCACAATCTTATATTTTTCTTTTTGGAGTTTGTTCAACAGTTTGCTGGTGTCGCTAACTTTTTCCCAAGGAACGGACTTTTCCGCCCCCAAGGAGACTTTGATCAGTTGCGGACGTAGCCGACCGAACTTGTCTTCCGGTGTAGGAGTTATACCGCCCAGATATATTTTCTCTACCCCGGCGGCATCCGCCGTGCGGAATATCGAGCCGACGTTATGCAGGCTGCGTATGTTATGTAATACCACCACCATCTATTTAGACTTGTTCAGATAGGTGTAGATGCTAAGTATAGCCTTAATGGCGTCGCCCGCGGATATATTGTTCTGCTTATATAGCGCGTCGCCTACATCCCCGGCTGCCCAAATGCCCTCCAGCGAAGACTGCTGAGTCTTTTGGTCAACCACAATCTCGCCCAATGGATTAAGCTGCACTAGGTCTTTAACTAATTCCGAATTGGGGACTATGCCTATCTCCACAAAAACGCCGTCCACCGCTAGTTCCTTAATCTCCTTGGTAACATTGTCCTGATACTTGAGACTTTTGACCATATCGTCGCCGACAATTTCTTTTGTTTCGGCATTAAGGCAGGTTTTAACTTTCGGTTCCTTCGCTATCCTATCCTGTGTCACCTGATCGCCCTTCAGTGCAGCGCTGTGCTGCAACAAATAAATGTTGCTGGCATACGGCAACAAATCAACCACCGCTTCCAAAGCTGAGTTGCCTCCGCCCACCACGGCCACATTCTTATTTTTGAAAAGCGGGGCGTCACAAATCGAACAGTACGAAACGCCGTGGCCATCAAACTTATCCTCGCCCGGAATAGCTAAGCGTCGGCGGCGGCTACCGCTTGCCATCATTATGGTCTTGGCCCCGAAAACTTTGCCGCCGGAAGTCTCAATTTGAAATCCGCCATCGGCTCTGGAAATCTTGGCAACGCGCTCGCCTTCCAGAATATCTATATCCTGGTGAGCTTTGAGGTGCTCTTCAAGCGCTTTAGCCAACTCTAAACCGGATATCGACTTGGTTCCGATCCAATTTCTTATCTCTCCGGAGACGATCGACTGTCCACCGAACGACTCGGCGACCAGCAACGTCCTTATTTTCTTGCGCTCGGCGTAAACCCCAGCCGCCACTCCGGCCGGACCGCCGCCCACAATAACCAATTCATAGTTCATCGTCTTATTATATCCCTTTAACCGCAAGCGCTCCTATTGAAGGAGTGCTTGCTTTGGTCAACTGCCGTTACTATTTTATGCCCAGCTTCGCAGCTATCCCGCTACGGTCGAAACCCACGAAGATTTCGCCATCAATATCTATTACCGGCACGCCCATCTGGTGCGATTTTTGGACCATTTCCTCAACCAGCCGGTCGTCCTTGGTCACATCGACGTCGATGTACGGTATGTGATATTTATTGAAGAACTCTTTGGCCATCTTGCAGTAAACGCAAGTGGGCGTTGAATATATTTTTACCATTGCTATAAAAATAGCCCGCCGACCCCTAGCAAGTCAAGAGGGATATATAAGTAATCACTTATAACTTAGTTTCGGCCTGTAAATTCTTGTCAGCTAACCACCACAAACCGCATATTATGACGATCGCCCCCGAGAATACACCGTTCCATGTCTGACTTATCCCCAAAAACGGCACCAACCAAGGAGACAGCATCGTCCAAACTCCTATCACAAAAACTACCCTGACGACCCACTTCATGAAACTGGATTTATTGGCCGGCTTTTTTAAGCACCGCGTCTATTATCGTCTGGAAAGTGCTGAAAGGCTCCGCTCCCTGCACCGTCTGACCGTTTATCACGAAGCTCGGGGTGGCCACTTGGGAGAAAAGCGAGGTGGCTTCTTTCATATCGCTGGCGATAAGGCTGCTGTATTTCTTCGAATCGAAACAACTCGTGAACTGACCCACGTTCATCCCCAACTTTGTCGCTATCTGGGTAAAGATGTCCCTGGTAAGGTCGCCGGCGTTTTCTCCAGGGTTAGCGGTTTTGAATGTATAAATGGCATCGTGGTATTCCCAAAACTTATTCTGGTCCATGGCGCAACTCGCAGCCAGGGCAGCGTCGGCCGATTCGTGCCCGCCCGGGACAAAGTTATCTATAACCACAAGATTTTTGAACACTTCGCTAACTTTACCTGAGGCAACATAGTCCTGCCTTATAAGGGGCTCGGTCTGGTTAAAGTATAGATTGCAGAACGTGCATTGGTAATCTCCGTATTCCACTATTTGCACCGGTGCCTTTGGGTTGCCTAAAACCACTTCGTTGCCCTCCCTGGTCTGCGGATACGGCAAGCTCGTCGCAAAGTTAGGAATAGTTATGGTGGTTGTACTAGCCGTGGCCGCCGCAGAAGTAGGCTGCCCAGTCACATTGCTGTTGGATCTCATAGGATTGAAAACGTAAAGCAAGGTTCCACAGATCAGTAAAGCTGCCACTAGGATACTTATCGCCAAGAACTTATTTGTCCTAGCCGAAGAATTCGGTTTTGCCTGTTCCTCCACCAGCACGTCCACTACTTCAATTTCCGATTTGTTTCCTTCCTCTATATTTTGATCCAAATTTTTACTTTCTTTCATGAGCTGATTATATAATGGCTGCTTATCCTAAACAAACCATCCGGAGACCACAAACCGCCCTTTCGGGCGGTTTGTGGTCTCCTTATACGCTAGGAGGAAACGATTCAACCAGTTTGCCTACTAGTTAGACAAGTTGGTCAACAACGTTCCAGCAACTGGCAAGGTAATGGTCGAAGGCAAAGTGGTTAAGTTGCCTGTCGTACCATCGCCCCATATCACACCACTAACTGTGATCTGGTATGTACCATTGCTGTTGGTCTGAGACTTCGTTGCGCCCGGCACGCTCGTAACCTTAAAGGCTATGGTGTGTGTCGAGTTGGCAGGAATATCCCAACCGGCGGTTGTTGTAGTAGAAGTCGGACCGCTACCTCCGTTCAGGGTACCCAGGTACACCGTGGTTGTAGCCGTGGATGTAGCACTGGTGCTGCCGAGGTTAAACGTTCCGAGACTGGCCGAAGAATTGGCTGTGTCGTAAGCCTGGAAAGATATCTCTGTCCCTGTGGCATTAACGACTGAGCCGCTCTGAGCCAAGACCAAGCCTTCTATGTAGACATCACCACCAGCCTGAGCTCCAGTATTGAACTCAGCGAGAATGTTGCCGACGCCGCTGGCCGACGAAACGGCCGGTACGGAAGCTGCGCTGATAGCTGAAGGCATCGTGCGGTACAGGGTTATCCCGTTACCGTAAGCCGAGACTCCAGTCTGCTGCGTGCTAGCGCCGCTAGACTTCTGAACAACGTACGAGACGACATCAAAGTAATGCGTGGTCCCCTCGGACGAAGTAGAAGTGTTGTAGTTGGCGGCATTGCCTACCAAGCTGACCGTTGCGTAACCGTTTTGCGGGACAACGATCGGCGAGCTAAACACGAATGTCGCCGTACCAGTGGCTGAGCCGCTGGACTGCAACGAAGGCTGAACGTTCAACGAGTTGCCGTTGTACACCAAGCTGAAGGTGTTGAAGGCAGTCAAGCTGCCGTTAGCCGTGGTAGTTGAATTCGTGGTTGAAGCATCCATGACCGTCAACTGTGTAACAGTTGTCGGACCATTAGCCGAACCATTCAACTGGTAGATAGCCAGAGTATTCTGGCTTGTACCCATGCCCATCGTGCTTGTCGCCGGAGAGTTGGTGTTAAGCGCAATGCTTGCCAACGTCTGGCCCTGCGAGATGGTCACATTCTGGCCGTTAGTCGACGTGATAGTGATAGCGTTATTAGCCGCCGTCGCATTCACGCTGCTTAGAGTAGCAAGATAGCCAGGCGTAGACTGACTAGCCGAGCTGTTGACTGTGGCGTAAACATCCACTTCAGCAGACGAGTTGGCGTTTATAGTAATCGGGCTCGCCGAGTTGAAGGTGTAGGAGTTTGGAGAAGTGACTCCACCTTGGGTCATCCCAAACTGCGTACCGTTCACGTTCACGTACAGGTTAGACAACTCACCAGCCGATAAGCCGGAAGGAATCGCAACCGTCACACCGCTTAGAATGACCGGGTTAACCTGGCCACTCTGGAGGGTGAAGGATGCAAGTTGGTTGTTGCTGCCAGCCGTCAAGACTGGAGTACCGAACGCACCGTTCTGGTAAACCGTCAAGTTGGACGTGCTAGACAATATGGTCAAGCTCGGAGCCGTCTGGTAACCAGACACGCCGGCGTAGTTAGCTTGCGCCTGACCCGTCATGTATACCGTCGCCTGGACACTGCTTCCGGAAGCCACAGTACCCTGAATCGTTAGAGTCTGGGTCGTGTTAGCCGGAATGATGTAGTTCAGGTTGGAAGATATTGTCGTCGACGCAGAAGTCGCAATCGCCGTCTGAGTCGTACCCAACTGCGTTCCGTTGATTAAGACGGAAACGTTCGTGTCGGAAGCATTGCTCAAGGCAATGCTCAGTGTTTGCAAGCGGATGCTGTCACCCGAAGCCAATACACTGAACTGACCCAACACCGCGTTGGTGTTATTCGTAACCACGTACATCGACGACTGCGGAGCAGCCGTTACCACTAGGCCGCCTGCCGCCACGTTGATGTAAGCGAGGTTCTGGGCGCTAAACGCCCCACCGCCAGTTAACTGAGCGCCAATGCCAACATTGTACATGTTGTCAACCGCCTGAATATCAGACGCCTGCTGGACAGTGAATTCGAAGTAATCTCCGACACCGCCCGTAACATCAGCGTACAGCGACAAGGTCGCTGTCTGGCCAGCTGCCAACATCAATGGGGCAGCCGAAAGATCAAACTGCGCAACATTGCCGTTCAAGCTCGAAAGCTTGGCGCCAACCTGCGCTGAACCGTTCATCAGGTATATGTTCTGGATATCCTGAGTGGGTTCGCTGCCCGTCATCGTGAAACGGGCGCTGGTAACCTTAACCGGGTTGTTGCCAGCGAGCAAAGTAAACTGACCGATCAAGTTATTTTTCTGACCGGCGTTTATCGTCGAGCTGGCTCCCGGGTTAACGGCTGTGAAGGTTAAGGTAGCTAAGTTGCTGACATTAACCAACGTCATCTGGTTACCACTTACCGGGAAGTTACCGCTTACCGTGACACCGCTGGAAGTAACTACATCAGAGGCTGCCGGGACCGACAAAGCCATAACATGGCTTGCGCTCGAGGAGCCGTTGTAGATATCAGCCTCAACGGTGATGGTTTGCATCTGACCGGCACCAACGGTGAACAAGCCTGATGCATTAGTGAACACTATATTCCCATTGGAAATGCTCTGATCGGTTGCGATCCTAGTAGATCCGCTGTAGAGATATACGTTCTGAAGATCAGCGTCCTGCGATAGACCAGAGCGCTGAAGTGTAAGCGAAGTTACGGTCTGCGCCTGCGAACCAGCTGTGAAGTTCAACGCCAACAATGGGGTTGCGACCGCACCAAGAGCGACATTTGCCGCCGCCGGGTTGGTCGAAGCCACTGAGACGCTCAATCCACTGCCTGCAGGTACAACTACTGTCGTACCAGTAGATCCACCAGTAGTAGTGGTAGAGCCACTAGCCGAAGCTAAAGCTGCACGAGTCAACGGACCGAAGTATCCTGAGGCCGGCGAGACCTTGTTAGCCGCTTGCCATTTGGCAAGGGCTGCCTTGGTAGCCGAACCAAAGTAATTCGTCGGAGCCGAGACTGCTGTAAGGTAACCCCCATTGATCAAGATTTGCTGCAAAGCTCCTACGTCCGCTCCCTTCGAACCCACTGTGAGGTTGCGGGTGAAGTTATAGGACGAAGAAGAGCTGCTCGAAGAAGTTCCGAGCTGTGATTGCAAAGTCTGGATCTCGGCCATTAGCTGGTTGATCTGAGCCTGGATGTCGGCGGATGTCGCAGCTGACGCCAACGGCGCAGCAAACACACCTGCGAACAACCAAAGTCCAGTAGTCAAAGCTAAGCCAAGGGCTACCGCTTTCTGTGATTTATTCATTCGACTTTGATTTCTATTTCAGTTTTGTTTTTGACCCCCGATTCCTCCTTGCTTATTACAGCAACAGAAGAATGGGTTCTTCCGGGAGATTATCCACTTGCGTCACCATCGACCGGTCTCCGAACTCGTGAGGCGTCGGCTAACCGATGGCTGCAGATAACCCTAGAAACTTGTTAACGGGGTCTTGGGATAAGCAAAAGCCCCACTTTCTTGAGTGAGGCTCTTGCCCGTCGCTAGTCAGCGACAGTTATATTGCAAAAACGGGCGGCTCGCCTCACACAAGCCTGACAAAATTATAATGTACGTACTCTGCCTCTGCAACCGAATGATTGTGAATTATCCAGCTACCGGAGACAGAATCGCGCAGGGCCATTGCCCTACTAACTTATAACGCCACCTTTCCTATCTTCGTTACTAGTCACGGACAACAGGTCATCACTCGCCCGAGCAGCTCCAACACCATTTATTTGATCTTTTGTAAAGACCGTGTTCCTGCTTCGGTAGTAAGCAAAAGGCCCCTGCACAGCTCCGAATCTTTCGATAAAGCCGCCTGAGACTAAAGTTTGAAGGTCGTTTCTGATGGTTCTTTCGCTCACACTCGGGAAATGCTCAAGCATATCCTTCATTCGGCAACCATTCGGCAGCGACTTTACGAAATTAAGCATTGCCGATTGCCGACTGGATGCCTGGTTCAACTCAAGTGCCTGGGGCTTAACAAATCTGTCGGGTTGGGGTTGTTCTGACTCTCGCCTGTCTTCTGCGACAGGTGAAGTTATCTCTACTTTCTTATCTCCCAAGCCGTGAGCCGGATTTTCTGATTCGCTCTCTACACCAAAAACGTGCTCAAGGTTTACTTCACTAACTTTGCCGGTTGAATCGGCAATTTCCATTCTAAGTTTTGCGGCTTCTCTAGCTATAACTTGGGCGTTGACTGGTTTTATTTCACCGATAACCTCGGCTAACTTAACCAGGTTGATCAATCTATCCACATAAGGCAAATACGGTAACTCCACGTCCTTGGGCACAAACGAGACATACGGCACCTCCCCAGCTTTGGCAACCAACTCTACAGCCGCATTTTCAAGCTCCTCTTTAAGCTTTGGCTGCTCGATAACTTTAGCCACTCGGAAAACGGCGTGGGATATCTCTCGGGCGTGATCGGCAATATTTGCCTTGCAGACTTCGGTCATCGAGGGGAAGAATATGGCTAACTCGGCAATAGTGTCAAATAACTATCGCCCGCTCCTGCCGAATGACTAAAACAACATAGGAGCATAAAATATGGTCGATGAATCGTCGGACGGTTGTTATGGTGATCTTGGATGGATGGGGCATCGGACGCAAAGACGGATCCAACCCAATCCACATAGCCAAGCCGCCAACAATTGACTGGATAAAACACAACCACTACAGCGGATCGCTCCAAGCGTCCGGCATAGCGGTTGGGCTCCCGTGGGAAGAAGAGGGTAATTCCGAAGTCGGGCACCTTACCTTGGGCGCCGGGCGAGTCATCTACCAGTCTTTCCCCCGTATAACCCTGGCAATCAGGAACGGGACTTTCTATAAAAATCCGATGTTGCTGGCAGCCTTGCGCCACGGCACAGACAACAATTCACGCATCCATCTGGTCGGTCTCTTATCGAGCGGACACGTTCACTCATCCATGGAACATCTGCAAGCCCTCGTCCGCTTGGTCAAGAGCGAAGGCATCGCCAACGAACGCCTGAATCTGCATCTGTTCACCGATGGCATCGACAGCCCTCCCAAAAGCGCGATAGACCTTTTGAATAAACTTTTGGCTGACAACCCGGGATTGAGGATCGCCAGCGTTTGCGGCAGGTACTTCGCTATGGATCGGGACTTCCATACCGACCGGACCGAAAAAGCCTATAACGCCCTAACCGGTTCGCCGGCGGCAAATCGTCCGACTGGCAAAAATGCCGCGCAATACATTACCAGTTTTTATGCCGGTGGACTGACCGATGAGTTCGTCGAGCCGGCCTTATTGCTCGAGGATGGAACGATCCAAAAAGGCGACAGCGCTATTTTCTTTAATTTCCGGGAGGACAGCATGCGTCAGCTGACCGAAATGTTCGTAAATGCCGAATTGCCGGATGTTTTACTAACCACTTTCACAAACTATAGCCAAAAATTCTCCCTACCGGTGGCCTTCCCGCAGGAAGTTATCGACAACCCCCTCGGCAAGGTGCTTTCGGACAACGGGCGGGTACAACTGCGGCTGGCAGAATCGGAGCGGTACGCCCATGTGACTTACTACTTCAATGGTTATCGCGAGCCCCCCTTCAAAAACGAATATCGGGCCGTTATCCCCTCCCGCACCACCGCCCGGCCGGAGGAGTTCCCCGAACTCATGGCTCCAGAGATAACCGCCCGAGCCATCTCGGCTATAAGCGAGCGCGTTTACGATTTTATCCTCATCAATTACGCCAACCCTGACTTAATGGCCCATACCGGCAACTTTGATGCGGCCCTTAAAGCGATTGAGGTCGTCGATTCCCAAATCGCTGAGTTGGTCAAGGCCGTCTACGCCACCGGGGCGGTCATGGTCGTAACATCAGATCATGGTAATATCGAGCGGATGATCGATCCACTAACGGGGGTGATCGAGACTAAGCACGACGACAGCCCCGTACCTATATATATAGTTGCCAAAGATTGGGAACGCCTCCGCGACGATTTTGACGTCGAAAGTGGAGAAAAAGAGAGTGCCGGCGTCCTATCCGACGTTGCCCCGTCCATCCTTGAGATCCTAGGCCTGCCCCAGCCAGCCGAGATGAGCGGCGTAAGTCTGCTGAAACTACTTGTCTGATCGCTTTGAAAAAAGGCACGGATTGAACTAGATTTAAACAGAAGATGCTAAAGAAGATTATCATCGGCATAGTCGCCAACGGCGCAGGATTGTGGCTTACCGGTACTTACGTCTCCGGAGCCACCATCCCCGGAGTCACGATACCGCTTAGCGTCGACGGACTGGTCTTGCTTGTCATAGCGGCCCTAGTCTTAACTCTGATAAACTTGACGGTCGTCGCTATCCTGAAATTCATCCTTTCGCCGCTGGTCGCCCTGACACTCGGCCTGCTTACCCTAGTGATAAACGGCGTGGGTTTGTATATCCTGACCCTTATCGTGCCGACGGTCAGTTTCAGTGGAATTGTCCCGTTGGCCTATGCTACCATCATCCTGACTCTGGTGAACCTGGTTGTTCATATGATCTAGTCGCTAAACCGCATGAGCTACATCAACATCGCCCAGATATTGGTTTCGGTAATAATCATCATCCTGATTTTGTTACAGGAGCGAGAGTCCGGCATTTCCGGCCTTTTTGGCGGTGGCGACATGGGCGGGGTCTACCAAGCCCGTCGCGGTGTAGAGAAAATATTGTTTATAGCGACCATCACAGCGATAGTGATATTCATCGCGCTGTCGGTGATCAACCTTGTAAAACACTAGCCTGGCACCAGCCTTAGCGGCTGGCCCATTATCAACTACGCAGCATGAAACGCCTTGCAGCGATAATCAAAGCCATGACCAGCCGAGAACGCTTCGTCTTTTATGTGGCGCTCTTGGTCGCAATTGTCTCCGCCGTAGCAATCACAGTCATCTACGTCCAAACCAACAGTTACTTGGTCGGGGACACAGGCGGCGAACTGCGCGAAGGCATAGCCAGCCAGCCGGTCATAATAAACCCGGTAATACCCGTAACCCAAGCCGACCGCGACATCTCACAGCTGGTTTACTCGAGCGTGGACGATCTAGCCGACAGCATAACCCTGTCTCCCGACAACCGGACTTATACTGTGCGCTTGAAACAAAATGTCTTTTGGAGCGACGGGCAGAAGCTAACAGCGGACGATGTCGTCTTCACGATGCAGGCCATCCAAAACCCCGATAACAATTCACCCCTCTACCGCAGTTTTGAAGGCGTTCAGGTAACCAGGGTCAGCGCCCTAGAAGTAACCTTCTCCTTGCCGGCACCGTACGCCTTCTTTCAGCAGAACCAACTGCAAAATATGCTTATAATTCCGGAGCATATCTTTGCCAATATACCCGTGCAAAACTGGCACCTCTCCGTGTACGCCTTGAAGCCGGTGGGTTCGGGTCCCTATATAGCCGACGACTACTCGACTGCTCCTGATGGGACAATAACCTCAGTTACCTTGGCTGCAAACAACCGCTATTTCGGCACTGCTCCCAATATCTCCACATTGGTTTTCAAGTTCTACCAAGACCCGCAAAGTTTGGTAGCCGCCTACAACGCCGGGCAGATAGACTCCTTTGGCCTCTCAACGTATGATCCGGTGATATCCAACTTGGCTGTACGTTATACCCCGTACTACCTGAACACCTACCGTTACTACGCCGTATTCATAAACCCGGCCACGGCGCCGCAGCAGCTTCAAGACATAAAAGTCCGCTCGGCCCTATCGGCCCTTATCGACCGCACCGCACTGGTGAACGACGTGCTGGGCGGCCACGGCCAGGTACTCTACGGACCGACCACTCTGGCTCAGAACCCCGTATCCGCCACGTCATCTACCTCAACTCTTCTGAATGGTCTGTCGCTGCAACTCACCGTACCCGACGATCCTTTCTTGGTTAAAACCGCTGATATGATTCAAGCTGACTGGGCAACTGCGGGAATAAGCCTGGCCCTCAACATTTTACCGGTCGAAACCATCCAGGAAGATACGCTCAAGAATTCCAATTATTCCCTGCTGCTCTTCGGCAATATCACCGACTCCAACCAAGACTTGTTCGCTTTCTGGGATTCATCGCAAAGATTCTACCCCGATCAGAACCTATCACTGTACAGCAACAAAAGCGTCGACGCGGCTTTGGAGCAGTATCGCAGCACCTTTGATCCGACCCAGCGCGCCCAGCTTTTGGAAACGATCAGCAACAAGATCGCCAGCGACCTGCCGGCTATATTCCTCTATTCCCCGGATTATCTGTATATTGCGACCCCAACCTTGGGCGGATTCAGCGGCACCAAGTACATATCGGTCGCCTCCGACCGGTTCTCAGATATAACTTCATGGTATATAAATACCAAGAGAGTCTTTAGGTAACCGATGACCAAATACTCCATAAAGCACTTCGAAAAGTTAAAAGGGTTCAGGGCCAGCCAATTGGTCATATGCGGTATGGGCGGTTCGGGCCTGCCAGGCGAGATACTCGACGCCTTCCGGGACACGTTAGGCGTGAAAGTTCCCGTAGTCATATGGAAAGATTACAATCTGCCACCGCATATCGCTAAGTACACCTTGTTTGTAACCGTTTCCTTCTCCGGCGAGACCGCCGAGACCATCAGCGGCCTCGAGGCTGCATTAAAAGTTGGTCATTCGAAAACAGCCGTCCTTACCACTGGAGGAGAGCTGAAGAAAATGGCCGAGGCACGTAAACTCCCGCTTGTAACATTTGATAAAGATGGGCTTGTACCGCGCTTCGCGCTAGTTCCGCTATTTGAAGGACTCATTAAGATAACAAGCGCCGCCGGCGTCACCAGCAAGAAACTGGCGATACCCACCAAAAAGAAAACGGCCACTGCCGCAGGCATCCTGAAATTTATTGACAAAAAGGTCCCTCTTATATATACTTCAAACCAACTTAAGTCTCTCGCTTACATTTGGAAGATATGGCTTAACGAAACGGCCAAAACTCCTGCCTTTGTCGATCAGCTCCCGGAACTGGACCATAACGAGATTGTCGGCTTCGAAGGTCAGGCTAGTCCGTTCCGCGTTATGTTCATCCAAGACCCGAGTGAATCCGAGTATATTGAAAAACGCATAGCTCTTACGGGGAAAATCATAAGAAAGCTTGGCGGAGAAACTTTAGTAGTCAGATTAAATGGTAAAACTATGTTCGAGCGTTTCTGGAAAGGCGTTTACCTGGGAGAAGCTGTAGCCACCAAACTGGCTATAGCCAAAGGCAGGGATCCAAAGGAAACGCGGAGCATTGATACCTTAAAAGCTTGGATGAAAGCAAGTTCGGCCAGCTCAGACAAACACTATGGACGCAAGTAAGTCAATGTATCCTAGACAAAAAGAAATTGCTTGGTCACCCCAGATTGCATACGCCGTGGGACTTATCACCACAGACGGCTGTTTGTCTCCGGATGGCCGTCACTTCGACTTTACTTCGAATGATAAGGATCAAATGGAGACTTTTAAAAAGTGCCTTAATTTAAAAAACGGAATAGTTAGAAAGCGGAGTAGTTACACTAACAGATTAAGTTCGTTTCACATCCAATTTGGCAATGTCACACTTTACCGATGGCTTCTCGATGTTGGTTTAATGCCCAATAAATCAAAACGTCTTGGGGCATTAAAGATACCCAATGATCTCTTCTTTGATTTTCTCAGAGGACATTTGGATGGAGATGGTTGTATCATGAAATATAACGATCCGGTTTATCCAAAAAGTCTACGCCTTTACACCACTTTTATGTCTGCTTCACTGCCGCACATCTTGTGGCTTAGGAGAAAGATTACGAGTGCAACTGGTAAAAGGGGCTTTATTAGAAATGATCCGGTAACATTCAGGTTAACATTCAGCAAACAAGACTCGATCGCCCTGCTGAATCGCATTTACTACAAACCAAACGTACCGCGTTTAGAAAGAAAGTTCTTTATAGCAAAAGAGTTTGTTACATCGCCGAGGTGATGAAACTGGCAAACATGCACGGTTCAGGGCCGTGTGCCTTCAAGGCTTGCGGGTTCAAGTCCCGCCCTCGGCACTAATAAACAATAAAATCAAATAAAAATGACACCGCGCATAAGACGCAATCCAAACATGCCACGAACACGCACTGTCCGCTTGTCGCCGCATGTAAAACCAGAAGGACAGACAACGGAAACCTCTAAGAAGGTTAAACCTACACCAGATGACACTCTACGCCTCATTCCCTTGGGGGGGATGGAGGAAATAGGGAGAAATATGAGCCTGCTCGAGTACAAGGACGAGATGATAATAATCGATATGGGCTTCCAGTTCCCCGAGGAAGATACGCCCGGGATTGATTACATTATTCCCAACGTGAGTTATATCGAACCGCGCAAGAACAACGTTAAAGCCGTGGTCTTAACTCACGGCCACTACGATCACATCGGTGCGATCCCCTACCTTATAGGCAAAGTTGGCAATCCGACCATCTATACCGCAAAGCTGACGAAAGCAATCATTGAGAAGCGGCAGGAAGAATTTGTGAACGCTCCTAAATTGAACGTTATCAGTGTCTCTCACGGCGATAAAGTTAAGGTTGGTAAATACTTCGAACTGGAGTTCTTCAATATCGAACACACCATCCCCGACTCAGTGGGAGTCATAATCAAAACCCCGATTGGGAACATTGTTCACTTCGGCGACTTTCGTATCGATTACACTGCTGATGGCAAGCCCAACGGTTTGGATGTGATAGCCGCCGTAGGCAAACAAGGTGTGCATACCTTCTTGTGCGACAGCACCAATGCCGAGGAGCCCGGCCACAGCATATCCGAACGTACGGTCGAGAAAAATCTGGAGGCTTTGTTCAAGGAAGCCAGTGGACGCATCATCGTCGCCACTTTTTCTTCAATGCTCACTCGTATCGCCGAGATGATCAAAATCGCCGAAAGGCTGGATCGAAAGGTGGTTATCAACGGCCGCTCGATGAAAGATAACGTCCAGATAGCCCAAAACCTCGGATATCTGAAGGCTAAGAAAGGAACTTTAATCACAACTGAGGAGGTCTCGAAGTATAAGGACGACAAGATACTGATACTCACTACCGGTGCCCAAGGAGAATCCAGCGCGGGCTTGATGAGAATAATTAGCGGCGAGCACAGGCACATTCATCTCAAGCCGGGCGACACGGTTATCTTCTCTTCATCAGTTATTCCTGGCAACGAAAGGAGTGTCCAAAATCTCAAGGACAACATAGCCAGACAAAAAACCAGGGTGTATACGTCCAGCTTGATAGACATTCACGCTAGCGGCCATGCTCCAGCGGACGATATCTCCTTGGTTGTAAGCATACTTAAACCTAGGTATTTCGTGCCGGTGCACGGACATTACTTCATGCGTTCGGCCAACGGCGAGAACGCCGTCCGCGGCGGACTGCTGCCCCAAAATGTCCGTTTGATGGACAATGGCCAAGTTGCTTTCCTGACAAAGAACGACTTCATTATCACAGAGGAAACCGTACCGGCCAACTATGTTCTGGTGGACGGTCTGGGCGTCGGCGACATCGGTGAAGTTGTCCTCCGCGATCGGCTTATGCTGGCCGAGGAAGGAATGCTGGTCATGATCGTAACCATCGACCATAAGACTGGTCGGCTGATCAAGAATCCGGACATAGTTTCGAGAGGTTTCATATATCTGCGCGACAACCAGAAACTTCTGGATGAAATCAGACAAAAAACAAAGGGCATTATGGGCCGTATACCGCACAACCAGCAGATTGATCCTGACTATCTTAAGGCGGTATTCCGCGATCAGATTGGTCAGCTTATCTGGTCTCAAACCTTCCGCAGACCAATGGTCTTGCCGGTGATCATAGAGATATAATCGTCGAAGCCCATTCTATAACGGTTTTGTGGCGATTACATATGGGGCATAGCTTTGTCGATAGGCATTGAAACCTTTTCTTGTTAGCCATATGCTATGATGACCATCAAAAAATGGATAAGAGAGAAGTAGAAGAAGTTAATAAATATCGGGCTTTATTCCCAAGTGAAATAAAGGTGAGCGTTGAACGTTCGGAGAACGGCGATTTTTTGGCGACTATTCACACGTTCAGCGGTCTCTTTACAGAAGCAAGTAGCTTCTCGGAATTGATAGAAATGGTTAATGACGCCGTCAAGACATATTTTGAAATACCAGACAAATTCATCCCTTATGTACCAAATTATATTCCTCCTATTGAGGCTGCCCAGAAATTAGATATCTTTCCTATTATCCAGAGCACACAAAGGTTCGTATTCCCGCTTTCTACAAGTGAAGCCCAGAAGTGTTAATACGGCAGATACTTCTAACTCAGAACTTGTACAAATTGCTGTAAGTTTTGGGTTTAGCATTTACCAAGGATCTAAGCACACCAAGATAAGTACTTCTTCGGGTAAATTTATAACTATGATCCCTCGGCATGACTCATTAAACAAACTTACGGCGAAAAAGATTGTGGAGGCTATGAACGCGCATGGAGCAAAAATAGAATTTTCTTAGTTGCAACACTTATCCGGATTATGGCTCTGTTTAGCAAGAAAAATAGCACCGACGTCGTATTGACTGGCGATAGGCCGACTGGCCAATTGCATCTTGGCCATTACATAGGCTCAATCAAAAACCGGATTGCGCTGCAGGACAAGTACGAACACTGCTTTTATATGATCGCTGACGTACAGGCGCTGACCGACAATGCCAGCAATCCAGATAAGGTCAGAAAGAATGTGTTCGAGGTCGCTTTGGACAATCTGGCAGCAGGACTCGATCCCAAAAAGACAGCTTTCTTCATACAATCGCAGATACCTGAGATAGCAGAATTGACTGTCGTTTTTCTTAATCTGGTAACTCTCGCTAGGTTAAGAAGGAATCCGACAGTGAAGGCCGAGATGAAGCAGAAGGGATTTGGAGAAAATGTGCCGGCTGGGTTTCTAGTATACCCAATCAGTCAGGCCGCAGACATATTATTCTGCGACAGCAACATCATACCGGTCGGCGAGGACCAGTTACCAGTGATAGAGCAGGACAACGAAATCGTCGATAAGTTCAACACTACTTACGGCGAGACGTTTAGGAAAATTAAGCCGGTGTTATCAGACACGCCGCGGCTGATCGGCATCGACGGCAATGCCAAAGCTAGCAAATCGCTCGGCAATGCAATCTATTTAGCCGACTCGAAGGAAGAGATAGAAAGAAAGGTGATGATGATGTACACCGATCCCGGTCACATCCATGCCAGCGATCCCGGTAAAGTAGAAGGCAACGTTGTATTTACTTATTTGGACACATTTGATACCGACAAAGCCGGAGCTGAAGAACTCAAGCGGCAATATAGAAAAGGAGGGTTGGGCGATACCGCTATCAAGAAACATCTAATCGACGTGTTAGAAAACGTGATCGGCCCTATAAGAGAAAGACGCGAGAAGTTAGCCAAAGATCCGGAATATGTTCGAGCCGTTTTATCTGATGGCACTAAGAAAGTGCAGGCGATCGCCAAAGAAACCATGACTAAAGTCCGTAAGGCGATCAAGATCGACTACTTTGCCAACAAGGACTACGCGGTCTAAAGCTTAGCTATCCCTACCCAAATCGGCTCGCCGTCGATTTGAGTACTTTTCTCGGCAGTAAACTTGTCGGATTTCCCAAAAAGCACCTCTCTGGCGCCGATGTCGTCTCTGAAATCGGCCAGATGCTGCTCGAGCGCCAGCTGCATTGCGGATGAGCACTGAACGTGCAAATTTATGGTGTCGGTTGGTACAAGGCCCGCCTCGCGTCTTAATCCTTGGATCAACCTCGTCATCTCACGCAGCACGCCTTCCTCCTTAAGCTCCTCGGTTAGGTTGGTATCAAGTTGTATTTCCTGATCCTCAGGCAAAACCAAGTCGGGGTCAAACACAACTTCCTTAACATTCACCTCGTCTTTCAGAATATTCAACATATCGCTATTGAGTGTCACTTTACCTTTAACCGACATCTTAGAGAGCGGCTGACGGATCTTAATCTTAACCCTCTCGCGACCAGCTAGTCCTAAACTGGCCAAACGGCGAACCTCGGCCATCTTGCTTGTTAGTTCCCGGCGCTTCGACTCCCGCATGGAGAAGCTGGCTTTGGGCCAAGCAGTTAAATGCACCGACTCAGCTCTGCTGTCGGCCAAATCATGCGACTTGATCTTCCCGTACAAGTCATCTGCCAAGAACGGCATGAAAGGCGCGATTACCTTGCTAAGAGTTAAGAGGCTATCGTGCAAGGTGTTGAAAAACGCTCGATCATCACGCTTACGGCTGCGTCGCAGATACCAAGTGGACAAGTCGTCAACGTATTCCTGGACGGCGCGCGTGGCCCGAACCGTATCGTAGACATCGAGATATTTGGTTACCTCGGTCACCAACTCCTCCGTTCGGACCTTGATCCATAAATCCAGCAATCTGGCTGCCTCGTCGCCGGTCGCAGTGGCATTGCTCGTGCTGGCGTAGGTCGCGAAGAATTTGTAAACATTGGCTATCAGGAGTTCCACCTTGCGGTATATACCCTCCACTCCCTTCTCCGAGAAATCAAGATTGTCGGCCTGCATAACTACCGAGTTCATAAGGTAGAAACGCAGGCTATCCGCCCCGTACCTGGCAAGCACAATCTTGGGGTCGGGGTAGTTGCCTTTGGACTTGCTCATCTTGGAGCCGTCCTCGGCTAAAATCGTGCCGGTTGTGACTACATTCTCGAACGGTGCTTCCCCGAACAAAATCAGCGATATGACATGCATGACATAAAACCAAGCCCTGGTCTGAGCAATGTACTCAGCGACAAACTGTCCCGGGAAACGAGCTTCGAACACTTTCTTGTTATCAAAAGGATAGTGAAACTCCGCGAAGGGCATTGATCCTGCTTCCACCCAAGAGTCGAATATTTCCGTTGTGCGCCGCATTTTGCCGCCGCACGACCGACAGGCGAACGTAACGGCATCGATGTAAGGACGGTGCAGGTCAACCTCGCCGGTATCGTTGCGGGGCGCTATCCTTAGCCCCAGCTTCCGTATCTCAGCAAAATTTATGTAATCCTTGCCGTATTTTTCCTTCTCCACTATAGCTTGACGTTCATCCATCGCTCCGGCGGCTACAGCCAGCATCCAAGCCGGATATTCGTGGGTAACAATCAATATGTTCTTGCCCTCGTACTTAGTTTCGCAATCAGCCAAAAATTCCCACAGCCGCTTACGCAAATCGCGCAGTGATTCCCCGCCTTGCGGCCGTTTCTCGAATTTTTCCTGGTAGGTCGGGAATATCTGGTGGTATTTCTCGTCGTGGCAGCCGTTTAGTATCGGCCCCAGGTTTATCTCGCGCAAGCGCTCGTCATACGTGAGCGACTCCCCGCCGAGTTCCTTATCGTCGATCTTAGCCGTTTCCTTGGTGCGCAGGATGTCGGAAGCGATTATCAAATCAATCCTCTTGCCTTGCCTGGACAACTCCTTCCCGAACTTATCTATCGCTTCTTTGGCCTGCCGCTCGCCCAAAGGCGTAAGATGGAATTTGCCCTGGCCTGAATCGGTCACGTCAAAGACATTGGTCTCCGCCTCGCCGTGGCGCATAATCCAGTATTCGTTTTTAGATTTGCCGACTCGGGCTGACAATTCGTCGATACTGCCGATGATTTCCGTCTGGCCGCATTTATCGCATTTCCATGCCGGTATCGGATTGCCCCAGTAACGGTTGCGCGAGATGTTCCAGTCAGGAGCCGCCTCGATGCTTTTTTCATAGCGGCCGTGTTTCAAATGCTCCGGGAACCAATTTATTTCCTTGCTATTGGACTTGATCAACTTCGGCTTTATCTTCTGGATGTTGAAGAACCAGGCCGGTATCGCGTTGTAAAACAGCATATTGCCGCACCGCCAGCAGTGCGGGTAGGAGTGAGTGTAACTCTCTTTCTTGAAAACCAAGTTGCGTTTTTCCAGGTCAGCTATCACCAACCCGTCTGCCTTTTTAAAATATTGCCCCCGCAGAAACTCCGGTGCCTTGTCGTTGAACGTTCCTTTCTCATCCAGCATGGGCACCACCGGCAAACCGACCTGCACCCCAAGGTTGTAATCGTCTTCACCGTAGACCACGGCCGTATGGACTATACCTGTACCATCCGTGGTTGTTACAAAAGATGCCGGATAAACCCTAAATGACTTTTCATTCTTAACTTCCGGAACGTTGAACAACGGCACGTATCCTAGTCCAACTAGGTCTGCTCCCGTGAGCTCCTGGCCGAACTCGACACTTTCGCCGACCAAGCCTATATCCTTAAGCCGGTCAACAGCAGCAATCAGATATTCGTTGCCGCTTCTAACAATCCTGTACCTTATTTCCGAACCGACCGCCAAAGCCACATTGCCAGGCAATGTCCAAGGCGTCGTCGTCCAAGCCAGGATATACAAATCCTTGTTGCCAAGCCCGATCTTACCGGGGTTCTTAACTTTGAACTTAACCGTTACCGATTCTTCAGTGACATCCTTATAACTGTTGTCCATTGCTACCTCGAAGTTGGAGACTGGCGTCTCGCAGCGCGGGCAGTACAGCAACACCTTCCGACCTTCGTAGACCAAACCCTTCTTATATATTTCCTTGAAAGCCCACCAGACCGACTCCATGTAGGTTGAATCCATGGTTTTATAGGAATCGTCGAACTCGACCCATCGGCCCAGGCGTCTTATTGTTTCCTTCCACTCACCGGCATATTCCAAAACCATGCTGCGGCAGGTCTCGTTGAACTTTTTTATGCCGATCTGCTCAATCTGCTTCTTGCCCGAGATGCCCAGCTTTCTTTCAACCACCTCCTCGATGGGCAAGCCGTGGCAATCCCAGCCCCAACGCCGGCGGACGTATCGCCCCCGCATCGTCTGGTAGCGGCCGAAAACATCCTTCACCGTTGAGGCTAGTAAATGTCCGTAGTGGGGCAGGCCAGTTGCAAAAGGCGGCCCGTCATAAAACGCAAACGGTTTGCTGCGGCGGGTCTGTTCAAGACTCTTTTCGAAAATCTTGCGCTCGTCCCAGAACTTTAGGATGCGCTCCTCTCCTTCCGGCAATTTAAATTGTTTATTCTCTTCCGCCATCAATCACATATGTTCCACAGTGTTTATACCCAACAGGCCAAGACCGGTCTTAAGCGTCCTGGCGGCTGCAAAGACCAGCGCCAATCTTGCGCGGCGAACCTTATCTTCCGCCTTCAAGACGTTTTTCGCATCATAGAAACGATTCATCGTCTTGGCAAGGTCGTATAGATACGTGACAAGTCCGTTAGAAGCTAAAGAATCAATGCATGTCTTAATAACCGTCGGAAATTCAATAAGTTTCATAATCAGAGCCAGCTCTTCCCCGCTATCAAGGAGTTCGTAGTTTACCTTGCTGATCCTCCCCGCTTTATTAAGAATATTCAGCGCTCTGACAAAAGCGTATTGCAGGTACGGCCCCGAATCTCCTTCAAGCGATAAAGATCTCTCAAAATCAAAAATTATGTCCTGACCCGGGCTCTGTCTTAAAATAGAACACTTTATAGCGCCAATGGCGATAGCTTCAGTTATGACTTCTTTGTCTTTTCCGCTTATATCCCCGTTCCGGCCAACCCGCTCCCGTATTTTCTCTTTGACCTGCTCGATCAGCGACTCGGCAGTTATCACACTGCCCGTCCTGGAAGACATCTTGCCGCCGGGCAAGCGCAAAAAGCCGTGTGACACATGGCGCGTCTTTCGAGCCACCTCCGGCATTATTAGGCTCATCACCTTAAGCAGTACTTTGAAGTAATCATTGATCTCGTTGGCAGTGACTATTGCCGACAAATCGAGCTTGTACAGCTCGAACTTCCTCTTGTTAAGACCAAGCTCTTTGGCTTCATAGGTCGGCAGCCCTTTGGAGTTAACGAACACCCGCGTATGCAAGCCGTACTTTTCTCCGGGGAAGACTATGGCGCCTTGGCTCTCCTCAAAAATATCTTGGTGAGCCATGACCAACTTCAAACCATCCCGGCCAACTTTGCTTTCAAAGAAGTAGTGGTTGAACTTCGTACCTAATTTCTTGTACACCGTCTCGAAGTAAGCCAGGCTCCACTTGCGACCAATATCATAAAGTTGATTGATCGACTTGTCGCGACGCGAATACACTTTTTCGTTTATCGCTAATATTTCTTCTTTGGCTTCCGGCCGCGCTGAACCGCTTTGGTCCTCGTAGACCGAAGCCCCCAGCGCGTAGGCTCGGCCGAGGAAATCAACTTTGGTTACCAGACTGTCGCCTGCACTGGGCATTTTGTCCCCGCGCTCGATCATCTGCCGCATCCCCCAGATGGCCTTAGCCACATGGAGACCGACGTCGCCTTGGTAGTTGGCGCGGATAACTTTGGCGCCGGCAGCCTCGAATAACCGCGCGAACGATTCGCCGATAGTATTGCTCATCAGGTGGCCGATATGAAAAAGTTTGAATGGGTTGGGGTCGGTAAACTCGATCATCACCCGCTTGCCTTTCCAACTTTTGCCCAGACCGTACTGCTTGTCTTTAAAAATGAAACTTAACTCTGTTTGGATAGCCTGGGGGGTAAGCCAGAAGTTTATAAAACCAGGGGCGGCCACGTCGATGCGGTCTATAAAGTTCTTGGGGCTTCTGGTTAGAATCTCTTTCTCCAGCCTGCGGGCGGCCTCCATCGGTCCTATTTTGTCTCTATTCCCAACCGCAAAAGCGACATTGGTCATAAAATGACCCAGTTTTTCAAACTCCGGCACTCCCAGCTGAAAACTATCCGTCCCGGAGGCCTGCGCTATAAGATCCCTCAAAACCTCAAACATAACATATATATTCTAGTTTCTAAGAGCCTAAAAACCAAAAACTCGCGAATTGAGGTTATACTTAACTAAATGAGTGAATTGGCAGCCAATCGCAGGGCTTATCACGATTACGCCGTGTTGGAAAAGTTTGAGGCGGGTATCGAATTGCACGGCCACGAGGTGAAAGCCATAAAGTCGGGCCGGGTTAACATCGCCGGCGCCCATGTCGCCCTGAGGGGTGGCGAGGCCTGGCTTATTGGAGCTGACGTCCCACCTTATCAGCCCAAGAATACCCCTGCCAGCTATAAACCGCAGCGTGATCGCAGACTACTGTTAAACCGCAAAGAGATAAACCTCCTGTTAGGACGGATAAAAGAGAAGGGGTTGACTGCTATCCCGCTCAGAATCTATACTGCCCGCGGCAAACTGGGCATAGTCAAACTAGAGATAGGCCTGGTTCGCCCGAGAAATAAGGCTGACAAGCGAGAGTTTCTTAAAAAGCAAGAATTTCAGAAAGAGATACGTAATGGGGGCGCAAGCTTCGACAGGGAGCACCCTTAAAGGTAGCAAGCCGAGCTGCGACATGCTCGTAAAACCCGTCGCAAACCAAGAACTGCCAACTATAAAGTTGCAGCCCCAGCATTGGCTTTGGCTTAATGCTGGCCTCGGCTCCACATGAGTCGGGCATCGGTCCTCGATTTCCGCTAGAGGTCAAACCGGTGTCATACAGCGGAATCGCCTGCCCCAACAGGTTCCCAATAAGGCAGGTTAAACCACCGGGAGCAACCACGTCTTCGCAAGAGGACTAAGCTTGTAGAGCGCCTTTGAGCAACTTCCTGGACGAGGGTTCAATCCCTCCGCCTCCACACTTACATAACAACCGCGGCCTAGCCGCGGTTTTATGTACGCAAACTTTACATAGGTTGAACCGACATCACCAATCTATGCTAGTCGTAGGTTGGCTTCTGGTAGGGCAGCGTATATGGTAGATTATTTTCATGTTTAGTTGGTAAGGCTAATTGTGGCCTTTCACCAACTAATACACGCCTGCCGACCATCTTATTCAAAACAAATAGGGCGTCTCTAAAAAATGAGGTCGACCACCGTCTAGTATCTGTCGGGGCAGTATTGCGATATCGCCGGACAATGCGAATCAAACCTAGACTCAACTCTGTCTCCTATCCCTTCCTGGCGGAAAAGCACTGCTAGAGCTATAAAAATCAGAATTATGCTGATCACAACCCACACAGTACGGTAGCGGTAGCCGTCCCCGGTCGACCGGACATTGAGATACGCCAACGTCATGAATAGAAATACAGAGAACACCAGGAACAAGGAAACCCAATTTATCAATCCGTTGGCTCTTTCCAAAAACATGTCCTCTGTGCTTACTGCTATACCGCCCAATATGACCGAAGCAAGCAGGGATAGCCAGACGGCAGTGCTTCTTACCACAAAGTACCGTTTTGAAAGCGGCTTTATATTCTTCTCATGTATCTCCCCTATTACTTTTTTACTTATATCTGACATTTGACTCAGCTTTTAGTTTAACTTCCTCTATCAGCAACTTTTTGGCTCTACTTATGAGCGAAGACACCGTCCCCACCGGCTTTTTCAAGATATCGGAGATCTCCATGTAGTCCTTTTCTTCCATATATCTCAGGACGAGCACTTCCTTATACTTAGTATCCAAACGGCTGAGGGCATCGAGCAGCATGGACCGTTCCATCTTTTCTCCAAGTTCTCTCTCTAGATCCTGCCCCGAAGGGAATACCTCCAGTTTAAAATCCTCCATCGCAATCGCCTTATGCGATTTTGCTTGCCTAAAATAGTTCACGGCCTCATTGTGAGCTATGCGATATATCCATGAGGAGAACTTAAGATCGGGATTGAAGTTGTTCAGGTTGCGATAGGCTTTTATGAATGTCTCCTGCACGATATCCTGCGCATCTTCTATGCCGCAGTTTATGAATCTGACGATGTATTTTTGCAGCCTACCTTCATAGCGGTCAACGAGCTCCCCATAATACTTGTCGTCCCCCAGAGATAGCCCGACTAATTTCTCGTCCGAGATGTCTCTCATGCTAATGTAATAACTTATGTATGGGCACGCCGCAGCCCCTCCGTACAGCATCATACCTATTAGATGTACCTATAATACACTCCGACCCATATGAACGCTGCGTGACGGGGGACGCTGCACGGAATTGCGATTCCTGCGTGTAGTAATAATACAACAGTCTTTAGGTTACCAGATTAACCACCACACGCCGTCAACATGAAGAAATTCCTGTTTTCACTGGGAGTGATAACCGCATTCGTGCTTTACGCCTTGCTGAGCAACGACAACCAGGGTTCCCTCACCACGTCTCAACAGGCTATCGTCCCCAGCAGTAGCGACGTCGTCCGACCCACCTCCCCCGCCTCAGTCACAAGATCACCGGCATACAAAGGCGGCTTATTCTACGGAGGTGTGGCAAATGCTTTTTACGGAAACGTGCAGGTAGCGGCAGCCATAAAAAACGGCAAGCTAACCGACGTACAGTTTTTGCAATATCCCAACGACAACGGCCACTCGCTTGCAGTAAGCGGCTACGCCTTACCAATACTTAAACAGGAAGCCATTCAGTCACAGAGCGCCAACGTCGATATCGTCTCCGGAGCAACTGAAACCAGCTTGGCCTACCAACAGTCGTTAACTTCGGCTCTGAGTCAGGCTAAAAACTAGCACCAATGAAACAGACCAAGATAGTGATGGGTATGCCGATATCCGTGGAAATTGTCGGCCAGGATGTCGATGACGAGGTTTTCGACGATATCTTTGGTTACTTTAGATATATCGACGACAAATTCAGCACCTATAAAGCGGCCAGCGAGATAAGCCGCATAAACAACGACGGATTAGGTGAGAAATTGTGGAGCAACGACATGAAGCTGGTATTCGCCCTAAGCGAAAGAACCAAAAAAGAAACTGACGGCTACTTTGACATAAGGACACCCGCCGGCAAATATGACCCGTCGGGACTAGTAAAAGGCTGGTCGGTAAGGGATGCCGCTAAGATATTAAAAGAGATGGGCTTCAACAACTTCTACATAAATGCCGGCGGCGACGTACAAACTAGCGGGAAGAACGCCAAGGGAGGTAAATGGCTCATCGGCATCAAAGACCCTTTCAACCAAAGTAAGATCGTGAAATCAATTTACCTAAGCGACGGAGGCGTAGCAACTTCCGGCACATATATACGAGGCTTGCATATATACAATCCCAAGAACGGGAAAGTGGCGGATGAAATTTTAAGCTTGACCGTGATCGGGCCGGATGTATACGAGGCCGACCGTTTCGCCACCGCCGCTTTTGCTATGGGGCTCAGCGGGATACAGTTCGTAGAAAGATTAGAGGGCTTCGAAGGCTATGCCATAGACAAAAATGGCGTTGCTACCATGACCAGCGGCCTCGATAAATACACCGCATAAATGCTCGACCGGATAGATAAGCTTCTAAATGGGGTAACAATGTACCGGTTGGTACTGTATTTCCTAATAGTACTGTTGATAGCGGCAGTGCTATTTGGGCAATTAAACATACTTCCTTACAGCCCGATTTCAATAATTTTTTCGACAGCTGTTATCCTAATCGTTAGCATCCTGACGAATAAGATCTGCGTCAGCGTTTTTAAGTCGCAACCTAATACTGAGTCTACTTATATAACAGCGTTGATCTTGTCTTTGATTATAACTCCCGCCCTGCCGTCGCAGATTTCCGCCATGCCCCTCCTAATTTGGGCAGCGATTCTAGCTATAACCTCGAAATATATAATCGCTATAAAGAACAAGCATGTTTTTAACCCGGTAGCATTCGCGGTAGCTACAACGGCTTTAACCATCGGTGGAGCGGCTAGCTGGTGGGTCGGCGGCAACCTACCGATGATGGCCTTCGTTGTATTGGGCGGGTTGCTGATCGTCAGAAAGGTAAATAAATCATCGATGGTTATCTCTTTTTTGTCGGTCGCGATTTTAACTGTGGCATTAACCTACTCAGGAGATATAGCTTCAAACGTCTCCCAGCTACTTCTACATACGCCGTTGTTCTTCTTCGCTTTTGTCATGCTAACCGAACCTCTTACCACGCCGCCCACTCGGTCGCTGGAAATAATCTACGGCGCCATGGTGGGGTTTCTCTTTTCCCCAGCAATACATATCGGTACACTGTACTCCACACCGGAACTGGCATTAGTGGTTGGGAATATATTCTCTTATATAGTAAGCCCCAAAGAAAAGCTCATTCTTAAGCTAAAGGATCGAAAACGAATTGGTACGGGGATATACGAGTTTACGTTTAAACCAGCAAAGAAACTGAGATTCAAGCCGGGTCAGTATATGGAATGGACTCTTGCACACGGGCGTTCGGATGATCGCGGCAGCCGCCGTTACTTCACACTGGCCTCATCGCCTACCGAAAGCGCTCTACGCCTAGGAGTTAAATTCTATGACTATCCCAGCAGCTTCAAGAATAATTTACTATCCCTGGTCCCGGGCGAAGAAATTATGGCGGGCCAGCTAGCCGGAGATTTTACTATGCCTAAAAATAAAAAAATCGGGCTGGTCTTCATAGCTGGAGGCATAGGCATAACACCATTCAGAAGCATGATTAAATACTTGTCTGATAGTGGAGATAAACGTTCTGTCACACTACTGTATGCCAACCATACTGCGTCTGAAGTAGTTTATTCAGACGTGTTTAGAGAAGCCGAGGACAAAATCGGTCTTAGAACGATTTACACGCTTACTGATAAAACCAGCATACCCGCAGGATGGGAAGGCTCAACGGGCAGAATAGACACAGAGATGATCAAACACCATGTACCGGACTATCAACACAAGACTTTTTACATTTCCGGCACATACAAGATGGTTGCCGATACCAAGGCTACATTGCAAACCATGAAGATACCGACCCGACAGATTAAAACGGATTTCTTTCCGGGTTTCAGCTAAGCATCAGCCCTTCGCACTATGCAAAAAGGAGTCATTTCATCTGACTGACCCAACGGATTGTCGCGGAACAACTTGCCGATAAAAGATTCCGAGATGGTGTTACTGGACTTGCCAAGCGAAAACGCACCGCGATAGTTGGCATCGAGAATAACGGTCTCGCAACCAAGATTTTCTTTAAATCTGCGCGCGGCACCGCTGGGATCGCGTGGTGCTAGCTTAGCTGAGTGAGCGTACTTTAAAACCAAGAAGGACATTGGGCAATCGATTGACTTTGCCTGTTTGCCGCAGATGCGGTAGAAGAGGCCACGTACACCAAATGATCGAGTCAGCGCGGAAATGAATGCGGCAAAGATTACGCGTGGATATCCAGCCTCCTCTATAAATAACTGCATCGCCAGTGCTGTACCATGGCCAAAGCCCCTAAACTGACTGGAGCCGTAATAGTTGCCCACATTCTTTGCAAGAACCCTAGCCAGCAATCTAGGTTTGATATCACCCATATCCACCACGCGCCCCTGCGTTATAGAAAGAGCTTTCTCGCTTACGAAGAGCATATCGCCGGCACTGATATACGGTTTCACATAATCCTCCAGTAGTAGAAGTAGGTCGCTATCCTTCTCTGTAATCAACCTAGTCCTGACGGGAAGACGTTTGTAGATCACGCCATCGACATTGATATCTATCCTCTTACCGGGGTTAGCCACAAATTCTCCAGATGGGTGACGAGAAGCTGAGACTGGTTCATTTTCCTCGAAAGAGACTTTTTCTCCCCTAAAAGAGGCTAGCAATTTTTCAGCCCTATCGCGGATATTTATTGGGTTTTCCTTAACGGCAGCCCGGGAACGGAGGAGTTCCGTAACCTCCATGTATAGGATATGAGCTTCGTCGATCCTTACACTAGTAAACGTAGCTTCGCTTACAACAGTGCCGTCATCGGTCGCAAGCCGGACATCCGCCGACCCATCTGTATGCGGTATGTAAAAAACCACAAGGCCGGTTCCGTCCTTCATTTCTGTGTAAGCTTGAGGATTTTCCGTCGGCATTGTTTTTAAGATTTGTGAATAAATACGAACTTAGATGACCCCAATCCCTCCATTTTAGGCATGTCTATATTTATCTCTTCCCTCCAGAAAGATTTGTCTCCTAGAAGTTTTATGATCCAGGGGAAGTGGCCGTCTTGGGACACAATTAGCCCGCCAGGCGACACTAATGGGTACAAAAATCTTAGGCAGTCTTTTGTTGACTGCACGAGATCTACATTGATACAGGCAATGGAAACCGGCCTCTTGAAACCAGGCATGGTTACGTCGAAGAACCCTTTATGGAGATCTGCCCGGCTTAAGTCGCCATACTTAGCGATATTCCTTCGAACTTCATCCAGCCCGACGGCATGGCTGCCCTTGGGGAAACGATGCTCACGGCCGTAAATACTCTTGCCGTGAACTTCATTGTTTTCGGGCATACCCTCAAACGAGTCGAAGGCGTCTATTTCACGATCGCAAAGCCTCGCGACCAAGCTAAGCTTGGCCGTGCTACCACCATGGAACACTCCGGCTTCAGCTATCACGCCGCTAATCGACGGGCCCAAATTAAGAATGCGCTGTGCAATGGTGAAAAACTCATGCTCTGTATGAGGACAATCAACGTAGTAAGAGATTTTATAGAAACTGATAACTAATTTTAATCTATCAAAAAACCTGGTCGGCGATTTCGTAGAATGGAAAACTAAGCCTAACGCTGCCGGTACATCCAAGGGAGCGTAATAAAACTTGCGGTACAAATAATGCACAAACCACGGCACATGCCGTTTAACTTGGCCGCGGAACGTCATGCTGATTCAAGGTTCTTATTCTTAAACCGCCTGACGATGACGAATGGCGTCATCTTGTTGCCCTGCCCCAAGGGATTATCCATTAGGATTTGCCTAACTGTTTTCTTATCGAGCCCAACTCCTTTGCTTACCCCAAGTACTTGTACGTCTATGTAGTTAGCGTCCGCCGTTACTGCCGGTATACCGGTAATTTTTTCCAGCTTATCGCAATCGCCCTGCGGATCGGGCGGCGGTAGCACGCCCCATTCGGTGTAAGGATACATATCTTCAGGAATGAATCCGTCTATCTCTGAAACGCGATGCCCAGCTATTTTCCAGAATACCCCGTGTTGCCCAACTAATTTACCTACTGCTCCGACAGCAGCGGCAAAGATCATCCTTGGAGCGCCGACAATTTCTATAGCGACCTGCATCTTCTCCGGCCTAGACCAAGCTGTCATGTTTTTGTACTTCTTAACGCCAAGCGTGATAAAGCGGGCAAGGAATCCAACCTTAACCGTGGAAATGTGCCTCACTAAGTTTTGAGATATCGAAAAAACTTTCTCCGATACGGCTATCCAGTCCCCTTTTTGATAGTGAGGCTTCACAAACTCGTTCACCACCCCACTCAAATCCTCGCCAAATTCAATCAGTCGCGGGACCTTTATAGGGAAACGCTCATAGGTTACACCTCCCACCGTTATCAGTTCCCCGGGCTGTATGCCTGGTGGGCTACTCGCAGTATTTTTGAATTTAGCCATAGTCAATCACAATTATACACAAAGCATGTGGTTAGAGAACAAGGATGGGCGCTAGCTGCTTTTATTTTCCCAATTTGGTATATTGGATGCGGCTAGGCTCCCAAACGGGCTAGCTGTTTTTACTCACCGAAAATGTTAGATATATCGCTCCGCGCTCAAGAAGTATTTAGAATAGGCACTTTTCCGGTCACTAACGCTGTATTACTGGCCTCTGTAGTGGTTGTACTTATGGCAGTTATAGCTTTAACGCTTTATAGAAAGATGTCTTTGGTGCCAAGGGGCATCCAGAACGTTACTGAGCTGATCTTAGAAGGCACTCTTGGGCTGATGGACGACGTATTGGGCAGCCGCGAGAAATCCGAGAAGTACCTGCCCTTAGTGCTAACGATTTTCTTGTTCATACTGTTCTCCAATTGGCTAGGGCTTGTCCCAGGGATAGGTTCACTAGTGTTGAACAATAACGGAACATCGACTCCGCTGTTGCGATCTCCGGCTAGCGACTTAAATTTCACCTTGGCTATCGCTCTTATCGCCGTCACATTAGTTAACGCCCTCAGCGTTGCCGCCACGGGGCTTAAATCACGTCTATCGATATTCTTCGACTTTCGGAGTCCGATTGACTTCTTCATAGGCATACTCGAGCTCATATCGGAATTCGCCAAAATTGTGTCGTTCTCGTTCCGTCTCTTCGGAAATATATTTGCAGGCGAGGTACTGCTGGCCATCATGGCGTTCCTAGTGCCATACCTAATGCCGCTTCCCTTCATGTTTATGGAGATATTTGTCGGCTTTATTCAAGCTTTTATTTTTGGTATGTTGACACTGGTATTCGTAGCTATAGGCACCGGCGACGAAGAAAAAGTTGTTAGTTTGAAGAACGGCGAAAGGTCGGAAATAAACCAACAAGAAATCTAATAATGGATGCAAATATGATAAGGTTGCTGGCCACAGCTGGCACCATGGCCATAGGCGCGATAGGCCCGGCCATAGCTATCGGCTGGATAGGCTCAAAGGCCTCCGATGCCATCGGGCGCAATCCAGAAGCTGCTCCTAAGATACAAACATCGATGGTTTTGGCCATCGCTTTCGCCGAAGCTATCGGTATTTACTGTCTAGTGGTAGCGCTGATCATAAAATTCGTGCCGTAAGCGTTAACCAGCAGTTCTTTTTGTCGCGATCTTCAGACAATAGCATAGATGCAACAACTAATTTCCCAGCTAGGAATAGATTGGCACCTGCTTCTCAGTCAAGCAGTTAATTTTTTGTTGCTGCTCATAATTCTGCGTCTCTTTGTATACCGGCCACTGCTGAAACTGATGCACGACAGACAAAATAGGATAAGTGACGGTTTAACCAAGGCCAAAATGGCTGACGATCGCCTGCGTGAAATCGACGCCCTGGGCGAAGAGAAAGTCAGAGCAGCAGAGATGCGGGCCTTGAAAATCATTCAGGATACAGAGAACAGCGCTAAGGATTTGGAGGCGGAGTTGCTTAGCCAGGTTAAACACCGGGAGGCTGAGGCTATGCGCGACTCCGAAGCTGCTATCAAGGCTAAAGAGGCTGAGGCCAAGAAGGAAATGGAGCGGGAAGCGGCTGACCTTGTGCGTCGTGCTATCGCCAAAACAGTACAGCTCGCACCAGAACAAATAGACAACACACTCATAGCCAAGGCGGTGGGAGAAATCAAAAAATCGCAATGAAGTATCCCGCCCACATATACGCTACAGCCCTGGCTAAGGCCATAGCGGCAGCTCCATCCGAGAAAGCGGAGCAGATCGCGAAGAATTTCATAAGCCTTGTCCAGAGAAACGGCGACGCGAGCAGCTTGCGGAAAATTCTAGAAGAAACGTCGCGCTACGTACGCCGCGACAGCGGCATCCGCAAGGTCACTATCGAATCGGCTCGTGAACTCAGTGCCCAGAATAAAAAGGAGATAGCCAAGTTCGTCAAGCCGGGAGATATAGTCGTGGAGAACATAAACCCAGAGTTGGTAGCAGGGGTCAGGGTAATTATTGATGACGAGCTGCAATTGGACGAAACGCTTAAGGGGAAGTTGGATAAGATTTTTTCAGACATACAAAACTAAAAAACTAACGTGGCTTACGAAATAATAGAAAAACTAAAAAAGGAGATAGAGGGTTATCGGGAAAAACCTGAGTGGGCCGAAGTCGGCCAGGTTACAGAAGTCGGCGACGGGATCGTTAAAATTCTTGGGCTGCGCAACGCGGTCAGCCAAGAGATATTAAAAATCGACACAGCGAAAGGCGTACGTACGGCGCTGGCCTTGAACCTCGAAGAAGAGTCTATTGGCGCCTTGGTATTGGACGATTTCTTAGCAATTGAAGTTGGCGATACCGTGAAACGCACCGGCGAGGTTCTATCGATTCAAGTCGGGGAAGAACTCATCGGCCGGGTGATAGATCCGCTGGGCAATCCCCAGGACGGACTGGGAGAAGTTTTCAAAAAGGGAACCGAGCCCAAAAGAAACCCACTTGAAGCCCGCGCGCCATCGGTCTTGGAGCGGGAATCAGTCAACGCTCCCCTGCACACCGGCATAAAAGCCATCGACGCGATGATCCCGATTGGCCGCGGCCAACGTGAATTGATCATCGGCGACCGGCAAACCGGGAAAACGGCAATCGCACTCGATGCAATTCTAAACCAGCTAAACGATAAGGGTCGCCGTACGCCGGTATGCATCTACGTCGCTATCGGCCAGAAGGAATCGAAGATAGCCAAGATGGTCGAGACCATAAAAAAGTTCGATGCTTTGAAATACACCATAATAGTGTCGGCCTCCGCATCCTCTCCAGCTTCATTGTGGTACCTGGCGCCTTACACTGGTTGCGCCATCGGAGAATACTTCCGCGACCGCGGCCAAGACGCTCTAGTCGTCTACGACGACCTGTCCAAGCACGCTTGGGCCTACCGCCAGATATCATTGCTACTGCGCCGTCCACCGGGAAGAGAAGCATACCCAGGCGATATTTTTTACCTGCACTCACGTCTTCTGGAGCGCTCCGCAAAGCTATCCAAGGATAAAGGGGGCGGATCGCTTACGGCGTTGCCTATAGTTGAAACCCAGCTGGGCGATGTCACGGCCTATATCCCGACCAACATAATCTCGATCACCGACGGTCAGATTTATCTCGAGTCAGATTTGTTCTACCAAGGACAACGCCCGGCCCTCAATGTCGGTATCTCGGTATCCCGCGTCGGTTCAGCCGCCCAAACCAAAGCCATGAAGAAGGTAGCTGGCAAACTAAGGCTGGCTCTGGCTCAATTCAGGGAGTTGCAGGCCTTCGTACAGTTCGCGACCGACGTCGATGAGGCCACCAAGAAGAAAATATTGCACGGGCAGAAGATAAACGAGGTTTTGAAACAAAACGATCTTTCCCCCATGCCGTTCGAGGAGGAAGTTTGCATACTTTACGCAGTTCTAAACGACTACTTTGGAGCCGTCGGCATCGAGAATGTAAAGAAGACCGAACACGATCTCACTAACTACCTGAAGAAGCTGCACGACAATGACATTCTAAAACCGATACGCGACACGGGCGACTTCAGTGAGAGTACTGAAGAGAAACTCAAAGAGGCGTTGGATCACTTCTTGAATTCAAAGTAATGGAATCGGCTCAGAACATAAAACGCCACTTGGCTAGTGTCAGAAACATAGGTCAGATCACCAAGGCGATGGAGCTTGTCGCCGCGACAAAAATGCGACGTAGCCAAGAGCTGGCCCTAAACTCACGGCCGTACACCTACGCCGCTATACAGTTACTGGGCACGCTTTCTCAGATAGACGTGAGCGACAAAAAATCAGCACTACCGGACATCCTGACCGGCCGACCGATCGTGAAAATCACTTTCCTCATTATGACTTCAGACAAGGGTCTGGCTGGATCCTTCAACAGCGCGGTAATAAAAAGATTTGAGAACTACGTTAAGAGCCACGACATAGATGTGCATGATCCAAACTATTCCTTTGTCGCCATAGGGCAAAAGGCTAAGGTTTATCTTGAAAGAAAAGGCTTAAAGATCATGGCTTCTTTCAACCGCGTTGGCGACTACACCAAGCTGGCGGAGGCCGAATCGATAGCCGATTTTATAATAAAAGGTTATGTCAGCCACGCTTTCGACAGCGCCAAGATGTTCTCGACCGTCTTAGTTACGGCTTTACAGCAGGATGCCGTCATACGGGATCTTTTCCCCATTAGTCGGGCCAACATAAAAGCTTTTCTCGAGGACATGCTGCCTCGCGCCGGCAAGTATTCTGACTACATCGACCAGGAGAAGCTGACCAAGGACAGGGGAACCGACTATCTTATAGAACCATCGATCAGTGAGGCGTTGGAGGAACTGACTCCGGAACTTATGAAAGTAATGATCTACCAGCAGATACTCGAAGCCAATGCTTCGGAGCACTCTGCCCGCCGCGTCGCCATGAAAAACGCATCGGACAACGCCAGCGACCTGTCATCCGATTTAGAGATCGAATATAACAAATCGCGCCAAGCAGCGATCACGCGTGAACTGATCGAAGTCACGTCCGGCGCTCAATCATCACAATAAAATGAAGGTAGGTAAGGTAACGCAGATCATCGGGCCGGTCGTAGACATAGACTTTGGAGAAGGTGCAGCTCTTCCTCCTATATATAACGCCGTTAAGATAAAGTTGGGCCAAGAAGAAATATTGGCCGAGGTCGTCAAACATTTGGAACCTGGAAAGGTTCGAGCAATATCTATGTCGCCGACCGACGGCCTCAACCGCGGGGCCGAAGCCACCGATGTGGGGAAAATGATCGAGGTCCCAGTCGGTGAAGAGGTGCTGGGGAACATCTTCGACGTAACCGGCAGGGTTCTCACCACGCCCAAGAAACCATTCAGAAAGTTTATGCCGATACACCGCCCCGCTCCCAAGTTTACCGACCAGTCAACTAAGACGGAGGTATTTGAAACCGGCATAAAAGTTATCGATCTAATATGTCCTTTCATAAAAGGCGGCAAGGTCGGCTTGTTCGGCGGCGCTGGGGTCGGCAAGACGGTCTTATTACAAGAACTGATCCATAACGTCGCGGAGGTCGGTGGTGGCGCGTCTGTCTTTGCTGGTGTGGGCGAGCGCACCAGGGAGGGCAACGACCTCTATCACGAAATGATTGACTCCGGCGTTATTAATAAGACTGCTTTGGTCTTTGGGCAGATGAACGAAGTGCCTGGAGCGCGCGCCAGAGTAGCGCTCTCGGCCCTCACTATGGCGGAGTATTTCAGGGACGAGGAGGGTAAAAACATACTGTTATTCATCGACAACATCTTTCGCTACTCCCAGGCTGGCTCCGAAGTTTCAACCCTGCTTGGCCGCATGCCTTCGGCTGTGGGTTATCAGCCGACCTTGGCTTCGGAAATGGCTGAACTGCAAGAAAGGATAACTTCTACCAAGAAGGGGTCTATAACATCCGTCCAAGCCATATACGTGCCGGCCGACGACATCACCGACCCGGCGCCGGCAACAACATTCAGCCACTTGGACTCGACCATAGTCCTCTCGAGAGCCCTAACTGAAATAGGCATATATCCGGCGGTTGATCCCCTCGCCTCCAACTCAAGTGCCCTCGACCCGAAGATTATCGGCCAAGAACACTACAACGTAGCCCGAGAGGTCCAGAAAACACTGCAACGCTACAAAGAACTGCAGGATATAATCTCGATCCTTGGAATAGAAGAATTATCCGAAACCGACCGCCAGACCGTAGACCGAGCCAGAAAAATACAACGATTCCTCTCTCAGCCTAACTTCGTCGCCGAGCCGTTTACCGGCCGCCCCGGGAAATACGTGACTTTAAAGGACACTATCAGCGGATTCCGCGACATACTGGACGGTAAATACGACGATCAGCCTGAGGAGAATTTCTATCTCAAGGGTAAGATAGAAGAAGTGACCCAAAAGAGCTAGCTATAAAAAGCATGAAACTAGAGATATATTCGCTCAAGAAAATATTGTTCAAGGGTGAAGTTGTTTCAATAAACTGCAAGACTAAGTCTGGTGAGATCACTGTACTAGATAATCACCGACCCCTAATCTCGATACTTAGTAAGGGCGTCGTTGAAATGACTGACACAAATAAAGAGGACCACTATATCCCCGTGCTTTCAGGGTTTATGGAGGTCAAAGCCTCCAATAAAGTTAAGCTGCTAGTAGAAGAAGGGGTGTAGGCTAACAGAAATGTGTTGCATGCGGAAAAGCAATATCTTTTAACATTGACCAGAAGCTTATCGTGCCCCACTTCGAGAAGTGATCTGGGTGCAGGAGCTACTTATTGGTCGACTTATATAGTCTGCCCAGCGCACCACTCTTGGTATTTGCGTCCAATTTGGTTTTGCGAACGGCTCTGGCTAACACATCTATAGTCCGGTCGTAGGTCGGCCGGTCAACCGGATACGGCGTTGCATCCTTTCCGCCATGGGCAAAGCTGTAACGCGCCGGATCTTCGTAGGATGGTTTGGCGCCGTAGATTACTTCGCCCACCAAGGCCAGCGCCCTCATTGTTTTTGGGCCAACCCCTTCCATCGCCAGCAGTTGCTCATAGTTTACCGGCTTTGTGTAAGCCACGCGCTGCAGAACCTTATCCAAATACTTGCTCTTGGAAAAATCTTCTTTCACGACCGGATGATATTTAAACTCAACCGTTTCCAGGTTAAGCAATGTAAGCTGCCCCCGCTGGGTCTCAAGTTTGGCCATCTGCGACAGCGACGAAGAGTATTTTCTAAGTAAATTGATGTCTTTCATCAGCGTGGCGTAACCCCCTCCCACCAGTTCGGTCGATATCTCTCTGGTCTTGGAACTGTCCCGCGCTGTCAGGTTGAGTGCCTTAGAAAGCTTAACCTCGGACGATATCCCAGCATGAGGTTCGCACACCAAGTCTTCCACTTTCTCTGAGTACCAATGATAGCGGCGCGCTGACAGCTGATCCTTATTCATACCCTGTTGGACAACCGCCCACACCCCGTTCCTAGAAAACATAAAACTGTGGTGATATATCTGAAAACCGTCTTGGACCAAAGCGCTGTCCACCTTGGCGCTCATCTTAGAGTTATAAACTAGGTTGTTGGTTTTAGATTCCGGTAAAGCCAAACGCTCACCCCAATTTCTAATTTCTTCAGGCGCCCGCCGCGAAGTTTTGCCTTTACCACCGCAGATAAACACGCCCAACTCGGCTTCCCGTCCGCGGATAGCCTCTTTCATCGCTGCTGTAAGTATCGTGGTCAAGCCCGAAGCGTTCCAGTCGAACGCCAAAACTGTCCCTAAAGATTGAAACCACACTGGATCGGCCATGCGACGTACAAATTCATCCGACCCGTACTCCTCAACGAGGATGTCGGTCATCTCGCGGCCGAGTTTAACCATCCGCTGAAAAAGCCATGGCGGACAATGGCCGTAGTCTAGCCCAAAAGTGGCGATACCCCTATGAATCATCTCCCTATTATAACGCCCGTCCGGCCGACGGGTTGCTCAGCCTCGCTGTGAGATGTTGCACTAGGGCCGGGCATCATATATATTGAAACCATAGAAAACTTCGTCCTCAACAATCAGATAGGAGCTAAGGAACTCAGGGTGATCGACGAATCCGGTAACAACCTTGGCGTTCTTGAACGTGATGAAGCCATACGCATAGCCAAAGAGAAGGGGCTGGACTTGGTTTTAATCACCGCTCAGGCTACCCCGCCAGTGGCGAGGGTAGTTAACTTTGATAAATTCCGCTACGAGAAGTCTAAAGAGCTCAAAAAACAAAAGGCAGCCACCAGAACCCTGGAGATGAAGCAGGTTCAGGTTAGCGTCCGCGAAGCTGTGAATGATATGGCCCGTAAGGCTAAGAAGATAGACGAATTCCTAAACGAGGGTCACAAGATAGAAATCCAATTGACCATGCGAGGCAGAGAGAAATCCATGGAAGGGTTTGCTAGGGAGAAGTTAGACGCCTTCCTGAAACTTATTTCTACTCCCTATAAAGTCACTCAAAGTGCCCAGAGAGGAGCGCACGGCCTGCTTATACAATTGAGTAAGTAAAACAGCTGGTCTACAAAAAACAAAAACACCTCTCGCAATAGAGGTGTTTTCCCAGACGAGAGGTGTCTCGACAAAAAATCTATTATACGGTATCATCGCTACTGTACTTAGATACTAAAAGTTGCTGATATGACCAAACGGGCTATAACAGATCGATTCCGCGTAACCAAGAATGGCAAGATTCTACGACGGCCGATGGGACTGGGACATTCGCGGGCGAACAAGAACGAGGGCCGGATACGCCACAAGCGGAAAAACAAAATCCTTATCTCTACAGATTCCAAGAAAATCGCCAAGAAATATCTAGGATAAATGGCACGAGTAAAAAGAGGGAAAATAGCAGCTAAGAAGCGCCGCAAGATCTTGAAATACACCAAGGGTTTCAGGTGGAGCCGTAAATCCAAAGAGCGTGCCGCTAAGGAAGCTCTGCTCCACGCTTGGTCACACTCTTTCCGGGGACGTAAAGAAGAGAAGAGGGTTAACCGTACGGCATGGCAGGCCAAGATAAACGCCGCCGCCCGGGGTGAAGGTGTCCGCTACAGCGAACTAATCCATACCCTCAAGGCCAATAATATAAAGCTTGACCGCAAGGTGCTGGCCAATATAGCTGAAAACGAACCAGCTGTCTTCAAGAAGATCGTTGCGTCTCTGAAGAGCTAGGCACCGGCCTAGGATGGGATATAAAATTGTGAGCGCGTTTTATCACCGCCTCGTTTTCGCGGTAGGAATTTAACAGCCGCAGGGCGTCCCGATATTTAAACCAGCCAAACCCTTCGTGTTCCTCTGATATCTTTACCTGCCTTTCTCTGGTCTCGGCTAGATAGAAAATTACCGTTTTAGATACCCGTGTTTTGCCCTTGTTAAAAAGGTAG
This sequence comes from Patescibacteria group bacterium, assembly GCA_023380475.1. GTDB lineage: Bacteria > Patescibacteriota > Minisyncoccia > UBA6257 > Colwellbacteraceae > JAMCRD01. The sequence goes on along the minus strand of JAMCRD010000006.1, from coordinate 125,310 downwards.
CGCTCGTAAGCTTTAAAGCCGCGCCTGAACCTAAGATCGCTCTCCTTGAGGCCGGTTTCCTCACACGTCTCGCGTACGGCGGCCCTGAAACTCGTTTCCATAAGCGGAGTGGTATTTCCGCCTTCGGTCTTTAGCGGCTCGATATGTCCTTTTGGGAAGTTCCAGTAGCGGCCGCCGTGGTAGAGCAGTAAAAATTTGGGGCCTTCGTTGGTGCGACGGTAGACCACTATACCCGCTGATACTTCATGACTAACCGCTTGCTGCATAGTTACGATTTTAACATTTTCTTCATCCTCTCGAGCGGCCAAGTATTCACAATATCGCTGCGCTTGGCCCAGCCGCGGCGAGCTTGAGCCAAGCCGTAGCTCGCAAACGGCAAGTGGGCGATAGCATGAGCGTCGGAATCGACCGACAGTTTTACCCCCACCTCGACAGCTTTTCTTATATACTCGTCCTTGAGGTCCAGTCTGTCTGGTATGCCGTCTATCTCGAGAACCATCCCCGTCTCTTTGGCTACTTTAATGACTCTGTCCATGTCGATGCTGATTGGCTCGCGTTTATTTATCAATCGGCAGGTAGGATGAAAAACTATATCGGCGTTCGGGTTGCGCATCGCTCTCTCGAGTCGCGCTGTCTGTTCTTTAAGCGGCAAGTCAAAGTAGGAATGGATGGAAACGCCGACGATATCCAGCTTTGCCAGAGTCTTGTCGGATATATCCAACGTTCCATCTTTCAAAACGTCGCATTCCGTCCCCTTCAGCACTTTAATGCGACCCTTCAACTTCTTGTTAACTCGATCTATCTCTACCCCCTGCTTCGCCAGCCCGGCTTCATCTAAGCCGTGGGCCATAGCCAGCCGCTTGGTATGATCGGTTATAGCTACATACTTATAACCCATTTTTTCAGCGGCCAGAGCCATTTCCTCGATCGAGTTAGCGCCGTCGGTCCAGTTGGATTGAACCTGCAAGTCGCCCACCAGATCCTTGTAGCCTATGAGGCGGGGCAGCTTGTGCACTGCCGCCAAATCCAGCTCACCTAGGTCTTCGCGCATCTCCGGCGGTACATACTCCAAGCCGAGCTTTTCGTAGATTTCCTCTTCCGTCTTTCCGGCCAGACCAATCCACCCCTTCCCGCTCTTGCGGAACAAACCGTACTCGTTAAGTTTCCACCCCTTATCTTGGGCCATCTGGCGCATGGCCACATTGTGCGGTTTCGAACCAGTAAAGTATGCCAGTGCTGCCCCATAGGACTCGGCATTAACAACACGCAGATCGACATCTATGCCGATCTTCAGTCTCACCGAAGACTTGGTATTGCCGTGAGCGATTACTTCGATCACGTCCGGCTGCGATATAAACGCATCCATGACCGCCTTGGGGCGCGTTGATATAACCAACATGTCCAGATCCCCAACCGTTTCTTTACGACGCCTAAACGATCCGGCGATATCTACCCTGGATACGCCAGGAACTTTCCAGAGCATATCCTTGATCGATTCAGCTAGGCCCGCCACTTCGCCGATGGGGAAGCGGCCGGAGTGCCGGTGGTAAGCCTCAATACCTTTTTCTATCTTCTCCTCCGATTTCTGCCCAAATCGGGGCAACTTACGAATCTTGCCGTCTTTTACGGCCTTCTCAAGCCCGGCCAAATTCTTTACACCCAGCTTCTTATATAAGAGCTGCATCGTCTTCGGGCCGAGGCCCTCGATGCTCGACAGCTCGGCCACGTTTATGGGATGCTTCTTCTTTAAATCCTCGTAATACTGCAGCTTGCCTGTCTTTAAGAGCTCTTCAATTTTTTCAGCTATCGATGCACCCACTCCCGGTATTTCCTCGAGCGCCTTTATACCTCCTTTTTTATATATCTCCGATGTTTCTTCCTCTAGATTGGAGATGGCCTCGGCAGCGCGAGCATAAGCCCTGGGCTTAAATGCCACCTCGTCCATCTCCAGGAAACTTCCGATGGCCGCAAGCGTTTTGGCGATCTCCTCATTCCTCATTTCCCGCTCTATTTCATATCTAGCCCGATTTTATCTCCCTCTACCACAGCTGTTATCACCGCTCCCCTTTCGACGGCCGTCGACAGAATCATTTCTGAGAGAGGCCCGCGAAGTTTCTCAGATATGACCTCTCGGAGAGGCCTGGCTCCGAAAACTGGATCGTAACCCCATTCTGCCAGCTTAGTCAGGGTCGCCGTCGGCACGTTGAGTTCTATACCCTTCTCATTCTTGAGAGTATTGCGCAGTTCGTCGATTTGAAACTTGGCAATATTGGCTATATCTGCTGGACCGAGGTTACGGAAGACGATGACTGTCATACGGTTTAAGAGCTCGGGGTGGAAAACGTCGGTCAGTTTGCTCTTGAAGGTGCTGCTTATTTCTTCCATGCTCTTGCCTTGGGCCAATTCGTCTTTAATAAACTCGGAGTGGGCGTTGGAAGTGGCGATGATCATCGTGTTCTCGAAACTCACCGTCCGCCCCAAGTTGTCGGTAAGTCGCCCGTCGTCAAAAACCTGCAGGAACAAGTTGAGAATGTCCGGATTGGCTTTCTCAAATTCATCCAACAAAACCAAGCTGTAAGGATGCTCGATGACCGCGTCGGTCAAAAGGCCGGCTACCGCGCCGTCGGGCGAACCAATCAAACGCATGGCGCTACCTTTATCCTGATACTCGGACATATCGAAGCGGATCATCGCACTTTCTGAGCCGAACTGAACCCGGGCCAGTATCTTGGACAACTCCGTTTTACCGACCCCGGTCGGTCCGACGAATAAGAATGAGTTTATGGGACCGCCTCTCCGCACCAAGCCGCTGCGATATTCGCGTAGGGCCCGCGACACCGATTTAACAGCGACTTCCTGGTCAATAAATTGCTCGTGAATTATGTCCTCGAGATGCAACAGCTGCTCCCGCTCTAGATTACCGGCCTTATGGATCGGCACCCTAGCCCGCCTCTCCGCCACGCGGGCTATATCATCGCTGCCGATCGACTTCTCGCCGCTGCGATTGGCTTCTGTCAAAGCTTCTTTAAGCAGATCATCGGCCGAGGAAGGGAGAAGTTTTTCGCGGAAGTATCTTCTAGCCAGCTGCACGGCGTTCTTGATAGCAGCATAGGTTATCCTAACCTTGTAAATCTTTTCCAGAATCACACTGTCGTAGACCATGATGCGCTCGGCCTCGTCCTCACTCACCTCGTCCATCTGTATTTCCTGGAAAGAGCTGGCGAAAACACTGTCTGTCTCGATGAACTGCTTGTATTCCTTTGGGTAAGTCGTGCCTATCGTCGGGAAGTCGTTAGAAACCACGAGCGGCAGCAGGGTATTGGCCGCCGAAAGCTCCCGTGAAGGCGAAGTGCGCGAGAGATTATGTATATCCGGTATGTACAAAATAATGTTGCCGGCTGACGCTATCTCACTGAAGATAACTTTGATCCGCCGTTGAATTTCTCCTTGATCGGCTCCGGCCAGCAAGGCGTTCATATCGAGAGCAACCAACCGCTTGTCGAACAAGGGCGGTGGAACTTCGTCTCTATTGATCATGTACGCCAAATGGTCGATTACGGTTGCTTTCCCGACACCTGGGTCACCGATCAAGAGCGCGTTGGGCTTGTCCGGGCGGGAAATGATATTGACTAGTCTTTCATATTCTTTGTGGTGCCCGATCATAAAACCGACCTTCGCGGCTCTCGCCATATCCGTCAGATCAGAACTGACCCTATCCAAGGCTGGCGTGGGCCGGGCCGTCCAAGCTCGGTTCATAAAGCGGTGCTTCGTGCGATAGGCCCTCCTAGCAAAGCCTCCCAGGCTCGAGGGTAGGCGGGTAAAACGCAGGGAGGATTTGAAGCGGCCAAAGATAAGAGCCTTTTCCAGATCGCCTGAGGCAATTTGGAAAAGGTCGAAGACTTTGGCTGTTTCCAACTCACCCACCGCCGATATGCCGGCAAACAGGTCGGCTGGATTTATCTCATCAGTCTGCCCATTCGAGGCCTGGAGCGCTGCTGCTAAGGTGAGTTTCTTGGCCAATTTAGCTATCTGCTCGCGGTTATATTTGACTGGCAAACTCTTATTCAGATGCTCGACCAGTTTTGCCCCCAGTTCGTCGCGGGAAACATCCAGCCGGCGCAACGCTTCGTCCACCTCGCTTCTTACCAGCAGATCTTTGGCCAGATGCAGATAAGGGTGGCCGCCGAAAACCTGAGCTCGGCTAAAGGCAGAAAGCATCAAATTTACCGCCTGCGGACTCATGTAGTCTGCTAGGTTTATATCCCCATCTTTGGGTATCTTGCGCAGGGGCTTGTTCGAACGGTTGCGGCGGATGAAACGATCAGCCAGATAAAGCACCAGCAGCAAGCCAAGCGCCCTCATCCAGGCAACGCCGGACAGTAGGAATATGGCCGTACTCGTAACGAGCACAACCGTCCATACCCACATGACGATGTTAATGATCGTCCTGGCGGGCAGGGACATATTCAGCCTCGGGTCTTCAAAATAAAAATTAGGTGATTCCATAGTCAGCAAACAAGAAATAAATTAATAATAGCGGTATGGCTGCCCAAGCGACGTATATCGCGAGAAAGACGAGGGCAATGACACCGTAGATAAGCAAAGCCACAACCACCCGAACGCTACGGAAGATTAAACCCAGAATGCGCCCGAGCACTGATCGATCCTGATAGAGGGGTTCAAACATGTGATGCAAGGTAACCCTAAGGGCCAAAAATCTGTCCAGGCGGCCAAAGATAAGCAAGGCTCGATGGACTAGTGCATTAAAGCCGCCCACATACCAATCGCGGATAAACTGGACTATTCGATTCAAAAAGCGTGTAGCCACATAGAGCACGCCGATCATGATTAGATTATAGCGCACTTGCTGCATCGCGTAACCCGAGGCACTTTGGGTGTAAAATAATCCTACCAATGAACAAAGCTGCCGCCCTCGAAGAATTAAAAAGAGAGATCGCTGCCGACAAATCTTTGCCGCTTATCGAATCCAACTTGGTATTCGGAGAAGGTGACCCCAACGCGGAAGTTATATTTATCGGAGAAGCGCCCGGTTTTTATGAAAACCAGCAAGGCCGGCCATTTGTCGGTCGAGCTGGACAGCTGTTGGATGAGTTACTTAAGGAGATAGACTGGAAACGCAGCAGTGTTTACATAACCAACATCGTTAAACGCCGCCCACCCGAGAACCGCGATCCGCTCCCCGAGGAAGTGACAGCTTATTATCCTTACCTCAAGAAGCAGATCGACATTATCAATCCTAAACTGATCGTTCCCTTAGGGAGATTCTCAATGAATATTTTCCTGCCGGACGCAAAGATATCGCGTGATCAAGGTAGAGTCTTCAGGAAGGGCGACTGGATAATATTTCCGCTATATCACCCCGCGGCAGCCTTGAGATCAACCGCAGTTCTGGAAGAACTACGTAAAAAGTTCGGCACTTTGCCCACGGTACGCCGTAAGTTGGCCGATCTATTGGCTGAAAAGCCAGCCGAGCTAACCGCCGCCGATAAACATCTGAAACAGGAAAAACTATTCTAGAGCACTGACTTGCGGCCGCTATTACAGATTTCCTAAGAAATTGAGGTGGTGCTGCTTTATTTCCTCCAGCTTCTCAAAATTACGATCTCGCAATATAAATCTGGCCAGCTCTTCGCCACCGATCAGGTGCGGCATTATGACGTAGTCAGCTCCCATAGAATAAAGCTTGCGCCCCGAGTTTTCGTCGTCCGCCGTCAGAATCACTCTGGCTGAAGAATTCTCTCGGCGTACCGCGTTCAAAATAGCCTCATTGTCGCGAAGATCGGGAGCGGTAGAGATAACCACTCTGGCCTTCTTTAGTTCAGCTACTTCTTGAATCTCCGGGTCGGTTATGTCGCCATAGATCACCGTCTTACCTTCGGCTCTGAGCCTATTGACTACCACCGGATCGAAGTCGATCGTGACTACCCTGCCCCCTGAAGATTCTAGCGCTCTCAAGATGGTCCGCCCCATCCTGTGCGCGCCTATCAAGATAACGTGATTCATAAATTTTTCCTGCGGTGTGGTCTCCTCCGGCCGAGCCATCTTGCGCTCCGTCAGTTTTAAGACTGGCTTCAGCAACTCGTAAAGCTTATCGCTGTAGCTTATCAGATAAGACGAACAGAACATCGTAATCACGCCGACGATGATGACCAGTGATCCCTCGGCTGCAGTAATGTGCCCCAACTCAGCCCCCAACGTTACCAGTACCAGGCTAAACTCGGAGATCTGAGACATAGTTATACCGGCCATGAAAGAGGTGCGGGAGCGATAGCCCAAGACGGTCATGATGATGTAAACGATGAGCGGATCGAACACCATCACAAATAGCACAAAAATGATCAGTGGTTTCAAGGCAATAGCGCCAGCGCTGATAACCATTTTCGTACCCAACCCAAAGAAGAAAACCATTACGAAGAAGTCTCTCAAAGGAGACAGCCGACTGCTGATCTGAAAATGCTCGGCGGAATTGGCTAAGGTTAGCCCGGCTAGCAGTCCCCCCACCTCAACTGAAAGTCCGATATAAGGGGAAGCGGCCAGTAGTGACACCCCTAACGCCCAAGCGATGCTGAATAAATACAATAACTCTTGGGAATGACCGACGAGGTCCAGGAGCCGTGGCAGATATTTTGACAGCAGGATCAAGATCACAGCCAAAACTATCCCCTTGGCCAAACTCAACCCTAGAGAGATCAGACCCAATCCCTGGTTGGCCAATCCAGAAGATAGGACAAGCAAGGCCAGCATAGCCACGAAATCCTGGATAATAAGCACTCCGACCACTATCCGGCCATAGAGACTCTTTAGCTCCTTCTTCTCCGACAAAAGCTTAACGACGATGATGGTCGAGGAGAAGGTCAGAGCAGCTGATATGTAGACCGAAGGCAATACAGCAAACCCCAGGACGCGGCTGAGTAAAAAGCCGATGCCGAAAGTTACTAGCACCTGCCCGATACCGATGATAATAACGTGTATTCCTACGTTCTTGAGCTCCCGCAGATCAAGGTCCAAGCCGACAATAAATAGAAGTAGCGCCACTCCCAATGATGACAAGCTGTCGATCACATTGGTATCGATATTGATCAGATGGGTAATACTGCCGACAATCAGGCCAGCGGCGATGAAACCTATCAAGGCAGGCTGCTTTAGAAGATGGGCGATTATCCCCAGAGCCGCAGCGATTATTATCGACAAAGCTATTTCAGTGAAAAGCGTCATGCAGAGCTTACTGAATAATATATCACGGCCGCCAGCCGATTGCTCAGATCAGACTACTCGTAGCGCAGCGCTTCAATCGGGCTCTTGCGCGCTGCCTGTCGCGCCGGATATATGCCAAACGCTAAACCAATGGCTGTTGAGACGCCAACCGCAAGTAGCACGGCCGACAGAGGCAAATCGAAAACCCACCCAGTTACAACGTGGGTAAGTATCAAGTAGGCCAAGCCCGTAAACAAAGCCCCAGCTGCTATTCCGACTAGGCCGCCGACCAAAGTCAGGGCGATTGCCTCCACTAAAAACTGCTGCAGAATATCCCTGTCAGTCGCACCAACTGCCTTTCGGAGGCCTATCTCCTTAGTCCGCTCGGTAATGGATACCAGCATTATGTTCATGATGCCTATGCCGCCGACGACAAGCGAAATGGAAGCGATAGCGGCGAGGAAATAGGTCATGACCGAGGTTATGGTGCCGAGAAGGGATAATATCTGAGCCTGGGTTTCAATGGTAAAGTCATCCTTGGACGAGTTGGTGATGCTGTGATCCTGCTCAAGAATGGACTGGATCCTAGAAGTGACAAACGATGTGTTGTAGTTGGGGTTGGCTGAAACAACCACATATTGATAATAATTGATGCCCAACATTTGGTTCTGTGCCACCGTCACCGGCATCAGGACAAGATCATCCTGATTAACTCCGCCTGGTCCGACGCCCATCGGCTGGAGTACACCAACCACCCGGAAGGAACTGCTGTTGAGAAGGATGCTCTTGCCGATTGGGTTCATATTGGGGCCGAAAAGCGTATTGGCCAAATCAGAACCTATGACCACCACGTGGTTGTAAGCCGCAACATCCTGATCAGTAAATGGAAGTCCTTTTGCCACGACGTAGTTACGTATTTGGAAAAGATTGGCAGTCGTCCCTTGATAGGTGATGTCCAGGTTGTTCTCACCATAGATAGCGCTGGCTTGGCCGCTAACCAACGGCGCAACCGAACTGATTGAAGGTTCCCTAGACAATGCATTGACGTCGTTCTGCACGAGGGTCTTGATCACTATGCCCTGTGAAGCTGCTGGCGACTGGAACTTGCCGTTGGTGCCGCCAGGAATTATAAAAATAAGATTCGAACCGATGCCTTCAATTTGATTTACAATGAGATCTTGGGCCGACTGGCCGATAGACATTAGAATGATCACTGAAGCGATGCCTATAACTATTCCCAAGATAGTAAGAGCGGAACGCATCCGGCCGTGTCGGCGGAAGTTACTTAGGGCTGATTTTAACGCATCTTTAAATCTCATTGTACTTACTTGAAAAATTCGTCTTTAGACCGGCGACGGCTCTTGACCGGCTCATCGCTTTCGATGAGTCCGTCTTTAAGTTTGATGATCCTGTCAGCAAATTCAGCGGTATAAGTCTCGTGAGTCACGAGGACAATGGTGTGCCCTCTCTTGTTTAGGTCGTCCAGAATCTCCACTATCTGCGCACCGGATTTTGAGTCGAGGTTGCCGGTCGGTTCGTCCGCGAAGATTATGTCTGGGTTGTTGACCAAAGCCCGGGCAATCGCTACCCGTTGTTTCTGTCCACCCGAAAGCTTTCCGGCCTCGACATACAACTTCTCCTCCAAGCCGACGGAACGCACCGCATTTTCAATCAACTCCTTGCGCCGAGATACGGCGACGTCGTCGGCGTAAATCAACGGCACCTCAACGTTCTCATAAACCGATGAGCGGGCCAAGAGGTTAAATGACTGGAAGACGAAACCCATATCCTTGTTCCGCACATGAGCCAGCTCATAATCTGACATATCATCAATGCTCTTGCCAAAGAAGGTGTAGGTTCCACCGGTTGGCCTATCTAAAAAACTCAGGATTTGCAGCAAAGTCGATTTGCCCGATCCTGAAGGCCCGATAATCGAAACAAACTCCCCTTTTTCGATCTTGAATGAAACGCCCCGCAGCGCCGAGGTTACCGTACCGTCGTCAGAATAATCTTTCTTCAGATCCTCAACCAAGATCATTGCTTGAGGCCGATGTTCAAAACACGTTCGCCGGCTGTAACCCCCGATAGGATTTCGATGTTGCCATTGTCATCCTGTATCCCCAGAGTCACCGGCACCTGGACGATCTTATTACCGCTGACTATCTCGACAAAGCTGCCGCTGTCATTTTGGAGGACGGCGTATTGAGGCAAAATCAGGGCATTATTGTCGGTCTTGGTATCAATAGTAAGATTCACCGTCAGTCCGCTTTTGATGCGCGGATCCGGCTTGTCAAAAGAGACCTTTACCAAATAGTCAACAACGCCTTGAATCACCGTCTGCGCCGGGTCGATGTAAAACACCTTTCCAGTAAACTGCTCCCCTGGAAATGCGTCCAATGTCATAGTGACTGGATCGCCAACGTTTACCTTGCCTATATCGATCTCAGGAACATCCGAGTCAACTTCCAGGTTATTGCCGGAGATTATTGAGAAAATGGTCTCACCCGCGGAAGCTACCTGACTGACCTTACCATTTTGAACCGTTATCACTCCAGATATCGGTGCTACTAATGAAGCCTGTGCGATACTGACTTCAATATTCTTAACACTGGCTTCGGCCTGCTCGACCTGAGCCTGCTGGGCCTGGATGGCTTGGGGGGTGGATCCAGCCAGTTTGAGATTGAGTGCGGCTACCTGCTGCCCCACAACTGCTTTTTGCGAAGCTATGGCTTGGGTCGCTGTATTCAAGTCTGCTATGGCTGTGTTAACCTCGGCTACAGCTGCAGTGACATCGGCCTGATAGGTCGCGGCGCTGGACGATAAGCCGTACGCATCATTAACTGCCGTTGTCATATCCGTCAGGAATGACTGGATACCATCAAGGTATGATCCGGCATCAGAGGCTATCTTATCCAAGGTACTGGTTGACGAATTAGTGTCGATGGATCCAAGTTCTTCTTGCCAACTGTTTAGTCCCCGCACAACCTGATTCACCTCAAGCTCCACCTGATTAATAATCTGCTGGTTGCTGGCCTGGAAGGTCAGACTTGGATTGGATGTCGTTATGCCGTTAAACATCGGAGCGAGCTTGTTGCGCACGGCATCATTGGCGCTGGAGTAAGCTTGCTCAACTGTCGTCGGTATATCCATATAGTCGTTGGCTAAGCTTTGCTCAGCTGCCGCGACAGCTGCTTCTGATACTTGGATGTCCTGTTGGGTAGCCCCAGCCTCCAACAGAGCCAAGTTGGCCTGCTGGGTATCGACATTGGCTTGAGCCTGAGCCAGCTGAGCCTCCAAGCCACTGGTATCGAGTCTCACCACCACATCGCCGGCACTGACGTGTGATCCGACATCATAGTTGACCGCAGCAATGGTTCCACTATTCTGGAAAGCCATATCAACACTGCTTACCGGAGTGGTGTTCCCTGTGACCGTAACGTCCTGGGTTATTGAGCCTTCGCTTACAGTTACATACTGATAGCCGCTGCTTTTATTGCCGGAAGCAACTATATAGATCACAATCACTACAACTACCAGAATTACACTGTATAAAATCGGCCTCTTCCTGAAGAGTGTTATGATATTCTTCATTTCACTACCTATCATATTAAAGGTTGCTGCGTCAGACAGCAACCATTTTATAAATAAGAATTTCTAGGCGAGTATTCCTTAACGACACGTTACCTAATTAAACCTGCACAACGGTGTCGCATAAGACGCGTTATGCAACCAAACGCCAGCACGTATTTGCTTGGCAGGGCAATATTCTTTATTTTTATTTCTGATTCCTTCTTTGCAAATCCCGTCCACCAATCAAAATATGGCACAGATGTTACTGAGAGATTTTCCTAAACCAACATACGATTCAGCAAGAATATCTCGTAGAAGATAAAGCAATCTAACATTGCTTCCCCATTTCTCGTCTCCTAAAGACAAATCTATAAAGTTCAAGCCGCGTTCTAAAATTTCGTGGCTAAGCGCTGGGTTGTCTTCTTCGTAAAGCGAAGCGCGTTTTACCTCAGAAGCTATATGTTTCAACTGTTCGTTCTTCGAAAATTTCTGCCAGCGGTCGGGCGACATTCGCTTTTATTCTAAAATCTCTTCGATTATTTTACTAATCGCGTCCCTCGTATTTTTATCAGTAACGTCCATGACCTTATTACCTTGGGCGGGCCGCACATTAATTAGGGAGATAAAGTCGATATGGCCGTCGGGATAGACGCTAACACCCCAGATGTCCTTAGACAAAGAGCCATTCTCAACAAGTTCCTCGGCGCAATCGACATGGAACTCCCCGCCAATTGAAACCATTTTCCTAACGATATCTACCGCCGCCTTAGAAAACGGTTTTTCTATACTATCTTTATTAAGTCTACCATCGACGATCATAAGAATATTTTAGTCGTATAAGGAGGTTATGCAACGGCATTAATTGTTGATCCGATTAGCAATAAGGTATGGTTCTCTAAGTTTTTCTGATCAACGCTTCCTAGCGGCAGCTCTCGCTTTAGCCGCACCGATAAAGCGCACAAATAACGGATGGGGATGCAACGGGCTTGATTTTAATTCCGGGTGGAACTGAGTGCCGAGGAAGAAAGGATGTTTAGCCGGCGGTAACTCCATTATTTCCATTAGCCTCTCATCTGGCGACGTTCCAGAAAAAACCAGCCCTTTATTTTTAAGACGCTCTATATATTCAGGGTTCACCTCATAGCGGTGGCGGTGCCTTTCAGAAATCTTTCTCCCGTCATAAGCTTTGCCAGCTATCGTGCCTCTAGATAGAACGGCGGGGTATGCGCCCAGGCGCATGGTTGCCCCGTAATGCTTGTTCGCCAAGTTGCTTTTTTGTTCCGGCATAATGTCGATCACCGGATAAGGCGTCCTGGGATCTATCTCCGTCGTGTTGGCTCGCTTCATCCCGGCTACATGGCGGGCAAACTCAACCGTCGCCAGCTGCATCCCGTAACATAGGCCTAGATATGGTATTTTATTCTCCCGACAGTACTGTATGGCCGCAATTTTTCCTTCCACCCCGCGGCTGCCGAACCCGCCCGGAACTACAATACCATCATACTCCAAGAGCTTTCTAAGAGCCGTTTTACTTCTCTCGAACTCCTCGGAGTTAAGCCACTGAATTACCGGCTTGCGATTTACCTCGGCCGCGGCATGCTTAACAGCTTCGATCACAGAAATGTAAGAATCCTCCAAAACAAAATCGCCGCTGCCAAAGTACTTGCCGATTATCCCGATCTTAACCGGCTCCGTAACCCGCTTGACTCTCTTCACCATGCTCCGCCACTCATTAAGGTCGTGCTGTTTTGACCGTAGGCCAAGTTTTTCAAAAAGACGGTCGCTAAGGTGATCCTTCTCAAAATTCAGCGGCACCTCGTAGATACTGTCGACGTTGGGCGCAGAGATAACATCGTCCTTTGAAGCCAGCCCGCAGATGAAGGCTATCTTCTCTCGGCGTTTCTCGTCCAAAGGTATGGGAGCGCGTCCCATTATCAAATCGACTTGCAGACCAGCGGCGTTCAGAGTGCGGGCAGCGTACTGGGTAGGCTTGGTCTTGAGCTCCGTCCCGCCAGCCGAGAGAGCCGGCAGCAAACTCACCAAAATCAACAAGACATCCTTGGGTTGTCTAACTTTAAGAATTCGCACCGCCTCCAAGAATAAAATATTTTGGTATTCGCCGGCTGTGCCGCCTATTTCCACAATCACAACGTCGGCTTTATTTTTCTTCTCCGCGTTTTTTATCCTGTTTATGACTTCCAAAGGAATGTCGGGGACAACCTCGACACAACGCCCGCCGTACTCAAGATTACGTTCACGCTGGATCACGCTGAGATAAACACTGCCTGTGGTCATATAGTTATCTTTAGACAGGTAGCGTCCCAGGAAACGTTCGTAGTTGCCCATATCTTGGTCGCATTCAGTGCCGTCATCTAAAACAAAGACCTCACCGTGTTCGGTGGGGTTCATGGTGCCGGCGTCGACATTGACGTAGGGGTCGATCTTCAAAGCGGTGACTCGGCAGCCTCTCGATTGGAGGATCTTACCGATGGAGGCGGAAGTTATCCCTTTCCCTACTCCAGAGATAACCCCTCCGACTACGAAGATATACTTAGCCATGGCTTGATTGCAAAATTCAACCTGCGATATTTTAACGCCTCAAGGACAATGGGTGCAATAAACCCAGGTGCAATAAAAAAACCTAAAGGCTAGCCGGGTCGCAATTTACAAGCCCGAACACATATGTCGCAGCCTCATGTTAACGATTGAATTTGTATATTAACATATGTTAAGATACGAGTGATCATGGAAGATAAAGAGTTTTTATCGACAATAGAGGCAGCTAGGGTACTGGGCGTCAGCCGCATTACCGTATTCAATAAAATAAAAAAAGGGCAAATCAAGGCTGTAAAAATTGGGCGTAACTTCGTGATTCGCAAACAGGATGTCTTAGAGGCGTCTGGCGCCATCATATCAGAGGACAACAAGAGAGTAATTGAAAAGGTAGTCGACAAAGCCACCAATGAATACAAGGAAGCGTTTCAAAAATTGGGCAACGAATGAGAACACACGGTATCTCAATCGCCGAAGTTGAATTCACTGCCTATAGCTTGGCGAAGAAATTTATGACATGGGACGAACCAATCCCGCCGTTTGGTCATCGCTTCCCCAATGTGCTTGAAAGTTGCCTTAAGGCGCCTTTTCAAACCTTCAAGCATAAGGTGCTCTATCACGGCCTTATTGAAAAAGGCGCATTCCTTTTCTATCAAATGGTCAAAAATCGTCCCTTCGAGAATGGCAATAAAAGAATTGCGGTTATGACCCTACTCACTTTTCTTTACAAGAATGGTAAATGGCTCCGGATGGAGAACGACGAGCTTTACCGCTTCGCCGTAAAAGTAGCTAGAAGCAATCCTACGGACCGCGGTAGGACAATGGAGTATATCCGCAATGTCATCAAGGTTTTCCTAGTAAATCTTTATATAGACCATCGGGCGCAACTCAGGCGCCGTGCCCGCTATATATACCAAGATTACCCTCGCGCCGGCTCACGATAGATTACTCCCCATTCCCCTGCTGCCCCTTCAAACCAATCTTGCGAGTCAAAAATAGAATCACATCCAAGCCGATGGCACTCAGAAACGCGAATGCAAAAAGACCAATACCACAGAGAACTCCGAGGGCTGCAACAACCCAAACCGTTGCTGCGGTCGTAAGGCTCCGTACCTTATTCCCTTCGTGGAGGATGACGCCGGCGCCGAGAAAACCTATACCAACGACGATGTTGCCAATAACAGTCAGAAAGCCGCTGTTTCGCGCCACAACGTCAGCTAGATTGCCTACCTGAATGATATAGGGAAGAGTTATGCCGACCATCGTAAAGATGGCGGCACCCGCCGCGACCATGAGGTCGGTTCTAATGCCCGCTTCTTTCCCCATGAGCTCGCGCTCAAGCCCAACAGCCGCACCGACAACGACCGCAGCGCCTAATCGAAGAAGCATGTCGTTAAGAGACAACATTATAAATAATTATAGCAAAGCCTCCGACCTTATAGACAGCTTAGGGGGTCGCTTTGTTATAGATAGCTTCCCAAGTGCTCCCACGAGGAATTGAACCTCGATTTTATCCTTCGGAGGGATACGCTCTATCCGTTGAGCTATGAGAGCAAAATACCCAGGTCACAGCAGATATTAGATTAATTTAACAACTTCATAAAGTGCCCCGCACACCAGTAACGCTATAACCAAGTAACTCCATAATGGTCTGCGACTGGTCATTTTCTGCCACATCAACGTCACCATTGTATGTTCCAACGCCAGAAATATGCCGCCGATGATTCCCACCAAGACGATAAAGTCCCTAAGTCCCAATATAAATAGTATCGGCGGTATGAAGGCCACCGCGGCCAGAGACATATCCCGTGAAGCTTTGAAGTCGTAGGCAAATATTCCTTCTATCTCTCTTGAGATCGAGATATAAGAAGCCCAGATGGAGAACGTGCCCAGAAGGCCTATCAGCACCAGCAAGAACTGTGGCAGTTGAATTAGACCAGAAACCGCATCTTGGCTGACAATTTTGGACAAGGATATCGCACCGATGACGAACAAGCCGTAGACCACAGCCGGGATCATCGTCCCAACCACGACCGCCTTGCTCACCGTTTTCTTGTCTACGTCTTTCTCAACAGCATATTGTACTAGCGAAGATATAGCCGCCCGGCCAGCTAACGAGAATATCACGGCTCCATAAGGCAGGAGTAGAAATCCCCAATTAAACAGGACAGTCGATCCAATTGGCTGAACCGGATTGGAAACGCCGATTATGAAAATAATTATCGCAATGGCGACGATGGTGGTGACCACGGCCGACTCCATGAGCGCAATCCTGCCGACTCGCAGCAGGAGCGGGACACTAGCCACGACCCAAAACAGCAAACTAGCATACAGTGGCGGGAAGGAAGGAAAAATAAGACCGATAAAACTAGACGAAAGAATAATGAAGATGGTTAGGGTTAGCAGTATGCCGATTGCTGTGGTGAAAATAGCCGTCAGCCAACCTCTCCGCCCCAAATATATTTGGGCGTAGCCCAGAAAGCGGTGGTTCTCCGGGGTGATTCTTACTACTTCGCTGTAGAGATAGTGGGTCGTAGCAAGGAGAGCGGTGAATGCAGCCAAATAAAAAAATCCGACAACCAGGCCAGCCTTCGAAAAAACGTAGGGCAGAGAAAACATCCCTGCCCCGAATATCGTGGCCGAAAGTATGGCCGCTGTCGGAAACAACTTTTTATACTTCTTCAAACACTTCATCACCCTCCCGAACACGATCCCTGACTTTTATCCCGACTTGTTTCCCTTTTGGGGCTTTAGTGATCGGTTGGTGATTGTATTGCATCTCCGCAATCTTCTGAACGAAATTGGTTGTTGCCCCCCTGAACCTTACCGCCTTATTCAGACCAATTCCCTTGGAGAACTTTACGATGGCGACGCCGATCCCGCCGTAAAAGTGTGTTACCTTACCGATGGGCTTGCCCACTTTGGTAGCTTTGGCGGTTTTGGTAGTCTTTTTAGTTCGCAATGTCTTGCGAGTTTTAGAGCCACGCTTGGTTTTACTGCGCCGCACCTTGGTTTTCTTCATTGTCTCTAAAGAGGTTTCTCTACTTCGGCCTTTACCCTCTCGATAGCGATAAGGGCTATGATTTTACTTACCAATTCCTTGGGGTTCTTAGAGTAAACCAACTTGCCGCTCATCTCGGCGGCGCGGTGCGATTTGGCGACGATCGTTTTTATGACCTCGGATGTTTCCCAGTCGCCCTCCAACACACCGATCGGCTTGCGATCTTCAAAGGCTATTGTGAACTCGTTGATGGTCCCGATTCGGCCGCAGCCCAGGATGACGGCATCAGCTGAGCGGGTCAGCAGCAGATTGCGACCAGAGTATCCCTCGCCGGTATAAGTAATCAAATCCTGATAATCCACCGGCAGCTTATATACATTAATATGCTCCCACTCGGAGTAAGCAGGCGATATGCCCAATACTATGCCGCCTTCACCCTTGGCGCCTTTGGATGCCCAGTAAGGGAAACCTGTTGTGGCCCCATTCACCAGCATCGCGCCTTGTCGGACAATCTCTCTCCCCAGCTCTTCGGCTTGAGCAAAGGCATCCTGCCCGCAGTGACTGGTCTCGGCTGCGCCCGAGACGCAAATTTTATACTTCGTCGAGTAGCCGCTCTTTCCGTCCATAGCGTATCGATTATAACACAACTTCCTCGCCCAAATGGGGCACCTCTGTTGCAACCGCCAGGTCGTTCAGCGCTTTTGCAGCAAAATCTTGAGAAACCTTCTCTTCGCCGTGAGTCACAAATACTTTCTTGAGGTTGCCGCGCGCCGGAGACAACCATTGCAGCAAACGGGGCTGATCGGCGTGAGCTGAATAGCCGCTGATGGAAACGATGCGCGCCGCCACTTTCACGCTTTTGCCCATTATCCGCACCTCCTTGGCTCCCTCTTGTATCTGCCGGCCGAGGGTGCCGCTGACTTGGTAGCCGACGATGAGCAGCGTGCTCTTAGGGTCCGGTAGATAAAGCGATTCGTGGTAGGTTATTCTCCCGCCGTTGGACATGCCCGAACCAGCTATGATCATCTTGGGCATGGGCGCTTGTTCAATAGATCGTGATTCTTCCCTGGTCAAGGTGAGCCTGATGCCAGGGAAATTGAGCAATTCCCTCCGACCCTGCCACATAAACTTTCTAGCCTCGGAGTTCATAAAACTCTCATAGTGCTCGTAAACTCTGGTAAGACGTATAGCAAGGGGACTGTCGATAAAGATAGGCATGCGCGGGACCTTCCTGTTCTCGACCAAGAAGTTTATCTCGTACAGCAGCTCCTGAAGCCGCTCCATGGCGAAGGCCGGTATCATTAAGGCTCCGCCCATTTTAACCGCGTTCTCAATGACGTCCTCCAGAATCTCGCGACGCTTGCCGAAATCTTCATGCTGCCTGTCACCGTAGCAAGACTCAATCACAGCGTAGTCCGCATCGGCCGGGATCAGTTCCCCTTCCGGTATCAACGGCGGGTTCTCATTGCCCAGGTCGCCGGACATAACCAGTCTCTTACCCTCGGCGAATATCACCGCACTGGCCGAACCCATGATGTGCCCGGCGTCTATAAAGTGCACTTCGAAACCACCTGCTTTCACGGTCTCCTTGTAACCAATCGTATGCCATAACCTCATCGCTGCTTCGACGTCCTCGGCTGTATACAACGGCGTCTGACCTTGCTGTTCCGCTTCCCGGCTCAATATATCTTCGGAGTCTAAGAGCAACTCCTTAGCAAAGTCGCGCGTTGGAGCCGTCGAATAGATCGGTCCGGCATAGCCGGCCTTGACCAGTTTCGGCAGCAACCCTGTGTGGTCTATGTGGGCATGGGTTATAAAAACGGCGCGGATGGTTTTGGGATCGTAAGGCAGCGGTGCAAAGTTGTCCCTCTCGCAATAGCTCTCGCCTTGGAACAATCCGCAGTCAACCAGGACTTTGTCGTCGCCCGATGCGATCAGGTAGCTTGAACCCGTCACCGTTCCGGCTGCGCCTAAAAATTTAATCTTCATTTTTATTTTCTAACTCGGCCAGGATTTCCTCGGTGACTTTGCGATCTGACCATGGGATCCTCTTCCCTCTGGCAATTCTAATATATGGTTCGCTGCCCTTACCAGTCATAACAACCACATCGCCTTTCCGCGCTCCAGCTACGGCTGTCCGGATTGCTTCACGCCGGTCCAGAATTTTTACGCTCTTATTTTGCTTGGCCGAACTTATCCCTTCTCCAATTTCGTCTATTATCGCCCGCGGGTCCTCATCAAACGGATCCTCGTTGGTAAGGATTATCCGCGAGCAGTATTCGGATGCTATTCCACCGAACTTGGGGCGCTTCCATTTGTCTCGCCCGCCCCCAGCCGACCCTAAGATACAAATCATGTTGCGCGGCTTTAGGTCCCTGCTCAAGGTTTCATAAACCGTGCCTAGCGATTCCGGAGTGTGGGCGTAATCGACAACCACTGCAAACGGTTCGTGCTGTATAAACTCCATCCTTCCCGGAACGCCGGCGAATGTCTTGAAGGCCCTGCGGCGCACCAACTCCGGGACGTCAGCTGCTTTCAAGATACGCTCGGCAGCAGCCACGTTCTCACGATTGAAGTCGCCCAATAGGGCGGGCGACAGTTCATAGTCGGCCACGTCGGCTTTGGAATAACTTGCAGCCTGACCGCCGGAAGCTTCGATAAAAAACTTGGCATTGGCGTCTTCGCCGTTGACGAAGAACCATTTGGGGTGTTTCTGAGAAAAACTACGCACATTCCTAAAGAAATCGAGTTTGGCTTCACGGTAATTCTCGAAGCTGCCGTGCGACTCGATGTGCTCCGGATGCAAATTGGTGAAGGCGGCAATATCAAAATCAATGAAACGATCACGGTACTGCCTTATCCCTTCGGAGGTGACTTCAATTATCGCGTAGCGACACTGGGCCTTAACTGCCCGGCGCAGGAAACTCTGCAAGAAAAATCTACCTGGCATGGTATTGCCTGACTGATTCACTTCGGAAAACGCGCCGATTTTCATGCGTACCGAGGACGACAAAGCCACTTTCTCGCCGGCCGCCTCCAACCCGGCCGCGACCAGCTCGACCACTGTCGACTTCCCCTTCGTCCCTGTCACGCCTATCACAAAAATCTCCCGCGATGGATGGCGATATAAAACAGCGCCGGCGTAAGCCAAAACGAAGTGGTAAACCCTCTTCGCCTTCTTGATCCAACCCATTGGTTAGCCCTTCATTTTCTTTAGAGCATCGCGCAATCTGTCACCGACATCCTTCAGCTCCGGGTCGATTTTGGCCATAATCTGCCTGGCTTGGCTCTGCGAATAACCGAGGCTCCGCAGCGCATAGTAAACATCGTCATCAGCTTCCATGGCAGCGATGGCTTTAGCGCTGCCACCTTTGCTTAAAAGCTTCATCCGATCCTTTAATTCCAAAACTATCCTCTCGGCTGTCTTGTGGCCTATACCCGGCGCCCGATCCAACAAGTCCACCTTCCCCTCAGCTATGGCCGAGACGATATCGTCCACTTGCACAGCTGAAAGCAGGGCCATCGCCAGCCGCGGCCCGATGCCCGACACGGAAATCAACGCCTGGAAACAGTCCTGTTCTGCGGCATCTGCAAATCCAAACAACTCCAGCGCGTCCTCACGTACATGAAGGTGGGTGGCCAGACTCACCGCCTGCCCCACCGCGGGCAGTTTGTCCCTAGTCCGCAAGGAAATGAAAACTTTTAAGCCTACGCCGCCCACCTCCACGACTGCGAAGCTGAGATCTTTAACTTTCAATATTCCGGAAACGCTGTCGATCATTGCTTAGTTATATATTAGCCCGAATCGCGCTTTGACGCACCACTCGTTTTGCCCTATATTTTTAGCAATGCTGACTAAAGAATTCATAGCTGAGAGCAAAGAGAAGCTGCTCAAGGAAAAGTCACGTCTCGAAGGAGAACTAAAAAGGCTCAACCGTGAAAACTTCGGCGACGATGTCGACCACGGCGAAGAGAACGCCGAAAAAGAGGAACAGGTTGAAGATAACCAGGGCGTAGCCACCGATTACAACAGCCGCTTAGTCGATATTGATACTGCCCTAGAGAAGATACGGGAGGACACTTACGGCCGCTGTGAAAACTGTCACAAAGAAATTTCGCCGGAAATGTTGAGAGTTGATCCAGAATCGCGTCTGTGCCGCGATTGTAAGCTCGCTCGCAAGGATAGCCGGTAAATTTAGCTACTTAGCCAATGAATTGCGCGCACCGACGACTTCAAAATAGAGATCGCAGCCGCCTACGCTAGCCTCACCGCTATTGCCCGTCTTGGCGATCTCCTGCCCCTGGTAAACGAAATCACCCACCGCAACCTCGTTACTCGCTGTATGGGCATAGATCGTCTGAACGCCGTCTATTAGATGGCTGATCTTAACGAAGCCACCGAGACCGTTATTCGACTGGCTCGGATCACCAACATCTGTTACCAAGCCCTCAGCCGCGGCATACACTGGCGCGCCGCAAAAAGAGGTCACGTCCACACCGTTGTTGCTATCCGGCAGACCGGTGTTCAAGCCACCGCTCACCGGACTTATAAAGTAGCTATCTAAATTGGGCAGCTGGCTTGTCTTAGAGGAAGTCTTGGGAGGTACACCGTTTTTAATAACAACCATTTCGCCGGTCTGGATGGAACCAGCACTACCTGTAAGCGGGATTATATCGGCGGGAGACGCCTTGTAAGCGGCAGCTATCGAGCTCACAGTATCGTTTTGCTGTACCTCATATAAAACACCCGACACCGGCAGAATGATCAACTCCTGGCCGACGATCAACGGCGCTCCTCGGTTTAGGCGATTGGCCCACAATATAGTATTAGTGGAAATGTTGAACTTTGTGGCCAAGCCTTTCACCGTATCTCCTTTATTCACCTTATATAAGACCAATCCGTCGGGGGTAAGCGACAAACCGTTGACGGGGGTAGCCGAAGCTAAAACGGATCCATCGTCTTGGACGTACTCGCTCGGTCCATTTACTGCTGGTTGGGCACTGGCCGGACCGGCAGCACTAGCTATGGCGCCGCCCTCCAATGCCAGATACGAACTGCCTGGCAGATTTTGGGATGCCGGAAAAGGAGCCGGGAAGACCGGCTTTATAAGCAAGACAGTGATTATGAATAGCCCTATGACAGAAACGGCCGGCATGACCGGCTCGCCCTTTAGCCACCTGGCTAATTTGTGTACTATGCTACTTATAGCAATAAAATGATAGACCGAAGAGACAATATAAATCAATCTGGCCCCAAATCGGTGAATTTGAGTCCGATCCAGCGCGAAGCCATAGAGTATGGCGAGGGGCCCCTCTTGATAGGCGCTGGTGCGGGCAGCGGCAAGACTCGCACTTTAACTCAAAGAGTAATCCACTTGATTCGAAGGGGCGTACCGCCGGAATGGATTGTAGCCATAACCTTCACCAACAAGGCGGCCGACGAAATAAAACGGCGCATTTATGCTGAGCTTCCGCCCCAAAAAGTGGAGCGGCTACCGTTCTTGGGGACATTCCATTCCTTCGGATCGAGAATTCTGCGCGAGGAAGCTGAAACGCTCGGCCGCACGGCGCGCTTCACGATATTCGACGAAAATGATTCATTGCGAGCTGTGAAGAAAGTGCTGCTGCGATTGGACGTGAACACGCTGCGCCACCCTGCCAGCAAAACCGTGCATAACATATCACGAGCCAAGACTGAACTCATCAATCCCGGTGAGTTGAAGGAGGAAGACGAAGCCATATTCGCCGCTTACGAAGTGGAACTCAGGGCCAACAACGCTTTCGACTTTGATGATTTGATTGAAAAGCCGGTTCGCTTATTCCAAAACAACCCGCCGATACTTGAGAAACACCTCCGACGTTACTCCTATATATTGGTCGATGAATTCCAGGATGTTAACCACGCTGAATACATACTGGTTAAACTTTTAGCCTCAAGCCACCGTAACTTAAATGTTGTGGGAGACGACCAACAGTGTTTAATAAAAGGAACTATTGTCGTCACAGCGCACGGGCCGCGCAAAATCGAGAACATAAAGGCTGGGGATTTAGCTGTAACTGCTACAGGCAATGGGATGGTCGCCGATATGTATGTAAGCCAACTCAAAAAATTCAGATATCGTGGTCCGATAGTCAAGATAACAACACGAGGAGGGAGGATTGTTTGTATGACTCCTAACCACATAACTTTCTCCAAACTACAATTGACTAACAACATATTTTATGTCTACCTCATGTACCGCAAAGACAAGGGGTTTAGGGTGGGTATGGCCAAAGGGGTAAGAATTGGGGCTAGAGGAGAGGAAAGTGTAGGTCTGCTGGCAAGGAGTGCGCAAGAGAAAGCTGACAAGATGTGGGTTATAAGGATATGCAAGAACAAGGCGGAAGCTGAATATTATGAATTTTATTACGCTTTTAAGTACGGCGTGCCGACAGTTGTCTTCGACACAAGCAACAGAAAGATGCTTTTGACCCAGAGCTACATAAACAAACTCTACAAACGGATCAACACTAAAAAGAGAGGGGTTAAGTTGATGGATGGCGAGCTACTGTACTTCGGATATCCACACTGGGTTCCTCAAGGAACAATCCGACACTCCAGTAGGAGACTGCGATTGAGGCTGGCGATGTTTGACGGGCGTAGACACAGCGTTAAAAGTCCTTGGGGCGCGAACAGATTAAGCGTCAACACTAAAGACTTAACGCTGAAAAAGAAAGTGGAGGGGCTGGGCTTAAAAACAAGGAGGGGTAAATCAGACGATTGGCGTTTGGAGATCTCCAGTCTTGACTATGGAAAATTGGAGAAGATGTCCGACGGTTTTAGAAGAATCGATGCCGAGATAGAAGTCGTAAAGACGGCTTGTCTGACCGCCGGCAAGAGGATGCTTCTTCAACCTGCGTCACACATTAGACCAACAATGTCTTTGGCGGTATTTGATAAACATGGGCGAATTATTGAAGACGTCGTCAAAGACGTTTCGATAGAGGAGTACGACGGCTTGGTATACGATATCAATATTAAAAACACCCACAATTACATCGCTAATGGAGTTGTAGTCCATAACTCCATATATGGTTTCCGCGGCGCGGATTTCAGAAACTTCCTGGATTTCGAGAAGGATTGGCCGGAAGTGAAAGTGGTCAATTTGGGGGAGAACTATCGCTCCAGCGGTTCAATAGTCCGCGCTTCCTATGGCGTGATAAAAAACAACAGATTCCAGCGACCGAAAGAGTTGTGGACTTCCAACGAAGAGGGCGCTCCCATCAGGGTTATAGCCACCGATGACGCCGAGGATGAAGCTGGTCGAATTGTGTCGGAGATCTCTGCATCGCAGCCTGCTTCAAGGGAGGTAGCCATCCTTTATCGCACCAATGCTCAGTCGCGTGCTCTTGAAGGATCACTCTCCCTAGCGGGGATACCTTATGAAATATTCGGCGGACTGAAATTCTACGACCGCAAGGAGGTAAAGGATATAGTTTCAGCCATCCGCTATGCCATGAACCCCAAGGATTCAGTCAGCTTGGAGCGCCTGCAGAAAACATTCCGCAAATCTATAGCCAAAGAACTAGCCGAAAAACTCCCCCGACTGGGCGAAGAACTGGAATTAATGGAACTCATTGGATTCTTTATGAAAACTACGGACTATCCGAGCTACTTAAGCGAGAAATTTGATAACACCGAGGACAGGCTGGAAAACATCAAAGAGTTGTTAAGCTTCGCCGGAACATTTAGCGATGCCTCGGAGTTCCTCGAGCGGGTGACGCTGTTGCAAGAGGCCGACCGACCAGCAAAGGACATCTCCGGTGCCGGCGTAAAACTCATGACTATTCATATGGCCAAGGGGCTGGAGTTCGACAAGGTATTTATAGTGGGCGCCACCGAGGGCGTGCTCCCCCATCAGCGGTCTCTCGCCTCTCAAGAAGATATAGAAGAAGAGCGCCGGCTGATGTATGTGGCTATGACCAGAGCCAGACAGGAGTTGGTTATAAGTTTTTATGGTATGGCTTCGCGCTTTCTGTACGAGATACCACCCGAGTTAATCAAATTCGAGGGGCCGCAGCAATGGAGCGGCAATGGTGACATATATATATGAGACAGAGATTGGGCCAGCATTTTCTCAAAGACGAGAACGTGCTCAAAAAAATAGCGTCAACACCCGATATAAAAGAGGGTGATATCGTCATCGAAATCGGGCCGGGTCACGGGGAGCTCACCAAATATTTGCTGGCCGCTAATCCCAAAAGACTGATCGCTATTGAGAAGGATAAGGAACTGGCTGACGGCTTAAAACAGCTAACAAGTCGGACCGTGGAGGTGGTGATGGGTGACGCACTTAAAACTTTGCCAATAGTGGTCTCGCACTTGAACAAACCATATAAAATTGTCGGCAATATCCCTTACTACATAACCGGGCGCCTTATGAGGGTGCTCGGGGAGCTGGGGCATAAACCACAATCGATAGTACTAACAATACAAAAAGAGGTTGCTGAAAGGATTTGCTCTGCACCGCCAAGAATGAATTTACTGGCAGCGAGCGTGCAATTCTGGGGAATCCCAAGTGTTAGGGGAATTATAAAAAGAAGTTGTTTTAAACCAACGCCTAAAGTCGATTCGGTGATAATCTCGATTGAAGTAAGGCGTCCGAATAAGGAGAGTGCAAACGGCTACTACGAATTTATAAAGACGCTGTTCAAACAGCCCCGTAAAACCGTGTCAAATAACCTAAGGAGCTACCAAAAAACAAAGTCGACAATTGATGGCATATTGACCTCTCTTAGCATATCCCCTACGTTACGGCCAGGCGATCTAGACTTCGACACAATCCTTAAATTAAGTAGTGTTTTTAAGGGGCTTGCGTGATAATATGTAGGTGATGTCAAAATTGCGCATTGTTGCTGTAAGCGCACTGGCTGTAAGTGTATTCCTGACTACATCAGTCTCGCCAGCTCTAGCGCAGTCGCTTAATTTGCAATCTCTAGATTATAACTCGCTGCCGAACCTCTTAGCCTCATCCAGCAACTCAAATGCCACAGTTGGGAACATAAACGTACCCCAGATACCAGACGTAAATCAGGTAAACCAGACTGTAAATTCAGTTACTAGCCAAGTAACCGGCAATAGTGCTGCTGCAGCTACAAGCAATACCTTTTCGGTAGCAGTCCCTTCTGTGCCCACCACAGCACCAATATCAGACCAATCTCCAACCTGCCAAGGCCCGAGTATAGGTGACGTGGGAACGTACATAGCTGGCGTACTAGCTGCTGGTGGAACGTTGATAGTAGCTGATAGCTTGGCTAACGCTGTGGACACAGAAGTATTTGGATTCACTATAGGTAGGGTTGTCCAAGGGGTCATCAATACGGTGGATACGATACTGAAAGAGTGGTTATCAGCTTTCTTCTATGGATTGGTAGCAACGGCCTTGTTATTAGTCGCGGGCTTCCTCCTTGCCCAAGCTATATCCTTAAACGCTAACTTTCTTAATGGCAACTACATAGTCCATGTGGTTAGTTCGAGCGTCATGGGTTTGGCTAACCTAATCATAATACTAGCCTTGATTGTAGTAGCGTTCGCCACCATGTTCAGATCTGATAAGTGGGGACTGAAGCAACTGCCTAAGTTAATATTTGCAGCCTTACTGATAGATTTTAGTGTCACTATAGCCAGTTGGATTGTTGGGGTAGGCACCAACATAACTAAATCTATCTTATACAACACTTGCAGCGGGGACATCGTGAATGTCTTCAACGCTGCCACCACCTTCACAGCATTTATAAACGCGTTCAATGCCACCGGCAGTGTAGCTGGGGTGGCACTTGGTAGTATTGTCGCCACATTCCTGTCCGCCATCGTGACGTCGATTGGCATGCTGACAACAGCGGCTTTGGCCTTCTTTTTCGCGGCCCGTTTTATTGTTCTTACTATCCTTGTGGGGGTAGCACCTCTAGCTTGGGCAACATTCGTATTCCCCAATCTTAAACTGGGTCCTATGGGTAATCCATTCAGCGCTTGGTGGAAGGAGTTCTTGAAATGGGTTTTTTACGGGCCGATAATAGTGTTCTTCCTATGGATAACAACGCAGATTATATTATGGCTCAAGAATATTGGAGTTACTTCGGGCGGACTAGGCTCAGCCATATTCCAAGCAATGACTGTGGTAATAATATCCGGCTTTGGCCTGTACTTCGCGCTCAAAAGCGGTGGGGTTATTACAGCGGTGACTATGGCTGGTGCAGCATTCGGAGTTGGTTCCCTAGCTAAGGGAGTCGGCGCGATAAGAAAATCGGCAATAAAGAGAGCTAATCTCCTCAGAGAAGAGAACAAAACCGAAACCAACGAATCTGAGAAACAAAAACGTAGTGCTAAAATACACCTCCTTGAAAACGTAGGTTACGGCAGCGAGTTCATCCATAACAAAATAAAGAAAGTTGCTAAAGATCAGCTTGGTTTGGAGGTGCCGGAGTTTACTTCGGGACGGCTTTCGTCTGAGGCAGCCAAACAAGCCAAAGAAGAAGGGCTATCTAAGGAGGAACTAAATAAGAGGATTAGCAACTTAGCCAAGACGCCGGACAGTCCTGACTTCGCAGACCTAATGGATTACGCCATCAAAGAAGACAAACTAGAAAATCCAAGGGCCTACCTTACAGATAGGGCCAAGCGAGGCTTAACGATGGTGGGCAAGGGGAATCTATTCCATAAGATCGAGATTGAGTCGGGCATGTCACAGGCTGGATGGGATGCTTTAGGGCAGGGTGATTATGTTAATTTTAAGAATGAGTCTGATAAGTTTATTGGCGAGTTAGACGAAAAGGAGTTAAGTAAATTGCCGCATAACGCCATCAACGCCGACTTCGATGCCAAAAAGCCATTCGGCAATCTTTCTGAAGACGACCTCGCCCGTTTCCGTGAAACTGTCAACCAAAGCATAGCAGATACCGGTCCTAGTCACGGCCTACTATCCAAAGTCATACCCAAGGTCAAACCAAAGAACCACGACAATCTCTTTGCTTCAACGTTAAATAGTAAGTTATCAGAGTATGACTTCATGCCAAAAGGGAAAATTAATCCAGGAAACATAAGTAAGGCTCGGAGTTCGTTTATTAACGATCTTGTAAAGCAACAGAGCGACGAGTTGGCAAAAGAAAGGGTTAATATTATGAGAAAGAGCAAGGACGCTGCTCAAGTTGATGCAGCGCTAGCAGAATTCTCATCTAAGCAAGAAAAAGCGCTTAAGAATACAATCAAAAAACTTAAAGACCCTATAAACGTCATGGCAGAGGCCCTAAGGCGTAAAGCGGATAAGTTGGGTGACGTGAAACTAGAAAGCCTAGCCCAAAAGGTCTCCAAAGCAAGAGCTAACACCGAAGCCGGTTATACCGCCACGCCGAGCACGGGGGAAACAAAAGAAGAGAATAAGTAAAAATTTATGTTTAACGTCTCAGAAGAAGAGGCCGCTGAAAGATGGGGTCACCTGCCCGAGAAAATACTTGACGCCCTATTCTCCGAACAAAATTCCAACTTGATAGATAACTTAGGCATTAAGTATTCCTTATCAACGGAGGTTGTAGAAAGTATATCTACAGTTGTACGCAATGTACTATATGGTTTCATACGTCTAGCTGATGCTCCAACTGAGCTAGCGACTGCAACTGAATTGGACGCGGATACTATATCTAAGATGTATCCCGAAATTAAAGCCGGCGTATTCGACCCACTAGAACCCGAGTTAAGCTCAGTATACCAACCACCGAGCAGCGAGGGTCCCACCCCAACAGCTCCTACAACTAGCGCTGCGGCTAGCCAGATGCCACAGAATCCACTGTTAAACACCGCTCCGTCACCAAAACCACAACAAGGTCAGGCTCCATTTATATTACACCAACGCGAAGGGGAAGAAATGGAACCCAGAGTTGAAGACGTCCTCACCCACACCTCACCAATAAGACCCGTATTCTACAAAGCCCCCAATAACGCCGCTCCCGAAAGCGAGGTTGAGTCTTACAAATACGAGCCGGTGAAAGCACGCCTTGAGTTGGGGATACAACAAGAGAAACAGAGAACCGAGGAGTTGGCCACCCTAAAAACTAAAACGGAGGGCCTACGTCATGTTAATTATTCTGGACTTAAAACCAACTTAAATGATCCGTTTGCTGCCAGAGTTGATCCAGTACCAGAACCGAGCGAGAACGGTGTTAAAAACGCTAGTGGCGACAACAACAGCAATGCTAGTCTTAGAGACTTACCGCTTTAGGGGTTGAGACGGGTTTAATATTAGAAATATCACTACAGAGGCTGTAGAATTTTAATAATGCAATTCCAAATCCCTCAGTTTATAGAAACCGAGGACAAGATATTCGGCCCCTTAAGTGTTAAGCAGTTTTTGTATGTTGCTGGTGCGACGCTCTTGGTTATATTCTTATACTTCTTATTTGCTACATGGTTATGGGTTGTCGTTGCCATACTAATAGAAACTACCACCTTGACGTTTAATTTGGCAAAGATAAACGGCAGACCAATGAGGATAATAACCGCTTCCGCGTTCTCCTATGTTTGGAATCCGCGTGTCTATACTTATCAACCCACTACGGCAGCGCTGGTAGCTCATACCACAACCCCAACAGCGCAACCCACTATTAAAACCAACAGAGCCCACCCATCCGTCGGACTGCGTAGTCTACTAGATAAACTGATCACTACCAAGCAGGCCATACCCAATCGAGAAAAGCCCTTACCGGAAGTGCTAAAAGCAACCTCTCGCGAGTCAGTTGAAGAGAGGTATGAGTTAATTAAGAAGATAACCGGTGATGAGGAGGTGGCTCGCCGCGTAGACTATCGTTAATTCTAAAAATGGCACTGGGACAGACAAAAACGCAGGATTTTGTAAATGTAAAAGATATAAGCAGTGGAATTGTCGTGCTTAAAAACGGCGGCCTGCGTCAGATAGTCATGGTTGATGGATTAAACTTCGACCTAAAATCTGAAGGGGAACAAAATACGATTATTTACGCCTACCAAAACCTACTTAACTCATTGGACTTTTCTGTACAAGTGTTTATCCACTCTAGGAAGCTCAATATAGACGACTACCTACGCACGCTAGACGAACGTATGGAGGCTGAACAGAATAACCTACTAAGAGAACAAATCGAAGACTACACAACTTTTATAAAGGGGTTTGTCGAGACCAACGCGGTAATGACCAAGAGCTTCTTTGTGGTTGTGCCATTCGACCCAGTAATAAATCCAAGGGCTGCTGCAAACATAATACCTAGAATCGGAGCTGGAACCCGAAATAAACCCACAGAGTCACCTTCTTCAAACCCCACCATCGAGCCAAGCCATCGGGAACAGTTAGCTCAAAGAGTAGAGCAGGTAATCAATGCTCTGCGTGGTGTCGGACTACGAGCGGTCGCCCTAGAGGACCAAGAACTTGCTGAATTATTGCACAACTTCTACAACCCCCGCACGGTTGAGAAATTACAAGAGCTCAGTTTGGAAGGCGGTCATATTGAGGACGTGCTTGCCCCCCAAAAGTTAGAAATAGGCCAAAATTATTTAAAAATAGGTGATAAATTCGCTAGGTCTTTCTACATACTTGGTTATCCTCGCTACCTATCCACTGGTTGGTTCTCTCCACTTATCAATCTGCCTGAGTTGATGGATATCTCCATATTTACACACCCCATAGATACGGCTATAGCTCTGCATAATTTACGCAAGAAAACCACAGCTCTACAAGCAGACATAGACGAGTTGGAGCAGAAAGGTGTAGTGCGCGATCCAGTTTTAGAGACGGCCCTGAATGATGTTGAGGCGTTGCGTGACAAGCTGCAACAAGCTCAGGAAAAATTATTCGATGTAGGAATATACCTAACTATATACGCCGACGATAAAAAAGAACTCAACAAAATAAGTGCCGAAGTGGAAGATATTATGGGTGGCAAGCTCGTCGACATGAAGGCGGCTGTGTTCGAACAAATAAAACTATTCTCCTCTGTCGCCCCTCTGGGGCAGGATACCACCTTAATTCATACCCCAATGAACTCCGGGCCAGCATCTTCTATCTTCCCATTTGTCTCCTTAGATCTAACATCCGACACTGGGATAATGTACGGCATAAACAGACACAACAATACATTGATTATATTTGATCGGTTCTCGTTAGAGAACGCTAATATGGTTGTATTCGCCAAGGCTGGAGCTGGTAAGTCTTATGCCGCAAAGTTGGAAATAATCCGCTCACTGATGATGGGCACGGATGTCATCGTTGTCGATCCAGAAAATGAATATATAACTCTAGCTGATGCCGTTGGTGGGAGTGTTCTTAAAATATCACTCGATTCTGAAAGCACTATCAACCCATTTGATATCCCAGTTGTCCCGGAAGATGAAGAGCCTAACGATGTCCTAAAGTCTCACGTTGTGAACTTGGCTGGACTTATAAAACTTATGTTAGGCTCGGTGACGCCAGCGGAGGAAGCTCTGATTGATAGGGCGCTTAATGAAACTTACGCCATGCGAGATATAGCCCCAGACAAAGACTTCAGCAAGGCTAGGCCGCCACTCCTAGAGGATCTGGAGGCAGTATTGAATGAAATAGAAGGCGGCAAGGGTATGGCCGAGCGACTATACCGCTTCACCAAAGGTAGTTATGCGGGCTTTGTGAATAAACCAACCAACATAAACATCTCTAACCATCTAATAGTGTTCTCTATACGCGACTTAGAAGATGAGCTACGCCCCGTCGCAATGTATATAATACTCAACTTTATATGGAATACGGTCCGAGCCGAACTTAAAAAGCGCATCATGGTAATAGATGAAGCTTGGTGGATGATGAAATACCCAGATAGTGCATCATTCCTATTTGGTTTAGCCAAACGCGGCCGCAAATACTATCTAGGCATATCAACCATCACTCAAGATGTGGATGATTTCTTGGGCTCGCCGTATGGCAAGCCCATCATAACCAACTCTTCACTGCAGTTGTTACTAAAAGAAGCCCCAGCAAGTATAGACAACACAGGGAAGGCCTTTAACCTAACCGACGCAGAAAAAGACTATCTAGTAGAGGCTGATGTTGGGCAAGGGTTGTTTGTAGCTGGGCTAAAGCACGCAGCCATCCAAATAGTGCCATCATCTTTCGAGAACCAACTTATAACCACCAACCCAGAGGAAATACTTGAAGAGAAAGGCAAGTCAGCTGAACCAACACAAGACTCCGATTAAATGAGTTACACTATATGTAAGTTAGGGCATCTTGAGTTATAATCTAAGCAACAAATGGATTTGGGTTCGGCATTATTAAGCGCATTGGGATTGGGTTCTGGGGATATACTTGATTGGGCTATTGGTATAGGCGCCACGGTCGCTGTGGGTATTATTGTCTACGGGGGGATACTATACACGTTATCCGCCGGCAGTGAATCGCGCCGTGTGGATGCCATAGAGTGGATAAAGGCAGCTATCTATGGATTATTAATTCTTCTTGCTTCGTACATCATACTGAACACAATAAATCCAGCTCTTGTAGGCCACTAGGGTACACAAGATATAAAATAACCCACAGGTAGGTGTGTGGGTTTATTTTATTTAGTTTGTGCCCTTGGTATTTGTTACTCGCAACCACATTCAACCTCCGGTATCTGGTTTTAGCTATCTCCGCCAGTCACTCCTCAGATCGGCCGCCATAGCTCTACCTTTACTCTTTAGTTCTAGCCAGCTCCCATAGACTACAACTAAAGCCGGAGTTGGGAATCTGGGGACATTAACTACCTTCCGATCTATTGTTTATAGCTCAGCTTTTGTTGGTGGATACCAGTACATATTACGGCGTATTAAATATATCGGGAAGACAATCCAGCTAAACAAAAGCACTCCCACCACCCAAAAATATGGATGAGTATGTATGTTCTTGTGTTTCTTGAAGTGATTGGCATCCACGCCGACCCAAAAAACAAGACTGACAAAAAGTAAGGCAACACCAAGGGCGCCTATGAACCTCGGAAGAATTAGGATTGGTATTATTCTGATCGCTATAAGAACCAGCTCCGCCAACACAACAAGTGAAAATCCGTACAAAAACTTCTTCATATATGAAGTATAGAAAACCCAATGCTAGTAACCAACACTACGACAATACAACTACCACCGAGGGTAAAACTCCTGGCTTCCAGCCAGGGGCTTCAGCATGGAGAATCCCCCAAGCAATGAAAGCGGTGTTAGTATAGGGACATGGTCGGGCAATATCATCACACGAGTCATACTACCTACGATAATAAACCACATTGTCTGGATTACAAAGTACCGCAAAAAGATACTGATTGACGATATTGCCCCAAGATTAAGAGACGTTGTCCGCCAGATTTGCTCCGAAGAGAAGATTGATATTCTGAAGGGAGCCATTGGTCCCGACCATGTCCATATACTCTTGGCCATACCGCCCTACATCGCGGTTTCAAGAATCGTCCAGCATCTCAAGGGGGAATCTTCCCAGAAACTCCAGATGGAGTTTCCGCGTCTCGGTAAGGTGTTCTGGGGCCAACATATGTGGCGGATTGGTTACTTCTGTGTTACGACTGGCACGGTGACTGAGGAGACAATCAAACGATATATTGCAGAGCAGGGCAAAAAAGGAGGAAGATGAAGACAAGACCTTCACCATCTTGAGTTGACTCCCAGTCAAAAAACCATACTCCGCACTTTCGGTGCGGAGTGGTTGATTTTTGCCCACCCCAAAGATCTGTTATTTCTCTGGCTTGTGCACTGTGTACTCATTGCCCCAGAAATCTACCCTCTTTTCTGACGTGCAAAAAATCGCCTAGTGAAAAACCTGGGTTGCTTATGCAACTTAGTTGCTCTCCACTAGTTTTACCACCACGTAACGGTTATTGCCTTCTCCCACACTCTCCGTCTTCACGTCCGGTCGCGTCGATAACTCAGTATGAACTAATCGCCGTTCATACGCATTCATTGTTGGAAGTGAAACTTCTTCCTTGGAGGCAACTACCTTCCTGGCAGCCGCTTTGGCTAATTCTATTATTAAATTCTCACGCTCGCGGCGGTAGTTGTTCACGTCTATAAGCACCGGCTCCGAGGACATTTGTTTGGTAAACAGCCGTCCGACACGGTTTAAATTAACAACCAGGTTAGGCACCCGCTCTGTGGTGAGATATGGATCGCTTATTATTATCGAGATGACTTTGTGTTCGTAATCGGGATTGAACTCAAAATCATTGAAGCCCATCAGGCCTACCAACTCCTTTATCTGATTTGCTAGTTCTTCCATTGTCGCGCAGTCGATAGTTTACTATTAGTTGTTGAAATATGGAAAATGCGGCGAATGCTGCCCAGTACACGCCCAAAGCCGATGGCAATCCTATAAGAATTATCAAGGTTACTATCGGGCCAATCCAGACCATACCACTACTCATCCTCTCGGCCTGACTTGGGGCAACGCCTTTTTCATGCTCCGGCAGCGCGAGCTTGGCCATGTAGTACTGCAGCACTACCGCTATGATGATTATTACAATATTTGGCTTGGATAAGTCAATGATTCCGAGCGATATTGTGTTCAATGTGGGGGTGTGTGGCACAAAAGAATAGAGAAGGTTAATTGATGTTGTGTACTTAAAAAGATCGTTCAAGGCTCCGTATAGAGCTAAAAGCAAGGGTATTTGGATTATCAGTGATAAAAATGGGGTGAAGGGGTTTATCTCGTGATCTTTGTAAAGCTTCATCAACGCCTTAGTTTGCTCTTCCTTGTTGTCTTTGTGCCGCTGCTGAATTTGTTTTATCTCCGACTGCAGCTTGGGGGCAAGTTTTTGGTACCGAGCGGTTTCGTGAAACAGCGGCCAGAGTATTAAACGCATCAGCACCGTCAGCAGTATTATCGCTATACCCATGTCGCCGAAGGAAGCATAGTGATATATGACTATCAGCGCATTAAAAATGGGGCGGTATAGTATTTGGTTAAAAAAGTTGGCCATATGTTTTCAGCTCTTTAGATAGGTTGGTTTGTTTCTCCGTCGCGGCCTTGGATCCAACAAAAAAAACAAAATCCCTACCAGTACCGCCTTTTAAAAAATTGGGGTTGCTGCTCAAAAAATTCATGATAACTCTTCTTAATCTATTGCGCTCCACCGCTTTCCCTACCGATCTACTTATTACCACCCCGCCCCGATTGTGGGGGAGGTTGTTGGCAGCATACTTCATTGTAAAGTTTTTGGTCTTAGCAATTACTTTCGAGCTGCGAGGGAAAGATTGTAGAGGTGTTCTAAGTTTTTTGGGAAGCATTTGTTCCCCACCCAGCTAGACGGTGAGTTTGTGGCGCCCCTTGGCCCTGCGGCGCTTAAGGACATTACGCCCGCCGGCCTTGCGGCTGCGCTTCAAGAACCCATGCGCCCTAGCCCTTTTTTTCTTTCTCGGCTGATAAGTCACGGACATGGCCCCATTATAAGCTGCGCGGATTAATAAATCCATAACCAGGCGACTGTTTTGGGATGTTAACAGCTTATACACAAGTTCTAATCTTTATCTGTTGTTTGACGGAGGGGTTTTGTCGGGTAAGATTAAGTCTGACTAAAGACTAAAGTTGGCGTATCAACGCATTACTATGGGGGGTAACGAAGAACTTTGGCAGGCGGTATTATCGGAAATCGAATTACAGATCTCCAAGCCTAATTTTGTAACCTGGTTAAAGAATAGTCGCCTAATCGAGGCTCAAGAGGGGGCAGCGTTAATTGCACTACCTAATCATTTTGCCAAGGAATGGGTTGAGGCTAAATACAACAAACTTATCTTGGGGACTATCCGCAATCACGACGGATCAGTCCGTAAAATAGAGTACGTGGTTGAGGGAACTTTGATTAAAAACAACCCCAAGTCGCGTCCCGTCCCCGAGGGCGACGAGAAACAACTGTCATTCCAAGAGATGAGGGTTGACCCCCTGACCAACCTAAACCCACGCTACACCCTGAATTCGTTTGTTGTTGGATCATCCAATGAACTAGCCTACTCAGCCTCCACCGCAGTGGTGAATAGTGTCGGCGTTAAATACAATCCATTGTTTATATACGGCGGAGTGGGCTTGGGTAAAACCCACCTTATCCAGGCTATCGGCAATGAAATAGCTGGTGTCTATGGAGGGAAAGTTAAGGTCAAGTATGTTACCTCAGAGAAGTTCACTAATGACGTTGTGTGGGCGCTGCGCAACAATAGAGCTGAGGATATAAAAAGCGCCTACCGTCTGGTGGATGTGTTGATAATAGACGATATTCAATTCATCGGCGGCAAAGAGAAAACCGAAGAGGAGTTTTTCCACACTTTTAACGCCCTACACGAACAAAACAAGCAAATTATTATCTCTTCCGACCGGCCGCCCCAAGCCATACCCACCCTTGAAGAAAGATTGCGTTCACGGTTTGGTGGAGGAATAGTGGTTGATATAAGCGTCCCCGACTACGAAACCAGAGTGGCCATCATAAAAACTAAGCTGCAGGAGCGCGGCGCCGCAATAGGAGACGAGTTAATCGATGTTATAGCCAAGAGATTCCAAAGGAATATAAGAGAAATAGAGGGTATATTAAACAAAGTTATATTCTACCAACTTAACTACCAAAAACCACTTAATTTAGCTGGTATTGAAAAGATAATAGACGAAACTATCGAACACTCTAAGCCCAACATAACCCCAGCCCAGATAATCAAGGCGGTTGCGTTATTTTTTGAAATATCACCAACCAATCTAATCGGCAAGGGCAGGAGTAAGGAATTTATTGAGCCGAGGCAGATAACCATCTATCTCATGCGCGAGATGCTGAATATGTCTTACCCTTACATTGCCAGTAAAATCGGCAATCGCGATCACACCACCGCTATCTATTCATATAAAAAGATTGCTGATTCGGTAGATAAAGACCCAGTATTGAGTAATAAACTTAATATGATAAAAGAAACTGTTAGTAAGTCGGTATAAACTGTCGGCAATTCAATAATAAAAATTTTTTCCAAAAAGTTATAAACACCACTCAACCCCCAATTAATAACTTATTAAGACGGCTTAGTTGCCAAAACAACCTGTAATGAACATATAATTTCAGCCCAATCCACAATTAACCAGACTCTACTACAACTACTAATTAAATTAATATAATAATTATATACAGCAGCCATGAAACTGATTATTCTAAAAAACAATCTTAAGAACGGTCTTGATGTCGTCGGACGATCGGTCGGCAATAATATAAATTTGCCGATACTCGGCAACGTATTAATAAAAGCCGAAAATAATCAAATTAAATTTTCCACCACCAACTTGGAGCTAGCCATAACCAAAACCATATACGGCAAAATAGTGGAAGATGGCACTATAACCATCCCCCACAACATCATATCCAACATTGTTTCCAACTTATCCAGTGAGAGGGTTAACATCGATACCAAACAACAAACCCTCCAAATAAAAACAGATAGCTATGAAGCCAGCTTGCAAAGCATGCCAGTTAACGAGTTCCCTATAATTCCTAAGGTAAAAGAGACAAAAGAGCATCTCAAATTAAACGCCGGCGTTTTCAAGGATGGGCTAAGCAAAGTGGTGGTGGCCGCTGGCATCTCGGATTTACGGCCGGAAATAAGCGGCGTCTTATTAATAATAGAACCCTCTATTTTGAAGTTGGTTGCGACTGATAGTTTTAGGCTGGCCGAGGCTAGTATAAACAAGAATCAATTCGACAACACCTTCGCCGAACAGGGGCTTAAGGTTATTATCCCCCTCAAAACAACCCAAGAGCTTTTAAGGGTTGTGGGCGACGATGAAGATTTGTCTATAAGGATTGAAGGCGGTCAAATATTATTCCAAACCAACGATACTGAAATAGTCTCTAGATTGATCGACGGCAAATTTCCAGACTACGAACCAATTATTCCAAAAGGCGTTGATACTGAGGTTTTGATCAGCCGCGAGGAGTTAACTAATGCTGTAAAACTTACCGGATCCTTTACCTCTCGAGTTAGTGATGTGCGCTTGAAGACCAAAGACAAGAAGGCTCTTGAAATCTACTCCAACGACAGCGCATTAGGAGAAAACAACTACCTTATTCCAGCTAAAATATCGGGCGAGGGTGCTGAACTAGCTTTTAATTGGCGTTATTTATTGGATGGAATAAAAATCTTGTCTGGGAAACAAGTTAATTTGGGGCTTAACGCCGGCAATAAAGCCTCACTTCTAAAATCACCCGACGACGCATCTTGTTTCTATATACTTATGCCGATAAGGCAATAGGCTTACCTATTGCTGACCATACAAAATAAACTGCTCTGTGGTTTGGGCGCCGCTGGAGTCGGTGGCGCGTATAACCAACATGTTTTGCAGTTGTATCCCCGAAGGCGACAAGGCCGAGGCATAGGTATAACTAGTTCCAAAATTCCCAACCCTGCTGTCAATTAGATTGTTGTTTAAATAAACCTCTACCTTGGTTATATCTACCGTGCTGGTAATGGCGGCATTAATGTTTATTTGATTGGTTACAAACTCGCCATTGGTTGGGGATGTGGTTTGAATTTGGATAGTGCTGTTGGGGGTAGAGCTGCTGTTGGTGACCGTGGTTGCTGGTGAGTAGGTTGTTGGGGTGGATGAAGCTACAACCGTGAAGTTGCTGGGATTAAAGGTATTATTCAACAACCAATTACTGATTCCAGTTTCCCAGTTTACATACTCTGGGTCACTGACTCTGTTTAGGTAGTAGAGAATGGAGTGTTGTTGCCCCGCCACCAACTCACCCTTAAGGATGGGGTTGGTTTCATATATCGGCGCTGGCTTGTCAAAGGTTAGTAGTGGGTAGTTGGCTAGGGCGGCGGACATAAATTCGTGCCACATGGGGACCGCAGCCAAAATACTACTCCCCTGGCTGGTTAGGGGTGTGTTGTCGTTGTTGCCCGCCCAAACCAGTGCGACGAAATCTGGTGTATAGCCGACCGCCCAAGCGTCAACATAGTTGTTGGTTGTGCCAGTTTTAAGGGCGACTTGATGTCCGGGGATCTCAGTCAACGGTAAGCTTTGCCCAAATAGGGGTGCGCGCAGGCTTGGGTCTGCTAAGATGTTATTTATTAGCCTTGGATATTGAGGGTCAACTATCTGACTGGACTGGTCGGCGTATTGTTCCAAAACACTTCCATTGCTGTTGGTGACTTCAAGAATGGGAGCTAATGTATGTTTTACCCCATCGGTGGCCAGAACGCCGTAAGCTTGGGCTAGTTCTATGGGTTTAACGTCTGCTCCACCCAAAACCAGCGACAAGCCGACTTTTGATGGGTCGGTTACGGTACTTATACCAAAACTCTCTAGATTTTGGATTACATTGTTCATGCCAGCAAGATATAAAACTTTCACCGCCGGCACGTTTATAGACTGGGCTAGTGCCTGGGATAGTGTAACAGGACCAGTGAAGGTGCCTTCAAAGTTTACGGGGTGGTAACACGCCTTGTTATTGTTGTTGAAATCAACCACTGGCGGACAAGATGGATTGTTGGTTGTAAACTCTGTCGGTACATTCCAAACAATTGTGTCCGGCGTGAGTCCTTGTTCAAAAGCCGTCAAGTAGACAAATGGTTTTATAGACGACCCAGGCTGCCTGAGTCCTTGAGTAATAACATTGAACTGCCCGTCATTTGAGTTATCGAAGTAATCAGCTGATCCAACCATAGCTAGTATCTGTCCTGTGGTTGGATCTAAAGCCACTAGTGCGGCGTTGTGAGCTCCATACAATGCGATGTTCCTGGCTACGCCGTCAGTCACAGCCTGCTCCGCCTCAGTCTGGAGGTTCATATCCAAAGAAGTTATCACCGTTAGCCCCCCTTGGGTTAAGAGATCTTCACCGTATTTTTGTGCCAGGTAATCCTCTACATAAGCCACAAAGTGAGGTGCGCGTATTCCTCCATGCGATGCTGGAAGAACGGTCGGATAGTTAGCCTCAGCCGTCGCCAGTTGGCCGCTGGTTATGTAACCACTGTCATGCATTGCTTCCAACACCAATTTCCACCTATTTTTAAGCTCGGTCTGATGATCTCCCCAAGGAGAATAATATGTTGGAGCTTGAGGTACCGCTGCCAGCAAAGCCGCTTGTTCCAATGTTAGGTCTTGGGCGTTTACTCCAAAATACAGTTCCGAGGCAGCCTCTATTCCGTATGCTCCTTGACCGTACGGTATCTGATTCAAATACATGGTTAGTATCTCGTCTTTGGTGTAGTTGCGCTCAACCCGCCATGCCAGAATTAACTCTTGTATCTTGCGGCTAATGGTCTTCTCTGAGTTTAAAAGCGTATTTTTAACCAGCTGCTGCGTTATAGTTGATCCACCTTGGTTAAAATGCAGCGTCATTATATCAGTTGCCAAAGCTCTCAAGACCCCACGCAGGTCGAACACGGGAGAGCTGTAAAAGGTATTGTCCTCAATGGCTACAGTAGCCTGTTTCATCACCTCTGGGATCTGGTCGGATGGTATGGATGTTCTGTTTTCGTCGCCGTGTATCTCATATAAAAGGACAGTGCCGGTGCGATCGTATATTTTTGTGGATTGAGCCACCTGAACATTGTTTATACTGCTTATTTCGGGCAGGGTCAGGTAGAGGTAGCCGACATACAATGCGCCCCCAACCACCAAGACTACTAGGCCGACCACCACCCACTGCCACGTTTTAAGTTTAGGTACTTTGATAGCAACCATGATTATAAACCCGCCTCAAACCTAAATCACCTTATCTACCCAGATAAGGTGATTTAACAAACTTAATACAACTCCTTGCTAATAATTATCGTCTGAGTCGTCTCCACCACCAAAAGAATCATCTTGGTCCTCGTCGCTGTCGCTGTCTTCTTTCTCCACCATCTCATCCAGACTCTCTTCGCCGTCTACACCTCCACCTTCATTTGATTCGGTGTATTTTTTACCACCCTCTACACCCTCATCATTCTCGTCTTCTTCTTCATCCACAATCATCACTGGGACGCGTAGGCGCCCTTCGACAAGTCCCGATTGTTTGGTTTTCATTGGCATAGGCCACTTTACTTACACGACCTTTGTTATTAAAAAGAGTACCGTGCTAAATTGCGCGACTAGTATATAAGACCTATATCCCTTGTCAATATCATCTTTTCCCCACGGTTCGCATACTAAACGATCCACACAACGCCAGCGCCAACGCATCCATGGCGTCATCGTGGACTTTGAGGTTTTGGGGTAGTCTTATAGTCATACCGACCGCCAACTCAACGTTCTTTTTGTCGCTCCTACCCCAACCCGTTACCAATGACTTAACCTGGTTCGGGGTGAATTCCATGAGCGGCACCTTTTTCTGAGTTAGGGTAAGAATAATTACCCCCCTGGCTTCAGCCACCGACAGCGCTGTTTTTTTGTTGGTGGAGAAATACAAACCCTCAACCACAGCTAAGCGCGGTTTGTGCTTGTTTATTAATTCAACCAATTTGTCAGATACAAGCTTAAGGCGTTGTCCGCTATCGGGCGTTCTGGGTTCAAACACCCCACAGTCGATATACTGCAGGGATGGTTTGGTCTCGATTAACCCATAACCCAGGCGTGCTGTACCTGGATCGATGCCTAGTATTTTCATGATGCGTTGGTTACAACCTCTAAAACATCCTCATCGCCATCAAGGGTGGTGGTTAATTCATTGAGTTTCGATTTAGTATCGGCGTCCAGTACTATGGGAAACTTTGCTGTCCAACCACCCCCCTCACTGCGCTCAAAGGCCCACATAACACTCCCGGGTTCGGCTACTTTCCCACCAACGTCATTCAACATCTTCCTCAACTCAGCCATCGTTCTATTGCGGTTGTTGGTTGTAGCAGTTACTAGTATAGCTACCCCGCCGGGGCCGTAAGCTTCGATCAGCAAATCCTCCAGGTCTTTATTTTTACTGCCTTCAATTGCCCGCGCGATATTGTCCGTTGGGACGCCAGCTTCCTTAGCCGTCTCCACCGCCGAGCGCAGTCGGGGATTAAAATCAGGATTGGGTTCGGTGCGCGAAGCAGCTCTTATAGCCTTCAACAATTTTGAGAAAAGCTCGCCGCGTTTTTTATCGGTCACGCCTTTCTTATGTTTTATCTGAACCCATCGGGAGTGGCCGGACATAGTAAATTACTTTGCTTTTGGCTCTTTTCCGCCATATTATAGACGAGATGGCAGATTTTGTGGAAGCGGAACACCGCGACGAGTTCATAATTGAGCAACAAAACCCTATTCCCCTAGTCGAGGTCGGGCAGCATCTTGGTTCGGCGATAGAACAAAATGCGTCCACCACCAAAGTCGCCAATATAATTTTTTCTTCAGCTTCAGCGCTAAAGGCTTCCGATATTCACTTTGAAATCGAGCGAGACAAGACACTCCTCCGTTTTAGGTTGGATGGCCTTTTGTACGACGTCTTGCGGTTTGATACCAAAGTTTACAACTCGTTATTGAATCGGATTAAGCTTGTCTCGGGGCTGAAATTGAACGTCATCGATACTCCCCAAGACGGCCGCTTCACAATAAAAAGAGACAACGCCGACATTGAGGTGCGGGTATCAACCATTCCTTCGGAATACGGCGAAACAGCCGTGCTGCGTCTCTTGGATCCGAGTGCGGTAGCGCTTAAACTTTCTGATTTGGGATTGAGGCCCGACGATTTAGAGGCCGCCAACCTCGAAATTAAAAAGCCCAACGGCATGATTCTGGCCACCGGGCCAACAGGAAGCGGCAAAACAACCACCCTCTACGCTTTCTTGAAAGAGGTCAACAGCTCTGAATTAAAATCCATAACCATCGAGGATCCGATTGAATATCATTTGCCGGGGATTGAACAAACGCAAGTTGATGAAGAGCGTGGTTACACTTTCGCTGCCGGACTGCGCTCAATTCTTCGCCAAGACCCCGACATAATTTTAGTAGGTGAAATACGCGATTTAGAGACGGCCGAGACGGCAATCCACGCTGCTCTGACGGGGCATCTTGTTTTCTCGACTTTGCATACCAATGACGCTGTTGGTGCGGTGCCACGATTGGTCGACATGGGCATAAAACTCCCCACCATCGGCCCCGCGCTTAATCTAATTGTTGCTCAGAGACTGTTACGCAAACTGTGTGACGCTTGTAAGACAGAGATGATGATCGATGCGGCGACCAAGGCTAACATAGACAAATTTATAACCAGTTTACCACCAAGAGTTGCCAAGCCAGACAAGATAAGTCTCTATACCGCTAAGGGCTGCGACAAATGCAACAACGGCTATGTAGGCCGGATCGGCGTTTTTGAAATGCTACCGGCGGGCGATGAGTTAGAAAAGGAGATAGCGCGCGACTTAACCGAGGAGGCTATCCGCAAATTTGCCAAGAGCAAAGGGATGGTTAGTCTACAGGCTGACGGAATACTTAAAGCTTTCGCTGGTATTACAACTCTGGATGAGGTAGAACGTATAACAGGACCCATCGATTGGACTTGCTAGGTCTTTTCAAACCAACAAAAAAAGACGTAGGTCTGCGGGCACTATGCTTGGGGAAGCGTTCTTTCCGAATTGACGGAAAAAATTTAGAATTCATCTTGGGGGTGGACCCAGCCGGAGCCAGATCGTCCTAAACCTCGAGAAATTCGCTGCCCGCAGGCCTACGTCTTCTTTAGATTATCGAATAAATTTATAACACAAGACCGGCGATTTGTCAAAATGGCGCATAAAGAAAGGGTAAAACCTGTTGATAACTCAGAAGAGGACCAGAATATAGATAGTCTGCTTAGACCGACGACCTGGCAGGAGTATATCGGCCAAGAACACGTCAAAAAAAACCTAAGGGTGATAATAGAGGCCGCTCGTAAGCGTGGTGAACCCGTGGATCACCTCCTTTTTTACGGCCAAGCCGGGTTGGGGAAAACGACTCTGGCTAGGCTGGTGGCTTATGAGATGTCCGCACCGCTTAAAACCACTTCCGGTCCAGCTATTGAGAAAACGGGGGATTTAGCGGCCATTCTTTCCAATTTGGAAGCCAATGATATCTTGTTTATTGATGAAGCCCATCGCTTGAACCGGATGATTGAGGAGGTTTTGTATCCCGCCATGGAGTCGCGCAAGCTGCATATAGTTATAGGCAAGGGCGCTGGGGCCAGAACCGTCTCAATCGACCTCCCGCCATTTACTTTGATAGCGGCGACAACCCGGATGAATCTTTTATCAGAACCGCTCCGCTCCCGCTTCGGGGCTATACTTCGGTTGGACTACTATGACAATAAGGACATCGAACTTATTTTGGAGCGGTCAGCGCGGATATTGGGCATATCTACAACACCTGAAGCAATTGCAATCCTGGCCGAGGCCTCAAGGTTCACGCCGCGCGTCGCCAACAGACTTTTGAAACGAGCCAGAGATTATGTCCAGGTTAAAAAGAAAGCGGTCATCGACGAAGAGGCAGCGCGACAGACGCTGGAGATG
Source organism: Patescibacteria group bacterium (assembly GCA_023380475.1). Lineage (GTDB taxonomy): Bacteria > Patescibacteriota > Minisyncoccia > UBA6257 > Colwellbacteraceae > JAMCRD01. The sequence goes on along the minus strand of JAMCRD010000006.1, from coordinate 81,502 downwards.
TTGGATATAGATAAGTTTGGCCTCGAAGCCCACGACCGACAGCTACTCTCAATCATCATTGATAAATTTGGCGGCGGTCCGGTGGGGATAGGGACTCTGGCTGCGGCGCTAAACGAAGATCGGGGAGCCATTGAAGATGTTTATGAGCCATATCTCTTAAAACTCGGGTTGATCCGTCGAACTCCGGCTGGCCGGGTGGCTGAGTTATTGGCCTACGAGTGCCTAGGTCGCAAACCCAAAGGAGAACTTTTCTAAGCATCGGTTATGAAGCCGATCAATATAAGCTCAAAGAGCGTGCGGCAGACGGCTTTTATGGCTAAAAATCTAGCTGCCGAAGTTTTAGAAACTAGATTATCGAAGAACGCTGTGGTTATTGGACTCCAGGGCGATCTCGGCGCCGGCAAAACCACGTTTGTTAAGGCTTTTATACGAGGGTTGGGAGTCCGCAAAAAAGTTATAAGCCCAACCTTCATAGTTATGCGCAACTTCCCTATCAGAGGTTTGCGCACAAGGGTCTACCACATTGACGCCTACCGCCTGGGGAGCAAGGCGCTGGGCAAGCTCGGCTTGAGAAGCATAGTAGGCGACCCTAATAACATCGTTGTTATTGAATGGGCCGATCGCGTAAAAAACATACTTCCTCGTGACGCAGTTGTAGTAGATATCAAACACGGCATCAAACACAATGAACGACACTTTGCTTTTAATAGACGCTAATTCACTGATACACCGGGCATTTCATGCCCTGCCACCCCTAACCTCCCCGGATGGTCGGCCAGCGGGGGCCCTTTATGGAGTGGCGAGCATGTTTATTAAAATTTTCAAGGAGGGCCCGACGGGTGAAGGGCCCGCTGGTTACATCGCCGCTGCCTTCGACCGGCAGGAAGCCACTTTTCGTGAGCGGGAATATAAAGAGTACAAAATTACACGGCCGCCTGCGGCAACCGAATTGGTATCGCAGTTAATAGAATGCCGGGAACTGTTTAAAGTGCTGAATGTTAAAACATTTGAGTACCCTGGCTTTGAGGCTGATGATATAGTTTGCACGCTGGCCAGAAAGTTCGCGCCACGGGGGTTGCGGATTTTTATAGTCTCTGGAGACAGAGACCTTCTTCAAGCGGTAGACGATAAAAAGATACAAGTTATCATGCCGCAGCGGGGTATATCTGACACATTGGTTTACGACGAAGCTAAGGTGATGGAGAAGTTTGGCGTTGCCCCCAAACAATTCGCCGATTATAAAGGATTGGTCGGCGATACTTCCGACAATATCCCCGGCGTTACCGGCATCGGACCCAAAACAGCCGTATCGCTCATCGGGAAGTATGGTTCACTGGAAAAATTGTACGAGGAGATAAATAGCGTAGGTTTACCCAATTCTAAGTTGCAGGAGAAACTTAAAACCAGTGAAGATCAAGCTTTCCTTTCCAAGAAACTGGCAACCCTGAACGATAGTGTGCCGATAGAAGCGTCTATGGATGGCTTACGATTTAACTTACCAGCGTACCGTGATATCGAGGCTTACTTTGAGAAGCTGGGGTTTAAGACTCTATTGGAGCGTTTCCAGCGATACACTCTGTTGTAGGGAGTGTCTCTATTCGACAGTTACCGACTTAGCTAGATTGCGCGGTTGATCTATCGGACAGCCGCGTTCAAGGGCAAGATAGTATGCTAGAAGTTGGAGTGGTGCGACGTTCACGATGGGACCAAGCCAGCCCAACGTCCGCGGAACGCGGATAATATAGTCGGCCAACGACTTAATGCGATCATCGCCTTCATTAGCAATTGCGATTACCTTTCCCTTCCGTGCCCTCACTTCTTCGATATTGCTCAGCACTTTTTCGTAGATACCATCTTGGGGTGCCACGAAGACGACGGGCATATTCTCGTCTATGAGTGCGATTGGACCATGTTTCATCTCGGCGGCCGGGTAGCCCTCAGCGTGGATGTATGATATCTCCTTAAGTTTTAGCGCCCCCTCGAGAGCTGTAGGAAAATTGGCGCCCCGCCCAAGGTACAGGAAGTTTTTACTGTTTTTGAAATCGCGGGCGATGCTTTTTATCTCATCTTCTGCCCCAAGCGCACGCCCCACTTTCTCGGGAAGTGCGTTCATCGCTTCGGCTATGACCACTCCTTTTTCTTGGGTTATATACTTGGCGCGGCCGATCGCTAGTGTTATGAGCGCGAGAATTGAAACCTGCGAGGTGAATGCCTTAGTGGAGGCTACTCCGATTTCTGGACCGGCATGAATATAAACACCAACGCCGGCTTCACGGGCGATAGTCGATCCAACGGTATTCACAATCCCTGCCACCGTTACACCCTTACTCTTCGCTTCCCGGAGCGTTGCTAATGTGTCGGCCGTCTCGCCACTCTGGCTTATCACAAAAAGGACATCGCCCTTCTCGAACACAGGATTCCTGTACCTGAGTTCTGAGGCATACTCGACGTCCGTATGAACGCGGGCAATTTCTTCGAGCATGTATTTACCCACCAGTCCCGCATGCCACGATGTCCCGCAGGCGCTAATAATAATCCGCTTGGCATTAACAATATCGCCCCAGATAGGTTCCAATCCGCCCAATTTGGCATCCCCCTCTCTTAGAAGAAGTCTTCCGCGCATGGCATCCCGTATCCGCTCGGGTTGTTCGTGAATTTCCTTAAGCATGAAGTGGGAATAAGACCCCTTTTGAATGCTTTCAAGCGTTCCTTCTAATTTTTCGAAGACAGGATCTCTCTTATTCTTATTAAGATCAAACAACTTTATTTCGTCTTTGGTGATTACGACAACTTCGTCCTCCGGAGGGTAGAGGACCTCACTCGCTTTTCCTAGAAAGGGCGAAGCGTCTGACGCAAGGAAATTCTCTCCTTCCCCCTGCCCGATGACGAGAGGGCTTGAGAGGTGAGAGGCATAAATAGTATCAGGTTCCAATACCGAGATAGCGACGATAGCATAACTCCCCTTGATGTGCTGGATGGCTTTGATAAACGCGTCGAGGAACGTCGTACCTTTTTCTTTTAGAAATTCTTCGATGAGATGAGCCACAACCTCGGTGTCCGTTTTGGAAATAAAGGTGTGGCCACGCTCCTCTAGATATGTCCGCAGAGCCTCATAATTTTCGATGATGCCGTTGTGGACCAACGCAATATTACCCGTGCAATCTATGTGAGGGTGGGCATTTTCTTTGGTTGGTTCACCATGGGTGGCCCAACGCGTATGGGCGATGCCAATGCGATTGCCGGTTTCCGGCATATCTTTTAACGTCGCTTCAAGCTCACTTACCCTGCCAGGCGACTTTCGCACTTCTAGCCTGCGCTCTTTTGAGATGACGGCAAGGCCAGCTGAGTCGTACCCCCGGTACTCTAATCTCTTCAGTCCGTCTATAAGGATTGGTATAGTTTTCTTCTCTCCTGCGTAACCTACGATTCCACACATGCCTTTATGCTACCAAAAACCACAGCCCTTGCCCTCATCGCTAAGGCTTGACACCTTACTAATAACATTATATAAGTAAGCATTCCCTACAAAGTCTACCCAGCCATGGACTTTCATGGGGACCGGTTAAGATTACCCGCAGGCTAGGGTCGAGCGCACTCTAGATGATTCGCCTGACAGAATCGTCTAGAGGCTACTCGACAAGGGTTGGTGCTCAAGACGATCACTTGATGCACCCCGCATTTTTCGCTGCCATAAGCGAGTCAGGCTCTCCATACTAGACGTCTCTTCGGTCTGTGGAGTGATAGATAGAAGAGTGTTCTTTAGAATCGTGCAAGCGGATTTTTAAGAGCAAAGAGCGGCGCCCACTTTCAAGGGCACCACAACAGCTACCCTCCGGATGTACACCGGAGGTTTTTTGTTACTAACGAAACTGATTTATAATCCTTATTGATGAAAGCTAGCCACCCATCTTCCAGGCAGTCCTATCTAGCACTCCCCGAGATGCGATCTTTGTGGATTTTTTTGGTAATAGCTGTAGCCATAGTTATTGCCAATTTTTTATATATGCCAATCTGGTGGGCCATAGGGATCTCGGCGGTTTTGTTGGCTTTGGGGGCGATGGTATTCAGGAACAATTTAATGTTGGTGAAATCCAATCTTGCAACCAGGGCATCCTCGCGCCGTACAGAAAGCATAATTTTTAGTTTGGCGGATGGCGTCATCGCTTACGACAACGATTTCAAAATAACCGTGTTTAATCCCACTGCCGAAACAATCTTCAATCTTAAAGCTAATAAAGTTGTCGGGGAAGTAATTGGCCCCGAGAAGGCACAAAATCCAGAACTCCGATTGCTTACTCAGGTTATTTTCCCATCGCTAGCGCCGGTGGTGCAGCGACGCTCCGAATCGGGGGCATATCCTCAGATTGTGGATTTATCTTTCACTGATCCTGCTTTGGAATTAAGAGTCGCCACCGACCGCGTGACTGACACCAACGGTACGGTGGTTGGTTTTGTAAAGATAATCCACGATCGGACGCGGGAAATAGAGATATACCAATCAAAATCGGAGTTTATAACCGTGGCTGCCCATCAGCTTCGTACTCCTCTAACTGGCGTGCACTGGACCTTTGAGGCCCTCAATAGCTCGAAGGACATTGCCCCGGCCGATAAGGAGCTTGTGTCCAACGGCCTGATTTTGTCCAATAAACTGCTCAAGATCGTCAACGACCTTCTGGACGTATCAAAGATCGAAGAAGGTCGTTTCGGCTATAACTTTGCGAACGTGAACCTAGTCGACTTCCTATCCGACATCTTAGAGAATGCCAATATTATGGCCAAACAGTACGGCGTAAGCCTTTATTTTGACAGGGGCAACGAGCCTTCGGCGTTAGGATACATAGACGCCTCCAAGCTTGGCTTGGCTTTGTCCAATCTGCTGGATAACGCCATAAAGTATAATGTCAAAAACGGCTCGGTTACTGTAAGAATCGCCCGCGTCCCCAATCAGCCCTATGTCCAAATAAGCGTTGAAGATACAGGCGTAGGCGTCCCCGAGGATGCCATGGGTAAGCTGTTTACAAAGTTTTTCCGCGCCGATAACGTCGTTAAATTCCAGACAGAGGGAACTGGGTTGGGTCTTTATATAGCTAAGAATGTAGTTAAACGCCATGGCGGCGCCATCGGCGCGGAATCAACCCTAGGAAGAGGCAGTAAATTCACCATAACCCTGCCGACAGATCCAAAACTTGTTCCACCCACCGAAACTTCAGTAGAAGACATATGATCGTATTCCTCTCCGGTCCCGATTCATACCTACGTTCAGCCAAGGAACGCGAGATAGTAGAAATTTATCGCAAGAAACACGGCTCGATGTCCGACGATCGGTTCGACTTCGGCGACAATTCGGAAATCGAAAACCTAGAAGAATTTTTGGCGAACAACTCTATGTTCGAAGTCAGTAAACTAGCCGTTGTTGAGTCTCCTTTCAAGGCATCTGCAACTAAGTTAGCTAAAATTCTCAAGGGACATCTTAAGGATGATCCAAACACAACAATACTAGTCGTATCTGACAGCGACCCCCCAGCAGCCATGAAATTCCTTAAAGAAAAACCTTCCATGTACCAAGAATTCCCAACTTTAACCGGTAAGGCCTTGGATTTGTTTATCCAAAAAGAAGCGTCCCGCCGTGGTCTTAAGCTAGGGCTGGCGGTGGTCAACGAAATCGCTAAGGCGTTTGAAGGCGATTCATGGAGCATTGTTACCGAATTGGATAAACTTGGTCTCATGAACAGAAAGGTGCTGGATTTTGAAAAACCAGCACCGGAGTATTTCGAATTAATTAACGTACTCAAGTACGATCGTGATATGCGACACAAACTCACGGCTCTAGAGATCATGCTTAGCGATAGGAAAGATGATCCGGCTAGAATTTTTAATACCCTCGCCTATCGTTTATGTGATAGGAAAGAAGCAGAAGTATTCGCGGATTACGATGTATCTATTAAGTCCGGCAGATTGGATTACGAAGAGGTCTTAGTCGATCTAGCCCTGCACTCCTAGTCCGCTGTAATAAAATAAAAGGAGGCCTACCTACCTCCTTTTTGGGATCTTTTAGCCAACTTTGATTTTAGTCTACTAGCCTTGTTGGGTTCTATTATCTTTGCCTTAGCTGCTTTATCTAGCGCCTTGTACACAATCACTATGTCTGCAGCGGCACCTTTTGCTAGAGCGTGCTCATAGTCCCTGATGGCCTTCCTAAGGCTATCCTTCCTTGCGTTATTTTTAGCCCTACGCCTTGCGTTTTTTCTAGCTTCCTTCTTGGCCGTTTTTGTCCTTGGCATTTAGGGTCAATTATCGCAGATCTGTTTGGAATTGGCAAATCCACGTCTGCAGCTGATACAGTTTTAACGCTATAACCCGATACCCCAGTATTTATGAGCCACGCAATTGATTGCCGATTGCCGAATTAGTATTTATGCGTTTTATTGGTTGCCTAGCGTGAAACAAGTGTGAAACATCGATTTTTTGCAAAAACCCGGTAAGCTAATAAATATCAGTGTTTTTAGAAAATCAGTGAATTTGGATGTAAAACGTGAAACAAATTGGTGATACCAAAACATCCCTTTCTGAGGGCTATGTGCGTGGACTTATAGATGGTGAGGGATACTTTGCTTTTTCTACATCTCCCGGAGGAAGGAGGTCAGTGAACGGTCGTGTAGTAACATACAAATTTAGAATCCCGGAGTTTGCTATAGGGATGCATGAAAGGGATGCAAACTTGATTAAAGGGGTTAGGGACACCATGGGGTTATCTAGTGTGGTGCATATATACAAGAGTTTCGACAAAGATGGATGTAAAAGGGGCAGAAGAGCATTTATGTGCGTCAGAGACATTGGTCAAATAAAGAACATAATAGTTCCGTTTTTCTACGATAGGCTGGTCGGTTACAAAGGTACACAGTTCAATGAATGGTTAGAGAAAATAGGCAACGACCCGGATGTCCAAAGGAGGTTCAAATTGGTATATCGCCTACATAAACCTGGATTCTACAACAAAAACCCAAAGTTTTAGGTGCATAGATTGTTTCACGCTAAACTAAAAATTTTGGCTATCTGCAATATATCCAGTATTTATACGGCTATCGGGTTTTTGCAAAAAATCGATGTTTCACACTTGTTTCACACTTTAACCATGGTGGGATGTTAAATCCCACACGAACATAAATTGTTTCTGCCCTAGGATGTTAGAATTAAGTGGATGAAGATATCTAGCCTGGCATTTGGCGACGGCAAAGCAATACCACGAAGGTACACCTGCGATGGGGACAATATGAGCCCTCCTCTAAGTATAAAAATGGTTCCGGCCTCAGCGAAGAGCCTTGTCTTAATATTGGACGACCCGGATTCGCCTTCAAAAGATTTTCTGCATTGGATCTTATGGAACGCCGATCCGAGAACCGCGGAGGTAGAGGAAGGAAGTAGTCTCCCCGAAAGCGTGCGGGGTATTAATGATTTCGGTGAGTATGGCTATGGAGGGCCGTGCCCGAGTCGCGGCGAACATAGATATAAGTTCAGACTGTACGCCTTAGATACTACTTTGGACATCAGCCCATCAGCTAAAAGGGCGGAAGTTGAAATGGCCATGCGCGGCCATGTCCTCGAGCAAGCGGAATTAGTCGGGCTTTATAAAAGAGATTAATTTTTAAAATGTCGCACAGAGTCTTCGTCGCGATACCAATCTCCGACAGCCTACAAGAGAGAATTGTTGGTTGGGAGAAAGACGTATTGAAAATACCAGTGCGGTTTTTAAAGGGTAAGGACTTGCACGTAACCGTCTTGCCTCCATGGTATGTGGACGATATAGCTAATCCGGAGAAGATCTTAAAAAAGGAAGCCTCTAAGCATGGGAGGTTCACAGTTGTTTTTAACAAGGTTTCATTCGGCCCCAATATTTACCAGCCACGGTTAGTGTGGGCAGAAGGCACCACCACTCAAAATATGATCGAGCTGCACGATGGCCTGTCTAAAGCTTTTCACAATAGCGATGAGATCAGGCCCTATAAATTGCACCTTACCCTGGCTCGATTTCGTATGGAAAGCTTCCCGACGTTTCCGATTAAAAAACTTGAGGAAAAAATATTGTGGTCAGAAGACGTCGACTCTATTGTGATGATGGAATCCCACTTATACAGAGAGGGCGCCAGCTATGAAATAGTTTCCAGAGTTTTACTAAGATAATTTTAGTGGGCACTGAGGGGATCGAACCCCCGACCTACTCGGTGTAAACGAGTCGCTCTACCACTGAGCTAAGTGCCCCCATCTATTCTAAGCTAAGGATAGTTATATAAATCACTTTGTCTACAGCCGTTTTTTTAATGTTATTCTAATAGCAGAATAATTTAGCGGTTCAATTAACGGAAAGAGTCAAGAGAAATATTGCGCGTAACCTACGCAAACAAGGCTGTTCTTTGAATGAAGTAGTTAGTAAATTAGGAGTTTCTAAGGGGAGTGTAAGTTTGTGGGTCCGTGACATAAGGCTGAATAGAAAGCAACTGAAACGGCTCTCGCTAAGGGGCCATACCTTGGAGCCTATTGAGAGTCGTCGATTGGTACGTTTACGTAATGAATACTTATGTAGGAGTATAGTTTTCCAATCGGCCGTTAAGAACGTAGCAGAGGTTACAAATAAAAACCTATTTTTTATTGGCTCGGGCTTTATCTGGGAGAGGGCTCTAAATCTTCGCGCGCGAAAGTGTGCTTTTCTAATAGCGATCCTAGATTAATCCAAATTATGATGGATTTCTTCAAGAAAATTTGTAAAGTGCCGGATTCAAAATTTAAGGCGCAAGTTCTTATACACCAGCACATCAATGCTTCTCGTGCTGAAAAGTACTGGAGTGGTATGTCTGGTATACCACCTTCACAATTCCATAAAACCGCTCAGCAATACAATAAAGCCAGCAAGAGCGAGAAGGATTCCTTGCCAATGGGTACATTTATGATCGGGGTATACGACACAATTTTGTTCTTAAAGATTACGGGGTGCTGGTGGTGCATATGAATCAGTTGTTCCCACGGGAGTCCGCGTTCCTGATAAGTATGCAAGTGTTTTGTAATCTGTCGGCCCGGCAGGGATCGAACCTGCGACCCATGCTTTATAAGAGCATTGCTCTACCACTGAGCTACGGGCCGCGCGACTGATGGATTCTACCTCTATACCGAGATAGGCTTCAAATCAAATTCTTTTACCAAAGCATAGAATTCGTCCTGTTCCAATGTTTCGTGTTCTATCAATGCTTTGGCAACTCTATTTAAAGCCGGTCGATATGATGTCAGTATTTTCTCGGCAGTACGATAGGCGCGGTCTATGAATTTCTTCACCTCTTGGTCGATTTGTTCAGCCACTTCCTCCGAATAGTTCTTCTCAGTGGAGATTTCTCTGCCCAAGAAGATCATTTCCTGGGTTTTGCCGAAGGTCATGGGCCCCATCTTCTCACTCATGCCATACTTAGTTACAAGCATGCGGGCTGTTTCTGAGGCGACGGTAAGGTCATTAGACGCGCCAGTTGTTATATCGTTGAAAACAATTTTCTCCGCAGCGTGTCCGCCTAAGGCAACCGCTATGTCTGCCAGGAATTGTGACTTTGTTCTCAAGCGTTGGTCTTCAAGGGGTAGTTTGAGAGTGTACCCTCCAATTTGACCGCGGCTGACTACAGACACTTTATGTACCGGATCAGAATCCTTGAGCCCGGCTGCTACCAAGGCATGGCCCGCTTCATGATAGGCAGTGAGTTCTTTTTCCCTGTCCGATATAAGTCGGCTTTTTCTTTCCGGGCCAAGCATAACCTTCTCGATCGACTCATAAAAATATTGCTGAGCTATCTTGTCTTTGCCGTTCTTAACAGTGAGGATGGCTGCTTCATTCACTAGATTGGCCAAGTCTGCTCCGGAAAATCCCGGTGTCCTGGTTGCGACTTTACGCAGATCAATGTCTTTGGCCAGAGGCTTGTTCTTGGCATGCATCTTCAATATGGCCTCTCTTTCATTTATGTCTGGCAAATCCAAGAAGACCCTGCGATCGAAGCGGCCGGGTCTTAGCAGTGCCGGATCCAACACGTCGGCGCGGTTAGTAGCGGCCATGACTATGACATTCGTCTCACGGTCAAAACCGTCCATTTCCACAAGGATCTGGTTCAATGTCTGCTCACGCTCGTCGTGGCCGCCTCCCAAACCGGCGCCACGCTCACGTCCCACAGCATCTATTTCATCTATGAATATTATCGAAGGCGCTGCCCGTTTGGCTGTCTGAAATACGTCTCTGACTCGCGAAGCGCCGACGCCCACAAACATTTCAACGAACTCGGATGCGGAAATATGGAAGAAGGGCACGTTAGCTTCACCTGCAACAGCGCGAGCCAGAAGCGTTTTGCCTGTTCCCGGCTGGCCCATCAACAACACCCCCCGAGGTACGGTAGCTCCGATATCCAGATATTTTTGGGGGTTTTTCATAAAGCCGACGACCTCACTTAGTTCCTGTTTGGCTTCTTGCAGCCCGGCGACGTCGGCAAAAGTTACTCTTTCTTTGAAGTTGGTGAATGGTTTCAAATTGGCCCGGCCGAAGGTGAAGGCCTGGTTCATCCCGCCTCTAGCTTGCCTCATCAAATACCAAAAGATGCCAATTATGATCAGTGTTGAAAGCAACGTTGGAGCCAGAGTCCCGACCCAGAAGTTGAACGATGACTGATCTTGCACTTGGATGGAAACTTTGGAAAGCTCGTCAGGCGTAACACCGTAATTCTTAAGCGTGTCGGTAAGACTTGATTCAATTTCCTTCTCCGACGAAATGTGCTGTCCATTGGACAAGGTGACGTCCAACGCGCTGCCGTTCACGGAAATACTGGTAACTTTCCCAGCCTGAATCTCCGAAGCCACTTGGCTAAGAGCCTGGCTTTGTTCGCTTTGGCCGTTCTGATAAGCCGATGACACAACTAGTGCCAGAAGGAACAAAATGACAAGCACCAACAAAATATTCTTGTAAAACTTACTCATATTTATTTTTGACCTAGCCGAAAACTAATCAGCTGAAGCCGCCTTGGCCGCGAGTTTGAGTACAATCCTCTTATCCTTGGGCCTAACAGATTCTATAACAAACTTATATGTTTTTCCTTCCTCAAGTTGGTGCCTTAGTTCTTCAATAGAACCAAACTCTGAAACGTGAATCAGTCCGACGATAGAAGGATCTAACTCAATGAAAGCTCCAAAGGCGTTAAAGCGATGCACCCTGCCGTCCACAACGTCACCCGCCTTGTACTTTTCCTCAACCTTTTCCCACGGGTCGCTTTTCAGAGCCTTCAATGACAACGAGACTCGGCCGTCTTTTATGTCCACTATCTTAGCCTGGACCAAATCGCCCACTTTCACTACTTCTTTCGGATTATCGATCAGACGGTGATCAAGTTCGGATATATGGATCAGGCCCTCGATCAAAGGTTCATCAGCGAAATGAAGGAAGGCTCCGAAGCTGGCTACGCCCGATATTATCCCTGAGATCACGTCACCGGGCTTATACTTGGCCAAGAGTTCCTTGATGTTGATATTTTCAACCTCGCGTTCCGACAGAATCAACTTATTGCTACGCGGATTTATGTTTAAAATTTTGACGGTCAGTTCCTGGTCAACGAACTTCTTCAGTGCCCCGATCATCTTGTTGCGATCGCCTTCGGTTTCTTTGGGGTAGTGATCGTTAGACAGCTGCGAAGCTGGTATGAAAGCGGTTATGCCAGACAATTCAGTTATCAGTCCGCCAGCGTTGGCATCTGTTATCTTGACCTTTAATGGTTCGTCCTTGTCCTGCAGGTCTTGAATTTCCTGCCAAGCGCGCTGCTTGCCGGCTTCAGCCAGCGAAAGTTCGACGTAACCTTGGTCATTTTCGGGGTCAACTACTCGGGCGGAGACTGTATCCCCTGGTGACAAACGTTTTAAGACATCCTTGGCGTTCAAGAGTTCGACGCCGTAGATCATACCTGTTCCGATGCGGGGTATCTCGAAGTAGGCTGTACGCCCGGTTTTCTCCATGAGTTTCACCCCGACGAGGTCGCCGGTTTTCAGGATAGGCATCAAATCCGGGCTGTCTTTCAGCCGCGAAGCCAAGGCGGATTCTTGTTTTTGCGCAGTCATTTGCGGATTAATTTCCACGGGATTATAAGGAAAAGCTGATTGAAAAGCAACGTCTGGGCGGGTAAAATTAGATTATGGTAATACGAGTCGCTCCCTCTGGGAGCGTAAATTGTGAAGTCTCGGGCTTCAGAATAGTTGTCGACCCGGCGCCACGCGAGCGCGGTGAGATGGTCTTGAAGACGGCTGTTGATATTGCGGTCATGAAAGACGAGCTGACGGAGGTGATAGTGAGCGCCGGTGAGTACGAGCATTCCGGCGTCAAAGTCAGCGGTTTTGACATGGAGGGTGAATCTGACAACAAGACCATCAAAACCACATATAAAGTGGAGGCCGACGGGGTACGGATGTGTTTTTTAGCGCCGCTCACCAAGGAACCAACCGATGCCTTCTTGGAAAAGCTGGGTGATGTGGATATTCTGTTCGTTGGCCTGGGTAAGGGACTGATCGAACCGAAGAAAGCCGCCACAGTTATAAGAGAAATCGAGCCGCGCATCATCATTCCGAGGAATGATGATGCAGCCAAAGACTTGACCAGTGAATTCGGTAAGCCAGAGCAGATGGATCGCTTAACCGTTAAGCGCAAGGATTTCGAAAACGAAGAAGGTACTAAGTTTGTATGGATAAAGGAAAAATAGAACAACCAAAGACAGCGGCTGCGGGTAAAATCGAACCGGTTGAGATAACCGACGAACTGCGCCGTTCTTATCTGGATTACGCTATGTCTGTTATAGTCGGCCGCGCTTTGCCGGACGTCCGCGACGGTCTTAAGCCCGTGCATCGCCGCGTGCTATGGGCGATGTGGGAATCGGGTATAACGCACAGCGCCAAATACCGCAAATCAGCCAATGTTGTTGGGGAAGTACTTGGCCGTTACCACCCCCATGGCGACGTGGCTGTTTACGATTCCATTGTTCGTATGGCCCAGGATTTTTCTTTGCGTTATCCCCTGATCGATGGTCAGGGCAACTTTGGCAGCATTGACGGCGACAGCCCGGCTGCGATGAGATACAGCGAGTGCCGACTATCGGCAATCGCTGAGGAACTGTTGGCTGATATAGATAAGAATACGGTCGACATGATCCCCAACTACGACGCAACGCGCAACGAGCCTGTTGTCCTGCCGTCCGCCCTACCCAACCTTCTAATGAATGGGACCGACGGCATCGCTGTGGGTATGGCTACCAAGATACCACCGCATAACCTCACGGAATTAATCAACGCCATAACCTACCTCATCGAACACCCCAAGGCCACGTCGGAAGATTTGATGGAATTTATCCAAGGTCCTGACTTTCCGACCGGCGGCATAATTTATAACCGTAAAGAAATAGTCGACGCTTACGTGTCCGGTCGTGGCAAGATAACCACGCGGGCTCTGGCCGAGATAGATGATAAAAGTATTATCATCACCGAGATCCCTTACCAGGTAAACAAATCGGAGTTAGTCACCAAGATCGCCGAGCTGGTTCAGGAAAAGAAAATCGAAGGTATCCGCGACTTGCGGGACGAATCCGACAAAGATGGTTTGCGCATATCGATTGATCTAAAGAATGACGCCGTCCCGCAGAAGGTTCTGAACCAGCTTTGGAACTACACCGACCTGCAGAAAGACTACCATCTGAACATGCTGGCTCTGTCGGAAGGGCTTAAACCGAGGGTTATGTCATTGAAAGACTCCCTTGCGGCTTTCATTGACCACCGCAAAGAAGTCATCCGCCGCCGTTCCGAGTTTGATTTGGCTCGGGCCAAGGAGAGAGCTCATATCCTGGAAGGGCTGGCTAAGGCGCTGGACGTGATAGATAAAGTCATAGCCGTCATCAAGAAATCCAAGGATAAGGATGACGCACACAAGAATCTAGTCGGCCAGTTTAAGTTCAGCGATCTGCAGGCAACGGCGATACTGGAAATGCGGTTGCAGACCCTGGCTGCGCTGGAACGAAGCAAGATCGAAGAAGAGCTGAAGGAAAAGCAAAAAATTATTGCTGACCTGACCATCCTGCTTAAGAGTCCAGAGAAAATGGCCAAGGTGGTGAAGGACGAGCTGAACATCCTTAAGGACAAATTTGGCGACGAGCGTCGGACTAAGGTTGTGGTGGGCGGTCTGAGGGAATTCAACGTCGAAGACCTCATACCACAAGAGGACACAATAATAATGATGTCCCGTGACGGTTATATCAAAAGATTACAGCCTAGTGCGGTTAGAAGTCAGCATCGAGGCGGCAAGGGACTGATCGGCGGAGAAGTAAACGAGAGCGATGTTCTGGCGCACGTTCTTAAGGCCAAGACACACGACTCGATTTTATTCTTCACTGATCGGGGACGAGTTTTCCAAACCAGAGTTTATGAGATACCAGTCGCGGCCCGCACTGCCAAAGGCAAGGACATACACAACTTCTTGGAGATCCAACCACAAGAAAAGGTTAACGCTATCGTTTCTTATGACAGCAAGAAAAATGGAGGCTACTTAGTCATGGTCACCTATAGTGGGATGGTCAAGAAGACTGATTTGAAAGACTTCGGCAATGTCCGGCGTAACGGCATAATCGCTATCGCTTTGAAGAAAGGTGATGCGCTCAAGTGGGTCAAGCTCTCATCGGGCAAGGACGACATTGTGCTGACCACAGTCAAAGGGAAAGCCATTCGTTTCAAGGAAACTCAGGTGAGGCCAATGGGCCGCACCGCTGCCGGCGTGAGAGGCATAAGGCTCGCTGCAGGTGAAGGGGTAAGCTCTTTGAATATAGTAACCCCAGAGCAAATCTCAACATCCAGGATATTGGTGGTAATGGCTAATGGTTTTGCCAAATTCACGCCGATCAAGGAGTACAAGGTACAAGGCCGAGGTGGTCAGGGGATACTAACCGCTAAAGTTAATCCCAAGACGGGGGCGGTTGTCTCAGCACACATTGTCACCGAAGAGATGGAATTATTCGCTGCTTCTTCACGTGGACAGATTATCCGTACCAAACTGGCGACAATAAGAGAAACAGGACGCGCCGCCCAGGGTGTGAGGATTATGAAAGTTGCGGCGGGCGATTCGATAGCCGGCACCACCTGTATTTAAGGTGTGGTCAGCGTTACAATACTGCTGATGTTTACTAAACAGCAGAAAATAATCATAGGCATAATCGGTTTTGTTGTCTTGTTTTTCCTGCTGGTCTTTTTGGGTGTTATCCCGGGACTGCGCCGCAGCGGTCCATCAGCCAGTCTTACAGTCTGGGGCGTTGGTGATAATGGGAGTGTTTGGGGCCCAAGTGTTCAGGCTTTTGAGAAAACCTATCCCAATATCTCCGTCAGTTACACTCAACTTGATCAGGCTAGCTACGAGTCAAAGTTAATAAACGCTTTAGCGGCCGGCCAAGGCCCTGATATCTTCATGTTTAATAACTCTTGGTTGCCTAAGCACAACAATATTGTGGTACCGGCCCCGAGTTCTCTTATCAGTGCCAGCACCTTTGAGAGTATTTTCCCCCAAGTAGCTACCAACGACTTTGTGAACGGAGGCCATATTTATGCTATGCCTCTATCAATAGATACGCTGGCTCTTATTTATAATCGTGATATTTTTAATCAAAGCGGCATAGCTGTACCGCCCGCGACTTGGAGCCAGTTTGAAAAAGTTGTGCTTCAGACGCGAAAGGAAACTTACGGCATAATTACCCGACCGGCAGTGGCTTTAGGTGGTACGTTAAATAGCATGGCTAACGCGACTGACATCCTCAACCTTCTTTTCTTGCAGGAGGGTACGCAGATGCTAGACCCCAACACGGGGCAGGCAACATTCGCGAGCCAACAAGGGCAGGCGGCTCTATCTTTTTACACCAAGTTTGCTGTGCCTGGCGGTACATACTACACGTGGTATGACCCGACTGGATCTGCCTTAAATTCTTTCGCCAGTGGCAAGAGTGCGATGTTCCTTGGTTATGCTTCACAGATACCACAGATCAAATCCCAGAATCCAAATATAAACTTGGGCGTTTCAGCTATGCCTCAGTTCAGTCTAAGCAGCCAAGTCAATTACCCCGACTATTGGGGGCTGGCGGTATCGAGGGAGAGCCAGTATCCGACCGAGGCTTGGGATTTCATAAACTTCGTCACAACCAACCAGAGTGTGGCCGACAGCTATGCCGCATCAAGCGGCCGGCCACCGGCACTGCGATCGCTTATCGCCCAGTATCAAAGCAACGCCACCCTTGGGCCATACGCTTCCCAGGCTTTGACGGCCGAAGACTGGGTGCAGCCGGATTCGGATGCCGTTTCTACTATATTTAGCAATATGATAGAATCAGTGCTGAATAAATCTGCGTCGGTGAACCGAGCGTTGCAAGTCGCCGAGACGTCAGTTAACAGCTTGGGGACCGGACAGTAAACAATGAATAAAGACGTGGTCCATCAGAGTAAGAAGTTGGCGCTGACAATAGGCTTCTGGGGGCCCTTGGTCCCACAGGACACCAACAGTTGGTGTGGCCTGTTGCAACTATTTCAGAACGTATTGAATTTCGCTCTCACTATATCCGTACCGATTGCCACAATCGTCATAGTCTATGGAGGCTTTGTGATAATGACTGGCGGCGGCGAACCGGATAAGCTTAAAACTGGACGGGACGCTATAATCGCAGCCTTGGTAGGTGTTATAATAGTCTTTGGTGCATGGCTGATTATAAACACCGTGCTGAACATTGTTGGTGCCAATGTCTCGGTGGCACCCTGGAGCGCACTAAGTTGTTCTTGAAATGACAATGCAATTTTTGATAAGTAAGGTTTACGCGCAAGCTGGGACTGGTAGTCCCGGCGGATCGCAAGGCGCATTGCCGATTTCCAACCCGCTCGCGGGGAGCGGCATAAACAACTTCGGCCAGTTGGTCAATGTCATTACAAACTACTTTGTGACGTATATTGCCCCTACGGTAGCCATCATAATGGTCTTATACGGAGCGTTCAGAATGCTCACCGCCGGAGGCAATCCGGATAATTTTGCTGTCGGACGCAAGACTGTGCTATGGGCCATAGCCGGTTACGCTCTGGTTTTGATCGCTGCCGGATTGGTTTCCGTTATACAAACTACTTTGGGCCCAAAATAAGATTGCAGGTTTGTGCGTCGCAACACTGATGCGTAACTGTTTTTTGGACACAGGCTCCCAATTGTGTTATACTTTGGCAAATTAAGATTAGTGTCGAAGGATTGAATCTTATAAAAGGTCGAAACCGCGTTTATAGATTATGAACAAGAAACTGGGAGTAATAGTTGCGTCAATAATTTCAAGTGTAGCGGCAATGCCGGCGGCCTTGGCCCAGACCATATACTATCCTAATACTCAGACCCCTCAGCCAGTGAACATTAATGGGTATTCGGGTGTTACTGGTATTTTGAATACCTTACTGGGTTACGCCTACTCGCTCTTCTTTATAATTGCTATGTTTTTCTTCTTGTGGGCTGCATTTGTGTACTTAACCGCAGCTGGTAATGAAGAGAAGATTAAGGAGGCTAAAAACAGATTGATGTACGGCATTATTGCCATAATAGTCGCCGTTCTGGCCTACAGCATACCGACCTTAGTCGGCAGCATTCTGTAGAGCAATAAAAAATAATCAATTTAAAGCCACCGCAACCGGTGGCTTTAAATGTCGCTGAAAATAAATACCCCGATCAGTTCGGGGTATTTGTCAGCGTCGACGCGCTTGTCAGTGCTATCACGATCTCCGTGCCGTTTCCGTCAGGCATAAATCTGAAGTGGTCGGATGTGCTGGTGCCAAAATCAAGGTTCTGATTTACTCCAAGGTGATAATGGGATCCATCGCCGTAGAATACCGTGAATGGCTTATGATCGTATGACGTGAAGATATAGTATGAATGCAGTGGAGCATATATCCAAGGCGACATTTCGCCGCCGTTGAGTTCAAATGATACGCAGTTGCGATTCCATCCTAAGGTTATCCCTTCAGGATACGCATTTGCCTGTACGTTCTCGCAGACGAATGAGAATGCTCCTCTTACGGAACCAAGTATCGCTAGTGCAATAAGGATTGCTATCACCCACTTCGTCGTTTCCTGAGAGCGGGATGTTTTGATTGTCTCGTCTGTGCAACTTAACCTAGCGCCCACCAAAATTGTCGCAACACCGACTGCGGCATAAATCAGAAATATGGCTGAGAAAAATCCATTCAGCAACACCAGTAGGATGCCGATGGGAAGATACACAAAGATGTACGTGATCTTAACAGATCCCCAGAAGCGTTTATCTGTGAACCCTGGAAATAGAGCCTTGAGGAATGATTGTACTACTCTTCGCGCTGACTGTAATGCTTTTCGCATACATTTTTTACGGATACCAAGTTTAAGTCATGTTTTTGACTTATCTGGCACCGTTGTTGTGTTCTTTTTAACGAACAATCGACGTTTGTCCGTGCCTACATAAGACAATAAAATAGTCTATTTATCAACCTATCGTAATGGTTCAATAGTTTGGAATCACCCCCAGGGTAGCGCAAGCCATGAAATGGCATACACTAAGTGGCTTAGTATAATGTAAAAACGAAACGATTGAGTAGAGTAAAAATCCAATAATCTCCTGGATTTGCCTATGCTATAGGACTTATAGCGACTGATGGCAATCTGTCGAAAGATGGTAGGCATATTAATATCACATCAAGAGACGAGCAGATAGTAATTGCTTTTAAGAAATGCCTCGGTATAAAAAATAGTATGGGGTGTAAGGCAAGAGAAAAAACGGAGAAAAGAAATACTTCTATGTACAATTTGGAGATAAAAACTTTTATGAGTTTCTCAACTTAATTGGTTTAACGCAGGCTAAATCAAAGACGATTAAATCACTAAAAATACCAAATGAATATTTCGCCGACTTTTTGCGGATGGATCCAAAAAGGAGTTAGGGCAAACAGTCTAGTTTATGCAAAAAAACGACTCCATTAAACTTATAAGATTTATTTACTATCCAAATATTGAGTATTACCTGGAGCGGAAATACAATAAAGCAGCACAATTTTAGGGCGAGTGGCGGAATCGGCATACGCGCAGCGCTTAGGACGCTGTCCCGTAAGGGTTGTGGGTTCGAGTCCCACCTCGCTCACTAGAATCAAAAAACCGTCTCATAAGAGACGGTTCTTTGATAAGCTGACCTTCTTTTCTCCAATCGGCCTACATCCCAGCTTGAGTTCGCAATTGCTGTAACAGTTGTAGTAACTTCTGGATCTGCGCTTGGATACTCGCCACGTTCTGTTGCTGAAGCGTCTCATCCCGGAACGTCCGTGCTGTTATAACGCCAGTCGAGCTATCAATTGCACCAGTCAGATCAATCGTATCACCGACATTGGCAGAAGTGACTGCGGAACTAGTCGTTGCACCTACATAGTTGGTAGTGGATGCCAACGAAACGTTTACACTAAGACCAAAAACACTTACAGCCAAATTGTCTCCAGAAACGGCGGTTAACTTGCCACCGTTTAATGTCACGTTGCCACTGCCTCCTATCTCTAAGGAACTGCCGCCGAGCCCTAAATTGGAGTTGCCATTGCCTTCCGTCTCCGAGGCGCTCACTGTTTCGCCTACCACATTCGCAGCTGAATTTCTCACTACGCTGCCGACGCCGTTGCCGTTATCGTCGGCGGAAGCGATACCACTGCCTACAACAGCAAAGGCCGTGATAGCAACTACAGATATTATTGCCAAAGGTATCTGGTATTTCCTCATTATAGTTTTGTTTTTACGATATCGACCTTTACCTAATTATATCTTATACCTAATTATATCCTGCAGCGGCGATACGCCGATCTTGTCCCAACCAGCATTTCTTCGGTTTGTTCATTCCTTGCGCCGTCGCGCGTGAAAGGCGCGATGGACCTCTTTTAGCTCTTTATTGGTAACGTGTGTATAGACCTGCGTGGTCGAAATATTCGCGTGACCCAATAATTCCTGTACCGAACGTATATCGGCCCCGTTCATAAGCAGATCGGTTGCAAACTGGTGTCTCAATTGATGGGGAGTCACATGTCTGGGTATGCCGGCTGCACGGGCATAGAAAGATACTAGGCGCTGCACTGCTCTGGGTGTAACCCGGCCTAGAACCTTGGGCTTTGACCCCTTTGATAGGCTTATGAATAACGCCGGTTCTGCGTCAGCTCTCTTGCTTATGTAGTCTTTCAAAGCTTTCTTGGCTCGGTCGGAGACGAATACGACACGCAGTTTTTCTCCCTTGCCGCGCACAGTAAATTCGCCGCGGTCAATGGGTAGAGACCTATCAAGCGCACACAACTCTGATATCCTGAGTCCAGTCGAGAATAATAATTCTAGTATAGCTCGGTCGCGCACCACTCTCAGGCTCTCCCCTTTTGGCGCGTCGAGCAGTCGTTCCAGGTCACTATATTCCATCACCTGGATCTGGCGTATAGGGATCTTGGGTAGCTCCACTGCTTCAGGAGATACGACGTTGATCCCTCTTTTTATTAGATACTTAAGGAAATTGCGCAGCACTATTACATAGTAGGCTTGCGTGCCCTTCTTCATATGAGATTCAGGATCGGATATCTTCACTCGAAAATCGCGGATGGTTTTTTCGCTGAGGTCATCGACTGTCCTGGCTCCGGAGCATTCGATGAATTTTTTAAGGCAGTGTTCATAGCTCCGCCTCGTGAGCGCGGAGCGGTTTTTTTCGATGGATAAGTAATCTAAGTATTCGTGCAATAGCTCTTCCAGTTTCGCCATTAACGGCATTATACGACAACAAAACTTTGACGGCCAGCCTAAAAGCTGATATAGTTGCTCCGAATGTTAACTTCTCGTCAGAAGCAAAACGTGATAGGCGAGCACCGTTCTCACGACGCCGATACTGGTTCGACTGCAGTACAGATCGCGCTATTAAGTCGGCAAATTGATGAATTGACTGCTCACTTAAAGAAACACCCCAAAGACAACCATTCTCGTCGGGGTCTTTTGGGCATGGTAAGCAAGCGACGCAAACTACTTAAATATTTGGAAGATAGGAACCCAAAAACCTACGCTGCTGTTACCAAGAAACTCGGATTGAAATAAATGGCGGCCCCCCAAAAAGACCAGCGTCTTGGAATTTTCATAGATATACAGAATCTATATCACTCTGCTAAGAATTTGTATGGCGGCAGGGTTAATTATACCGAGCTGATGCGGCAGCTTACCGGCGATCGTCGCCTGGTGAGAGCCATAGCTTACGTTGTCAAAAGTGATCCCTCTACTGGCGAGGAAAGTTTCTTTGAGGCTCTGGAGAAGGCCGGCATCGAGCTCAGATCTAAAGATATTCAAGTCTGGGCCGACGGCAGTAAGAAGGCTGACTGGGATGTTGGCATGGCAGTTGATGCTATAAGAATGGCGGACATGGTGGACGCGATTATATTGGTCACCGGCGACGGCGATTTTGTACCATTGGTGGAATATTTGAAGTGGGGTTTGGGAAGGAATGTAGAGGTTGCAGCCTTCGGACGGACCACCTCCTCCAAATTACGCGAATCAGCTGACGCCTTTCATGACATAGAGAAGATGCCACGGGTGATATTTAAGTCTCTCCGCCGCAGCCGCCGTCCCGCCTAGAAAACTCATATAAATAAATGAATCTTGATCGAAAAACTTTTTCAATCGATGTTGCTGGTAGGCCACTGACCATTGAGGTATCTCGCTTAGCCGAACAAGCCAACGGTGCCGTTATGGCTAATTACGGCGAAACGACGATTTTAGCCACGGTGGTCATGGGTAAGGAAGACAAGGGAGTCGATTATTTGCCGCTTTCCGTAGACTACGAGGAACGTTTTTACGCTGCTGGCAAGATTATCGGCAGCCGTTTTGTCAGGCGCGAAGGGCGGCCTTCAGATGAATCAATTCTCTCTGGCCGGATTGTCGATCGGGCGATAAGGCCGTTATTTGATCAGCGCATCCGCCGCGAGATCCAGGTGGTGATTACCGTGGTTTCGTATGACGAGGAAAATGATCCGGATTTAGTCGCTTTGACCGCCGTTTCTACTGCTCTAGGTATATCGAATATACCATTCGCCGGTCCGGTATCAGGTTTGCGCGTTGCTAAGATTGGGGGCGACTTTAAAATCAATCCACTGATCAGCGAACTGGCCAATAACCCGATCGAATTAGAAACCTTCGTCGCTGGAGCAGGCAATAAAGCCGTCAACATGATTGAACTGTCCGGCGATGATGCCCAGGAAAACGACATTATGAAAGCTTTTGGCATCGCGGTGGAGGAGATCGACAAGCTCAACACCTTCCAGCAGAAAATAATCAAGGAGATTGGCCAAGAGAAAGAAACAGTTAAGCTATGGGAACCGGATAATAAACTTAAAGCCGACGTCCTGGGTTTTTTGAAACCTAAACTCGAAGGTGCGGTCTACGAGCATGACAAAACCAAACGCGATCAAAACCTGCGTGATCTCACAGCCGACATGTCTAAGTATCTGGAGGACAAAGGATATGCTGACAAGGACTTTGAATCGGCGGCACATCTTTTGGACGAAGAGATTAATGAGCTGGTGCACCAAAAAGTCCTGACGGCCGGCCAGCGTCCGGATGGCAGACACTTGGATCAAATTAGAGACTTATATGCCGAGGTTGGCGTGCTGCATCGCACTCATGGTTCAGCTGTATTTATTCGCGGTAATACCCAAGCCCTCGCTGCGGTAACTATCGCGCCACCAGGTTCCGAACAACTGGTCGAGTCTATGGAAGGATCGACCAAGCGGCGGTTTATGCTCCACTACAACTTCCCGCCTTTTTCGGTCGGCGAAACCGGACGCGTCGGCGCCCCTGGCCGCCGCGAGATTGGCCATGGCAAGCTAGCCGAAAAAGCGATACGTCCTCTGATCCCGCCAAAGGAGAATTTCCCCTACACAATTAGAGTGGTGTCAGAAATACTTTCGTCCAACGGCTCTTCCTCAATGGCTACAGTTTGTGCTTCGAGTCTGGCTCTGATGGATGCCGGAGTTCCTATCAAGAAGCCGGCCGCAGGCATAGCCATGGGTCTTATGAGCGATGAGAAGGGCAATTACAAAGTACTCACCGACATCCAAGGGCCGGAGGATCATCATGGCGACATGGATTTTAAAGTTGCTGGTACCCGCGAAGGAGTTAATGCCTTGCAGATGGACATAAAAGTCTACGGCGTTAGCCTGCAAATATTGCAGGATGCTTTAGGGCAGGCCAGGAAAGCACGACTGGAGATACTTGATGTGACCGACAAAGTTCTGAGTAGGCCTAGGCCCGAGTTGTCTAGGCTGGCGCCACGTGTACTCACAGTAGAAATAGACCCATCCAGAATCGGCGAATTGGTCGGCCCTGGCGGTAAAGTTATAAATGGGCTTATTGCTTCAACTGGCGTTACCGCTATAGATATAGAGCAGGACGGCAAGGTATTTGTGTCATCAGTTCTACCCGAAGCCGCTGAAAAGGCAGTTGCCGAAATAAGATCTATGATGCGTGAGTTCAAAGTGGGAGAGATAGTTGAAGGCGATGTAATACGTCTGCTGGATTTTGGAGCCATAGTCGATTTGGGTGGAGGTAGGGACGGTATGGTTCATGTCTCTGAAATAAAGAACGGGTTTGTTAAGAATGTCAGCGACGTGTTGAAACTCGGCGACCATGTGCGGGCTAAGGTAATCAAAATCGAAAACGGCAAAATCGGTTTATCTATAAAGCAGCTGGGTGAATCTCCAGACAATCGTAGCTAGCTGGTTTAATCCACAACTTGTTTGATAATTTAACAGCACGTTAAGTGCTATACTTTAGGCATGGATGAAAATAAAAACCTAGGAGGTGTGCCGTCTCCAGCACCTTTTCCGGGCAATGCGAATGGGGGCGAGCAAAACAATCCTAATCCGCCTTTGGTGCCGAACTTTACGCCGGCTCAGGAACCCATTCCCAGTCCACGGTCTATCCCGCCGACGCCTCCTCTGGCCCCAACACCTATTCCTGCACCAACTCCTATTCCAACACCGACACCACCCCCAACACCGACACCTCCTCCAATTCCAACTCCACCTCCGGTTATGCCAAGTACTCCGCCTCCTCCAGTTGCCGGTAGTGTCCCCCCACCTCCTCCGCCAGAAATAGGCATTCGTACAATGCAGAGCGATCTTGAATCGATGCGGTCCTCTGGTGGTATGGGTGTAACACCACAAACTTTCAAGCCAGAAGAACTGTTTAATAAACCCATCGGCCCAGCAGCCTCTCAAGTGCCGCCGTCGGTTACATCGCCCGTGGCCCCAAAAGTTAAGGTTGTCGGCCCCAAGAAATCAGGCCACAAGATTTGGATATTGGTCGGCGTCTTAGTCGTGTTGATATTGGCGTGGGTAGTTATACAATTCTTCGTTCTGCCTAGTTTGCAAAGCTCTTCTGCCCCGGCAGCGCCGGCAGCGGTACCTACTCCGGCTCCAGTTGCTACCACAACTACGACATCCACTGCCGCTCCGACTTCCACAGCCGTTACGCTTATCCATCAGAGCTTCTTAAAATCTCCAGCCTCTGCTTCGACCACTGTTACTTTGTCGACACCGCTTAGCCTAGCGGCCTTGCAAGCTGATATAGCTTCTTCAACAGCTAGCTCCGCAGCGGCTGGGACGTTTGAGGAACTGGTTTTTGTTAATGCCGCGAGTTTAAGTACTACCAGCAGCACGCCCGTCTCCGCGCAGTCCGTCTTGGGCACTATTCTGCCGAACGCTGCGCAGAGTTTCTTAGCTAGCACGTTCGACCAGGATGTGACTGGTTTTGTTTACTACAATAAGTCTGGTGCCTGGCCGGGTTACATCTTTAAGCTGACCTCAGGGGCCAATCTAGCCACAGCCACTTCAACTTTAGACCCGGTTATTGAGGCCAGCGCCCCTTCATTCTTCCAGTCATCGCCGGGGACCGCTTCGGGATCTTTCAGTAACGGGTCTCTGCCTGACAGTACGCCGGTCAGGTACCTAGCTTTCAGCAAGAAGGGGGCAGCGCTGGAGTACGGCTGGTTCAAGGGTTATCTGGTAGTCAGCACTTCTTATCAAGGGATAATCGCTGCCGACCAGCATCTATAGGGTCAGGCTTGATATCCAGTATCGAGGTTATATAATAGGTTTGATATGGAAGGTCCGTTAAATACGGGCCTTTCGTCATAAAGGCCCGGAAAAATAAATAAAAAATGAATCTAAAATCAGTAATCCAAGCAGCGGAGCAGATAGCCAAAGATAAAGGCATCGATGTGGCTAAAGTCTACGAGGCCATAGAAGGAGCTTTAGCCGCCGCTTATAAAAAAGAGGAGGGTGACAAAGGCGCCATTATCAGAGCGAAACTCGATCCAAAAACAGGGGACGTAACTTTTACCCGCATCAAAGAAGTTGTTGATGAGACAACTGTGAATATGGCCGAAGGAGCTGAAGAGGAAGAAGCTATTGCGGCAGTCGCAGCCGAGGAGGGTGAGGAACCGCGCTTGCCGCGCTTTAACCCCGAGCGGCATCTGCTGCTTGATGAGGCTAAGCAAGTCAAACCCGACGCCAAAGTTGGCGATGAGTTGGAATTCCCCTTACCGCCGTCATCTGAATTCGGGAGGATTGCCACTCAGGCTGCCAAGCAGCGCATCATCCAGATGCTCCGCCAAGCCGAACGCGAGTCGGTTATCAGTGAGTATAAGGGCAAGGAAGGACAAATTATAAGCGGCATCGTCCAGCGTTTTGATCGGGGTAGCGTTAACGTCGACTTGGGTCGTGCCCAAGCCATGATGCCGCGAGGCGAGACTGTATCCGGCGAGCACTACACGGTCGGCGAGAGGATGCGTTTCTACATTCTAGCCGTGTCCGACGATCCGAAGAGCCGCGTCCCAAACATTCTGTTGTCCAGGAACAACCCGAATTTTGTGGTCAAACTTTTTGAGTCAGAGGTGCCGGAAATAGCTGATGGCACAGTGGCGGTGAAAGTCATAGCTAGAGAAGCCGGCTCGAGGACAAAGATTGCCGTCGCTTCCAATGCTCCTGGCATCGATGCAGTTGGCTCCTGTGTAGGCCAGCGTGGTACAAGGGTCATGACGGTTACCAATGAGCTGGGTTCGGAGAAAATAGATATAGTCCAGTGGTCGGAGAAAGCCGATGAACTTATAGCCAATGCCCTGGCTCCTGCGGACGTTAAGGCCGTCGAGCTGTTGAGCGACCGGGAAGCCCGGGTTATGGTCCAAGACGACCAGCTGAGTCTGGCTATTGGCAAGGGCGGCCAGAATGTACGTCTGGCAGCCAAACTTACTGGGTGGAAGATAGATGTCCGTCCGTTGTCCAAGCCCAACGAAGTTCAGGAAGGAGGCGTAGCCGCCGCAGTCGATCTGGAAAATGAAGAGCATCCAGAAGGTGACCCGGCCGGCAATTCCACGGTGGAAGGGGGAGTTAGACCAATTTACCATAAAGAAGACGACGACGATTAAATACAAACCAAAAATAACTAACGAATGTTATATATAATCTTTGTTCCGATTGCCTTGGCCATAATATACAGCGTGGCCCTTGCAGTGTGGCTAAAGCGACAACCATCAGGCAGCGCTGATATGGTTGAGATTTCTAAGGCGATCCATGAGGGATCGATGGCCTATCTAAATCGCCAGTACAAAGCTGTCGCCGCGGTGGCGATAGTGCTGGCTGCAGTGATTTGGTTGACCCTAGGCTGGCCGACAGCTATAGCTTTTTTGGTCGGCGGGGCGACCTCAGCCCTTACGGGTTATATCGGCATGAACGTTGCGGTGCGTTCCAACTCTAAGACTACCGAGGCAGCTAAAAGAGGGCTGTTTCCAGCTCTTTCGCTGGCTTTCCGCGCCGGATCTGTGACCGGTCTCCTGGTTACAGCGTTGGGACTGTTGGTCGTTTCTGGCGCTTACCTTGTGTTTAACGGCAACATCCAGACGCTGGTTGGTTTAGGTTTCGGCGCCAGCCTTATCTCAATCTTCGCCCGCTTGGGTGGCGGTATTTATACTAAGGCAGCCGACGTTGGTACGGATTTAGTTGGCAAGGTAGAAGCTGGGATACCTGAAGATGACCCACGCAATCCGGGAGTGATTGCCGACAATGTGGGCGATAATGTTGGTGACTGCGCCGGCATGGCCGCCGATCTCTTCGAAACTTATGCCGTTACTCTGACTGCAGGCATTTTGTTGGGCTCACTGACATTGGGATTGTCTGGTTCAATTACCTTCCCACTGCTCTTGGGTGGTGTTTCGATAATTGCCTCGATTTTAGGGACGTTCTTTGTGCGCCTCAGTGATAACAACTCGATAATGGGGGCGCTCTATAAAGGATTGGTAGCTTCACTCATCTTAGCCGCTATAGGTTTCTATTTCGTCTCCAGTTATGTCTTTGGTGCCAGCTACTTGAACATATTCTTGTCAGCGCTTATTGGACTGGCCGTTACGGGTTTGATGGTTGTAATCACTGACTACTACACCGCGAAGAGATTTCGTCCAGTACAGTCGGTCGCTGAGGCTTCTAAGTTCGGCCACGGCACGAACGTTATCATCGGCTTATCGGTTGGCATGGAATCCACCTTACTGCCGGCTATTGTAATTGTGTTGGGTATATTGGGTAGTTTTGCTTTGGCTGGCATGTATGGTGTGGCCATTGCCTCAGTGGCGATGCTCTCCGTCGCCGGTATCATCGTTTCTATCGACTCCTTTGGACCAATCACGGATAATGCCGGCGGCATTGCTGAAATGACCAAACAGCCGGAGCAGGTGCGTGAAATTACCGACTCACTTGATGCTGTGGGCAATACCACCAAGGCGGTAACCAAGGGATACGCTATCGCCTCGGCAGGCCTGGCGGCTGTAGTTCTGTTTTCAGGCTACGCCGGCGAAACCAAGAATGTTTTATTCAGCTTGAGCGATCCGCGTGTCATCGTGGGACTAGTGCTTGGTGCTGCCATGGTCTACTTCTTCGGAGCTTTGATTCTGCGTTCAGTCGGCCGAGCGGCCGGAGCTGTGGTTGATGAAATTCGTCGCCAGTTCCGCGAGATTAAGGGTTTGATGGCTGGCACGGCCAAACCGGAATATGGCCGGGCAGTCGATATCGTCACTAAAGCGGCAATCAAAGAGATGATTATCCCTGCGCTCATACCGATAGTAGGGGTATTGCTGGTCGGGTTTATCCTAGGAGCCGAAGCATTGGGCGGCCTTTTGACCGGCGTAATTGTCGGCGGCCTGTTTATGGCATTGTCGATGACAGCTGGTGGGGCTGCCTGGGATAACGCTAAGAAATACATTGAAGGTGGCCACTTTGGAGGCAAGGGCTCTGAAGCACACAAGGCGGCTGTGACAGGGGATACGGTGGGCGACCCCTACAAAGACACTGCTGGCCCGGCTATCAACCCACTGATTAAGGTAGTCAACATCATCGCTCTCTTGATTGTTAAGTTCTTGCACTAGTCTCAAAATATTCGTACTATAATCAGCGAGATGATGAACAAATCTAACAAGCCGTTGTTCGGCGAAGAGGAACAATCGCAGTACTTAATCCCGACAGTCATTGAAAAATCGGCATACGGTGAACGGGCTTACGACATTTACTCGCGCCTGCTTAAGGACAGAATTATTTTCCTTAGCGGCCCGATAAACGATCAGGTGGCCAATGCCGTTATAGCTCAGATGCTTTTCCTGGAAAGCCAGGATCCGAAGAAGGACATTGAGTTGTACATAAATTCGCCGGGTGGGATGGTAACCGCCGGCCTAGCCATATATGACACCATGCAGTACGTGAAGCCGGATGTCCGCACGACTTGTGTTGGGATGGCAGCTTCTATGTCTGCATTTCTTTTAGCCGCTGGCAAGAAGGGCAAGCGTTCCGCCTTGCCTAACTCGGAAATACTCCTGCATCAGGTTATGGGTGGCGTTGAAGGGCAGGCCAGCGATATAGAAATTGAAGCTAGGCAGATAATGCGGATAAAGGAGAAAGTTAACGAGATTTTGGCTAAACATACCAGCAAGCCGCTGGCGCAGGTGACCAAAGACACCGATCGCAATTTCTGGCTTTCAGCTGAAGAAGCTAAGGAATATGGTGTTATTGATGAGGTGATCAAAACAAGGAAATAAAAGGAACGCCCCGCAAGGGGCGTTTTTTTTGTGCCCCAATCCTGTTAGAATTGAAGCGATATGGAAAACAAGGAGGTGGCAATTAACAGGATGCTTAATCGCGGCGTTGAAGAAATTATCGACCGCGGTCATCTAGAAAGGGCCTTGCGCTCAGATAAGAAGTTGCGCGTGAAATTCGGTATTGATCCGACAAAACCAGATATCCACTTAGGCCACACTGTACCATTATTGAAACTCCGCGAGTTCCAAAACCTAGGGCACAAAGCTGTGCTCATCATCGGAGATTTTACTGCTCAAATCGGCGATCCTTCGGGACAGTCAGCCGAACGGAAGTCCCTCACCGAAAAGGAGGTAAAGCTAAACATGAAACACTATCTGGAACAGGCGGGGAAAGTAGTGAATCTTAAAAAAGCAGAAATTGTATATAACAGCAAGTGGTTAAGAAAATTGAATGGAGGAACGTTGGCAAAACTTCTTTCGCTGGTAAGCGTTCAGCAGATATTAGAAAGGGAGGATTTCAAGAAACGCTTGGAAGGTGGCAAATCGCTTCGGGTGCACGAAATGCTTTACCCTATTTTACAGGGTTACGATTCAGTGGTTATAAAATCCGATGTGGAAATCGGTGGTACTGATCAGAAATTTAACTTGCTAACCGGGCGCACCCTCATGGAAAGAATGGGTTTGCCACCCCAGGACATTCTAACGGTGCCGCTCATTGAAGGGACGGACGGTGTAAGGAAAATGAGCAAGAGCTTTGGAAACTATATCGGTATCAACGATACGCCAGACGATATGTTTGGGAAAATAATGTCCATACCCGATACCTTAATCGGAAAATATTTTACCCTCCTTACCAACGTTACTCCTCCCGCCGTAGATAATCCGCGGGATGCAAAAATTGCGCTCGCTTTAGAAATCGTCAAAACCTACCACTCCGAAGTAAAAGCAGTGAAGGCCAGAGAAAATTTCATTAGAACGTTTTCACAAAAAGAGATACCGGACGATGCCCAAATAGTAAAAATAAAATCGAATAACGTAAACGGGACATATGTTAATTATTTGGTTGATGTAATAGTGTTGTCTGGGTCTGTGGCGAGCAAAAGCGAAGCAAGGAGGTTGATTGGACAAGGCGCCATTGAGATCAATAAAAAACTGCAACCCCAACCGATAACTATAACGATACACAACGGCGACCTCTTGAAGATCGGAAAACACCGGTTTTTCAAGTTCCTGATCAATTAGTGGGCTGGTCTTTCTGTGGGGCTAGTTCCTTACTAAGCGCACATAAATACCCTCCGATATAGACCTACTAGAATCCGTCTCTTTCAAACGCAGCTCACCAAATTCACCAGTGGATGAGCCGAAGCAGCTGTCAATTAATTGTTCGAAAGACAAGGGAGTGTAACCTGCCGCATATCCGTTCAAGAGCAGGAACGATCCTGGTTTGTGGGAGAAAATCACCTTGAGGTCGTCCATCAACTTGGGTAAATCTTCCTCTATCCGCCACACTTCTCCTTTAGGACCGCGGCCAAAAGCCGGAGGATCCAATATTACTCCATCATAGGAAACTCCACGGCGACCTTCTCGCTTAACGAACTTCATAGCATCATCAAGAATGTACCTTATGCCTTTGGTAACATCTGAGGCGATGGCATTTTCCTTAGCCCACGAATTGCTTTGTCTGGATGCGTCGAGGTGGGTGACTGTTGCACCCGCTTTAGCGGCGACGATACTAGCTAGGCCAGTATAACCAAACAAGTTCAGCACGTTCGGTTTATCTTTCGTGCGGATACTTTTATCTATCCACTCCCAGTTTGGGGCCTGCTCCGGGAACAGACCAGTGTGCTTGAACGAAGTTAGCCTCACGCTGAAACTGACATCTCTCCACTTGAGTGCCCATTTCTCTGCGATACGATCTTTCTTGTGCCATGCGCCTTTGCCATCAGACCAGATAAACTCGGCGACTGCCTTGGACCAAAGGTCGGGCTGCTTCCGCCGCCATATAGCCTGTGTCTCGGGACGTATAAGGATCGCGGAGCCGTACCGTTCCAGCTTGCGGTTATCGCCCGAGTCAAGTAGTTCGTAATCCTCCCATGGTTCAGTTGTAAGGTTAATGTTCTCCATATCGAGATTAGTTTCTTACTTTAGTGCTCTGCTGTGTTCAGCGCTCCATTGGTATAACACAACAGCGGCTGAGGCTGCGGCGTTGAGTGATTCACATCTCGGATTCATTGGTACGCGCAGTGGTACATCGCAAAGCTCTAGTGTCTTCTCGCGTATGCCACTGCCCTCGTTGCCTATTACAAACAGTGCCGGCGCGTCAAAAGTTTCTTTATGCAGATTATGCGTGCCGTCCATCACTAAACCGTATGCCTTGAAGCCCATTTCTTTTAAGTGGCTTATGGAGTAATTGATATTACCCATTAAGACAAGTGGTATTCGAAAAGCCATGCCGGCCGAGGCTTTAACCACGGCGCCGGTTATTGGTGCCTGGTTATGTGATGGTATCAAGACACCGCTGATTCCAAAGGCTGCCGCGGAACGTATTATTGCTCCGACGTTCTGCGGATCAGTTAACTCGTCCAGAATAACGAGTGCCGTATCATTAGACGGCTTCAATTCTGCTATAAACTCTGAAAAATCTATGAGGTTGCGCCACAAATCGACTATGGCGATAACGCCTTGATATGGTGTGTCTCGCCCCACCATCCTAGCGGCCTCCTTGCTCTTTATAGTTGCTACCGGGATGTTCAGCCCCTTAAGAGTGTTCCTGAGTTTGGTGTCCGCAATATCTGAAGACAGGAAAACTTTTCTGATTATGTCCGGCTTGTTGCCTATAGCCTCGTCTAGGGCGTGCTTGCCGTAGATATATGTTTTATTGTGTTCGCGCTTCATCAGCAGAGTTTCAAAGCCGCCTGTTTTTATGGCACAGACGTTATTTTACACCCGGGCGGTTTTAAGTATCTTGGCCCACCAAACCAGTTGATCTAATAAGTTCTTTGCACCTTCTTGGTGTACATTGAGTGCCTCGGGCTTTAAGGAGCCGTCGTCGTCCATCAGATTCCACACAAACGGTATATGTACAGCGTTTCTTATCGGCACCATCTGTAGCTCAACTACAACTTGTCTTAACTGTTCGACAGCTCTGGCCCCACCGGATACACCACCCCAGCTTACAAAAGCTACAGGCTTGTTGCTCCACTCATTTTTTATGGAGTCCAGTGCATTCTTTAAAACAGCTGGGTAGCCGTGATTGTATTCTGCAGTTGCTATTATAAAACCATCAGCCTCACTTACTTTCGTGGCCCAAGCCGCTATCAACTTGTCAGCTGGTTCACTGGCCGACCGCGCCTCCTCGCCCAAGAACGGCAAAGGGTAATCGCGCAGATCCAATAATTCTACGTCCAGATCGCCCCTTTCTTTGGCTAGGTCATGTATCCATTTGGCGAGTTTGTCGCCTAGCCTGCCTTGACGCGTGCTGCCCAGTATCACCCGTAGTTTTATGCGGTCACCCATTTCTAGACTTATTTCTCCTGTTCATATCGCTGATCATGCATTTCAGTAAATACAACACATATTCGGTGTTTACGGTGTAAAAAATTTCCTGGCCGCGCCGCTCGTCGATGACTATTTTATACGACTTAAGTACTTTGAGATGCTGAGAGACCGCCGGTTGTGACAGTTTGACTATCCTAACCAGCTCGCCAACAGTCTTGCGACCCCTTAGTAAGGCTTCGATGATCCGATAGCGGGTTCTATTACTGAAAGCTTTGCCAAAACTATTTACCTCCGAACATAGATCGGACATTGCCTGGAAATATTAGGACATGCTTATGTCTTCTGTCAAAAGGTTTAATACCGACAAAAAAACGGCGGGATGTGGATAATCTCCGCCGTTCCTATCACTGACATTATTCAATCCGGTTTCATCGGACTGGCATCGACGGAGGTTTAACCGCCGATCGTAATGCGAGTGATATACCACAATTGGTCAGTCTATAGGCAGTGTCGACAAAAGCGACACAAGCTACATAATGTTTTTCGTAGCCTCCTTTTTACTGACACTTTATATAAAAGAACCTTTTCCCATCTGAATCAGCTTACCTCCGGCTATTAGTGTTTGGCTTTAAGGCGTGCGCCGATTCAGTGCCTACATTAGAACACATAACAGGGTATTTGTCAATGGGGCCTAAAAAGCCTCTTTTTTAGCAAAAATAAGCGACGAAGTTTGGAACTTCGTCGCTATTGTAAATCCGGCCGTAGTCGGACTCTGTGACCCTCTTAAAGATTCTCAAAGGGGATCGAAAGCGATTATAAAGAACGTTTAGCGACATAGCTCATAGTGTTTGCGGGTTTGTCGCCTTTTGCCAATATGGCAATGAATCTTTTACCCTGCCTCATCGAGGTCAATTTTTGCGACGTCGATTAATTGGCGGGATAACCGTAATTTGAATCCAAAGCTTGCGGTTTGTCGATACACCCAGAAGATTTCGTATAAACGGAGCTTGATTTATGCGCCGAAATAACAAATAGTGATAGGGTCCTAAGGGGGTGTAAGCTTAACGGCAAACTGCGGGACTCCAAATCCTGACTTCCAGGTTCAAATCCTGGCGCCCCCGCCAAATTAAATCTCTATCTTTGTGAACAGGTAACTGCCGATCGCGACCAGTACAACCATTACTATCAGCGACACAAGTACGTCGGTGTACATGTTGAAGTGAGCGGAGTTGGTTAGTATTCCGCGCAAGCCATCTATACCGTAAGTAAGAGGATCGGCGCTGGCGATATCGGAAATCACCCTCGGTAATCCCTCCAATGGGAACAAGGCTCCCGATAGAAAGAAAGTCGGCATGACCAAAAAATTCATTATCAGTTGGAAGCCCTGCACGTCCTGCAGCAGTGATGCTATAGCAGTTCCCAGAGCTGTGAACAACAGAGCTATCACAAACATGAGCAGCACGGCTGGCACTATCGAAGCGAAACCCATGCCGTCCAGCCTGAATCCAACTGCAAAAGTAAGCAGCAATACGATTATTCCCTGAATGGTAGCAACCGTTGCACCGCCGATGGTTCGTCCCAACATTATCTGCAGACGCGATACTGGGGCGGCAAGAGTCTCCTTTAGAAAGCCGAATTGCCTATCCCAAATTATATCCACCCCCGTGAAGATGCCGGTAAACAGTATACCCATAGCCACAACTCCTGGTGCCAGGAACTGAATATAATTACCACCGCCAGCTTTCTGGAAAATAGGACCGAAGCCGAAGCCTAAAGCTACCAGGAAGAGCAACGGCTGACCAAGCGAGCCGACCAGTCTGGCTTTGGAACGGAAGTATCTTTTGAGTTGCCTCAACCAAAGTATGTATATGACTTTCATCTTAATGGTGCATGCGGTGATAGCGCTGCCTAGCTCTATCAGTGGAGCTTGCCTCCTCTTCCCTTATGGCGCTGCCGGTTAATTTCAGGAAGGCCTCTTCTAAAGAAGAGGCGCCAGTCTGTCTCTTGAGCTCATCAGGAGAACCGTGGGTTATTATCCGGCCGTGGTCCATGATGGCGACAGTGTCCGACACATGCTCGGCCTCTTCGATATAGTGAGTAGTGAAAAACACCGTGATCCCTTCAGTTTTATTTAAGTTGCGGATGTAGCCCCAGATATGGTTGCGGGTTTGGGGGTCTAGACCGAGGGTGGGTTCGTCCATAAAAAGTATTTTCGGGTGGTGTAACAAGCCTCGGGCGATTTCCAAGCGCCGCTTCATCCCTCCCGAAAATTCTTTGACTAGGTTGTCTTTCCTATCCCACAATTCCATGAAATCCAGCAGTTCTTTTATCCTGGCTCGGCGTGTCGCCTTATCCATTCCATAAAGCACGCCATGAAACTCCATGTTCTCATATGCGGTCAATTCATCGTCGAGACTTGGATCTTGGAATACTATCCCAAAGGAATGCCTCACCTCATTTTGCTGGGTGACAGGGTCGAAGCCATTTACTCTGACCACCCCGCTGGTCGGATGAAGCATCGTCGTCAGTATCTTGATAGAAGTGGTTTTCCCGGCGCCATTCGGTCCCAGAAAAGAAAATATCCGGCGAGCCGGTACGGTAAACGATACGTCATTGACGGCTCGGAAGCCGTCAAAATCTTTCACCAAATCACGAACTTCGATGATGTTGTCAGACATCGGTTTAACTATATCTTACCGATAATCTATGTGCCAGGACGCTTAACACAGCCAATATGAAAGTAGTCATGGCTGAACCAAGACAATACGTGCACAGAGAGTGGATGACGAATACCTGCAGATAAAACAGAAACAAAGAAGCAACCAGGCCGGCAACGACTATCCCTAGGACCAGTTTTACGGCTCTCGGCTGCCCGCGATTAGATGTGTAGGCCAGCATGGCCAAGAATAGTATGGCTAGATAGTACAAGATGCCGATGGCCGCCAGGGGGATTGGCCCTACCATGGCGTAGCGGCTAGTTAAAACAGTTTCACATCCCCCAGCGGTGGTGCACGGCAGGGGTAGTCTTAGGTAGTGATCCGCGGTGAGATAAGTCGCGTCAGCAAACCCCAGAAAACTCAGGGCGACGATTAACAAGAGCAATAAACTAAGCCCCCGCGGCCGATAAGGCTTGATCAATGGTTGATTTGAATTGGCCATAGCTGTCTGGGTTGGGGATCTGTTTCAGGTTTATGAAAAAAGTCGGCGTATGGTTTACGGCCGCGGAGTTTGCTCCGGCAACATCATCCTTTATCTTGTTGAGCACTTCAGTCGAATTTATGTCGACGTTAAATTTATTAACATTTAATCCTAATGATGAAGCGTAGCTGTCGAAGAATTGACTTACTACGATTGATGGTGACGCTATCGTCCATTCATTTTGTTTTTCGTACAGCAGATTATTCATCTGCCAATACTCCCCTTGCAGGCCAGCCGCTTCTGCGGCTTGAGCCGCTATTTGGGCGTCGGGGTGCTGCGGCAGTGGGAAATTTCTAAATGCAAACTTTATTTTACTGTCGTAGTTTGTGATCATTTGTTTAACAATCGGATAAAAATCTCCGCAGGCTGGGCATTGGAAATCTCCGTATTCGATCACTGACACCTTAGCGTTTGAACTACCTTCGACGTGATCTGTCGAAGTTATCGCGGGAGCTGTAGTAGCCGCAAAATCCTGATTAGTTGAAGATGCCGGTTGCATTACGCCGAGTATGACCAATGTGATTGTTGCTAAAACGGCTATAGTAAGTACCGTCCAGATAAGTACTTTCTTGTATACATCCGACATAGTTAGTGCTGATTATAACCTAATATTGTTAATTTTATAAGTTAGTGTACCCGTTCATAACATATGCGATATGTCTTCCTGGGTGGGCCGAAGACTCGGCGCATTTCCTTGACCGTCTGATAATCCCGCTCAACCGGGTGATACCATCTGAGTCCGAACTCCTTGCCATAGAAGGTTGATTGGTTTTTCATGACTGCAGTGAATACCGTCACCCCTTGCCGCCACAAGAGTTACCTCTAGGCGTTAACTGTATGGTGCGTTCTAGTCATGAACAATGTGGATTATAATAATGTGGCATGATAAACATCTCAAAACCATTGATTGGCGGGGAAGAAATTGACGAAGTTGAGAAAGTACTATCCTCAGGTAAGATAGCTCAAGGTCCGGTGGTTGCGGAATTCGAGAAAGACTTTGCCGAGTTTTGTGGGGTGAAATACGCGATTGCGGTGAATAGTGGTACCGCCGCGCTTCACTGTGCACTCTACGCATGCGGTATAAAAAAAGGAGACGAAGTCGTTACAACGCCATTCACCTTTGTCGCGACCGCCAATGCCATACTGATGCAGGGTGCGAGACCAGTTTTTGTGGATGTCAATGAGATTGACTTCAACATAGATGCAGATAAAATAGAGGAAAAATTGACCGGCGATACAAAGGCAATTTTACCCGTTGATCTCTATGGACAGATTTATAACGTGGATGGGATCGGTGAAATCGCACACAGGAAAAATCTCAGGATAGTGGAGGACGCCTGCCAATCTCATGGTGCGGAATATAAGGGGAAAAGAGCGGGAATATTTGGTAGTGCGGGATGCTTTTCTTTCTATGCGACGAAGAATATGACAACGGGTGAAGGGGGGATGGTTGTTACAGATGATGAAAACATCGCAGATAGCGTCAAGCGATTCAGACACCACGGGCAGTCAGAGAAAACCCATTATGAGTATTATGATTTGGGGTTTAACTACAGGATGACCGATATAGAAGCAGCTATGGGGATCGAACAACTTAAAAAATTGAAAGGTTTTAATGAAATTAGGCAAAAAAACGCGAGGGCCCTTTCTGAGGGACTGGCTGGTATCAAGGGTATTAAGGTTCCCAGCGTTAAGGATGGTTTTAGTCATGTCTTTCACCAATATACGATCAGGGTGACCGATCAGTTCAAGATTAAGAGAGACGAACTTTCTCAATACCTTACCGGAAGAGGGATAGGTAACGCTGTTTTCTATCCAAAACCCCTTCATCTTCACCCACATTTTATGCGTTTGGGGTATAAAGATGGCGATTTCCCGATTTCAGAAAAGATCAGCAAGGAAGTCCTTTCCTTGCCGGTGAATCCATCAGTAAGCGAGCAGGACATAAAGTATATAGTAGATACTATAAAGGGAATTTAGCCATGAAGAAAATAAAGTGTGCAGTGATAGGGGTTGGCAATATGGGCAGGAATCACGCTCGTGTGTACTCAGAAATTCCCGGTGTTGAATTAGTCGCGCTTGCAGATACCAACCCCGCTGTCGTCGACGAGTCTGCAAAAAGATTTAACTCGATGGGCTATGTGAATTATAAGCAGATGCTGGATGCCGAAAAGCCGCTTGTGGTCTCGGTGTGTGTCCCTACTGTGTTACACCATGAGGTCGCAAAAGAATGTTTGAACCGTGGTATAAACGTATTGCTTGAAAAACCCATAACTATGGACTTAAAAGCGGCCGAGGATTTGTTGAAAGCGGCTGAAGCGACTGGCGCGAAGTTTCTTGTTGGTCATATCGAAAGATTTAATCCAGCAGTGTTGAAGATTAAAAACATGGTCGACAAGGGAGAGCTCGGGAACATCATTAATATTATTGCAAGGAGGGTTGGTGGTTTCCCTCCCCAGATAAAAGACGCGGATATCGCTGTTGATTTGGCAATACATGATATAGATATCGTTAATTATTTACTTGAGCGACTACCGGTCGAGGTGTATGTAAATAGGCAGAGGAATCACATTGTCCGACGAGATGATTCGGTTGAATTCTTTCTGAAGTACAACAATGCCTCTGCGTTTGTCCAAGCAAACTGGATCACGCCGGTGAAAATTAGGAAGCTAAGTATTACGGGATCGGAAGGTTATCTGGAGATGGATTATATTAGTCAGCAAATAAGCTTTTTCAAGAGTAATTATGATAAGTTTAAAGAGACCAAGGGAGATTTTTCTGACTATATTCTGCATTTTTCAGAGCCCGATGTCATGAATATAACGGTCGCGACAAAGGAGCCGCTGAAAGAGGAGATTCTGTACTTTATAGATTGCGTCACTAATAATAAGAAATGTGATTCTCGATTCGCTATCGAGGCTTTAAAAACAGCGCTGAGCTGAAATTGCAACACATAGTATGAAAAGAATATTGGTCACAGGCGCCGGCGGTTCGGCGGCATATAATTTTATAGAATCGCTAAGAAGTAATCCGAAGGATGAAAGATTTTATATAGTCGGAGCCGACATGAGCCGATACCATATTGAGCTTGCTCATGTTGATAAGAGGTACATCATACCAGGGGTAGACGACCCGAATTATATTGATAAGTTAAATAAATTAATCGAAAAGGAAAAAATAGATTTTGTGCATTCCCAACCGGACGTTGAGGTTAATTTCTTATCTAAAAACAAGAGTAGGATAAGGGCAAGAACGTTTCTGCCCGATCCAGAGACGGTTGAAATTTGCCAAAACAAGATGCAGTTCAATAGCCTCTTGAAAACTCATGACATAGCGGTTCCGGACGCCTTTTATCTTAGGTCAGAAAAAGATCTCGAAGCAGCTCTCCAAAACCTATTCAGAACCAATGAAAAGGTGTGGGTGAGAGCTATTCGCGGCGCGGGGTCTCGTGCTGCATTGCCGGTCAAAAAACTCGAACACGCCAAGATGTGGATAGACTATTGGAAGGAGATGAAAGGACTGGGCTACGGCGATTTCATGGTCAGCGAATTTTTGCCTGGTAGAGAATACGCCTTTCAGAGTTTGTGGTTGAATGGAGAATTAATAATGTCACAAGCGCGGGAGAGGATAGAATACATTTTCGGCAATTTAACTCCAAGTGGGCAATCTTCTAGCCCCTCTGTGGCCAGGACGGTCCAGAACGAGGAAATCAATCAACTGGTCTACAAGGCCGTGAAGGTGATTGATCCGAAGGCTTCTGGGATATTTTGTGCCGATATGAAAACGGACAAAAACGGAAAAATAAAATTGATAGAAATAAACGTCGGTAGATTTTTCACCACAAGCTTCTTTTTTAGTAAAGCCGGAGCGAATATGCCGTATTATTACACCAAGATTGGATTGGGTGAGGAAGTCAACAGCAAACTGAAGCAGTTCGACAATGTACCACCTGATTGGTATTGGGTTAGAATGATTGATATGGGGTATAAATTAATAAAAGATGATGAATGGACCGGCGAACAAATTTGACCCCGATAAACTCTTAAGACATAAGGCATTTATTTTCGACTTGGATGGCACTCTGGTGAACCTAGGAGTAGATTGGAGTGTCCTAAAGAAAGAACTTTCAGAATATTTTTTTTCCGAGGTCGGGGAGGTTTTGAAATTCTCTCCCTTGAATCAGCAGCTATTCTATATTAGGAGTAACTATGGCCAAGGAATATTTAACAAGCTTGTGGGCATCATCTCAGATTTTGAAACTAGAACGGAGAATTACAATGTGAATAAAACACTCTTAGATGTCGTAAATAAAAATGATATAAAGTTTGCGATATATTCGATGAACACTAAAAGATGCGTTTTAAATTTTATTGATAAGTTCCTTGTCAAAAAACCGAGCATCGTTATTTTCAAAGAGAATTGTCTAGAACCGAAGCCTACGGGCCTAGATATAGACAGAATTATAAGATTCTGGCAGATGAGCAAAAAAGATGTTGCGTTCATTGGAAATTCAAACGACGACGAAGAATCCGCTAGAAGAAGCCACGTCAAATTTATAAAAGTATGAAGATTCTACTTACGGGAGGTGCTGGTTTTATTGGCAGTAATATTCTTGATATGTACGTGAAACAGGGACATGAAGTTATCGTTGTGGATAACTTCAGGAGCGGTAGAATAGAAAACATTTACCGCCGATTGAAAGATAAACACATCCAGTTTATTTTTGGGGACATTCTCGACGAAAATTTTATATCCAAACTTCCGACCGATATCGACGTTATAAATCATCATGCGGCACAACTTGAGATCACTAGATGTATAGATTTCCCACAGGAGGATATAACCTCTAATTTAATAGGTACGACGAATATGATGGAGTTTGCTAAAAAATGTCCCAAGCTGAAGCTTTTTATTTATGCTTCATCGGCGGCTGTTTACGGTCAGGCTAAATCGGAACTCCAGAGCGAGGATGACCCAATAGATCCGCATTGGATATACGGCGTTTCTAAGTATTCCACCGAGCTTTTGGCAAAAATTTATTCCGATCAACTTAGGATTCCTTTCATCGGTTTAAGGTACTCAATCATCTACGGTATCCGCGAATGGTTCGGGAGGGTTTTAACACTTTTTATAAAAAACAGCATAATAAGGAGGAAGATTGTAGTTTTCGGGGAAGGTAGCGAGGTCCGTGATTATTGCAACGTGGAAGATGTTGTTCGGCTTCATGCGATTCTGTTGTCGAAAGAACTTAAGCCCGGAAGCCACATCTTTAATGTTTCCTCATCTCAAAAAACGACTATTTCGGAACTCGCTCACATGGTAGCGAAAATAAGTGGATGTAGGGTGTTATATGAAGATGTAAAAGAAGGCAAACCCTCAAAGATACTTAATGACGGTAGAATTAGATTGCCTGGGAACCTTCTTTATCTTTGTCAGGATAATACAAAAGCCTGGAGAGAATTGGGCTGGAGACCAAAGATCTGGATAGCGGATGGCGTCAAGAAGGAATTTGATTGGTATAAGAAGAATTTGAAAATCGATAGGGAGCTTTGGAGTAAGCTCTTTTACTAAGATGCCAAAGAATCAGTACGCACTGGGTTTTAATGCCAAGATGAGTAGATATAGGGCATTCTTTATTAATGACTTCTTGGGGCACAGGAAAATCGATTCCATATTAGATTTAGGTGCTGGTACTGGCGATGTAATTATTGACCTATCCCACTGCTCTCGGATAGTGGAAAAAGCCAAAAAGATTGTATTGGTAGATTTTGATGAGAAATATCTTAAGCGGAGCAGGAAAAAATTTAATAATAAAAAATTTGAGTTTGTACTTTCGAAAGTCGAAAATATGAGACTGAACCGCCGATTTGATCTCATAATAGCCATAGACATCCTTGAGCACGTAGA
This sequence comes from Patescibacteria group bacterium, assembly GCA_023380475.1. Taxonomy (GTDB): domain Bacteria; phylum Patescibacteriota; class Minisyncoccia; order UBA6257; family Colwellbacteraceae; genus JAMCRD01. The sequence goes on along the minus strand of JAMCRD010000006.1, from coordinate 39,710 downwards.
TAACCCGTTAATTTTTTTGAGGAAGGCGAAGAGCCTTCTCTCTAAGGGGGGGCGGCTTTTGGTTATTGTCCCCAACGCCAAATCTATACATCGTTTTATTGGGAAAGAAATGGGTTTCATAAAAACCATTTACGATCTGGGTCCCATTGATAAGAAGATCGGACATAAGAGGTACTTCGATTCGGAAAGGCTAAGTAGTGTAGTGACTAAGGCGGGGTTTTTAAAAGTCAAGACTGGCGGTCTACTTTTAAAGACACTTCCTAATCATAAGATGGAGGAGCTTCCTGATGGATATTGTGATGCTCTGTATGAGATAGGGAAAGCTTTTCCGGAATATTGTGCCGAATTAGCCTTCATACTAAAGAAAAAGTGAACATCAAAATGGCTACTCACAAAAAGATAAGAATAAGCGGAAATCTTATGGTGCTGAATGAAATCCATAACATACCCATCGCGATTAGAAATCTCTTCGAATTTTGCGATGAGATTGTTATCTTGGACGGTGGGTCGACCGACGGTACGATTGAGTATGTTGTTTCGCTCCATGATCCGAGGATCAAGTTGTACATATGGCCTCAGGAGAATGGTTCTATCTATAACAAGGGGTGGGATGAGCCGCGTCGAAGGACACTCATGATGAGGATGAGCGATGGTGATTACATTCTTTGTATCGATGCCGATGAATGTGTCGAGGATACATTCGTTGATTTCATTAAGAGAATGGACTCCGATAACATTGTTTGTTTCTTCTCAACGCTTCATTTCTGGAAGAAGCCCGATTGGATAAGGGTTAATGCTGGGGATGATAGGGTCTGGTACCCAAACTACCACCATAATCTATTCCCGAATAATGAGTCCTTTTCTTGGTTCTCATACAGAGAGGATAAGATGCACCCGAAGTTGGTAAAAAGGGTTCTTGGCATTAACATACCCATAGGCCTTCGCTATATTTATTTTTCTAAGTTTCTCACTCCATTGCTCAAAGTTATTGCCGAACTAATTTTGGGTGTAAAGATCGTTGTCTTGGATGATATTCATGTGTTTCACTACCATTACCTCAATGGTTTCAAGGCGGCCGATTTGAGACTAGCTGAGAAGGATAAAAAGGAAGAACTTGTTGAAGTGGGGGACCATAATTCTCGCCGCAACGGGGCTGTCCTCGTTAAGAGAATTAATGTCCGGCATCCAAAGGCTTTCTATGAGAATCAGTAATAAACACATAACCATCATCACCATTAACTGGAATAGTTATGCAGCTGTAAAAATATGTCTCCTTTCGCTCCGTTCGGTAAGCTCTGAGGATGTCTCGGTCGTCGTAGTAGATAATGGTTCAGTCGATGGATCTGGGGAAAGATTAAGGAGAGAGTTTCCGGAAACAGATTTCATTTTCAACGGTAGGAATTTAGGATTTGCTGCTGGCGTAAATGTCGGCATACGAAAGGCCCTCAAAGAAGGTGCGGAATATGTGTTCCTTGTAAATAATGATGCTGAGATCGAGGCAAACACATTGGGTAAGCTAATGGATGCTATTAACGCAGATAAGCGCAATGGTATTGCCGGTCCCCGGATATTTTATGCTCACAACAGACAAAAGGTATGGCAAGGGGGAGGATATTTCCGGAAAGCAAAGATGGGCGTAGTTTCGTTCGATAAGAACAAGGTTTTGGACAACGGTGGCCGTTCCAGGAAAGTCGATTTTTTGAGCGGATGCGCAATGCTTATTAAAAAGGAAGTGTTTGAAAAGATAGGTCTGTTTGATGAAAGGTTCTTCTTCTATGCCGAGGATTTAGATTTTTGCTTTAACGCTGAGAAAGCCGGGTTTAATGTGATATATGTTCCTGGCGCATCCGTTTTCCATGATATTAAGGATATAGAGGAAACGAGGACTAGCCCATATGTGTTATACCATCTCGCCAAGTCGTATTTTTTGTTTATAAAGAAGAACTTTTCTTTTGGATGGCTGATATATGGGGTACTGTTATTCACTTTCGCCTATACCCCTTTCAGGGTTTATCAAATAGTCAAAGGTGGGAATAAAGTTAGCAATATCTTTTCCTGGCTCAAAGGCGGTTATGAGGGGTTGTCTGAAGCAAGCCATGAACAGTAAGAAAAAAATCTTGGTTCTTCTGACGCGCCTGCCATACCCACCGGTGGACGGGACACGTTTCAAGATACTCAATAATATTATCCAGGGGCTGGAACCAGAATTTGATCTGGAGTTTTGCATAGTTACCGATGACAACGTTAAGGAGTCGCAGACAAGTTACTTAAGGAATAACTTCGGCAGGCTTTACTTGTTCCGATACGCTAAGTGGAAGTTTTATCTCCGGGCACTAGTTTCTGTTTTTTCCAACAAGCCTATGCAAACTGGCTACTATTACTTCAGAGAGGTCAAAAAATGGTTATCGGACCATGCTGAGCAGTACGACGCCATATATGTTCATACGATAAGGTTAGGCAAGTACGCTGAAAAGATAAGCAAGGTCTGTAGGGATAAGATTGTTCTGGACTTTAACGACGCAATATCCCTGAACTACAAAGACGGCAAAAGGTTTGCCTCCCCATTTTGGAGGGCGATATATTCAATCGAAGAAAGTAGAATAAAGAACTACGAGGTCAGATTGCTCAGCGAGTTCGAATATTTCAACGTGACCTCAGCCAGGGACAAGCGTTACATTCTGGACAACTATAGCCGAACCGGTTTCAGCAACAACTTTACTTTTGAGAATATAAAGCACGGCATAGATTCTAAAGTACTCAATTACCACTGGAAGCGAGGAAATAATTCACTGGTTTTTATGGGCAACCTAAAGTACCCACCTAACACCGATGCTGTAAGGTTTTTCTTGGAAGGATTATGGCCGAACATAAAGAAGGGGAACCCGTCGCTGAAGCTGGTGGTCATCGGCGATAGGGGCAGCCTGAAATTCGTGGACGGCGAGGATGTAACTTTTACTGGCTTTGTCGATGACCCATATACTGTGATTGCTGCTGGAGCCGTGTTCGTTGCTCCGCTACGTTTCGGCGCTGGAACACCGACTAAAATACTGGAGGCTATGGCCATAGGTATACCTGTCATCACGACACCATTAGGCGTAGCTGGAATAGAGGGCGTTGAAGAAGGTCGTAACATTGTAGTGAAGGACGTGAATGACGTCGTCGGCTGGGTCGACTCTATAGACCGCTTATTGAGCGATGCTGCCTATGCCCGCCAAGTAAGCGAGAAGGGAAGAGAACTGGTGACAGCCAGCTACACCGACAAGCTATCTCAAGAACGGTTCAGGAAGTTGTTTGAGGCAATAACCAGGACGGTCTAGACAGAGCTTCCCTCGGAGGGATTAGCGAACCCACTTAGTTCTTTAATCTCCTTAACTAGGGGCTCTTTGGTCAGCAGCAGCATGAGGGAATAGACAATTCCGGAAACGACTATGTTCCCTATGATATTGACCTGCAAGGTCGCCAGCAACCATGTCACCGCAGCCATTACTAAGCTGGCAGCGACTATCCTTTTAAGCTTAGGTAGGACGTGAAAACTATTTAGTTTGCCCATGGCGTACCAGAGGTAGGAATTGCTTAGGATTTGGGCGAGAAGTGTGGCTATAGATGATCCAACTATGCCCAATGGCGGGATGAGTAGCAGATCGAGTAGAACATTGCCGAAGCCGCCTATAGCCGAGGATACAATCAGACTCTTTTGATGGTTGTGAGCAAAAATGCCATTGGCTATTACACAGGCGGTGTAGTCAAACGATAAACCGAGCATCAGGATTGCAAAAGCGGTTCCTCCCCCAGCGTAGGCCGGACCGAATATCAAACCCATGATCCCATTGCTTAAGATAATGCCGCCGACGGAGAGAGGTATAGAAACCAGGAAGATGGAGGACGTTATCCTTTCAAATGCTATGCGGAACTTATCGGGGTCACGTTTGGCTAAGCGGGACAAGAGGGGCAGTGTGCTGAATTGAATTATGGTTGGGACAATGTACAGCACCTGGATTATGCGTATGGCTGCAGAGTAGATACCCACGTCAGATGCATTCCGCATCCAGCTGATAATAAGAATGTCGGTATTCGTAAGAAGTATACCCAGCGCGCTGGTCACGGCGAACGGCCACGCTACCTTTATGATGTCGATCATCTTTCTTACGGAGGCTCCAGCTAGTATGTTGGTGAAATTTCTCCGGAGGAGCCATGCTGCCGCAAGCGCACCAACTGCTGTACCTAAGACGTACGACTTGGTGAAAGAAAGCGGGGTGGCAGAGATGGCTAAGAATATGAACCCAAAGACCACGATGCCAAGGTTTTCTATCAAGAAAGACGCGGCATCCCACTGCATTTTCTCTCCTGCCCGGAAGAAGGAAGCCAGGAACTCACGTGAACTATCGAAAACGATTATCAGGGCGATAAACGGAATCAATGCCTTGGCGCCCGGGAGGATCGAAAACAAAGGAGCTACGGTTAGGATTACAACAACGCTTAACGCGAGGACTACAGCCTTCATGATCAAGGTTGTTGCGAACAGAGATTGGCGTTCCTCGGGCGAAGCTTTGGACCCTTCACGTACCAAAATAGCGTTTATGCCGGGATCAACGAACAGCGTGAAGAAACCAGCCAGAGTGACAGCGTATGAAAACACACCATAGCCGGCAGTGCTTAAAACTCGCGCGCCGTATATAACGATAACCGCCTTGAGAAGACGGCCGCCAAAATTAGATATAGAAAGCCAGACAGTGTTTTTGGCCACAGTCTGTTTCGTGGTTCTGTTCTCAACAAGGAAGGACTTTATCTTTTGCCACATGGGGAGAGTAAAACGCGATCAGCTTAGGATATCCCAAAAACATAACCCCGTAAATTACTGCTAATCGACCTCCTATCTTACCCGGCGTACAATTTATCCGTAGCAATGGCAGACATAGTAGCTAAAAACATATCATTCGATGCGGGTTCGGGTTACATCCTTAGAGATATAACTGCAAGCTTTGACAGTGAGAAAACAGGCCTGGTCGGCAAGAACGGTGTGGGTAAAACTACTTTTCTGAAGTTGCTTGTCGGCGAAATCGAACCCAGTAGAGGCAAGATCGAGAGGTTGGTTCGCACAGCTTATCTGCCGCAAGATATGCACGTTGATCTTTCGAGGAAGGTGTTGGATGTAGCTGGCGCAAATGGTTTGGGGAAGTTCCCCGAACTCGGTATAAAACACATCGAACCCAATCGCGCACTTGGGAACCTAAGTGGCGGTGAAAGAGTGAAAGTCGTCCTGGCTAGCCTGATAGCATCGCAACCGAAGTTCCTAATACTGGATGAGCCTACCAACAATCTGGATCGCGCTTCGCGCGAGGTGATCTACAAATTGGTAGAGAACTGGCGTGGCGGCGTGCTGGTAGTTAGTCACGACCGACAGCTGCTCAATTTAGTGGATAGAATTCTTGAATTATCAGAAAATGGGTTAAGGCTTTACGGTGGCAACTACTCTGCATACAGAGAGATTAAGAATTCGGAGAGCGCAGCAGCTGCTAGGGATGTAACCGTAAAGCGTGAAAAGTTTAAGCTCGCTGAGCAACAGGCTGAAGCTATGTTGGAAAGACAGCGAGTTAGGGTTAGACGTGGACGGGCGGTGAAGGGCAAGTTGGGGATGTCCAGATTGGAGCTTGGTCATATGAAAGAAACCAGCGAGAAAACGAGTTCCAAACTGCACCTAACTCATATTATTAGAGTGAACAATGCCAAACGTGCATTGGAGGAAGCTGTGGCCAGGATCCCGCCGGAAAATAGCATAAAAGTGGATATTTCCGGAACAGAAGTCCCTAGCGGCAAACTTGTTTCGACACTGAAAGACGTGAGTTTCTCTTACGGTACGAAGCCTATATTGAGAAAGTTTAATCTTGATCTTTATGGCCCGGTAAGGGTGTCCATAAGCGGGCCGAACGGTTCAGGGAAAACCACGCTGGTAAAGATAATTTTGAAAGAAATAAATCCAGTGGTAGGTAGGGTCGTGCTTGGTATAGATAGAGTGGCATATCTTGATCAGGATGTTGTAAGGCTATCTAGGGATGCGACCCTTCTAAACAACATGGAGCGCATATCTGGGCTTGATAACGAAGCATCCAGGAAGTGGCTCGCCAGATTTTTGTTTAGAGACAGCGATATTATAAAGAAAGTCGATGTACTAAGCGGCGGGGAAAAGATGCGTGCCGCACTGGCATGTATCTTATCTGGAGAAAAACCGCCGCAACTCCTTGTCTTAGATGAACCGACCAATAATTTAGATCTAGACAGTATCGAAAAAATTGAAAGCGCTCTATCTAATTTCAGAGGCGCGCTGATAGTTATATCTCACGACGCGGACTTTATAAAAAATATAGGCGTTGAAGAAGAAATAACCTTGAGCGGGTAAGGGGAGTCGAACCCCTGTCATCTGATTGGCAACCAGATGTAATACCGCTATACGATACCCGCGATCTCACATTATTGTAAGTCGTTTTGACAAAATATCAATCCATTCTAGAACCCTCTCCTTGTACTCGTACCCACTTACTATAACCATACACACGCCGTGGCGCAGTTTTTTGTAGGATGACGCCCTTTGAAAACTGAGATTTGACAAAAATTGTTGATTTCAAGTTAGTTATCTTAGACCAGTAATTCTTACTTGCTCTATCATCGAGGTCTGGATACAGTATGAGGCCTAGGCGGATTTTATCGTCAGGGACTTTCATAATTTCTCTGAGAAACCTGACGTACAACTTTATCATCCGTGGGTCTGTGTTGGATATTCTCAAAGGATTCTTTGGCTTGCTGTCGCCCTCTCCCCAATATATTGCTAAACCCACGGCGAATAGCGGAGTATATGATAGATCAAAATCTTCTCTGGCTTTGACTCTTGCAATATTACGTTTAGTCAACCATCAAGCGCCTTAGCAATCTCTCTGTAGTTTTTTTCTTTTCCTGCGTAGCCCGAGTATTTTCCTTTTGTAGATGTACCACTGTACATGCCTATGTTCTATACCGATAGTGGTTCAAACTATATAGGAATTTACCAGTCGTAGGTACATAATTGTGTATCGCTAAGAAATAGGGTATAACCGTTTAGATGTATTACAGCTCTTCGGCTCGATGGAACGCAGTAATAATACTGGTTTTAGCCATCTTGTTAGTGATAGGGATAATTTACGGCGCAGAGGCGCTAAACAACAGTATGCCTTACGTGCCTAAGGAGTTCACAACTACCAGGGCTCAGGCTGCACAAACCTCCGACGCCATCGTCAGCTTAGCGGACACCTCAATCACTAACCTTAACGATATAAGTACGGCCTACAACGCCGGTGATTACAACAAAGCCCTGGATATCGCAATCCAGGAAATAAATAGCAATAACCAGGAGCGTGATAACGCTTCAATCCTGTCGACCCAACTTGGCACGATGGCCAACGACCTGTATCAAATAAGACCGGAATCAGCGGAACAAATCGGAGTCCAAGCAATAGGCAAGGAGTACCAGATAATAGAAAATCTAGTTGATTACAGCGATCTAATATACAAGTTGCTGGATCAGCTTAAGGTGGGGTACATAAGTCAGACTGGCGGAGCTACCAGCACCGCATCTCTTAATGCAGAATTAAACAAGATAGTCGATCAACTGAATAGCGATGCGCAATCGGTAAACTCCCTAAATAAGCAGTATTTATCGTTGATGAATCAATTTGACTCATTGACAAAATAGCAATTTTATAGTATTTTCTAGGTAAGATTACTAGTCGAGGTAATCCAGTTCAAGAAAAATTGAGCGGGTTGCCTTCACGGGCAATCTTCCTGTTTTTTTAAATACATATCGCATATGTCACTTCCAGAGCCAAGAGACGGCAAATGCCAGGTTAAGGGTTGTGATAATAGGGCCCTCGATAGGTGCAGCGGTTGTGGTATCAACATGTGCAGCTACCACACCAGCAGGTCAGGGAACCGTTTTAGCTACCACACTCAACATAGGGGTGCTCAGGGTTATGATTGCGGCGATCTGTTTTGCTGGGGCTGTGCAGAAGGTATATATCTGGGGCTAAAAGGCGAAGTGTTAACGTCTAGTGAAGGTCAGACCAAGACTGTAATTACCTCAAAGAAATTGCCTGGGGTTATACTCGAAAGGTCAGCCGACATTCACGGCGTTCAAGAAGCATAGGCAGTAAGCCCACCAAATAGATAAAGGTGGGCTTTTATTAACCTAGATGGGTCTACTTTATTTTGTCGGGCTGCCGAGATTCGAACTCGGACTAAATCTTCCCAAAAGACTCGTGCTACCATTACACTACAGCCCGGTGTCCCCATGAGGAATCGAACCTCAATCATCTCCTTAGAAGGGAGATGTTCTATCCGTTGAACTATGGGGACGGTCTACTAATAATATGCTCAATTAGCAGATTATTAGTAGTGCAGGACAATTGAGATAGCTCGAACGGTTTTTGACACCCCCACCGAGGCTAAATCTGAAACGCCCGACGCGGCGGAGCCGCACCGATGACAATTTCAAGTTTTTCTTTGGCGGCAAATTTTAGTTATCCCCGAAGTCCTTAAAAACTTTATCCATGAATTTCTTACCCCTTTCGGTATCTGATAGGCCGTCCACTGGATTTCTGTAAAAGCGTTCGGGGCTGGAAATTCCAAGCTCTTCCATATCCTTATGCAAAGATTTTCTTTGGTCGTCCAGCAAGCTGTCGCTAAGGTCATCTCTGGACTTCTGAATCTCTGCTTCCGATATGTTGAGTTTCTTGGCTATGCTAGCGAGATTAACCCCATTCTCCACTTGGAACACCCTGACGACCTTTCGCAGATAATCCGCTCGCATAACCGAAGTCATAAGAACAATCACTAAAAGATAAAACAGAAACCATCTGATGTCTGGCACAAAAATTAAAATCAGGCCGCCGACCAAAATTTCTAGCCAAACCACTAGTAAACTTTTTAATCTTTTCATGGTTAAAAATTATTTCTTTGTGTCTTTATTGGTGCGGAACAGATTGACCAATATTCAAAATCCTATGCCCCGTCTTTGTCTTTACCGTCGTGGCTAATTGTCGTTTTTATCAAAATGATGACGATTACAATCCATATTGGTAAAGCTGTTGATAAATTAAAAAATTTATAAATCAATAAGAAAATAACTACCGTCGCTATAAACTCACAAATAATTAATAATGCTTTTTTCATATGATTAAAAATTTTCTTTTCCCACAAAATATGGTTCGAGCCGATGTTAGGAACGGGTTCTTTGGCGGTCTTTATCGGTGCGGCTCCGCCACGTCGGGCGTTTCAGATTTAGCCTCGGTGGGGGTGTCAAAAACCGTTCGAGCTATCTCAATTGTCCTGCACCAAGTGAGAAATTGCAAATCCCCAGAAGTCGCCGCAGACGGCTGGGCGGCCAGTTCGTATTGTAATTTCGGGGCAAACGAGAATTCGCGGTTTCGACTGGGAAAAGAAAATTTTTAACACGATGAAATACATAATCTACGCTCGCAAATCAACGGAAGAAGACGACGGGCAGGTGCTGTCCATAGAAGCTCAACTGGTGGAGCTTCGGGAATTTGCCGCCAAAGAAAAACTTGAAATTGTCGCTTCCTTTGAGGAGGCAAAGACCGCCAAAGAACCCGGCCGTATTAAGTTCGCTGAAATGTTGTCATTCGTGGAACGCGGCAAGGCACAGGGCATCCTCTCGTGGCACCCAGATCGCCTCGCCCGCAATTCCGTGGACGGCGGGCGGGTCATCCACATGATTGACCGAGGCCTGATTAAGTCCCTCAAGTTCCCTACGTTCTGGTTTGAGCCGACACCACAAGGCCTCTTTATGCTCAACATTGCCTTCGGGCAGTCAAAATACTTCGTGGACAACCTGCGGGAGAACGTAAAGCGTGGCTTGCGGCAGAAGATACGGAACGGCGTATGGCCGAGCTGGGCACCGATTGGCTACTTGAACAACCCGAGGACGCGAGGGATTGATGTTGACCCCGTGAAAGCCCCGCTTGTCCGCAAGCTGTTCGCGCTTTACGCCATAGGAAGCTATACGCTCCATGACCTCGTAGATTGGTGCCGAGAGCAAGGATTGAAAGGCAACCTCGGCAAGGAGATTGCGCTTAGCAATATCCAGAAGATTTTAACCAACCCCTTCTATTACGGCCTTATGCGGTATCGCGGAGAACTGTACGAGGGACGCCACGAACCTCTTGTCCCGAAGAAACTTTTTGACCTCTGCCAAGAGGTGCGCGCAAAGCGCGGCAAGACGATTGAGACGAAGCGGCATGATTTCGCTTTTCTCGGCCTTATGAAATGCGCCTCGTGCGGAAGCTCCATCACCGCCGAAATGCAGAAAGGCCATGCTTATTATCGTTGCACAAAGAAAGGCGGCGTGTGCCAAGAAAAGCACTATCTCCGCGAGGAGATAGTGACGGAGCATATACAATCGTTCCTGCAAAAAATTTCTTTGTCGGACGATGATACCGAGAAAGCGTTAGCTCTCTTAGAGGCGGAACGGGACAAGGCAAGGGAGGAGGCGCGAGCGCAGATTGATACTCTGAAAAACGAAGTTGCCCGCGTGGAGGCGAAGCTGTCCAAACTCCTCGATGCCTATCTTGCCGACGCCCTGTTCCAGACCGAATACGCCGCGAAGAAGGAACAGCTGCTTTCTCGGAAAATCGGATTGCAGGAGAAAATATCCGATTTCGCGGACAAAGGGCTGTCGTGGCTCGAACCAGCGAGAGAGTTCGTTCTATCACTCAATCAGGCCTCAAAACTGCTTCAAGAGAATAACGGAATTGCAATGACAACATTTCTCAAAAACATCGGCTCGAACCATATTTTGCGAAACCGCGAATTCTCGTTTGCCCCGAAATTACAATACGAACTGGCCGCCCAGCCGTCTGCGGCGACTTCTGGGGATTTGCAATTTCTCACTTGGTGCCCCCGAAGAGAATCGAACTCCTATTTTATCCTTAGGACGGATCTGTTCTATCCATTGAACTACGGGGGCAGTCCGTTGAACTTTACAAGTCTATAATAGTTATTGTCTATGTAGCAATCTGCTCTCCTTCATTGAAGAATGGATTGATCTTGTGTAGCATGTCTTTGTTATCGCCGCGGTAGCTCAGTGGTAGAGCGCAGCCCTGAAGAGGCTGGCGTCGGGGGTCCGATTCCCTCCCGCGGCACCATACAAGAGATTAGTATGGTGCCTATTTAGATGTATTGGCGTTCTCCCCCGCCCTCTATCTTCTTAAAGGTACGTATGTTGTAAAACTCGTCTTTTTCGAAATCTTGGTATTGATCAATGTGCCTAAACAATTCCTCTATAGTGTCAGCTATTGAGAATGACGCCTTGAATCCGAGTTTTGTTGCAGCTTTGTCTGTAGATACTTTATAGTTGCGGTAATCTTGAACATTTTTTACATCGATCAATACACTTTTTTTTGTTAGTTCTTCAATTTTCTTCTTAATAGCCTCTCCTATCTCACCGACAGTGAAGTTACTCAATGCTATATTGAAGACATCTGAAGTTTGGCTATCCAGTTGTATCGCCTTAACGTAAGCTGCGGCCGTGTCTCTTACGTCGCAGAGCGGTCTCCATATCGCGGGATTGTTTATCGTTATCTTCCCGTCTTTTATAGCAGTCTTAAACATTGTGTTAACTATCAGATCAAAACGCATCCTAGGGCTATAGCCACCTACAGTTCCTTGTCTGAGGGCTATTACAGAAAAGTCCTTGTCTTGTAGTTGAAACACCCCCTTTTCTCCTTGCAGCTTCGATATGCCGTAGGGATAACTGGATATGGTTGGCGCAGTTTCGTCATATAAACTGTTATCAGTGTAACCATAAACAGAGCACGATGAAGCGTATATGTAACGTTTAACCCCCGCCTGTTTGGCTATAAAAGCTAAGTAAGCTGGTAGCGCCGCATTGTATATGAAATTCTTAGCTGGGCTGAATTCTGCCATTGGATCGTTAGAAAGGCCGGCTAAGAATATAAATATATCTATATTGGTTAGATCTGATTTTTCTAGATGGAACAGATCCTTTTGTATGATCTTAGTATCGGAAGGTAAGTGGTTGCCGAACCATAGCAAATCCACAACTGTCACTTTGTGACCCAGCCTCAATAGCTCCGGGACTAATATGCTTCCTATATACCCAGCGCCACCTCCAACCATAATTCTTAGCTTATCGATCATGGATAACGTTTCTAAAAAGTTTTGTATCCAAAGATGTGTCGGCTGGCACAGAGAACGAAACTTCTCTTATATAAAGTTTACCTATGTGTTTCTCTGGACTTAATCTCTTGGCATAATCATATACGGTTTTTCTTTTACCGCCGACGTGAATTATGCCGGTATAACCGGATTTGACTACCTTAAGTATCATGCCAGCGATAACCGATACGGATTCTCTGCTCGTCCACTGATCTGCAAAAGCTTTCTCGTAAGGAAATACGTTTGGGCCGAAGGTGGTCCGGATTATTACAGAGTTGTCGTACATTCTTACAGCGCATTCGCCTCCCAATTTAGACCAAGCATACTTGTTTACCGGATAAACAGGATCTACCTCCTTGTAATTTCCTTTATCTCCCTTGAAAACGTAGTCCGTTGAAATATAGACCAATTTTATCTTGCGTTTCAGACAAAGCCTCACCACGTTCGCTGTTCCCAAGATGTTTGTGGTGATAGCCTCTTCTGGATCTGCTTCTACTTTTGGCGGCGATGTAAATGCAGCAGCGTGGATTATTGTTTTAACCGCTTTGCTTCCTAAGTATTTGCTCATTTGTTTTATGTTCGAGACATCAAACTCTTTTCTACTCGGATATAAAGCATGGGGTAGTATTTTATGGAACTCGCTGCCCAAAAGGCCGTTGCCTCCAGTGAACAATATATTTTTCTGTTTCGTTTTTTCCATTGCTTGTAATAAGTTTTAGCAACGACCGTAAATGAAATTATCAGAGCGCTGATCTCTTACCCATTCAGTCAGCGATAAACCTCCTTTGTCTTTATCGCTCATTATGGCCAATGGGATAGCTCCTTGCAGTAAGCTCTTTGCTTCGTCGGTGCATAAAGATAGATCAAGATCTTTAGACAGGGGAGAAATAACCGCCTCGCAGTTGGGACTGTACTCGCCGGAACATAAATATTCTATTCTGGAACTTTCTACAAAATAGTTGCCGTGAGCAAACCCTGGAGGAACCCAGATCCATTCGTTGGATGTGTCGGATGTGCTTGTCGGCATATCGTAGGCAATGACCTTGCCGAATGTCGGTGAGTTTTTCCTTATGTCTAGAATTATATCAATCATATGTCCGTAAAGCGTGCGTACTAATTTTCCCATGAACGGATTCCACTGAAAGTGTAATCCACGACACACATTTTTATTGGAAAAACTCTCATTCATCTGTACAAATCCGGTGGCTCCAAACAATTTGAGGTCGAGGTCGCTATCAAAGTCACTTTTTCTATATGGCTCGGTGAAGAACCCCCTACCGTCAATAAAGCGCTCGAACTTGATTGTTTTGACGTCTGGGATAGATAGAGAAGTCGTGGAAAGTATTTTCATAGGTTAACTAATTATATATTATTTACGTGCAGATATTATTGGTTTGAAGCTGGATTGACCGCTTGCGGGCAGTAAGCGTAAGCTCCTTTCCGGATGGTGTCCATAGCTTAATGGTAAAGCTCCGCCCTGTGGAGGCGGCTATGAGGGTTCGATTCCCTCTGGACACCCCAATATGATCTAACTTCCCGTGTAAAATGATTATCCTCATCAGTGGTCCTATTAACACTGGCAAGAGCACGGTGGCCAAGATTTTGGCTCAAAAACTGCCTAACGCTGCACTATTGGAAGTAGATGCCCTCCGGGAAATGGTGGGGTGGATGCCTATAGACCTAGCTGTGCCGCTAAACTTGGAGAATGCAGTCTCTCTTATAAGAAATTTCTCGCTGAGGGGGCTCGAGGTGATTGTTCCTTACCCATTGTCCCGGAATAATTACGATTACATTATGAGCAACATCGGAGATTTGGGTGCAGCGGTATATACTTTTACCTTAGCGCCAAAACTTAGTGAAGCTCTGAAGAACCGCGGTGGCAGAGAGTTGAGGGAGGACGAGCGGAAAAGGGTCGAATACCACTATAAAATCGGGCTTAATAAGCCCGATTTCGGTGAAGTTATCGATAACTCGAGGCAGAGTCCGGAAGAGACAGCAAGGACTATCCTTAATAAAATTGGACGGTAAGATACTTAGTGCGGCGCTCTTGCCGACGTATTTAGAGTATACTTAGTTGAGGTACACCTGAATGGCTGATATTTTAAATTAAGCCAGACAGGGCTTAAAAAGCGATGAGAAAATTTTTCTCTTGGGAGATAAATTGGAGGCGGATACTATCCATTGTGTTAGCTAGTGCAGTCATTCTAATCCTCGGCTTCCTGGTTTGGTATTTCGTCCTTTATCTCTCGCTGATCAAGCGTATCGAGAATAATCAGAAGACAACCAACGAATTGCAGCAGCTGAACGAGCTTGGCGGTCCGCCGATCAGTTCTTCAACCAATCAGTGATATATGAATCATCTGGCGATAGACATAGACCGACTTCGCGCCGGTGGCATATTCGCATTTTGGAAACCAAAGGGACCAACCTCCCATATCTTTTTGAATCAGATCCGCAGGCTTACCGGCGTTAGCCGCGTCGGCCACGCTGGCACACTTGACCCTCTCGCTTCGGGTATTCTGGTTGTTGGCATAGGGTCCCAATCCACCAAGAGCCTATCTAAGGCTGTAGCCGAGGAGAAAGAGTACTTGGCCAAGGTAAAATTGGGCTATGAAAGTACAACTGATGACGAGGAAGGGACAAAGAAAGCAGTAGGCCCGGATCTACGGCCTAGTACGGATACGGTAACCAAAGCTTTGTCCTCGTTTGTCGGCGTGATCCAACAAACTCCTCCTCAAGTCAGCGCTGTGAAAATACACGGCCAAGCGGCCTATAGACGTGCCCGCCGTGGCGAGAAATTTGAAATAAAACCTCGCCAAATAGAAATAAAGAAAATAGATGTTATCAGCTATGCGTGGCCGTACGTTACCTTAAGGATTGTGACGGGTCCCGGCGCTTATATTCGTGCTCTAGCTAGAGATCTTGGCCGGCGTTTGGGCACAGGCGCCTACCTCGCTGATTTGGAGCGATCAAGAGTGGGTGAATTCACAGCCGATAACGCTATACACCTTCCGGCCAACGGGTAATAGCTCCTACCCCGACTAGTTTGCTCGTCGGAGGAGGTTGGCCGTACACTAAACATGTAATGAAGGAAGACGGGGAGATAAGGCATCTGACTGAGCTTGAGACAAGGCGACAAGAGGACACGATAGACCTCATCGCTTCCGAGAACATAGCGTCGCCGGCTGTGAGAAAAGCTTTGGCTAGCGTGTTTGTCAATAAATATTCCGAAGGATATCCGGGCAGGCGTTACTATCCCGGGAATGTCTACGTGGATAAGCTTGAAAAACTGACTCAGGACCGGGCGATTAAGCTGTTCAGATTGAACCCTAAGAACTGGCATGTCAATGTCCAGCCTTATTCCGGTTCTCCGGCTAACTTGGCTGTATACACCGCCCTGCTGAATCCAGGCGACACTCTTTTGGGGCTTGGCCTGTCGTCCGGCGGCCATTTGACTCACGGCCACAGCGTCTCGGCTTCGGGCATGTTCTGGAAAGCGGAACACTACACCATTGATCCAAAGACAGAGCGCATTAACTACGATGCCCTAGAAAAGATAGCCGTGGAGAAGAAACCCAAAATTATAATCTCCGGTTTCACAGCTTATCCGCGGAAGATAGATTTCAAGCGCATAGGTGTTATTGCTAAAAGGATAGGTGCCTATCACTTGGCTGATATATCACATATAGCTGGCTTGGTGGCTACCGGCGAGCATCCTTCACCTTTCCCTTATGCTGATGTCGTCATGACCACCACTCACAAGACACTGCGCGGTCCACGGGGAGCAGTACTGTTTTGCAGATACAATCTCGGTGACAAAATAGATCAGGCCGTTTTCCCCGGCCTGCAGGGCGGGCCGCACGATAACGCCATCGCTGCCAAGGCAGTCGCCTTCTTTGAAGACAGCCAGCCTGAGTTCAAGAAGTACATAAAGCAAGTGGTGTCCAACGCTAAGGCTCTCGCCACGGCACTGCAGGCCGATGGCTTGAGACTGGTCTCAGGTGGGACTGATACCCATCTGATTTTAGCCGACGTGACTGGCCTAGGATTGGATGGACTAACCGCCGAGAAACGTCTTGAAGGTTTGGGTATAATTGCTAACCGTAACACTATCCCAAAGGATAAATCAGCCTTTCGTCCTTCTGGTTTGAGGATTGGCACACCGACCGTAACTGCTAGGGGTATGCGCGAAAAGGATATGGCGATTTTGGCCGGGCTGGTTGTTAATGGTCTAAGAGGCGTGAAAGGCGTGGATAAAGAAGTTTCAAAGCTATGCAGGAAATTCCCGGTAAAAAGATTGCTCAGGAGCTGATCGCTCAGCTCAAAAAACTCCCTCCTCCCGGCAAGATATTGGCGGCTGTTTTAGTGGGAGACGATACCGATTCCCAAAATTTCTTGAGAGAGAAAGAGAAAGTGGGGCGACAACTCGGTGTGCGTTTTAAAAGATACAATCTATCAGGAGATTGGTCGCAGGACAAACTGCGTCATGAAGTCGGCCATATCGCTTTGCAAAATTCGGTTGGTGGCCTTTTAGTCCAGCTGCCGTTGCCAAATAAGGCGAATCCCTACTATGTCTTGAACGCTGTTCCCCGCGAGAAGGATGTCGATGTGTTGGGGGAACGCGCCTTAGGCGCCTACTATGCCGGCCGCAACTTGGTTCTCCCACCAGCCGTAGCCACAATTGAGGAGGTTCTCAAAGCTGTTGATTTCAACCTTGCCGGCAAGAGTGTGGCGGTAGTTGGACCAGGGTTGTTGATAGGCAAGCCGGCCAGCCTATGGCTGTTGGGGAAAGTTGGTAACTTATCTGTTGTTGATACCGGTGGGGATTATTCGCCGCTTCAGGCGGCCGACCTAGTTATCTGCGGGTCAGGCGCCGCCGGAACGGTCAAACCAGCCATGCTTAAGGATGGGGCGGGACTTATCGATTTCGGCTACGGGCGTAATACCGCTGGCAAACTCATTGGTGACTTTGCATCCGATCAGCTTACTGATGAGGACAGGAAGCGCCTAGCTTTTTACACCCCGACACCTGGCGGTACCGGCCCGATATTAATTGCAGAGCTGTTTAATAACTTCTTTAAGTTGACCGCTAGAGCTACTCAGTAACTTCGACTCGTTCAGCTTCTTCTGAAGAATCTCTGACTTTTATAGTGGCTGCGGCTATCTCTTTCAAAAGTTTTTTGTCCTCCTTAAGACGCAAGCGAGCATTGTCAAAGCCAACCCCCAGTCGCTCGCCGCTGAAGGTAAAACTGGAACCTGATTTTTTGACGACACCAGCGTTGACCGCTGCGTTCAAGACATCAGCTTCGTAGGATATGCCTTCGTTGAACATGATGTCGAATTCGGCAGACTTGAACGGCGGAGCCACTTTATTTTTAACAACCTTGGCTCTAACTCTGTTGCCGACAACATTCTCTCCTTTCTTGACCTGAGCTATCTTTCTTATGTCTATCCGCACCGACGCCGCGAAAGGTAACGCCCGTCCGCCGGGAGTCGTTTCTGGGTTACCGAACATAACCCCTATTTTCATCCTTATTTGATTTATGAAAATGATCATAGTTTTGCTCTTGGCCGCAACGGCGGTTAGCTTGCGTAAGGCTTGACCCATCATTCTTGCTTGGCGTCCAACGTGTTGTTCGCCCATTTCGCCTTCCAGTTCGGCTTGGGGTGTAAGAGCCGCCACAGAATCAACTACCACCACCGAAATCATCCCGGAACGGACCAAGCTCTCCAAAATATTTAGTGCTTCCTCGCCGCTGTCTGGCTGGGAGATAAGGAGTTCATTCACGTTCACACCCAGCTTGCGAGCATAGTCGGGATCCATAGCATGTTCAGCGTCGATGAAAGCCGCCTTGCCGCCTTGCTTTTGAGCTTGGGCGACAACATTCAGGGCGAGCGTTGTTTTACCGCCGGCCTCTGGTCCGAATATCTCGATTATCCTGCCGCGCGGCAGCCCGCCTACCCCCAGAGCCAAATCCAATGAGAAAGAGCCGGTGGGTATCACATCGACGTTGGATCGGCTTACGTCGCCCAGTTTCATAATGGCTCCTTCGCCGTATTTTTCTTTGAGCGACGACAGCAAATTCTCCAGATCTTTGGCTCCGCTTTCCTTTTTGGATTTGTCTTCTTTCTTAGCTTTCATTGTTATTGTTTTGTTGTAGTGGTTGATGTTGCTGGAGTTGATGAAGATGATAAGGGTGGCGCCGCCGCTGTCGACTGTGCTGATTGGTAAAATACCTGCTTAGTCAGAACCGTTTCGCCGCCCAGGAACCGCTTCACGGTAAATTGTAGCGTATTTAACCCAGGACTCAATGATACGTTTTGTTCAAAGGTGCCGTTGCCGGCCGGGTAAACAACCTGGCCATTTATGGTCAAAGTGTCGCCCGGCTTGACCTCGCCGGTCACGTTGACAGTCTGACTCGAAGTGATGCTCGGGACATTAGCCTGTATTTCCGGCTTGCCGATTATGTCGTTGAATCTGAAGATGACGACGCCGGCTACGATCATGACAACTACGATGGCGATGAGCAAACCGCGATTGATTGGTTTCAAAGCAAAGCGGTTAGCTGGCAGTCGGTCGGTTACCCCTGAGCTACGTAGATCTTCGGAAGAAGATTCATAGCTTTCTAGCAGGATGTCTGGGTCGGTATCCAGCACTTTGGCTAGTTTTATAATGTAGCCCCGGATATACGGTTTGGAGGGGAGCTCTTCGTAGTTACCTTCCAGCAGCGAACTTACAAAACGAGCCGGTATATTGGAGGCTTCGGCCAATTTTTCTACATTAAGTCCTCGCGCTGCGCTTAACTCTTTAAGCAACTCCGGTAAATCCTTTTTCTCATTCATCGCTGTCTTGGTAAACTTCGCGCGGTTTGGCTCCTTCGCCGGGGCCTACGACTCCGCGCGCTTCCATTATATCAAGAAGCCTGGCTGCCCGAGCATAGCCGACTTTAAGCCTCCGCTGGAGTAGGGAAGCCGAGGCTTTCTTGGCGTTTCTTACTATTTCTACGGCCTCGTCATACAGCTCGTCGTCATCGCCTTCCTCGCCGGCCTCCGTAGTACGATTGACCACATCCTCGACTTTTTCCGCGAAGTCGTTTTCGCCTGGCGCAGCATTAGATTTCTTTATGAAGTCTATAACTTTCTCGGCTTCGTCCTCGGTCACGAATGCCCCTTGAATGCGTTTCGGTTTGGATAGTTCTCCGGATATGAAGAGCATGTCTCCTCCCCCCAAGAGTTTTTCTGCTCCCGAGGTGTCGAGGATTGTTCGCGAATCAACTTGGCTGGCCACCTGCAGGGCAACGCGGGAAGTTATGTTGGCTTTGATCAAGCCGGTTATAACCTCAACTGACGGGCGCTGGGTGGATACCACTAAGTGAATACCGGTGGCCCTGGCCATCTGGGCTAACCGCACGATGTGTCCCTCGACTTCGCGGCCGAATGCCGCCATGAGGTCGGCCAGCTCATCGATGACGATGACGAAATAAGGCATGAGATCTTCTTTGCGCTTGCTGTTGTAGCCATCAATATCTCTATTGCCGGCATTCAGTAGGGTTTCATAGCGTCGCTCCATCTCCTCCACGGCAAAGCGGAGTGCTGCGACCGCTTTCTTACCCTCGGTTATCACCGGCGTAGCCAAGTGGGGCAATCCTTCGTATATTGATAACTCAACTCTCTTGGGGTCTATCAAGATTAATCTCAGGGTTTCGGGTGAGTTTTTGTACAGGAGCGAGATTATAAGAGAATGAACAAAGACTGATTTGCCGCTGCCAGTCGCGCCGGCCACTAGGATGTGAGGCATCTTGGCCAGATTGGCGAAAATTGGATCGCCGGATACGTCTCGGCCCAGTGGGAAGTTCAACAAACTGGAGTTAGCGAATTCTGGATAGCCAAGAATGCTTCCCAGTCTGACGATGCTGGCTACTTTATTCGGTATTTCTACTCCTACCAGCGACTTGCCGGGGATAGGTGCCTCGATGCGTATAGGATGTGCTGCTAGAGCTAGAGACAGGTCCTGACTCAAGGCTGTGATTCTCGATAGCTTCACTCCCTCGGCCGGCTTCAGGGTATAGCGGGTCACTTTCGGCCCGATGGTTATTTCGCCCATCTCTACGGCTATGCCGAAACTCTCCAGAGTCCTCTTTATTATATTGGCGTTGGCTCGCAGATCACCTACTGTTGGTTTCTCGCTGGTCGACATTAGTAGATTGAGCGGCGGGGGGACATAGCTCTTGCTCTTGTATACCGGAGCCTTGGGCAACTTCATGGTCTCCTCCTTGGAGCCTTTTTTGCCGTTTCCAGCCTCGGGGATGACAGGCGCGGTTTTCTCTTCGGGGGCTTGAGGGATGATAATCTTGGGCGTTTCTTCTGGTTTAACAGCTTTTGCCTCCTCAGCTTTTTTAATGGCCAGTCTGAGCGGACGGTTTAGCGTCACCAGGACGGAAACAATCATTATCGTCACATTTATTACTAAAGCTGCCCAGTAGCCGAAGGGCACTTGCAGGTCACCGACAATGCTGCCGATCAAACCGCTGGAGTTGGGCGAGATGATGTCCATTATCCCCAGTCCGGACAGAACAAACAGGATGCCGCCCACGACAGTTACCCCGACCAGTTTGTGTCGCTCGCCCCTTACGAAGAAGTTGGCTGAGATTATTATCAGGATGGTTGGGATAAGGTAGTACCCCCACCCCAAAAACTCATTAAGGAAAATGTGAATGTACTGTCCAGCTGGCCCGGCCTCTCCTAGACCGCCTAGGACGAGGATGGCTGCTATGCCGATGAAGACAACAGCGAGAACGCTGTTTTTAGTTTCGGGGTGCAGTTTGGGATCCTGGACTTCACGATTTTTGTCCTTGGAGCGGTTCTTTTTAGCCATTAATCAACATTAACTTTAACAGGAAGGACACCATAGTGAAAGTGTACGGTAACTCGCGTTGACAAGGCTGCGCTGACTATCTAATGTCTAGTTACGCTTATGTCTAAAGCCAGCAGTGACAAGTTTTGTGGAGCCTTCGGTGCGCTGTTTAGCCCCAAAGAAGTTGCTCGAGAAATCATAGCCTTTATGAAGGCCGATCCTGATAGGAGTTATAAGGTGATTATTGGAACCGATTCGTTGCTTTATGACAAAACGAAAGCCGATTTTGTCACGGCGATTGTTGTTCATCGCATCGGCAACGGCGGCAGATATTTTTGGCGTCGGACAGAACTGGATAATTTTTACAGCTTGCGCAGCCGCATCACTCGTGAGGTAGTAATGTCTTTGGATGTCGCTCGAGACATACTGGAATTTCTTAGAGTGATGGATGCTCCTAGATTTGGATTTGAGATCCATGTTGATGTTGGCGAGAAGGGCGAAACAAAAGTCATTATTCAGGAACTGCTGGGCATGATCCGCGCTCATAACTTCGAGGCTAGAACCAAGCCGGACAGTTATGCTGCTTCTTCGGTCGCCGACCGGCATGTTGCCTGACAACTGGACTATGAAAGACGAACTGGTTATAGATATCGAAACCAAAAATACTTTCGCTGATGTCGGCGGCAAGGCCAATCTACGCAAATTAGATGCATCCTTCGTCGGAGTTTATTCGTATCTTGAAAAAAAGTTGCTCAGCTTTCGAGAAGGAGAGATAGGACAGTTGGAGGACAGACTTAAAAATGCCAGTCGTATAGTCGGGTTCTCGATAACCAGGTTTGACATCCCAGTACTGGAAAAGTATTTCGAATTCAATCTCAAGGCTATCCCGGTTCTCGACCTGCTGGATGAGATTGAGATGACTACTGGCCATCGGATAAGTCTGGATTTGTTGGCCAAAGCTAATCTAGGTATAGGCAAAACCAATCACGCGCTGGAGGCGATAACGTTCTATGAACAGGGTGACTGGGCCTCGCTGGAAAGATATTGCCTGAACGACGTGGCTATAACCCGCGACCTCTATGATCTGGCTAAACGTCAGAATTACCTGCTTATGCCGGACAGGGCAACGGGAGAAATGGTACGGGTTGATCTGGATCCGGTTCGTCTGGCTTGCCCCGAAGACTCGAATACCCTGTTTTAGTGAGATGGATAAAATCTATTTGGATTACGCCGCTTCGACTCCCGTCGACCCTGAGGTGCTGAAAAGTATCTCGCCGTACTTTGGTGAAAAATTTGGCAACCCTGGTTCGCTGCATTCCTTTGGCCGCGAGGCTATGGCGGCTATCGACGATGCCCGGGAGGTCGTGGCTGGTATATTGGGAGCCAAATTTCATGAAGTTATCTTTACTGGCTCGGCTACTGAAGCGAACAATCTGGCCATGAGGGGAGTAATTAGCAAGTTGATGGCAAAGAGGGTTAAGGGCAGCGTTCCGCAGCCTCCCTATCGCGTTATCACGACGTCCATTGAACACGAATCGGTCAGAGATACAGTTCTCGACCTGAATGGCGAAACGGTTGAAGTTGTGCAGCTGCCGGTATCCAAAGATGGAGTAGTCGATTTAGCATCGCTGGCCAAGGCCTTGAATCCTAGGACGGTATTGGTTTCGATTATCTATGGCTCGAATGTAGTCGGTGCCGTCCAGCCGATTGAAAAAGTCGCCGAGACGGTCAGAGCTTATCGCAAGGAGATAAAATCGCCCTATCCCTTGTTCCACACCGATGCCGCCCAAGCCTTCCAGTTTTTAGATATGGACGTTGCGACTCTCGGCGTTGATATGTTGACCATATCTGGCCAGAAGTTCTACGCACCAAAGGGCTGCGGGGTTTTGTATCTAAAAGAGGACAGTGTGAGGTATGTCTCCGGCATAATAACCGGGGGTAGTCAAGAGTTTGGTCTGCGTGCGGCTACGGAGAATGTTCCGGCGATAGTAGGTCTGGCCAAGGCTGCAAACTTGGTTTGCCAGAATAAAGAAGCCGAGAGCCGCCGCATCGCCGCCCTGCGTGACCGTCTGTGGACAGGGCTGACAAGGTCCCATCCAGAGTTGGAGCTTAACGGTCCGGACTTATCGTCCGGCCGTCTACCCAATAACCTGCACATTTACTTTCCAGGCCACGATGTCGATGAACTGCTAGTTAAGTTTGATTTGGCTGGCGTGGCTGTTTCGGCAGGATCGGCTTGTACTATGAGATCCAACCGTTCTTCTTATGTATTGAGAGCCTTGGGTTTCGGTGAGGAAAGGTCGGGAGCTAGTTTGCGATTTTCCTTGGGTCGGCCCACGACTGAAGATCAGATTGACGCCGCGGTCGGGCGGATAATAAAATTACTCTGAAATAATGAATATGGACAAAAAAATCTTGCTTAGCGTTTTCGTATCTGGTTTAGTAGGCGTTCTAGTCGGTGGCGCGATAACGATTGCAGTTATTGCCCCCGGTGGCTTGAACAGTTTGCTGCCAGCTGGCGTGAGTAAGTTAAACAATAACAACAATACATCCAGTTCGACGCCCTATAGTGCGAATACAGACTATGAACAGGCAGTTATAAGTGTAGCCAAAGATTTGACGCCAAGCGTAGTCTCGGTGGTGATATCGAAGAACCTGCCGGTTATCGAGCAGTGTCCCTACAACCCGTTTGCCGATCTTCCGCCGCAGTTTCAAAATTTATTCGGCGGCGGATCTCAGTATTACACCAACTGTCAAAATGGTACGTCTTTGCAGCAGGTTGGCAGCGGCAGCGGTTTTGTCATCTCTTCTGACGGCTACATTTTGACCAACAAGCATGTTGTTGAAGACTCTTCAGCTCAGTACACAGTTCTCACTAACGACGGTAAGAAATATGCCGCCAAAGTCGTGGCCGAAGATCCTACCCAAGATATAGCTATCATCAAGATAAATGCTACTAATCTTACCCCTGTGAACTTGGGCGATTCCAACAGTGTTCAGCTTGGTGAAACGTCTATAGCCATCGGCAACGCCCTGGGCGAATACAGGAACACCGTTTCGGTTGGTACGATTTCGGGTCTATCGCGCACCATCACGGCTGGCGACCAGATGACTTCAAGCAGCGAAACGTTGACCAATGTTATCCAAACCACTTCGGCTATTAACCCCGGCAACTCGGGTGGGCCATTACTCAATTTGAAAGGTCAGGTGATAGGTATTGATACTGCAGTTGATACCGGTGCCCAGAGTGTTGGTTTTGCTATCCCGATTAATGACGCTAAAAAAGACATAGCCTCAGTTTTAGCCACAGGTACGATAGAAACGCCGTATCTTGGAGTGAGGTATGTACCAGTAACACCAGCTCTAGTCACGGCGGATAATCTTGCGGTGGACCACGGTGCTTTAATTGAAGGTGATGCCAATGGCGATCCGGCGGTGATGTCTAACTCCCCGGCTCAGAAAGCCGGCCTGCAACTGGGTGACGTTATTATCTCGGTGAACGGCATCAGCATAGACGATCAGAATAATACCCTGTCGGCTCTAATAGAAAGCCACAACGTGGGAGATACAGTAACGCTCCAAGTACAGCGGGGCAAGAACGTACTGACTGTCAAAGTAACCCTTGCCAAGTATCCTTCATCCTAGTAAACTCGCTTCCGTCTGGCCATCGCTTCTTTTACGTCGGCTTGCCGTGGCCTGTATAATAAAGGTAATAAAATGAACTCTTTTAACCGTTTCACAATCAAGGCTCAGGAAGCTTTGCAGAATGCCCAGGATCTGGCAGCCGCCCAAAATCACGGTGAGTTCAGAGCCCTCCATCTTCTATCAGCCTTAATCAGCGACCCCACCTCATTGGTCCAGCCTATATTGGCAGAAGTTGGGGTAAACATTCAGGAGCTTGAGCAGAACATCGAAGCTGAACTAAGGAAGCTCCCTAAAATTTTCTCGGCCAATGCTGTTGGCCAGCTGTATCTCTCGCAGGAGGTAATGGCTATTGTCGAGCGGGCCGGACGCATCGCCCAAGCCAGCCATGATGAGTTCATATCCTGCGAGCATATCCTGTTGGGCATTTTGGAGGTAAATTCCCCAGCCAGATCCATCTTGGAACAGTACGGTGTGCAGCGTGACAGTGCGCTGCGGGCTCTAGCCAAGTTGCGCGGGAGTTCCAGGGTAACCGACGAATCGCCCGAGACTAAGTTTCAGATATTAGAAAAATACGCGGTAAACCTCACTGAAAAAGCCCTGCAGGGAAAGCTGGATCCGGTGATCGGCCGCGAGGAGGAGTTGCGCCGAGTAATTCAGGTCCTCTCGCGCCGCACTAAAAACAACCCTTGTCTTATCGGCGAGCCGGGCGTCGGCAAGACGGCTATCGTGGAGGGTTTGGCTCAGAAAATAATTGCTGGCGACGTGCCTGAATCTCTCAAGGGCAAGGAAATAATAATGCTCGATCTCGGGTCGCTTATTGCCGGTACGAAATTCCGCGGGGAATTTGAGGATCGCCTTAAGGCGTTCATTAAAGAGGTTCAGAACTCCGCCGGCAAGATAATACTGTTTATCGATGAGATTCATATGATCGTCGGCGCTGGTGCAGCCGAAGGGGCTATCGACGCCTCCAACCTTCTTAAACCGGCTCTGGCCCGAGGAGAGCTGCACGCCGTCGGCGCCACTACGGTACGAGAGTATCAGCGCTATATCGAGAAAGACTCGGCGTTGGAGCGGCGTTTCCAACCAGTGATGGTCGAGGAACCGTCCATTGATGACAGTATCACTATTCTGCGCGGGCTGAAGGAGAAATACGAAATACATCACGGCCTTAGGATAAGCGATGAGGCGCTAGTTTCAGCAGTCAACCTCTCGGCTCGATATATCTCAGACCGTTTTCTGCCTGATAAGGCGGTGGATGTGATTGACGAGGCGGCAGCGATGCGCCGGCTTGAAATGGAGAGCGTCCCGCCGGATATAGGCAATCTCCGCCGGGAGATATCTTCATTGGAAGTTGAGCGTGCCGCCATCGGCAAGGAAACCAGTGAGAAATCCAAGAAACGTGTCGCGGAAATAGGTAAGCGGCTGGAAATTATCAAGAAAGAAGATCGGGAGCTGAGTGCTGGCTGGCAGGCCGAGAAGATGGTATTCGAAAAGTTAAACGCTCTTAGGGAAAAAGTTGAGAACCTGAAGCGCGAGCGTGAGGTTGCCGAGCGGGAAGGGAATCTAGAACGCGTAGCTAAGATAATTTACGGCGAACTACCCGCAGCTATAAAAGATTACGAGACTTATGAAAAAAAATGTTCCTCGGGTGCAGCGCGCAAGGGCAAGAAGAGACCGAGTGGTGATGTCGGGTTCCTTAAAGGCGCGGTTGATAAAGAAGATGTAGCTAAGGTTATAGCCCGGTGGACCAACATACCCATGGAGAATATTTTGGAGTCTGAGGCTGACAAGCTACGTCGCATTGAAGAAGTGTTGCGCCAACGAGTAGTCGGACAAGACAGCGCTGTAAGAAGCGTAGCCTCAGCCTTGCGTCGAGCTAGAGCGGGCCTGGCTCCTGTCGATCGCCCTCTGGCATCGTTTATGTTTCTCGGCCCTACGGGTGTGGGTAAAACTGAACTGGCCAGAGCCCTGGCACAATTCATGTTCAGTGACGAGAAGGCTCTCATCAGGGTTGATATGTCAGAGTATATGGAACGCCATGCTGTCTCAAAAATTATCGGTTCGCCGCCCGGCTACGTCGGGCATGAGGAAGGTGGCCAACTTACTGAGACTATCCGTCACCGCCCTTACAGCCTTATCTTGTTCGACGAAATCGAAAAAGCCCACCCCGATGTGTTTAATATTTTACTGCAGGTCTTGGATAACGGTCGGCTTACTGACAGCAAAGGCAAGACAGTCAATTTCAGGAATTGCATCATTGTCATGACCTCCAATGTCGGTGGTGAATTCTTCCGGGATTACGCTCGCGTTGGTTTCTCGTCTTCAGATAAGACTGAGGCCGAGCGCAAGGAAGAGGAATATGAATCTAAGATCAATGAAGCGGTCCGCAACAATTTCCGTCCTGAGTTTTTAAACCGCCTAGATGAAATAATAATCTTCAAGCCTTTGACTAAGAAAAGCGTGCAGGAGATCGTCGATATCCAACTTAAGGAAGTCGTCGACCGCCTTAAAGAAAAAGGAATTACGATCACGGTTGATGCCGCTGCCAAAAACTATATCGTCGAGCATGGTTTTGATCCGCATTACGGCGCACGTCCGATCAAGCGGCTCATACAAAGAGCGGTGCTCGACAAGCTGGCTGACCAGATAATCGGCGGAACTATAAAAGATGGGAGCAAAGTTCATATCACTTCGGACAAGTCCGATATCAAGGTTAACGTTTAGGGGATTAGTCTACGGGTTACTGGTCCTTCTCTTAGCTTTTAATCCAGGGAGCTTCTGGGCAGGCCTGGCTTTCATCGCAGTGGCGCTGACGATGTATCTGCAGCCAACGCTGAGGTCAATTACATTCGGCGCGTCGTTTATAGCTTTAATTCTGCTGCCATTCCTCTTGCCCCCTCTGCCCCTGGACCGTTTCCTGATAGCCGGCCTGATGGGTCTAGCTTTCGCTATCTTGTGGGGGGTCAAAAATTTAGAGCTAATTGAAAGGAAGGGATGGTACACCTTTATGCACCTACTACTGCTTGCATCCTACGGAGCAATAATTATTGCTAGTGATCTTTCGATATTAAGCGAAATCATTGGTTTTATCTTGCTCTTCGCTCTATTCCGCGAGTTTTATAATAAAGTCAGCGTCCTGCGGGGCAACAGGCTGCTCTTAGTATCTGGCGTGATGAGCCTGCTGTCTCTTGAACTTCTGGCTGTGCTTACTTTGTTGCCGATCGGTTTCGTGGCCGGCGCTGTCATCTTCGCGCTGTTTAGCTGTGCTGCGATCAATACCTATCTCAACCAGCTGGACGGCCGGTTTTCGACGAAACTGCTGCTTAGGAACGTTACTTTACTTACCTTGTCATCGCTCTTGGTAATGGCATTCTCTAGCTGGACGCTCTACTAACTGATTGAAGTAAGTATATGGTTTTGACAATAGACCTACCCAAGACCTAAGATAGGTAGGATCGTAAATGAAAAACCAATTCCAAACAATTTTAAATGAATTACGAACCAATTGTATTGGCGGGTCTTTTAGTTCTGGGGCTCGCTATCGGTTACGCTATTCGAGAACTAATAGGCACACGGCGTGCTAGTTCCCTCGAACGGCGCATCAAAGAGCAATCTCTCAAAATCGAGAACGAGGCCCAGGATATAATCCTGCAGGCCAAAAAGAAGGCTGTCACTTTGCTGGACGAAGCCCAGCATGAAGAAAAGGAACGCAAAACATCTCTAGACAAAGCCGAGGATCGCTTGGCCAAGCGGGAAGAAATCCTCAATGGCGACAAGGCAAAGCTTGATCAAGGTCTTAAAGATCTGGAAGTAAAATCGGCCGACGTTGAGAAAAGCAGAGCATCGCTGGAGACCGAGTTGTCAAAGATCGCCGGGCTTACACCGGACGAAGCTAAGAATCGGCTGTTCAAGGAAGTAGAAGACTCATATAGCAACGACTTAGCCAAACTGAGCCAAAAAATACTGCGTGAAGGTAGGGAAGAGGTGGAGAAACAGAGTGTTGGCATCATAACCAGCGCCATTCAGCGTTATTCCCGATCCAGTGTCTCCGAACTTACCACTTCTTCGTTTACTCTTCCCTCAGAGGATCTTAAGGGTAAGATCATCGGCCGGGAGGGGCGTAACATAAGGACTTTGGAACGTCTGACCGGCACCGAGCTAATCGTGGACGAGAATCCAGAAACACTGATTATTTCGTCCTTCGATCCGCTGCGCCGCGAAATTACCAAGCTGGCATTGGAAAAACTGATCAAGGACGGCCGCATCCAGCCGGCTAAGATCGAAGAGAAAGTTGAGGAAGCTAAGGCTGAGATGGAGAAGCGGATGTACGAGATTGGTGAACAAGCGGCTTATGAAGTGGGTGTTTTCGATCTGCCTAAAGAGATAATCCATTTACTAGGTCGGCTGAACTTCCGTAGTAGCTTTGGCCAGAACGTGCTGACTCATTCCGTGGAAATGGCTCATATCTCTGGCATGATTGCTTCCGAACTCGGGGCTAACGTTGATATTGCCAAGCGGGGGGCGCTGCTGCATGACATAGGTAAGGCTATAGATCATGAGGTGCAGGGTACGCACGTCGAACTGGGTCGCAAAATCCTTAAGAAATACGGTGTCGATGAGGCGGTTATAAAGGCTATGGAATCGCATCATGAAGACTATCCTTTTGAGACGCCGGAAGCATTCATTGTCGGTGCAGCCGACGTCCTTTCAGCGGCTCGACCAGGAGCGCGCCGCGGTACGATGGAAAATTACATCAAGCGTCTGGAAGATCTGGAAAGGATAGCAGCTTCCTTCCCAGGCGTTAAGAACGCTTACGCCATCTCCGCCGGACGGGAGCTGAGGGTATTCGTCGTTCCCGAGCAGGTTGATGACTTCCGAGCGCTACAGCTGGCTCGCGATATCGCCAACCGGATAGAATCAGATATTAAATATCCCGGAGAGATAAAGGTTAATGTGATCCGGGAAATGCGGGCGGTGGAGTTTGCACGCTAACCCGCTCTAAGCTAGGATATATCTCGCCTGATCGGTGGCCTGTGGGCTTTAGGTTTCCCTCACCGGATTGCTTGGTTTCGGCTCGGCAACTCCTCGAGAAAACCTTACTAAAGCATCAGAACTGATGCATACGCCCACAGACCACTAGTCAGGACTGGCCCCATCCTCTCCTTTTAGAGAGGTTGGGGTCTCTTTTTACTATCGCATCTCTTTTTACCCTAGCGCTTCCTCCAGTTGACATAATTCTTTGGTTGTACTTTTGTGAATTGAGTCCCGGGCCCTAACTTGCTAGAATATTCCTAGAGTTTTCGAGCAGGGGAGCCTAGTAGGTTAGTCAATCCTTTTGCTCGGGGCAAACAAAAGCAAAGGTCGAAGAAAAGCAAAGAAAACTTATATGAAAAAACCTGAATTAGTGGAAGCGGTAATGAAAGCAGCTGGGCTTGAAACCAAGAAGCAGGCTGAAATGACGGTAGAAGCTGTCTTTGAAACTATCGTTAAGTCCCTTGCTCGCGGCGAAGAGGTAGCTATCGCTGGTTTTGGGGTATTTCGCGTATCGAAGCGCGCAGCTCGAATGGGCATTAACCCGAAGACTGGAGAGAAGATACAGATCCCAGCTAAGACTGCCCCGAAGTTTAGGGCTGGCAAACTACTCAAGGAAGCAGTGGCCTAGTCTGGAACAGTACTTTCAATCGATATTAAATCCCGCCAGCTCGGCGGGATTTAATATCATCAAATAAGAGGTTGTTAGGGATTAAGCTGGGTTTTGATGCTGTTCGCTACGTCTATGAATATTTGATAGGCGTTCTTCACGTTGGTGATGCTTTTTTCGAGGATGCTTCTTGGGTCGGGCGTGCTGGTTGCTGAGGTTGTAGTTGCCGCAGAGCCGGAGATTGCAATCGTGAGGCTGCTGGTAGCGGTCGTAGATGCAGTGGATGAGGAATTTTGGAGTATTAGCGCGCTGGCCTGGTCGTGCAGGTCTGAAGCTTCGCTGATTAAGCCGCTTGCCTTGTTCAATTCACTGTTCAAAGCTGACTGGTTAGCTAGAAGTTGGCTGAGACTCGTTATGTCCGTCTCGATGCTGTTCAGGCGGCTATTGGCTGTCGATATTATGTCGGCATCGTAGTAGAGCAGGGTGAACGTGATCATATTGTATATCTCGCTGTTGTATCCCGAGTTGCGGAAAGCTTTTATGTCTGCAGCTACAGCCTGCAGTTGGTCTGAGGTTGTTGCGTTGGATATAATTAATCCTTCAGCTGCGAAATATTTGCTATAGGAAGCCAACTCGGCTAGATAGTTGCTCTGCAACACATATGCCTCACTGTTTTCATCGAAGGTCGGCAGGTTATTTAGTTTCTCTTGAGCTGTAGATATCTCATTATCAGACAGAGCTATAACTCCTTTTAACACTTTCTTCTGGGCAGCAATTTCCTGCGCTGTCTTGGTTCCATCGGAGATAGACTGACTGCTGCGGATATTGATCAGATTGTTAACCTCGTTCTGAACCGAGGTAATGCCGTTATTAATCGAGTTGGTGTCAGCTAGAGCCGCGCTAACTGAGGTTGCGGCGGCTGTAATCAGCACAGCGGCGGTTAGATATTTTATAGCCTTCTTGTTCATCTTAATTGTTCGATACCTCGTCGAGGATGCTGTTTATCTGGGAAGCGCTGTTGCTGTCGGTGGACGAGGCATTAATGCTGTTATTCTCGCTGTTAAGCGATCCGGTATTTACTGCGGATGGATTGATGTCCGACAGGGCTTTGCTGGTTTGCTTGGCTGCAGCACTAAACGAGTTAACTTCATCGAGGTGGATATTTATGTCGCTGACTGCAGCATTTGCGGCATTTAGCATATTTGTACTCTCTGCTCCTGGAATGTTGGTACCAATTAGCGGGCTAGCTGTTTGAGGGGTCAGGTCTATAAAAGCCAGTATTAAGGCTGCTACTACTGCAACTGAAGCAGCAAAACCCAAGCTCTCTTTGATAGACAGCCTGAAGCCGGTAAGTTTCCAAAAGTGCTTCCTTTCCGTCCGCGGCGTGGAAAGGAGTTCAATTCTCAACTTGCTAGCAAAATCTTCCGAAGGGTTGATCCTTCTGAGATTGTTCAATTGTGTGATTAATTTATCTTCCGGACTCATTTTTACAAAAGCTCTTTTAACTTTTTTATGGCGCGGTGCTGTATCAATTTGATAGCACCCTCGCTCTTACCTACGGCTTCCGCAACTTCTTTGGTTGGTAGGTCATCCACTAATCTCATTATCACTACATCCTGTTCCAACGCTGAAAGTTTTAAGAGAGCTGCCATAATCCTTTCGCTCTCTAACTTTATATCGATGTTTTCGCCGGGTCGGGGTTTGTCTGACTCTGGCTCGATGAAAATATCGTCGAGATGTACTTGGGTAGAACTATTGCGATCACGATAGTGATCGGTTAGCGTGTTCCTTGCCACCTTATATAGCCAACTCCCGAAGGAGTAGCCGCGGTAGAAGTAACGATCTATATTCTCCCAAGCTTTTAAAAATGCTAGATGAGTGATGTCCTCCGCCACCTCACGCTGGCCTACTTTTATAAGGACGAACCGGTAGATTCTGGGCAAGTAGTAATCATATAGCAGGCCAAAGGCGGAGGAATCACCACTCTTTGCCCTTTCCACCAGTTTTTGCTCGCCCTCTAACATGTAGAACGGAACCGACTGGCCGTCGGTTACGCGATTGGCTTAGAGACCTTGATATTGAGAAGCTTGCGGCACGGCTGGGCCGGAAGCACCTGGGTTGGATGTATCGTCCTTAGCTTGGGCATAGCGGGTAGAGGTTTGGGTAGTCAAAGCTGTGTATAAATAGAAAGCCGTTCCTAGAACGGCAGCAATAATGGCCATACCAACCGTTAGCTTCATTACGGTGATTCTAGCAGATAATCGGCTAAAAATAAACTTAGCGAGAATAAGAAAGAGCATTCCGAAGAATGCTCTTTTAGGAGTAGTATTTATTTTAAAAGAAGAAGCAGGTGTTAACTAATTTAAGATTAGTGTTTGGCAATTGTGAACCGAAATTGGTTCACGCTTTTTTGATTACTTTTTAATAACACTAGTCCTGCCTAAATGTTACTACACCCGACGGTCTTTTCAATTCTCTGTATTGTGGATAACCTAAAGACATGGAGAACCAGCCTGCAGCGCAGGCGAATCCCAGCTCCAAGCCTAAAAACAAAAACCCTTTCTTCATCGGCTTGCTTAGCCTGTTCGGTGGGATAAGCCAGGACATCTTCACGCCGATCATCCCGATTTACTACACCACCGTCCTTGGTTTTGATAAGACGTTTGTCGGTATCGCCGAAGGCTTGGTTGACGCCGGCAGTTACATATTCAGCGTTATATCCGGACTCTTATCTGATAAGTTTAAAAGACGCAAGCCAATAATATTCATCGGCTACCTCTTTTCGATGGTAAGCCGTCCGCTCCTTGCGTTTTTCACCTCCAGCGCCTCGATTTTTGGTCTGCGGTTCTTGGACGGCGCCGGTAAGGGCATAAAAGACCCACCTAAAGACGTTCTTATCGCTGGTTCATCTGAAAAAGAGACACGGGGCAAGAGTTTCGGCATAGTGCGTATGCTCGACACATTCGGATCGGTCGCCGGGCCGCTCATATTATTCGGCCTATTGTATCTCCTTAGCGGCAGCGCACAGTTGTATCGCTATATCCTTATATTTACCGCTGTCCCGCTTTTCTTCACCTTGCTGATTCTGGTGACGAAGGTCAGAGAAATCGGCCACAACCAGCCAGCTCCGCAGCGGATCGTAACGGCGAAAGGTAGATCGGCTCTCCCTCAGTCATTCTATCTGTTTATGGCAATAGTCATTATTTTCACCCTTGGTAGTTCATCTGACGCATTTCTCATCCTCCGTGCTAGGAATCTTGGTATTACATTGCTTGCCATCCCACTGGTCATAGCTCTATTCAATTTTATATATGCCCTGTTTGCCGTCCCCGTAGGATCGCTTTCCGACAAGATAGGACGTATCCCCACCATCATTATAGGCTGGGTTGTGTACGGATTGGTGTATCTCGGATTCGCTCTTGCTTCACAAGCCTATATGATCTGGCTGCTCTACGGTTTGTATGGCATCTATTATGCAATCGATGTGGGTGTGGCAAAGGCCCTGTTGGCTGACATGGTCAGCGCAGACTATCGCGGCAGAGCGTTCGGCATATATGGCATGACTTCTGGTGTTGCGGCTCTTGTCGCTAGCTTCCTGGCGGGACTATTGTGGGATCGGGTCGGGCCGTCGGCGCCCTTCTATCTAGGGGCAGCAGCAGCCTTCGTGGCTGTGGTTGTGTTGATGGTCTTCGAGAAAAAGTTTAGTAGCAATAATTTGCAGACAGAGTAAGGTTCAAAATAAATTTGTTGAATCAAAAGTCGTGTAATATAAATCACATAGCATGCAGAAAATTAACGTCTTAAAGTTTGCTCTCGCATGAGGTATCACCTTCTGGTTTTACATCATGGTGCTGTGCTTCGCCCCTTGTTCCAGAATACCGATGGTTGGAGACGTATGCTGCACGGTGGAGAATACCATTTTTTGATTTGGAGTCAATAGAAGCCACGATCGCGCGATAGTGGCTTCTATTTAGTTCTCCAGATGATTGGAGCGGGTAACGGGAGTCGAACCCGTATCTTCGCCTTGGAAGGGCGACATAATGCCGCTATACGATACCCGCTGCTGTGGCGTCGATTCACCGAATCAGCTATAAAGATTCTACTTTTCACCCAGCAAATATCAACTAATTTGTCGGGGGCAAGGTATGTGGCCCGACTACATGCGGCGCACTAGTTGGCCCGTGGAACGATCCGGCAGATTTCTTGGTTGATGCCGCATAGTAAAAATAACCGCCGATCAATACCAGTAGTGCTATGGCTATGATAATTGGAATTTTAATATCGGATTTGGGCATGGCTCCTATTAAAGTATCGGCTCAAGCTTGCTCTTTTTAAAGAGCCACCCTTCTAGAGAGTATCGATCGTAACCGTAGAAAATATAGGCTATAGGGATGCCGATTAGGATCAGATGAGGCCAGACTATTTCTCCAAAGAAGATTAACGAGAGGGTAAGCCAGAATAACAAAAAGGTAGATGTGAAACGTATCTCGAATCCAAGGACGAAGAACAGCCCTATTGTAAGTTCAACAAGGGCTGCCCCTAGGACAAGAAAGTGTGGTTCGAAACCCAATATTTTATCGAGGTGGTATCGCTCAACGGTAAAGAGGGCTAGGTTGTTGTGGATGATCTTGGCATAAGCTGAGGCATAGACCAGAGCTGTCCCGAAAAGAACGCGTAGGATAGCGAAGCTGCGCGGCGCCAGATAGTTTTTTGCTTTTGATAACCAGGTAGGCGATGCCTGGTCATCGTTTCTTTTCCTGGTTCGTCTAGTGGCGAAATACGTATCTAGGCTAAAGCTGTGGGCGCCGAGTATAAGAAGAACGATGATTTCGCCGAGATAGTTGACGTAGGTCAGCATGTAGACACCATGAACCCAAATAGTAGCTCCAAATATAACAAGGGCAGTAAAAGCCGCCGGTCGAACCAACAAGCCGACTATAGCCAGTACTCCCAAAGCTGCAAAAACTACCGCGATTAGTCCTGAGATCGACCCGAATGTGGATGAAAGAGGCAGTTCTGGACCAAAGGTCGCCTGATAATAGGCGCAAGCCAGGAAAGAGATGCCGATCGTAAATCGCGCAATAAATGGAGCATACCTCTTAATTTTTACCAGAAGCGGATCGAGTTTGCGTTCGAGTAAGTGCGAAGTTGATATCATGAGGACGCAGAAGACTATTAAGATGCCGATGAACGCCCAGAATACGAATTCGTGCAAGTTCTGGGATATGACGCCTAGCAGGCTGAATGACGGTGTGTTTACAGCTTTGGCTATTGAACTGGGTGAAAGCACATATACTTCATGAGCCGAGGCAATCGGCGCCATCGCGATCGACAACAACACGCCCGTGATCGCGTAAAATAACTTATTAAACATTTTCATAACATTAATTATGACATCTGGAGGTACGTCCAGAAAGGGGGTCAAACCAGCCGTTTCTCAATTAATGGTGCTTCCGCGAGGAGTCGAACCTCGATTACAAGATCCGCAATCTTGTGTCCTATCCATTGAACGACGGAAGCGGCGCTGAAACAACCTAGCATGACGATTATAACAATACAATTCTTTCTTGTTAAAGATGCTGGTGTATGCACCCGATAGTCCCAGCCAGAGGTATACTTATTGCATATGGACCAACCGCATGGTGACAGATCGAGGGCTTATCTCAAATGCGCAGTGATCCTTTTGAGTATAGCTTTGGTAGTGCTGGTGGTTTTCTTCGCGATTGCGATAGTACATCTGAAACGGCTCGAGTTTATTGATCAGCAGAGGGTTGAAGTTTCTGATTTTCTCAGATCACATGGCTCGCTGACGGCAGATGAC
Source organism: Patescibacteria group bacterium (assembly GCA_023380475.1). GTDB lineage: Bacteria > Patescibacteriota > Minisyncoccia > UBA6257 > Colwellbacteraceae > JAMCRD01. The sequence goes on along the minus strand of JAMCRD010000006.1, from coordinate 3,530 downwards.
GTCAGCCTGATAACTTCCTGGATGACCTTCGACTACATTAATAGACTGTTCAAACTACCCGAAGATTATCTAAAAACGAGCTTGTCTGTTTCCGATTCGAGATATCCTCAGATGTCGGTGTATGCCTACGCCAAGGCGAGCCATACCAGCACAGCTACATCTGTTGCGGAGGTTAGTTCGGCGGTTCGTGACTATCTTATAAAACAGGCCAATCCGGTACAGTAGCCAGATGGGTTCGTTGCTAAGCTCAATTTTGTCATACGTCCTCGTCTACAGATATGCAGCTATCTTTGTGTTCAATTTTGGCGCGGCAATGATCTTGCCGTTACCGATGAGCGCCACCCTCCTGGCGGTAGGAGCCTTCTCCAGCCAGGGCTATTTTAATATATGGGAGTCGTTGGCTGTGGCTGTTTCGAGCAATGTATTGGGCGATTTGGCGGATTACCTATTGACCAGGAGGTACGGTGCAACAATCATCCGCAAGCTGAAAATAGACCAGTCGCGTTTTTTTGTGCAGTTCGAAGAGGAGCTGCGTCATGATGCAGCTGGCACTGTTTTTTCTTCCCGTTTTGCCGGCTCATTGAGTTCAGTGGTTAACCTCTTGGCGGGTTTTGTCGGTGTGCCTCTGTTGAGTTTTATAATCCCGGACATTATCGGTGACGTCATTGAGCCGACCGTCATTTTGTTCGTCGGTTATATCCTCGGTATATACTGGAGCAACGCCTCTGATATCTTTACCTTGCTGGCAGCGGTCGTTGCCACCGCCGTGGTTTTGTTCGTGATGTTCAGAATTTACCGCCGTATGGCTAGGCGCAACGGATCTTTATAGCTTGCTGGCGGCTAGGCGATATGGTTTGGCTATTACCATAGCAATTTCCAAGGCAGGGGTGCCGTACTTGGTTTGAGATAGTCGAATGGCAGGTTCGCCATATATCTATCTCCGTAAGGGCGGTTGCCATCTGGGAACAGTATCACAGCGTGGATTCTGCCTTGCTTGTCGCGCAGTGAATCCAGGGTTCCGGCCATTTTGTGCTTATTGATGAATTTCAGTGCGCCTAGATAGGCAAAACCGCTGCTAGGGCCGGGCGTCAAACCCATTATCCAGTTGAACCACAAACTAGCGAGATAGGACGGCCTGGTATCAATTTCAATATAGTCATTCGACGCTTCTCTCCAGGGCAAGGTGATTTCTTTCATGTGGTTCAAGTCGCGGACGCCGGGGATTTCTTGTCCAGGTGACAACAGCACACCCACAACAGCAATCTTACCTAGGTTGCGGCGCATGTAGTCACTTATCCCTACAAGCGTTCCTCCAGTACCGACTCCTGCTACAAAGACGGTTGGCGGATATGGTACCTGCTCCATGATTTTAGGTGCGGTGAAATCGGCATGTGGTTTAGCACCATCTAGATTGGCGTATTGATCCAAGTTCAAGTATCCGTTGTCGGCGTGCCAGTTTTCAGGCTTCCATCCGCCACCGCCGAGTTTCCTGGCCGTAGCGATAGCGCTCAAACCGTTTTCCGGCGGTATCATTTCCGCCCCTGCCGTAATTAGGGGGTATCGCTTGCCGTCAGGTAGGTCCGGCGCAACCACTAGTTTAACGTGCAGATTGCCGAAAGAATTGGCCATGGCGGCTAGCGTGACGCCAGTATTGCCCGAGGTAGCTTCAACCAAGGTGTGCACTCCTTGCAGCAATCCTCGGCTTTCGGCCCCAGCAAGCAAGCCGTATACCGTGAGGAATTTTATGTTTTCGTATGGTAGGTGATATGCGAGGGCTACTGAGAGATCGACGCGGTCGGATACGAATGGATTCAATTCGTTGGGTACCGGAACAACTGGTAGCGGCCACTTATCCCAGTTTTTGATGTAATAACCCCGATCCATTTATAGCTTGCGCGGCTGTGATCTTCCGACTGCGAGATAGTAAACTATGCCGGATATTAGCACCAGCAAGACGCTTCCTAGAATATCGGCAACGTGATGCACGCCAGCCAACACTCTTGCCACGCCAATAAGGATTGCGAGTGACCATAATACGACACTCAGTTTCTTATTGTAGAACCAGACTATCATCGCAACGGCAGCCGTCAGGAGCACGTGATCGGACGGGAAACCGTTATCGGCCGCATGGGCAATAAGCGGGGTGAAGTCGCCAACTACGAAGGGGCGTGGGTTGTAATACAGATAGCCAGCTATTCTTGAAAGGACATAAGCGAGTGGGGCGATGATTATGCCACAGATGAGCATGCTTTTCCGTACCACATTAGGCTGCGTAAAGAAGAATACAGCACCGATTGCCAGAACTAGCATGTAAAAATATTGGGCTACCAAGATTATGACTGCGTCCATAGATTTATATCATAGCACCATCTGGGATATAATTGATTTGGTATGTGGCCGCAGTTGAAGAGTTATCTTATTTACTTTCTGACCGGAGGGATTTTCACGGTTCTGATCGTGGCTTTGGAGGAGAACGGCTCGCGTCTCCTCTCTGGATTTGCCACTCTCATGCCGGTTTTCACGTTGGTAGCCTACATATTCATCGGTGAGTCGCGAGGAGGTATAGCGGTCGGTCAGCACGCTTGGTTTGTTCTTATAGGGACTATTATTTCATGGGTGCCTTACATGATTGTCGTTGCGACGCTGGCGCCCAAGATGGGTTCAAAGTCGGCCATTACCATTGGGATGGCAACTTTCTTTGTATGTGCCGGGGCATACCTGTGGGTTGTCTACCACTACCGCCTGTTTGGTGAAGTTTAGACTGATTGAGTAGACCCGCCTCAAGTGAATCAATTTTTTGGCACGCTTCCGCTGAAAAGGTAGAGCGTTGTGTCGCAGGGACAGGCTACCGGAGAATTTGGGCCGGCTACGTTTGAGTGAAAAATAGTGTGGTAGCCGACGACCACATAAGTGTCTCCTTTAACGTATCCGGTCTCGCTGCTGCCTGGTCCGCCCGCTTCCATATAAATGACTGTCTGCCATCCGGCCGCCGCGAGCCTTTGACGATAGTAAGTTTCGAAGGGTATCGTAATCGCCGCGATATCCGTGATGTTTTTGGCCGTCTCTGAAGAGATCGCGTACCCAGCGAGCGGAAAAACGTTTTCCGCGTCCCGGCCGGTCGACGTAGCTAGTAGTTCGGCTCCCCAGGTCGCGCCGGGATAGATAGGATAGAGATCGGGAGAAAGGTGCTCTTTAGTCGCTGGTTGCGTGGCCGTTAGCGTCGGCACCGTCCGAGGAGCGGTAAAATAGATTACAGTCAAAATCGCGCAAAGGGCTGCGACTGCGGTCATCCACCTCATTATTTTGTTCATTGGCGGAGGCGGAAGGATTCGAACCTTCGAGAGGATTGCTCCTCTAACACGTTAGCACCGTGTCCTATTCGTCCGCTCTAGCACGCCTCCTATGCCTATGAACTATATACTAGCGATTTATATCTTTTCAAATGTTTTTGGTTATGTGAACCTATAACTTTGAAATATCTTGAGACCTGTTCTGCGCTATCCATCCTAATATCCCTACCCTTTTGTGCA
>JAMCRD010000005.1 GCA_023380475.1 Patescibacteria group bacterium | reverse complement strand
CCGATCTTTTGACGTGAAGGTGTTGATCCGGTTCGTCCAATAAAAGAACTAGGTCGGTTTGTTCGATATCTTGCGCCTTTAACTCAAGCCATAGCGACAAAAACCAAATTAATCCCTTGCTTCGCTGCTTTGGCGGCAATGGTTGTCCCTCTTTTGTTTCCACGAAGAAATTTATGTAAGAACCGGCCTCGCCCGTGCCAGTCCGCTTCTCAAAATTGTATTTAACGAGCACCTTGTTTTCCCCGTGTATTCTTTGCCCCCAATCTTTTTGAAAATCAATAGATATTTCGTTGTTGTCCTTATCCTCCTTTGTGCGCCTCACGGCATCGGTTTCAGTATCTTTTAAGGTGAGGTCAATATCTAGGATTTTTTCTAAGTTCTTAACCGCCTTATATCCTTTTGTGGTCGTCGTCTTATCGTTCAAAGCGGAAATATAGATTCTATCCGGCAGTAGGTCGCAAAAATCGTCGAAGAAGACGATCTTCGGAGTGTATATCCAAATTAGATTAGCCACCTCCGAACTGCCATCATCGGCAATGACAAAATATTTCTCTTTAGCCGCTTCTGCTACCGTCTCTCCCTCCACGGCTTGACCACCTTCGCCCGCAACTGCTTGGGATGGTTTATGCTTGGGATGGTTTATCGAGAATCGCGGAGCGGAATAGATTGAAAGTATTAACGTCGATCTCTAGCGATTTTTTATCACCTTCTTTGGTTCTAGTAAGTGTGAATTCTTTAATTTTATCAATCTTGTCTTTGTCTAAAACAATCTCGCCTTCGGCGATCTGTAATTTATACTTTTCAATCACGGCTTCGGAGAGCAACTCAAAAAGATCGTCGCCGTCCTCTGTTTTATATGTGCAACTGACGGATTGAATCGGATTAGATTCCGTTGAAAAAGGCAAGGAATCGGGGTCGAACTCTCCTCGTTCATAGTCATAAAGAGCACGCAGTAGCGAACTTTTACCTGATTCGTTTTGGCCTGCGAAAACCGAAACGTTATCTAAGTCAGACAGTTTCACAACGTCTGAATCTATAACGGAACGATAATTTTTAATTCTAAACGCTTGTAGTCTCATATTTTCAGATGATGACTGTTTTTTTATTATAAAGCATCGGCAAACAATCTTGCCGCATCCTAAATTTCGTCCCGTGATTATGGCCGGTGCGAGCGTCAAAATCGACGAACACTTTCCCCTCATCTAACGCTTTCAAAAATCCGTCGAAATTGAATTTTTGTAGCATCATTACCTTTGTGTACTTATAAAACTCTTTACCGCCTTCTTTTTTAACGTCAGCTTGCACGTAGAAGGCGTTGAGCAGTTTTGTCCCTGCCTTGTGCTCCAAATCGTCGAATCCCCAGTATGGCTGAGGGTCGAGTTCTCCTAACCCGACACGTTTCTTGACTGATGTGAGCCAAGCTTTATGTCGCGGATCGACGCTCTTTGCGTCGAACGAAATCAAAATCTTTCTCTCCTTCCGGTCTATTACGACCTTGAAACCACGATCGCTTCGCGACTTTCCATGGATGGTCTGCCGGAAACTCGCCTCGTTCTTAGGATACAATTTCCCCGCCTCCTCATGCGGCCAGCCGTATAACGGGAGTAAAACTTGAGGAACAAATCTTACGCCCCGCGGTGATGGCTCGGTGTGAAACAAAGTCGTGAGCGAGGTTGTGTTTATCCTCTGCGCTTTTAACTCCCATTCTGCGGCATTGGGAAGAGGTAAATTGTTTTCCTTGATGCCGAGTAAATCCTCGAGTGTGTTTCCAATGCCGCCGGCATTACCTTTCCGGCCATTCGGTATCCAGCCCATCGCGGAAATTTCTTTCAACTTTGCTATCAATGTCGGTTTCGTATAAATGACCGGTTTGTTCTTCATGGCTAAAAGAGTTTCGTTTGAGGCTTGTGCCTTTTTATTCTTTTCTCGGCCATTTCGCAATACTCCGGTGAAATATCAATACCGATATAACTTCGTTTGTTGTTTAGTGCAGCAATCGCCGTCGTGCCGGAACCCATAAATGGGTCAAGGATTATCTTCGCTTTGGTTGACGCAATGATCCGGTCGATTAAATTAACCGGGAAGGCGGCTGGATGCTCATTGTTCATCTCTTGCGTAAACTCCCAGACATCGCCGTAAGCATTGGCTTTCGGGACGAGTTTGAATTTCGGCTTGGCGATGAGGTAGATCACTTCGTAAGTCGGGAGGAAGTAGCCCGGATTGAAATTCAAACCTCCTTTTCTTCGCCAGATGATAATCTGTCGAACCGGAAAACCGCTTACTATATCTTGGCGGTCTTGGAGTAGTCCGCCCTGCACGCGCCATTTATGGTTGTAAAAAATTGCGCCGTCCTCGGGGATGAGTCGCATCATTTCCTTCAAACAATCTCTTTGCCATTTCACGTACTTGTCGTGCGGCATGCAATCATCGTGATTGGCATATCCTTTTTGGAGCGCGGCATGAGCCCATTTGCCACCGCGGCCATCCTTCATGCCGTTGCCGGTGGAATTTTTTAGATTGTAAGGCGGCGAGGTTACGACGAGATCGACCGATCCAGTCGGCATTTGCTTCATAACCTCGACCGCATCCCCACAGATGATTTTATTTGTAAACTTCTTTATGGAATTCGCCTTCTTCATGCTATTTCAAGAGCTCATCTATGGAGATGTTCAAACCGGCAGCTATCTTAGCAACGGTCTGGATAGACGGCTTAGTAATCACATTCGCCTCAATTTTAGTCAGTGTTGTATAGGGAATGTCGCATTTCCGCGCGAGTGCATCTTGTGTCAGGCCCTTTTTGTTTCGTAGAGTCTTTATCTTGTCGCCGATTTCTTTACCATTTTTACTTTCCATAGTATGATAGTATATATATGGATGTTCACTGGAACCTCCATAGACATACTAACACAAAAATTAGGTAATTTCTATATAAATTTTATGCTTAATTACTTCCTCTACGCCCGCAAATCGACCGATGTCGAGGACAAGCAAGTCCGTTCGATTGATGACCAGCTTGCCGTCCTCCGCTCTATCGCGAGAGACGAGGGATTGAGCGTCGTTTCCGAATTCGTCGAGAAGCAGTCCGCCAAGACGCCGGGCCGTCCCATGTTCAACGGCATGCTCGACCGCATCGAGAAAGGCGAGGCGCAGGGCATCCTCTGTTGGAAGCTCGACCGCCTTGCCAGGAACCCGATCGACGCCGCCCGCGTCCAGTGGCTCCTGCAGCAGGGCGTGATTACTCATATCCGCACCTCCGACCGCAGCTATTACCCTTCCGACAACGTCATCCTCATGGGCTTCGAGTTCGGGATGGCGAACCAGTACATCAGGGATTTGTCCCAGAACACGAAGCGCGCCCTCCTCGAGAAGGCCAAGCGCGGCGAGTACCCGGGACCCGCTCCCGTGGGATACCTGAATGATCCGAGAACGAAGACCGTCGTCATCGACCGGAGGAAAGCGAAGGCCATGAGGGCGGCCTTCGAGCTCTACGCCGAGAACCGCTCGACTCTCACGGACGTGTCCGCTTTCCTTGCGAAGAACGGGATTATCGCCGACACCGGCAGCCTTCTCCGGAAAGACCGGATAACGTACATTCTCTCCAATCCCTTCTATACCGGCCTCTTCCGCTATGCCGGGGAAATATACGAGGGCAAGCACCAGCCACTCGTCCCCAAGAAGCTCTGGGACAAGGTGCAGGAGGTGTTGGAAAGCCGGAGCCGTCCGAGGGAGAGCGGCAAGAACGACCCCGCTCCGCTCTGCGGCCTCCTTAGATGCGCCGAGTGCGGCTGCTCGATCACGGCCGAAGAGAAGACGAAGCGCCAGAAGAACGGCAACGTCCACCACTATACCTATTACCACTGCACGAAGAAACGGGGGCCGTGCTCAGAGCCCTCGATCCGCGGCGAGGAGCTGGAAGGCCAGCTTACGTCCATCCTCAAGGAATACGCCCTCCCGAAGGAGTGGGCTTTAGAACTTTCGAAGATGGCCGACAGGGACGAAGAGGAAGCCCTCCAGTCCGTCGCCGCGTCGAGCCAAGCGGTCAAGGCTGAGCTCATGGCCGTTTCCCAGAAACTCAAGCGTCTTCGGAGCCTCTACATCGACGAGGACATAAGCCAGGAGGAGTACCTCGCGGACAAGGAGGAGCTCCTTTCCCGAAAGAAGACTTTGGAGGGGAAACTGGCCGATCTCAAAGGAGGGCGTATAGGTTGGCTTGAACCTCTCCGAGGTTGGATAAAAGACGCGTCAAATGTGGATGAAATCGCCGTTTCACCCTCTCTTCAGGACAAAAAGTCCTCCGCCCAAAAAATCTTCGGCTCGAACCTATCGTTAAAAAACCGCCGTATTGAATTTAACCCCATCAAACCTTACGCGGCACTGCGTGCCGCGCGTGAAAAAATAGGTCAAATTGATGAAAGTCTGATTTTTGTGCGCAGGGAAGGATTCGAACCTTCGAAGGCTTAAGCCAGCAAATTTACAGTCTGCCCCGTTTGACCACTTCGGTACCTGCGCTTTCCAGCAGAACTTTATATCAATTTTTTAAATCTCGCAATGTGTTGACCGCTCTGCCACTTGCTTAAATCCATACGAGTTTAAACGATCTGTCCCCCTGCCTTCAGCCCCCTAAGGCTAAAGCGGTTTCATAGTTTCGTCCTTACGCTCACTGATGTGTTTGCTCACAGAGTTGTCAGCCTTCAATATCCAGACTTTCAATCTCCGCAGTGTCTTGTCAGTGATTCTAGCGATGAAACCATCGATGCGTTCGAGAGGGAGATGTCTAGCCCAGTTTTTGATAGGATGCTCCCCAAAATGCTGGTCGTCTTGGACACGTGGTGCAGCCACAGCGATTAGATATACCACCGCTCCCAAACCGAGCATAAGAGCTAGTTCAAGAATGAGATTGACCATTGATTAACGCTAATTTCTAAGGCAGTAACACTATACCCCAAAACGAACGAAGCGCTCAACCACAATATTCTCTCCAACTTTTGCGATAACTCCTTTGATCACGTCCGCAACCAAGGTCTTCTGGTCTCTGATGAAGGGCTGCTGCAACAGTTCCTCAACATTTTGGGGTTCCATAGCCGCAATTTGCATCGCTATGTTTTTAGCCAGCTCCCTGAAAGGATCCGATTTGCAGACGAAATCAGTTTCGCAACGTATTTCCAACAAAACTCCAACCCGGTCATTGTGAATGTACGAAGTCACTATGCCGGCTCCAACCGTACGCTCACTTTTCTTATCGGCCTTGGCCAAGCCCTGGGCCTTTATAAACTCCTTAGCTTTGTCAAAATCCCCGTCGGCTTCAGTAAGAGCCCGTTTGCAATCCATAACGCCAGCACCGGTTTCCTCTCGCAGTTTTTGTATGTCGGTCGCTTTAACCATTGTTCGAGGCAGTTGCTAGGTTAGCTTTATCAGCCAATTCTTGTTTCGCTACTGAGATAGCTTTCTCAAGATAAGTCGCCAAAACTTCCAGGCTTTTAGGGTTGGACTCATTGCCAGGTATAGCTATATCAACCATATCAGGATCGGAAGCTGTGCTTACGATGGCAATACTCTTCACGCCTGTCTTTCTAGCTTCACGAGCCGGCGTTTCATTGCCACTCAATCCGAAAATTATTGGGTATAGTGTTACTGCCTTAGAAATTATTACTAAGCCGGGCAACTTCCCCAACTGTTCTATGCCACCAAAAAATCTAGTGAGCTTGCCTATCTCGCGGTTAAAATCAACTCGTTCCTTCTTAGTGTACTTATCCAAAGCCCCACTCTCCGCATCAGCCTTAAGCTTCTTAAAGTAACGGATACGATCCGAGAGGGTTTTGAAGTTAGTAAGCGTCCCACCTAGCCAACGTTCGGTTACATTAGATAGTTTGAGTTCTTCGCCCAGTTTCTTAACTAACCCCTTCCCAGCTGGTGTGGTCCCCACTAAAACAACTTCCTCACCGGCCAGAACCTTTTCGCGTATCAGTTCCTGAGCCTCAGTCAAGGCTTTCAAAGTCTTGGTAAGATCGATAATCTCCACGCCACCTTTTGAGGTCAGGATGTACTGACCCATCTTAGGATTGGTTCTCGAGTGGTTCTGACCGTAAAAAACTCCGCCCTCAACCAAGCGGTCAACTTCAGCACTCTCTTCAGGAGTTAACTGCACTTCCGAAACGGGCGCATCTACTGCGTCCAAAGCGATATCACCGACAAAATCCTTGTCTCCTTCCATATTGTACACAACAAGTATATCCTATTTTGTTTTATGTTCAAGGCGCCAACGCTCTACAGCCTTATGGTCCCCTGATAACAGCACTTTGGGAACGCTATACTCCCTACCGTTATATTTTAAGTCAGCTGGGCGGGTGTAAGTCGGCACGCCGACCCCATACCTTTTCTCTTCCAGTGATTCTTGCCGACCCAGAACGTCTTTTATCTTCCTACTGACAGCGTCAACCACGATCAATGATGGGAGTTCTCCGCCAGTAAGCACATAAGGTCCGACTGATAACACCTCGGGCTTGAGTATCCGGCTAACCCGCTCGTCTACCCCTTCGTAATGCCCCGCAATGAGAACGATCCGCTTGTATTTGGATGCAAGTCTATGGGCCACAGCGTCGCTAAAATTTTTTCCGGCCGCCGAAAGCATTATTACCTTCGCGCTGCTCTTTCCGCCCAAATGCAAGCTGTTTATAGCCCGAATCAGTGGCTCTGGCTTTAAGACCATACCTGGTCCCCCACCGTACGGACGATCGTCCACCTTATGGTGTCGATCATGAGTGAAACGGCGCAGGTCATGAATACGTACGTCGATCAGACCATTTCGAATAGCTCGCCCGATGATAGACTCCTCAAGGTAAGGTCTCACTACATCCGGGAAAAGTGTTATGATTTCGAAGATAACTTTCTGCTTCATCAAATAGAATTATATATCAATACCAATGGTGGCCGCAGTTGCGGCCACCATTGCACATCGTCCGATCTTTTATCTAGAGATCCTTGATGTCGTCAATAACTTGCTCGGTTACTCCGCGCTCGTGCCCGGCATGAGCTGGTCTCTCAGCACGCTCGGAACCTTCCGGTTCCTCGATCTTAAGATTGACGCGAGCGTTGTTCTTTATACCTACGATACGCAAGAGAGATCGGATCGCCTTAGCGGTCTGACCCTGCTTACCGATCACGTTACCCATGTCTTTGGGGTTAACGTGCAACAGTAAAAGAACCCCCATTTCGTCGACTTTCCTTTCGACTTTAACATCCTCCGGATTGTCGACTATGGATTTGATTAGGAACTCAAGAAACTTATGGTCTGATTCCATCTCCAATTCCAGTAAAACTGCTTGCTCTTTCGACCTTTTATTTTTAATTATGGACTACAGCCTAGCTAGTCGTGACTTTCCCTTGTTTATCCAGAAGCTGCCTTACAGTTTGAGAAGGTTGAGCGCCTTTCTCAATCCAGTACTTAGCGCGATCGTTCTTTACATCAGCCTTGTCGGTATGAGGGTTCCACCAACCTAGGTCTTCAAGAAATTTTCCCTGCAACTTAGAGTGTGATTCCTGCACAATCACCCTAAAAGAACGCTGATGTTTCTTACCGACGTTTTTTAGTCTTATCGATAACATAAATTCTGTCCTATGTTACGGTAGCAGGTAACAAATGTCAAAAATCCCGCAACAAAAGGCCGGCATCTTGAGATGCCGGCCTTGGCGGTTTGTTCTAATTGACTATTGCCACTGGTATCTCACGAATCGAAGGATCCGGGACCCATTTATACAACTGTAGCGCGACAGCAGGTTCAGCGTTGACACAGCCGTGCGAATGCTCTTGGCCAAAATCCCAGTGCCAATAAGCATCGTGTATAAAAGCTGTACTGTCATCGTAGTAATCGAAGGCCATGGCGTAAGGCACAAATAACGTGTACTCGAAGTTGGCCACCGTCGACGACCGCTCTAAAAGTGATGGATCCGTACCCGGGAGAGGTCCTTCCATCATCGCCAATGGGACTTTCTTGTAGATACGGAAATCACCAGTCGGCGTCGATAGATGTTCATCATCCCTCCCAGTCGAAACGGGTGTCTTCATGTACAACTGACCCGGAGCATTGTAAGCATACAATTCCTGCTGGCTTAGACTTACAACGATGTACTTGGTCTGATCGTATCGAGCGTAAGTATGGCTTAAGTCTACCGGCACGAGATAGTTGGCCGAGATATACCAATCGCTGTGGAAACGGCCTGGAAACATCAGCGTACTGGTGGGTATGTGGAGCCTGTACCAAAAACTGCCATCACTCGCCCGCACTAACTCGTCGACCAAGAAGGCTTGTCCCGAACGAACTCGCTGGGGCTTGATCCCCTGGTACTGCATGTATAGGTCGGCGAGAGGATAAGAAGTCCCCGGACCAGAACGGATATTAACACACGCCTCGCCCTCGAAGTTATAGTTACAAGTATCTGTAACTTGCATAAGTAGAGGTTCGGTAGTGGTAGCAACGACCGTCTCTCCGATGGTTGACACACCCTTGATCTTAGAAGCGATCGGTTGGATGCCGGTGTAAGTCGAGCCAGTTTGAAGATTGTTCAAGCTCTGTGGCCCGGCTGATACAACATATGGCGCAAGCGATCCAATCAATGTAAACAAAACCGTCAGATATCTTAATCTGTTCACAGATTATAAAAGAACAGGACATCCTTTAACCGCTAACGTAACGGTCAAAGGAGGCTGTATTGGTCTCCCGACCGCACGACTCGGCCTTTATGGCCTACGGTTACGGGTTAAAGGCATTGATACAATCTGTTGGGGATTAAGTCAAGGGCTTATATAAAACCCTAATTGACAACGCCCACCCAAATGCCGTATCAAACATTAACGCTGTTCCATAAAAACGAAATAATCACAGGTAGTCTCGGCAGCGTGCAAGCTAAAGGTCGATCTATTTATTACACCTTCGGTAACACTACCCTCTGCATGAGCTCAGCTCAAAAGGGCACTTACTAAAAAACCATCGTGAGCGCACTCAATAAATTTTTGGTCGGTGCAGTAGTGATAGTGATAGGCTTGATACTGCTTGATCTCATGATAAGCGAACTTGCCTCGACTGAATCGACAGGCGCCAACGATACCAATCCAGGTAGAGTTACAAGAATCTCAACCTCTACTATCACAAACCGTACATCCAAGAATCGCTAGGCACATGAAAAACAATCCCCACAGGGATTGTTTTTATTCATCCGAATTCGGGCTGTCAGCAGCTAGCTATTCTAACTTTAGAGAGACTACCTTAGATGTGCCGTCCGGCGACATAGTTACGCCATACAAGACCTCAGCTGCTTCCATGGTAGCCCGGTTGTGGGTCACTACAACAAACTGGGTCTTTTTAACAAAGTCCTTCAATAGCTCGCCAAAACGCCTGGCATTCTGCTCATCTAGGGCAGCATCTACTTCATCCATGACTAGGAAAGGCGGCGGGCTGACTGATATAAGAGCAAAAAGGGCAGCAATAGAAACTAGAGCTCTTTCACCGCCAGACAGAACATCCAGGCCTTTTACTTTCTTTCTGGGCAGACTTATTTCAACCTCAACTCCCGGGGTTATCTCAGAATTGTTTTGCTCTACAACAACGCCACTTTCGTTTACGGTATCCGATGGCGCATTGTCGATCTCTTGGACCATTAGTGCTGCTCTTCCGCCGCCAAACATCAACTTCACAAACTTGGTGAATTCTTCGTTAATCATTTTCATAGCCGCAGAAAAGTCGCTGTGAATTTTACGTTCCAGTTCCTTAATCAAAGACTTGAGATCAGTTGAAGCTTTCTCCAAATCCTCTATCTCGCGGCTGAGGAAGCTGTAACGCTCTTCAGTTTCTTTAGCTTCCTTCACAAGGCTTTCATCTATCTCCCCTATGCCAGCCAGCTCGGAGCGGAGTCTAAACATCCTTTTCAGTGTGGCGCTGCCGTCCTCCGCCTGAGCCTCAGCAATGCCTTTGAAATCTTCCGCTCTCCGGCCAATCTCTGTTATCTGCCTTTTCAGCTCGTCAAGTTGCAACACTATTCTTTCCTTGTCAAAACTGACCTTCTGTTTATCCTGATTCAGACGTGACAGTTTAGAGCGCTCCTCCTCCAGCTGGGTAAAGGCCTTCTTAAAGTTCTCGTTAAACTGCTGTAGCCCAGCAGTGAGTTCCGTTTCCTTCTTGGCAAGCTGGTCCACTTCATCGCTTAGTAGTTTAAGATCGCTAGACAGTTTCGCCTTCTCCTGGTTGAGTTTGTTGGACTCACCTAACTTGCGGTCACCAAGCGTAGTCTCAACCACGCTGATTACCGCAGCGAGGCCATCCTTTATTTTCCCAATATCGGTTTCCCTAGCCAGACCCGAAACCAGAACTCTGACTTTCTCCAGAGCTGTTTTCAGTTCAGCGCTGGCCAGTTCTGTCGGAGTGGAAGCCAACTCAAGTCTGGCTTCGAGTTTACCCAATTCTTTCTGCAGGACTTGTTGGCGGTCTGATAGATCTTTCTTTTTGGATTGGATCGCATTGATCTCAGCGTTGGCTTTGGGCTGGCTGCTCCTTACAGCCTCTAAGGCCGACTCTGAATCTTTAATACGTAGCTGCTCGGCAGAGATATTTTTGTCCAGCTCAACTAGCTTTGGTTCGATGCCGGCCACAGCTGCCTCCAACGACTTCAGTTTGCCGCCATAATAGCCGTTCTCGAGCGATTTCAGCTCAGCGGCGAACTCTTCTCTTTGTTCATATCTCGACACTTGGCGTTTCAGCAAACGCAGATGAGGTTTGAGCTCTTCAACCAAGGCGTTGGCCTTTTCAAGGTTGATATATGTGTTTTCCAACCGACGTTTGGCATCGGCCTTTTTTAACTGGTACTCCTTCAAACCCAATAGCCCTTCGATCATCTCTCGACGTTCGAGCGGCGTCGCTCTGATGAAGATATCGCTGTCGCCTTGGCCAACAATGTTCAAGCCACTATGTCCAAGCCGCGACTTGGAAAAGAAATCTATTATGTCCTTCAAACGGACTTCAGATTTGTTCAAAAGGCAGACCGATGAACCATCGCGGCCTATACGGCGCGATATCGAGACCTCCTTGAAATCCACCGGGAAGAAACCGGAAGAATTATCAAAATACAACGTAGCTTGAGCCAGACCCACCCGCGGACGTTTCTCACTACCAGCGAAGATAAGATCTTCGACTTTGGCTCCACGTAAGTTGCGCGCTTCCCTCTCACCCAAAAGCCAGCGGATGGCATCCGTGATGTTTGATTTACCAGAACCATTAGGACCGACGATAGCGGTTGTACCCGACGGAAAATCTAGAACAGTCTTGTCAGCAAAAGATTTAAACCCTTGGAGTTCTAAACGTTTGAGAAACATACTTTCAGGTAAGATAGTCCAGAGCGAGGGATGCTGGCAAATTATCAGGTCCTAAGCTTCTTCAGTAAGCGGTGCGCAGCCTCAGCCTCAGCACTTTGCTTGGAGCTGCCGACCCCTTCAGACTCAAGCTCGTCACCGAAGTATAGGCCCGCCCTGAACGTACGGTCATGAGCCGGCCCGGATTCATCCAAAATCTTATAAGTAGGGGTGGTATGATATCTTTCTTGGGCGACTTCCTGAATCAGGCTCTTGGGATCTTTCCCACCTGTTTCCATGACTTCACCGATGTGTGACAGGATGAAAGATTTTATTATCCCTTTGGCAGCCTCATAACCGCGATCAAGATAGATAGCACCGATCACAGCTTCAACGGCATCGGCTAGCAATGTCTCCCCTCCTCGTCCCGTTAAGTCACTAGCCTCGCCCTTCGAAACAAGAATAACTTTATCTATCCCCAAATTCGCCGCCACTTTGCGCAACATCTTTGAGTTTACCAAGGCGGCGCGGTAAAGAGTCAGATCTCCTTCCTCTTTGCTCGGGAACTTAGCAAATAATTCCTCAGTTACGACCAGCTCTAAAACAGCGTCTCCTAGGAACTCCAGCCGCTCGTTATTGGGTAAGGGCCAAGATGGGTTTTCGTTCAAATATGAACGATGGGTCACCGCTTCTCGCAGCAAATCCATCTTGCCGAAATGGACACCCAATTTCTTCTCCAAAATACTCACATCCAAACCCATCGGTCTATGGTTCAGCTTGCGCGGTTCCGCTCGACTCCTCTCTTTTCTTAAGCCTCTCCGGGTCCTGATCCGGTTCGCCGAGCTCGCGATAAACCGTACCCAAAACGCCATTGATGAACTTGCCCGAATTCTGGCCACCATAAGTCTTAGCCAGTTCAATCGCCTCGTTTATGGCTACCCGCGGTGGAACTTCCTTGTGATCGCCATACAACAGCTCGTAGAGACCGAGGCGAAGCACGTTGCGGTCGATCAGTGGCAGCTGATTAACCGGCCATTCCGGAGCAGTGGTGGTTATGATTTTATCTATATCCTCTATTTTGCTCTCCACACCGTGAACCAGCTTACTTATAAAATCGCGGTCGGAGAAGTCAGGAGCAAATTCACTGATTGAGTTATCGATAGCTTTTTCCAGATCGAAATTGTGCTCATAAAAATCCCACTCAAACAGGGATTGTAAGGCTATAGCTCTGCCCAGCTGACGGGTCGCCATATTAGGATTAGCCTTTCCTGGAACTGAAAACCTTTCCGGCGTAATAGCCGCATTTAGCACAAGCGCGATGCGGAAGCATCGGCGATTTACATTGCGGACACGGCACCAATCCCACTGGCTTACGGGCAATATGAGCACGTCTCCTCCCTACCTTAGATTTCGAATGATGTTTAACCGGAGGTGGCATTTCTTTACGCTTTAAATGTTAACTGTTTTCGAGAGGAAGGTCAATCGATGATTGCTACTTGGGCCATGCTTACGTATAAGGGTACGATGCTCTTTTGTACCATAACCTTTATGTAGACCGAATTTATACCTCGGGTCAGCTGCGTCCAATTTGGTCATGTATCGATCGCGGGTAACTTTGGCTACTATCGAGGCTAGCTTCACGGCATTAATCCGTTCATCAGCTTTAGGCATGGTCCTCACTGGAAAATCCAACGCTTCCTGACGCCTCTTGCTGCCTATGTAAAGTCCGCCATCTAGGTAAACTATGGCGTTATTTCTGTTAAAACTACACTCTGCCAATAATCTGTTAAAGCTGCGCGCCGCTGCCCTATTGGCCGAACTGGAAATGTTAATCTTATCAATAACTGCGGCCGAGACTCTCGAAATCGCATACGGTATGGCCGCTCTTTTCAAAATGCTGAACCATTCCTCACGACTGGAAACGCTAAGCTTCTTCGAATCTCTCAACTTCAGCTGCGGCCGCCAGCCAGATTCAAGCAACACGGCCGCCACTACCACCGGCCCAGCCAGAGAGCCACGGCCTACTTCATCTATGCCAACCTTGAAAGATTTTGCTGCCATTTAAAATTGTTTACGGCACCTGCCACACACATTATAATCAAGTCGAACCAAGCAATGAATCCAACCTGGATACGTTTATAGCTAACACAATGTCCAAATTTGTGCATCTACATACCCACAGTCATTATTCCCTTCTGGATGGACTGTCTAAGATAGATCCGCTTATTAAACGCACCAAGGAACTCGGCATGGACGCTATCGCACTTACCGACCATGGCAACGTGTACGGTGCAGTTGAGTTTTACGAGAAGGCCAAGAAGGCGGGCATCAAGCCCATCATCGGGGTCGAGATGTACATAGCCAAGGGGTCAAGAACCTCACGCGACCCCAGGGTCGACGGCGCACGCTACCATTCCATTTTGCTGGTCAAAAATGAGCAGGGTTACCACAACCTAGTAGAGTTAGTTACCAAAGCTCACCTCGAAGGTTTTTATTACAAGCCGAGGATAGACCACGAGCTGCTGGAAAAGTATCACGAGGGTCTAATCTGTCTGTCGGGGTGCTTTTCAGGAGAACTGGCCAGAGCCGTTATGGACGGCAAACTAGCTGAAGCCGAAAACATAGCCAAGTACTACCGCGACATATTCGGTGAAGATTATTACATCGAGATACAGCAGCACACTCCCGAACTAAAACCGCATCTAATAGATATTGCTCACAAACTAGATATCTCCCTCGTCGCCACGCAAGATTCGCACTATCTAACTCCAGACGAGAAACCTATCCACGAGATACTTCTAGCCATACAAACCGGCAGCAGTTTGGAATCAGAAGACCGGTTCAGTTTCAAGAAGTTCGACAACTCTCTTACTTCTCCCGAACAAATGGAAGAATTGTTCAAGGATATTCCCGAGGCAATTGCCAACACGGTTAAAGTCGCTGACAAATGCAACTTTGAACTTGAACTCGGCAAGACACGTCTACCGGTGTACCCCCTCCCCGAGGGAGAGACCTCCAGTATGGAATACTTTCGCAAATTGGTAGAACAGAAATTACCCTTGCGATACCCACATGCTACAACTGAGATCCGAAAACGAGTCGATTACGAGCTAGGCGTCATCGAAAAAACCGGATTTGCCGATTATTTCCTAATAGTCCAAGACTTTGTTAACTGGGCCAAAGAACATGGCATAGCCGTCGGCCCTGGCCGCGGCTCGGCTGCCGGCAGCATAGTTTCCTACATACTTAAAATAACTGAAATAGACCCGATGGCCTACGGGCTGTTCTTCGAGCGTTTCTTGAACCCAGAACGTATCTCGATGCCTGATATAGACATCGATTTTGCCGACCACCGTCGCGATGAGGTTCTAGGTTACGTAAAAGATAGATATGGCGAGAACCATGTCGCCCAAATTATCACTTTTGGAACCATGGCTGCCAGGGCGGCGATACGTGATGCTGGCCGTGCCATGGGATATCCTTACGGCTTCTGCGATCAGATTGCGAAACTTATTCCTTTTAACCCCACCCAAGGTATGAAAGAGGGGTGGCTAGAGCAGTGTCTTAAAGACATACCTGACCTTAGATCGCTTTACAACACCAATCCGGATGCGAAAAAACTTATCGACGCAGCCTTAAAACTGGAAGGCGTGGCTAGGCACGCATCGGTGCATGCTTGCGGTGTCGTTGTGTCTAATGAATCCCTAATCGGTAACATCCCCTTGCAACGGGCGCCGCAAGATGAGTCAAGAATAATAACCCAATACGAGATGCATGCCGTCGAAGACTTAGGGTTTTTGAAAATGGATTTCTTGGGGCTAAAAAATCTGACTATCATCGAGGAAACGGTCAAACTAATCAGAGAAAATGGGAAGGACGTAAATGTGGACGTATCCAAACTACCCATGGACGATAAAGACACATATAAACTCTTGCAGGACGGCGAAACAACAGGCGTATTCCAATTCGAATCCAGTGGCATGCGACGCTACATGAAAGACATGAAACCGACTAAGATCGATGATCTTATCGCTTTGGTCGCTTTATTCCGTCCAGGCCCCATGGAACTTATACCCAGCTATATAAACCGCAGGCAGGGCAAAGAACCGATTAAGTACATCCATCCCATCATGGAAGAAACTCTTAAAAGCACTTACGGCATCATCGTCTACCAAGAACAGGTCATGGATCTAGCGACCAAGCTGGCTGGCTTAACACGCGGCGAGGGGTACCTATTAGTAAAAGCTGTCGGCAAGAAAATAAAATCCCTGCTGGATGCCCAAAAAGAAAAATTTATCAACGGTTGCATAAAAAACAACATACCGCAGAAAATCGCCAATCAAGCCTGGGAACTTATAGAACCATTCGCTCGCTACGGATTCAACCGTGCACATTCGGCCTGTTACGCCCTGATTGGCTACCAGACAGCATATCTTAAAGCGCATTACCCAATCGAATTCATGACGGCTCTCCTGAACAACGACTCGGGCGACGTCGAGCGCATATCTTTCTTGGTCAACGAGGCGCGACAGATGGGCATAGAAGTCTTGCCGCCCGATGTAAACAAGAGCACGACCCAATTCGTGCCCGAGGGTAAAAGTATCCGTTTCGGCCTTTTGGCTATAAAGAATCTCGGAGCCAATGTTACAGAAGCCATAGTGGAAGAGCGCTTTAAAGGCGGCCCTTACAAGGATATCGCCGACCTAACATCGAGGATCAGCCATCATGATCTGAATCGTAAGGCTATGGAAGCTCTTATAAAGTCGGGCGCCATGGACTCATTGGGCATAGAAAGAGCGTCTGCTCTAGCCAGCCTGGATGAAATACTTAAAGTATCGAACGGTCTTAAAAAGATTAACGGCAGTCCACAAATAGGACTATTTGGCGCCGAAACGCCGACAGTGAAAATAAAAATGGCTGATGTACCGCCAGCTACGCATGTCCAACGTCTGGCTTGGGAAAAGGAACTGCTCGGCCTTTACGTCACCGATCACCCTCTCAAAAAGTACCTGAGTACTCTTGCCGCTAAGGGGTACAGTCCGATCCAAACTGTGCTAAAAGAGGAAAGCGAACGTAAACTCATAAAAACTTACGGTGTAATCACAAAAGTACAAAAAGTTGTTACTAAAAACGGCAGCTCGATGGTTTTTGCTAAAATCGAGGATTTGAGCAATACTATAGAAGTATTGGTGTTCTCGGAAATACTGAAGAAGAAGCCGGCGATATGGGCAGAGGGCAATACCATAGCCCTGATCGGACACATCTCCAAACGGAACGGTGATACAAAATTGATATGTCAGGAAGCAGCAGCACTCAGTCTATAGAGAACATACGTCATTCGCTAGCCCATCTTTTAGCCGCGGCAGTTTTAGAGAAGTTCCCTGATGCCAAATTGGCTATCGGTCCGGTCATAGACAACGGCTTCTACTATGACTTTTTGCTTCCACGCAATCTAACCCCGGAAGATCTGACGGGATTCGAAAAAAAGATGAGGGAGCTGATAAAGAAGCGTCTCCCCTTCTCCGGCGAAAAAATATCGTTGGCTGAAGCTAAAAAACTTTTTGCCAAACAGCCTTTCAAACTCGAGCTTATAAAAGAGCTTTCGGATAAGAACGAGAACCTAAGCATATACCACACCGGTAATGTGTTTATGGACTTATGTCGCGGCGGACATGTTAACAACACCGAAGAAATACCGGCAGATGCATTTAAGTTGGATAAGATAGCCGGGGCGTATTGGCATGGCGATGAGAAAAACCCTATGCTGCAGCGAATATACGGTCTAGCTTTTACCAACAAAAAAGAGCTGGACGACTATCTCAAATTTGTGGAAGAAGCCAAACGGCGTGACCATAAAATACTAGGGCTACAGCTGGATCTCTTCACGTTTTCCGATCTAGTTGGAGCTGGCCTTCCGCTATGGACCCCCAAAGGGACTACCCTCCGCAACCTCCTTGATGACTTTGTATGGCAGTTAAGGAAAGCGCGTGGGTACGTGCAAGTAGATATCCCTCATATCACCAAAAAGGATCTATACGAGAAAAGCGGACACTGGGAGAAGTTTAAGGACGAACTTTTCAAAATACAGACACGAGAAGGGCACCTGTTCGCTATGAAACCCATGAACTGCCCCCACCACACCCAAATATACGCCCGCCGCCAGTGGAGTTACCGCGACTTACCGCAACGCTATGCCAACACTACCAAGGTGTATCGCGATGAACAGTCAGGCGAGCTCGCTGGTTTATCGCGCGTTCGCGCTATTACACAGGACGATGCGCATGTATTTGCCCGTAAGTCTCAGATCAAGGATGAAATATCAAAAATATGGGACATAATACAGGAATTCTATGGAGCGTTCGGGTTTAAACTATCAGTGAGACTTTCACTGCACGACCCGGCACACATGGAGAAATACTTAGGCACAGCTGAACTGTGGGATGATGCCGAATCAAAACTCCGCTCGTTGATTAAAGAAAGAGGAGTCACAGCTGCGGAAGCACCGGGTGAAGCGGCGTTCTATGGCCCAAAGCTCGACTTCATGGCCAAAGACTCTTTGGGGCGTGAATGGCAAGTAGCAACAATTCAACTCGATATGAACATGCCAGAACGTTTCGATCTCTTCTGCATAAACGAGAATGGTGAACACGAACGCATAGCGATGATCCACGCCGCTATCATGGGTTCGATAGAACGTTTCCTCTCTGTCGTTATTGAACACTTCGCCGGCGCCTTCCCAGTCTGGTGTGCACCTGTACAGGTCACCGTCTTACCAATAGGAGAAAAATTCTTAAAGTATGGCGAGGAAGTGGCGACTGCTCTCAAAAAGGCAGATATAAGAACGGAACTTCCCTACACTAATGAATCACTCAACAAACGGATCCGTGAAGCGGAGCTGGCGAAGCTGCCGTACATAATCGTGGTAGGAGAAAAGGAAGCCAAAGATGGGACAGTGACTGTGAGAACCCGGAAGAGTAAGGAACAAATCAGTATGAAGCTCAGCGAATTCGTCCGTAAAGTAGAACAGGAAGTGAGAGATAAGACCATCTGATAAGTCCGAATAAGGATCAACTTAGTAGGATGAAGGAGCGACCTAGAGTTATAGTCGTGCTTGGGCCAACTGCAAGCGGTAAATCTGATTTGGCCGTAAACATCGCCAAGAAGGTAGGCAGTCCTAAATGGCGCAGAGAGCTAAGGGTCAAGGGAGCTGAAATAATATCCGCCGACTCCAGGCAGGTATACCGGGGATTAGATATAGGCAGCGGCAAAATAACCAGAAGCCAGATGCACGGCATTCCCCATCACCTGCTTGGGGTCGCATCTCCTAAAAGAGTCTTCACCGCAGCGCAGTACCAGCGGGCGGCTCAAAAACACATTGGTGGAGTCATATCTAAGGGTAAGGTACCAATAATCTGCGGCGGTACCGGTTTCTACATCGACGCGCTTATCTACAACTTGTCCTTGCCGTCAGTACCGCCCCAAAACAAACTCCGTGCCAAACTTGAGGCGTTGGGAACCAGCGAATTATTTAGAAAACTGGCTACAGTAGACCTCAGGAGAGCACGCAATATCGATCGCCACAACCGGCGCAGGCTAATCAGATCCCTGGAAATAGCGCTTACCACCGGTAAACCGCTGCCAGTTCTCAGCAGGAATAGCGAGTATAACGTACTAAAAGTAGGTATAAAACTTCCGCCATCAGAATTACGAAGGCGTATTAACCTAAGATTGAAAAGGCGTCTAAAAACCGGACTTATAAAAGAGGTGACGGAGCTGCATAAACAAGAATTAAGCTGGAAACGCCTGGATAATCTAGGTCTGGAGTACAGATATATATCACGTTACCTGCGCGGTCTAATATCCTACGACGAGATGCGCAGCCAGTTACAAAAAGAGATATGGCAGTATGCCAAGCGGCAGATGACCTGGTTTAAGAGAGACAAGAGTATTATCTGGATAGACGATCCGCGAAAAGCTTACGCAAGACTTCAGGATTTCCTCGCCCCTTCAACTCGCCCATAGCTTTCCCGACCAGAGCTTCAATGGCCGTAGTCCTGCCCCGCTTATAGTCAGCTACAGCTCTAGGTGCCGATTCAACGATCTTGTCTACTACACTGGCAAGTTGACTCTCGTCTTGGATTTGTAACAGGCTGTTACTCTCCAGAATTTCACGGGGGTCTATCCCCTTCTCCAACATCTCGGCAAGCGTGTCCTTTGCAGTCCGACTGGATACTTTATTCGCAGCAACTAAAGCTATGAGATAAGCGAAATTAGCTGGTGGTACTTTATCGCGGACAGCGGGCATATCAACAACACCCTTCTTTTGCATCAGGCCTCTGAGATCGCTAAGCAAGTAATTAGCTAACAGTTGAAAAGAAGCTTGCCTAGCATTAATATCCTCAGCCGCGGCTTTCAGCTCTGAAGCTGCTTCTTCAAAAAACTCAGCGTATGACAGATCGTCGACGATAGTAGCTGACTGGACCTCGTCGAGCTTATACTCGTTTATAAACCTTACTCGTCTCGCTTCAGGCAATTCCGGTATATTAGTCCGCAGCTCCTCAATTTCCTTATCGCTTATCAGCATGGGCGGCAGATCAGGCTCTGGCATATAGCGGTAATCATGAGCCTGCTCTTTGAGCCGCTGTGAAACTGTGACTCCTCGCTCATCCCAGCCGCGCGTTTCCTGAATAACTTTCCCGCCGCCTTCAAGTATCTTCGTTTGCCGCTCTATTTCGTACTTTATGGCATCTCTTACCGCCCGGAAGGAATTCAGATTCTTAACTTCCACTTTCGTACCCAGCTTAGCGCCAGGCTCAGCTATTGAAAGGTTGGCTTCCACTCGCATCTGACCCTTTTCCATGTCAGCGTCCGATGCTCCCAAGTAGCGCAAGATAAGCTGGAGTTCCTTAGCGAACTCCAGAGCTTGTTCAGCCGACTTTATGTCCGGTTCTGTAACTAGTTCCATCAGCGGCATGCCGGAACGGTTAAAGTCAACGTAGCTATAATCTTGGTCGCGACCGACCGTCCCGGGTAGTTGGTGAGACAATCTCCCCGTGTCTTCCTCCAAGTGGATACGCGTTAACCTAACCCCTTTTAGTGAACCACCTATGACAAGCGGCTCATCATATTGGCTTATTTGATAACTCTTTGGCAGGTCGGGATAAAAGTAACTTTTACGATCAAACTTAGATACGTTGCCTATCTTCCCGCCCAGAGCCAAGCCAACAGAGATAACTTTGTTTACCGCTTCGCGGTTGATCGTAGGCAATGCACCGGGGTGGCCCAAACAAACCGGACAGACGTTTATATTAGGCTGATGCTCTTCCGGGTCATTAAGACAGCCGCAGAACATCTTGGTCACTGTCCTAAGCTCGGCGTGAATTTCTAAACCGATAGTTGGTACGAAACGGGACATTATTGTTTACTCAAATTCGATTTTACTATTTCCCAAATTTTCTCGTGAATGTCATCGACTCCCATTAAGTGACTGTCTTCAACGCATTCCACAACGACAAAGTCTCTGGGGAACGATAGAGCTACCCGTTGGTAAGCCTCCTCGGTACGCTTGAGATATGGTAGATCTGACTCGTGCAGATCCTTTCTCTTACCGCTCCGGCGATTGCGTTCAGCGATTAGCTGTGCAGCCACCTCCGCCGGCACATGTAAGATTATATTGAGGTCAGGCTTGGGAATGCAATTGATATCATATTCCAACTCATAATCCCACTGGAAATATTTTTGGCGCTCCTTACCATCTCCTACTCTCGATCCTTGATGAGCCAGATTGGAGGCCACATAGCGATCAGACACGACTATCCTGCCGGCCGCTAGTGCGGCACGGATTTGGGGCGCAGCGGCGTATCTATCTAGAGCATAAAACAACGAGGCTGTTTTGGGATTAATCTCTTCCATCGCACCGAAACCACCCTGGAGATACTGGCTGGCAAACCAAGCAGAGGGCTCACTATATCTGGGAAAATCGAAAGAGCTGACCGGATAGTTTTCTTTCTTCAGGCGATCTACCAGCCGCAGAATCTGCTCACTCTTGCCTGACCCGTCCGTACCCTCTATCGCAAAAAATCTGCCTTTAGTCATGGCAAGTGAATTATAAGGCATTAAATCAGCCCCGGCTATATGGGCTGGGGCTGATATTTGATATTCAGGAACCCTACGGTTCTACTAGACTATATCTACCCCCATGGAGCGGGCTGTACCCGCTATAATCTTCTCAGCCGCTTCAATATCATTCGCGTTCAGATCGCTCATTTTCCTTTCAGCGATCTTACGCAGGTCAACCTTGGTAATACTGCCGACTTTCTGTTTGTGGGGCACGGCCGAACCTTTCTCGATACCAGCGGCCTTTCTGATAAGATCGGAGGCTGGAGGAGTTTTGAGCTTAAAGGTAAAAGTACGATCCTCGTAGATTGTTATCTCAGCCGGGATAATATCGTTACCCATATCCTTAGTGGCGTCATTAAACTTAACGCAGAACTCCTGAATATTGACACCGTGTTGCCCCAAAGCCGGGCCGATTGGCGGAGCGGGGTTCGCCTTCCCTGCGGCTATCTGTAGCTTTAATACTGTTTTTACTTTCTTAGTAGCCATATCCTCAAATTTAACTTACCAATCCTATAAAAGATTGATTCAAATTGCAAAGTTTAAATTTTCTTTATCTGTAGTGAGTCCAACTCCACTGCCGTGTCGCGGCCGAACACTGGGACCATTACTTTGACTCTCCCTCGTTCTTCGTCGACCTCGGATACCCGACCGTCGTAATCCCTGAACGGCCCATCGGTTATCCTGACCAGATCTCCTACTCGCAAATCAACTTTAAACTTTGGTTCGCTGGCCCCCATTCTTGTAATCAGCGACTCAACCTCTTCATAAGAAAGCGGCGTTGGCTTGGTCGGATCTGCACCCACGAAACCGGTGACTCTGGGGGTGTTACGGACGACGTACCACGAACCTTCATCCAAAATCATCTCTACCAACACATATCCGGGATAGATTTTTTCTTCCACAGTCGTACGCTTGCCGTTTTTAACCCTGATCTTCTTTTCCTTAGGCACAATTACTTTAAAAATCTTGTCTTCAACTCCCAAGGATTCAACACGCTGCTTAAGGTAGCGTGCCACCGCGTCCTCATAGCCGGCATAGGTATGCACGGCGTACCATTGTCGTAAACCCTGTTTACCAGCTTCTTCCAAAACTTTCTTCTTAGTTGCCATGCTACTTTATGAAACTAAACGCCCTAATAGGTACAAAAAGAAGTAATCGACAGCTCCTAGGAAAGCCGCGACAACGAGGGACATGCCAATCACAATCGCGACCAAGCGAATGGTTTCTTTTCTGGTAGGCCAATTCACATGCTGGAATTCCTGCCTAGATTCCTTCAAAAACGAATTTATGCGCTGAAACATATTTGATTTATAGAATCGAAGCTTTAAAACAGTATCTCAAATAGGGCCTATAAATCAAGGTTGGATACGAGGTGACCCTGGGTCATTATGAAATGCTTACGAGGCATGACGTCGGTGCCCATCAAAACGTCGAACATGTGGTCCGCTTCCCTCGCATCATCGATGGTCACCTTCAACAAAATACGGTTGTCCGGATGCATGGTCGTTTCTGAAAGTTGATCTGGATTCATTTCTCCCAAACCTTTGTAACGCTGGACGTTGGGGTTGGAAACCTTACTGGCGTTAACCAGCTTGTCCTTCTGTTCGTCGGTCCAGGCATAGGATATGGTCTTACCCGTTTGAACCCGATACAAAGGGGGCTGAGCTATATATAAATAACCACCTTCTACAACCTTTGGAAAATGACGGTAGAAAAGGCTGAGTAGCAAGGTACGAATGTGGGCACCATCCACATCGGCATCGGTCATTAATATAATCTTATGGTAGCGCAGCTTGGATATGTCGAAGTCTTCGGCAACCGCGGTACCCAAAGCGACAATCAAGGCCGTGATCTCCTTGTTGGCCAGCATTTTATCCAGGCGTGACTTCTCAACGTTCAGTATCTTGCCGCGTAACGGCAGGATGGCCTGAGTACGTCTGTCTCGCGCCATCTTCGCACTGTTGTGGACGAATACTCCACCCGCGAGTGCAAAATTGTGTATCTCTGGAATTTCAATATCATACACATTCATCCGCTCCGCCAAGTGCTCCACAGAAACCACGCGGTGGTTGAAATGTACAGCAGCATCCATTAGTGTCTCTTGATGACCACCAAAGAAGCGTCCGGCAAGTGTATCCCAACGAAGCAAGCTCTTATCATTGGTTACGCGTCTAACAGATTCATAGGCATTGGCGTCGATTGTGCCGTTTCTTGCGTGAATATCATGAAGAACCGCTAACGCTTTCAGAAGATAGGTCTTGTTGTAGGAGGCTCTCCGTTTTGTACGAAATGCATCCGTCCACTGTGCTCGAGTAACGTCTGCTCGCCATGAACGCAACGCGAGATTGTCCCACTGTTTCCTTGCAAGCGCGGATAACAATTCTCTCCTCTCTGGGTATTTCGCAAAGTAAAGCTGGACATGTTCTGCTTGTCGCCGCACATTTTCCGGATTGCTCCAATACTCTTTCTGGTTACGATCTAGTAAGGTATTGTTCGCAGCCCGGTAGACTGGATTTTTGTGGTAAAACTCCTGGAACTTTCCAACCATATACTTTTTATACGTTGGGTCTTCCCATTGCCTCTTCGCACGTTTCGAAAGTCCGGCACGTATGGCAGGTGCGGACATGATGGTACTCATCTTCTTTCGAAATGCATCTGTTTTATGCAGCTCGCGAATCTTCTGGACGACGTCAGCACGATGAATGGTTTTTTTCAAATTATCATGGTGAATGGCAAAATGCTGCTCATTGCTTACACGGACAAGATTGTTAGGATTGTTGTTTAGTTTATTGAAATCAAGGTGGTGGCGTTGTATCCCACTTGATTCAGAATATATCCCCCGCTCAATGTTATGGCGATCCGCTAGGATATGGGTAAATTCCCAGAAATTCCGCTTGGGCTGATATACCATCTCATAGCCCTCGATCGTAATACTACCGCCGCGCTTTGAAAGCCGACGATAGAGTGGCATCAAAGAATCTCCACTCTTGAGGTTCTGTACCTCGCGGTACGATCCGTCACGCAACATAAACTTATGATCTGGTGTGCACGTAATCATTTCACCATTATCGAGCGTCACGCGGATAACTTCCGCGTCCTGCTTCGTCACCCGCGGATTAAGTATTGGCGCAACCGCAATATTGCCGCTACCACTTATGGCATAGGTGTAGTTCCTCTTCCCAGCTTGTTCCTCAGCAACAAGCTCTTTAAACGAAAGATTCCTGCCATCCGTGAGTGCTACTTTTGTGTCCCCCGAAAAACAACCGCCGGCTGAATCCCCTTCCACAATAAACAACTCCGAGTCTTCCGCTTTACGCGATTGGCAATCGGCCAATTTACCTGGGAGGGTTAATCCTTCCAGGGCTCCCTTGCGCAGGATTGTTTCTTTAGCAGCTTTAGCTGCCTTGCGCGCCTTAGCGGCCAAGAGACACTTGGCCATAATGTGATCAGCGTCGTTCTTATACTTCTCCAAGAAATCTCGGAATCCATTGCTCATCACCGTGTCCACAGCCGTTCTAGCCTCCGGGTTACCTAACTTAGCTTTGGTTTGTCCCTCAAATTGAGGGTTGGTTAGTTTAATCGAGACTATGGCGCTCAAACCTTCTTGAACATCTTCTCCTGTCAGATTGTCCTCTTTCTCTTTAAGATAGCTGTTGCTCCTAGCGTAATCGTTCAAAGCTCGAGTAAGTGCGGTCTTGAAACCGGTTAGGTGCATGCCGCCTTCTGGATTTTGAATGTTGTTAGCAAAAGCTAGTTCGTTTATTTCTACACCATCGGTATAGCAAAGAGCTATCTCCACCGCTATCCCCTCGTTTTCCTTTTCGATATAGAACACATGGTCTTGGATGGGCTTATCGCCATCGGAATTGACGTAATCCAAGAACGACCTTATGCCACCCTCAAAACAAAAGCTGTAATAGAACGGCACGTCCGATCTTAGATCCGAAAAGTTTATTCTTACGCCTTTGGTCAAAAAAGCCTGCTCTCTCAGATATTCCAATATTCTCTTGCGATCGAAACTTATCTCTTTGAATATCTCGGTATCCGGGGTAAAAGTGGAGATTGTGCCGTTCTGAGTACATTTGCCATCTTCTCTAACCTTTTGTTTCGGCACCCCACGAACATATTCTTGGACATACCGTTTGCCGTCGCGGCAGACCTCAACTTTCATCTCCGTCGATAAAGCATTGACTACCGATGCCCCGACGCCATGTAGACCTCCCGAGACCTTATACGACCCTCCGCTGAATTTTCCTCCGGCGTGAAGAGTTGTCATCACTGTTTCCAGGGCTGACTTCTTAGTGTGAGGATGTATATCTACCGGAATGCCACGACCGTCATCGCTCACCCGGACGCTCTTGCCATCCGGTAGCAAAACCACATCCACCTTTTTAGCAAAACCAGCCAAGGCTTCATCAATTGAGTTATTGATCAACTCCCATATCAAATGGTGCAAACCATCAGGTCCAGTAGACCCGATATACATACCGGGGCGTTTTCTGACCGGTTCCAAGCCTTCTAGAACTTCGATATTTTTGGCTGTGTATGAATCTTTAGAATCTTTTGGCATATAAAAAAGCCTTTCCTCAGGGCTACTAAATGATACCTCTTAACAGAGCCAAAAACAAGGCAGTCTTGACGAACTTACGAGTCTAAAACAGGGCTTAAATACTGGGTTATTTTAGATAATGACAACGTTCTTCCTAGCGGATCGTTGCCCTGAATTCTCCAGCGGTTCTTCTCTCCAGATTGTGGTGCAAAACATCCACCTCGTCGTTGGTGAGGGTGCGGTCGCTGCTGCGATATATGACCCTGTAAGCATAGCTTTTTTTGTCCTTTCCAAACCTCTCGTCATTCTCATATTCATCCAGCAGCCCAACCCGTTCGACTAGATTGCCAGCTATATCGCGCACTAGATCAAAATAGTCGTTCGGGGCGAATTTCTTGTCTACAACAAAGGAGATATCGCGAATAACGGGTGGATACTTACTAACCTCAACGAATTTATGCCCCATATGCAGTTGCTCTTTGACGCGCGGATCTTCCGACCAAAGAAGACGGATGTCCGGCAGTTCCATGCTAATTATGGCGAGACGCTCGAGCCCGAAACCAAAAGCCCAGCCGTTATAACCCTCAACGCCAAAGTTTTTCATAACACTCTTCTTGGGCATCCCCCCACCCAGTATCTCAATCCACTGGCCATTCACTTCAACCTCGACTTGGAGCGATGGGTCTGTATACGGGAAGGCGTCTTCCAAAAAACGATACTTCACATCTGAGCCAAATAGACCCTTAACTATTTGCCCAAGGATATCTTTCAGTTCATCTATCTTAAGAACCATCATTTCATCTGGACAGATATACAACCCCCCAAACTGATGGAAGATATTCATGTGTTGGCTGTCAATCTCGTCCTTCCTATAAACCTTGCCATAGCAGATGACGCCAAGCGGTTCTCGGCGCGCCACCTTTACCTTTATTTCCGGCAGATTTAGATAGTAATACCACATGACTGTGTCATGCGGGCGCAGAACATTTTTATCATCAACATAATAGGTATCCGATCTACTCCTAGCTGGATGGTCCGGCGCAAAATCAAAAAGATCGAAGAGAAGGTTGGTTTGGATAATCTCTGGGATAATAATATTGTCGAAATTCTTAATAACTGGCAGAGTCCTAACGTTTTGAACAATCTCGTAAAGGGGACTTTCCTTGGTTCGTGAAAGATCCGGCATAGCAAGATAGCGCTTGATGCGCGCCGCTTCAGCATCAGTACGACCATTCAGCTTGTCTAAAACCTCGCTTTGCTCCTTTAGCGATATCTTGAACTCACTTTTACCTAAACGCGGGTCCGAGTAGATAGAATCCATTGCGACTTAAATATATTATAAAATATATACATCTTTGACAACGCACGCCTTGCGACCTAATATTGAGTCGCTCGCGGAAAATAAAAGCACCGCGGGGTAGAGGAACGGTACCTCGGAAGCCCCATAAGCTTCAGGAGTGGGTTCGACTCCCGCCCCCGCAACAACTTATCTGATTATTTATAGTGCCGATGGGAGGAATCGGACCTCCTTCCGAGCTTTATGAGGGCTCTGCTTTACCATTAAGCTACACCGGCTTTATATTGAGCAGTTAAATTTTGCTTTATTTCTAATACTTAATGCAAGTATCTATCACACGTGGTAGATTGAGAACAATGAGAATAGCTATCTTAGGATTAGGCCGCGAGGGACGATCTCTTTACAGGTGTTTAAGTCGTCACGAACACAAATCCGATATCACGATTCTCGACCGCGAATCAAACCCAAATTACCTTAAAAACCTAGACCAGTTTGACATTATCTATCGCTCCCCCGGCGTACCCTACAACCTCCCAGAGATACAGCGAGCGATTAAGAAAGGAGTCAAAATCTCCAGCGCGACTGAACTATTTTTCGAGAAGGCTAATGGCAAGATAATCGGCGTAACCGGCACTAAAGGCAAAGGCACTACTTCAACGCTTATCCACAAGATCCTAAAAAACGCGGGATGCGATGCGTATCTAGCGGGTAATATAGGCAAGCCAGCAATAGATATTCTTGATCGTCTTAATAGCGATTCGGTAACCATACTAGAGTTATCAAGCTTCCAACTGCAGGGTCTACATCATTCGCCAGACATAGCGGTTGTGCTAGGCATATTTCCCGACCACATGGACGTTCACAAGAGTTTCAAAGAATATATTGACGCAAAGGCGCAAATAACTAGGTCGCAGAGCAAAAATGATGTGGTTATATATGTATCTAAAAATAAGTACGCCGAGAGAATCGCCGATATCAGCCGAGGCGAGAAGGTAGAAGTAAATATAGACAGGATTGGAGCTCCAACTGTAGCCAGCAGAATGAAGATCCGCGGGTTCCATAACTTAATCAACGCTGCAGTTGCTGCTACAGTAGCCAAAAAGTTAAATATTCCTGAAGGTGTAATCTCCAAGACCATAAGCAGTTATCGCGGTCTACCATTCAGACTGCAGCATATTGGCACTATCAAGGGCATAAAATTCTATAACGATTCGGCTTCGACTAATCCTATGACCACGGTTGCCGCGATCAAAGCATCCCCCAAACCTACCATTCTCATCATGGGTGGCAGAGATAAGAACCTCGATTTCAGCCCCGTCGGTCAATCTCTTAAAAAGTCGAGTGTTAAGCTATTAATAATCTACGGCGAATGCCGCAGAAAAATCCAAAACGCTACAAAAGCGGCAGTTAAAACGAAGTTAGTCGCCGGTAACCTAGATCAAGCTGTAAGATCAGCTATCTCTGAGGCCGAAGAGGGTGACTCTGTCGTATTCTCTCCTGGAGCTACGAGTTTCGATATGTTCCACAACTACGAAGATAGAGGTAATAAATTCAACTCGATTGTAAAAAAACTACTCCGCAGCTATACTTCAAAAAGCAAAAGAATGCAGCCGTGGTGTAGCCTGGTTTAACATGTCTCCTTGTCAAGGAGAAGATCACGGGTTCAAATCCCGTCGGCTGCGCACAACTTAAAACCGCCTCTATAGAGGCGGTTTTATTAACTTTGCTCATAGTACCTACCCAACCCCAAAATATCGGCTTCGTGCCAAGGCCTGCCAATAAGCTGGAATCCTATCGGTAACTTATCCCCCCGCCCTTTCACCGGTATCGATATGCCCGGCAACCCAGCTAGGTTCAGGGTAATAGTAAAGATATCGGAAAGATACATCTGCATTGGATCAGAAGCTTTCTCTCCCAATTTGAATGGCAGAGTTGGAGTCACAGGAGTCAGAATAACGTCCACGTCCAGAAAGGCCTCATCGAAATCCTGTTTTATTAGCGCTCTCACTCTCTGGGCTTTAGCATAGTAAGCGTCATAATAACCCGCCGATAGAACAAAGGTACCCAAAATTGAGCGGCGCTTCGGTTCCAAACCAAGTCCGTTTCCACGATCCTGGTAGTATAGGTCCAAGAGGTTCTCGCTTTTCGCACGCTCCCCATAGCGTATGCCGTCATACCTGGCCAAGTTGGTGCTGACTTCCGCCGGCATGACAATGTAATACACAGATAAAGCGTACTTAGTATGAGGAAGGTGTATCTTTTTAACCTTTATCTTAAGTGTTTCAAACTCCTTCATCACCCCCTGCACAGCACTAATAATCTCAGCATCCGTCCCTTCAATGAAATACTCCTCGGGAACGCCGACTGTCAGTTCTCTTATCTTATGAAAGTCCGGATTCACCAACTCATCGCCGTAAGTCACAGTGGCACTGGTAGCATCTTTAGGATCGTGACCGGCTATTTCTTTAAACAGGATCGCCGCATCTTCAACTGTTTTAGAGAATGTACCTACCTGGTCAAGACTTGACGCCATCGCAATAACGCCATAACGCGAAATTGCCCCGTAGGTCGGTTTCATACCAACCACACCACAAAAGGCAGCCGGTTGACGGACGGATCCGCCGGTGTCTGTCCCCAGAGCAGCAACTGCCATATCGGCAGCTACCGCTGCCGCTGAGCCACCCGAAGAACCACCCGGGACCAAGGAAGTGTCGCGCGGATTCCTGGTAACTTTGAAAGCCGACTGCTCAGTGGAACTACCCATGGCGAACTCATCCAAGTTAGTTTTGCCTAAAAACAAAGCTCCAGCAGCTTTCAGTTTTTTGATCACCCCGGCGTCGTAAGCAGCAACATACTTCTCTAATATTTTGGAAGCGGCCGTAGCCGGTAATCCTTCAATAAGAATGACATCCTTTATCGCCATCGGCACCCCGGCTAAGGAGGGTATCTCTTTTCCGCTAGCTACAGCAGCGTCTATCTGGCGAGCTCTTTCAAGAGCTCCATCACGATTCAGCGAAAGATAAGCTTCTATCTCTTTATCTTTAACTTCGATGTAGTCAAAAAACAACCTTGCGACCTCGGAGGCGCTAAACTCCTTCTTGGCTAATCCTTCGCGGAACTTCTTTATGGTTAATTCTTCCAGCTTGATCATCTATTCAAAAATCTTGGGCACTTTTAGAAACCCGTCTTTCGTATCAGGGAAATTGGCGGGCCCTTTGCCGCAATCGTCAAAGACATTACGAACAGACTCGTCCTCGCGATAGATGTTGCGCAGGTCTGTACCCCCTGTCATAGGAGCAACGTCTTTCGTATCCACTCGTTTTAGCTCTTCCACGTAAGCTAGGACATCACTGAGCTCTTTGGCCAATCTGGTCTTCTCCTCATCGGTTAGCCTGATACGCGCCAAGCGCGCAAAATATTCAACGTCAAATTCCATAACTACTTAATAATACTCAAAAATTCCTTCTCGTCGATTATCTTAATTCCCAAACTCTCAGCCTTGGCATATTTAGAACCTGGTTCAGCGCCAGCCACAAGGTAAGCGGTGTTTTTGCTGACTGACTCCACCGTATCACCTCCCAACGATCTTATCTTATCTTTGGCCTCTTCCCTGGTAAGGGTCTCAAGTGTGCCGGTCAAAACAAAAGTCATGCCGCTAAGTTTACCTTTCTTGGATGCGGTTTCAGAAACCAGTGTTATCCCAACACCGTCCAGTTTATTTAGCAGCGAGCGGTTACTCTTGCTCTTAAACCAATCGACTATGCTCGCCGCTACCTTGGGACCAATATCGGGTATACTCTGCAGTTCTTCCGCTGAAATAGAAACAGAGGCCTTAAGCAAGTCGCTCGGCGCTTTAACAATGATCTTTTCTGAAAAGAACACTGCCAGCAATCTAGCTGTTTCCTCTCCGATATGGAGGATGCCTAAGGCGTTAATAAATTTGGGGAGACTAACTCGCTTCTTGCTGTTTATCTCTGCCAGAATATTTCCGGCAGACTTTTCACCAAACCGCTCCAGCGCCGCTATGTCGCCTCCCTTGAGGGTGAAGAAATCAGCGGCGTCGCTAACCAAGCCCTCATCGAGGAAGCGGTCGATAATTTGAGGACCCAGACCCTGGATGTCCAAAGCCGAGACAAAGTGCCTAAGTGTCTCGCGCAACCTGGCACCACACGATTTGTTGGAGCAGCGGTAAATAACGCCATCTTTTATAACCTTGGAACCATCGACGGGGCATATATTGGGCATCTTGAACTGTCGTTCCCTGCCCGTACGCAGCTCCTTAAGCACCTTGGTCACTTGAGGAATGACATCGCCAGCCCGGCTGATAACGATAGTGTCACCGATTCTGACACCGAGGCGTCCTATCTCGTCATAGTTATGCAGAGTGGCATGGGTTATAGTTACCCCTCCTACCTGCACCGGCTTTAGGATTGCAACCGGAGTCAGCGCCCCGGTGCGCCCGACTTGGACTTTTATATCTTCAACGACGGTTGTAGCTTCTCGCGGAGAGAACTTATAGGCGATTGCCGCCCGCGGAGCCTTACCAACAACTCCGGCGCGGTCATAAAGCTCGTTGTCATTCAGGATAACCACTATGCCATCTATTTCGAAGTCCAGCGATTCGCGATGCTGCTCCCAGTATTTATGAAATTCGAAAACTTCTTCCAAGTTGCTGCAGAGTTTTGTATCAGGGTTAGTTTTGAAACCCAAGCCGCGGAGTATTTTGTGCTCCTCGCTATGGGTAGGCACGTCAAAGCCACTCACAATGTCATATTCATTGGTGGTCAGCTTCCGGACAGCGGTCACTTTAGGATCCAGCTGTCTAATCGAGCCGGCAGCCATATTGCGCGGATTAGCAAATTCTTTCTCCCCTTTCTTGGCCTGTTCTTTGTTGGCCCGCGCGAATTCTCGTCTGGTCATCAGAATCTCGCCCCGTACCACCAGATGCTTCGGGGCGGTCAGCCCAGCTTCGCCGGGCTTGAGACTAAGCGGGATAGCCTCGATTGTTTTTAAGTTTTGGGTGACATCTTCACCTGTCTGGCCGTCGCCGCGAGTTGACCCCTGGGTGAATGCGCCATTTTCATATACCAGTTCTATCGATAAGCCGTCGAACTTCAATTCAGCATAAAACGGCCCGGTTACTTCTCGGCCGACGGAATTGCTCAGCCGTTTCAACCAGTCCCTCATGTCGTCTTCTGAGAAGGCGTCATTGAAGGAAAGCATACGCATCTCGTGCCTGACTTTCTTGAATTTAGCCAATGGCTTGCCGGCCACGCGCTGCGTCGGCGAGTCGGGTGTGACAAGTTTTGGAAATTCCTGCTCTAAATCGAAAAGTTCTTTCTTAAGAGTGTCTTCAGCCTCGGGGGAAATGAGCTCCTTGTTAAGTACCAGCCTCGAGTAGCGGTACTTATCAATCAGTTTTTTGAGATGGTCAACACGCTCTTTGGCTTCTTTTAGAATCATGGAGTGGAACTAGCAGTCGAACTAGCAATGTTGTTGAAATTTATCTGCAGAGCACGGCTGGATCTGCCGGAGGTACCAATGGAAACGTACACCCCCGGAGCGGTGCTGGTGGTAACGAAAGAAGCCCCGTTGTTTAAAACACCTCTGCTGCACTCGGCTGTACCGCTAGCAAACCTGTCATAGGCCAGGCACTCCACACCAGCGTCAGCCGCAAAGATAGCTGCGCCGGATCCCTTCACGTCTGTCACTTGGCGCAACTGGTAAAGAGTAAGCAACCCAGCTAAAGATGTAGCGGCGATGACTATGGCCGATACCAGCATAGCCGTAAGCAACATAACTTGTCCTTTAACTCCCTCAGCTTTTGTCTTAGCGCGGATTATCATGGTTAGTAGTTTCTGGCACTGATTGTCGTCTCAAGATAGGTATCAACTTGCGGCTGTGCGCCGGTCGGGGTTGTTACAGCAATGGTAATGGTTATGCGCGGAATACCCGAGGTCAAATTCATACCCCAGAAACTCATATCGGCTATGTTAACCCCCGGAGGAGTAATAGGATCATACGTACCCTGCTGGCACTTTCCGCCTAAACAGCGGGCGATGGCATCCCCCACCAGTTTGTATCCTACTATCTGGTAATTTCCTTGCTTACCAAGAAATTGCGCACTAAGAAACGTCAGGGTGTGCTGATCAGGTATGGAAAAATTGGTTCCCGTGCGTACATCGCGCGATATCTGCTCCAAGACCTCCGAGGCGCTTTCGTTGTTCCCAGTTATGTTTGTAATTTCCTGCTGCGTACGCAACGTCTGAATGAATATCGCCGTCGACAAAGAGATAAGTATAAGAAATATAGCCATAGCTACCATCAGCTCAATGAGAGTGAAACCACTTTGCCAACCTGATTTGGGGACAGATTTATTTATGCTCATCGCCAGTTATAGAAGACGTCTTCTAGTTTTACCGAGTCCGGCGTTCCTCCTTGGTCGACCCAGCTCACAACTGAATCCACCTGTAGTTCGTTGTTAGAATCCAAACTAGTAACAGTCACCGCCCTTTTGAATGTAGTCTGACTGTCTGAGGGGTTATAGTCGTAAAGGCCCGTACTGGAATCGAATCTAAGAAAATCGGTCGACTGGAAAGATCTCCTTGACTCAGATTGATTTGGAGCTGGACTATCATACTCAACGGCGAAGGTGTAGGGCGAGCCACCGTTTTGGACTAAGCCGGCGTTCCACCCACCCGAGACCTGATTGTAGACATTGTTGTCGAT
The DNA here is from genome assembly GCA_023380475.1 of Patescibacteria group bacterium. Lineage (GTDB taxonomy): Bacteria > Patescibacteriota > Minisyncoccia > UBA6257 > Colwellbacteraceae > JAMCRD01. The sequence goes on along the minus strand of JAMCRD010000005.1, from coordinate 59,675 downwards.
TATGTTCTTCACAACCTCGATCCCTTCGGCGGCTAAGTAGGTGCCGACATACTGATTGGAAGTAATCTTGCTTATACCAAGAGAGTTGGATAGCACCGAGAATACGCCCAGTAGCCCCACTGATATCACGCCCATGGCCACCATGGCTTCGATAAGCAATTGTCCCTGGTTATTGCCAGCTAATTTGTCCCGCATTGTTTACGTCAACCTCTATCTTTTCGTTGGGATCGCTTACAAGCTCCAGCTTAATGCCGGCTGCTGTAACCGTATCGCCACCGTTTATATACGTCAGCTCGTTGGGCGAAGTGAAAACAACGTCCTGCAACAGAGTAGTGGTAGCGTTGGATATAAGTTGCAACTTGGTTGGATCGATCTGGTATGAGTCTATCGAGCCACTTAAAACAGTATCGGTACTTGAAGAGAAACTATAGTCGCTCCGGGCGTTGCAATCCGCCGAGCTGCTCTGAAACACAAACAGTGTGCCTGATGATCTATCGACATGCACTCCGTAGCCGCAGGTGGTCATATTCTGGACGCCGTTGCCTGATGAATATGCCGCCAGCGAGTTAGCCTTGGCCCTGTTTAATAGCTGTATTATCTGTTCCCTAGTAAGGAGCATGAACGTCTGACGGCCGGTCTCGGCCGAATAACCTATCATAACTGCGGATAGAACAGCCAAGATGCCCAGAGTAACGAGTATTTCTATCAGAGTAAAACCCGCAGTTCTGCGGCTTCTAACCTGCGTCTCAGAGCTTAAATAGATAGAAGTACGCATTAAGAATATCGTACCCCAAAAAGAAGACTAAGGTAATACCTGCGGCGATAAACGGTCCGAATGGTACCGAATCTTGTCCTGATTTATGGCGCAGCAACATAAGCAGGCCTCCGATTATCCCTCCAATTATAAAGGCCAAGATCAGAGCCAACGCTATATCCGGCCAGCCCATAAGCAAGCCGGTCGCTGCAGCAAGCTTAACATCGCCAAAACCTATACCCCGACCGCGCGACAAAATATAGACCAAGCCTACAAAGACCAAACCAAAGGCTAGCCCCAATAGAGTATTGACCAGCAACGAACTGCCCCAGAAGAGAATCAAAGCGTAGCTACCTAAAAACGTCCCACCGATCAGGCCATTGCTAAGTCCAAAGTCGCCTAAAGACGCGTGGATGAAGAACATGGCCACCCCGAGTGAGGCAATGAATATCGTCAGGCTATCTGGGATGATTCTTTTTCTGAAATCTATCGCTGCGATCAGTAATAGTGTCAGGAAAGCTATCACCCAGATGAATATAGGCAGATAGGGAGAATAAATGCCGTGATAGAAAGACATCAGGCGATAAGGCACTAAGACCAATATAAGTCCGGCGATAAGTTCCACTATCGGGTACTGCCAAGATATACGCTCGTGGCAGGAACGGCAGCGGCCGCCTTGGATGACGAAGGACACGAGCGGCATCAGTTCGTACCAACGCAGCGTCTTGCCGCAATGTGGACAATGCGATCGTCCGTAGATGTCTGCGAAGATGCTTTTACCCTCCCGGTAGCGCAAAGCGACAACGTTAATAAAACTGCCTATAGCCAGCCCAAAGATAAACAGCAGTATGTACAATACAGTATTCAGCAGAGCTTTATATCAACGGCTTAAGAGTTAATCCAATAGGTGGTTGCACTATTGTTACCACCACAGGTAGGGTTACCTAGTATTTGCAAGGAGGTAACACTGCTAGTGCTGCTTGGGCCAGTACCGTTGTTATTGAGAACACTGTTGCTACTCTCCAGTACCGTACCGACTATATAACTGTTACCGTCGCTGCTTACCCCATAGCAGAATGACCTTCCGGCCGACGGATCCTTGGGAAGTTGGCTAGTTACGCCAACGTTGGCCATCAGGGTGGATAGGTCGCCCCAACCCTGTAGCGTCGCATTGCAGCTGGAGCTACCGCCTTGATAGCCAGGATAGTAACCGCATTTGTTGTAGAAGAGTTCTAGATAACTCTCAATGTTCTTGAGATTGCCTACTCTCGCCGTATCCCTGGCACTGGCCTGGAAACTGCTTACACTGGTCAATACTATGGCCGAAAGGATCGCGATGATTGCGATGACGATCAGCATTTCGATAAGCGTAAAACCTCGCTGGCCCTTATTCATAGTTAATTAGAAGGTATGCAATAGATTATATATCGGCACAAGGATGGAAGCGAACATCGCTGCGACCAAAATACCGATTATCAACATCAATACAGGCTGTATTAATTCTACTAAATTAGCCACGACTCCATCAACTTCCCTGGTGTAAAACGCGGCTATCTTCTCCAGCAGGTCGTCGAGCCGCCCAGTTGATTCGCCTACCGCCACCATCTGCGACACCAGCGGCGGAAAATATTCCTCATTCTTAGCCAAAGACTGGGATAACAGTTCTCCCCGCCTTACATCCTCGGCTGTTTGGTGGAGTGTGTCGCGATAAATGATGCTACCTATCGTTTGCCCGGCTATCTCTAAACTTTGGGCTATAGGAATACCGCCGCGGGTGAGGATACTCACCGACTCGGCGAAACGTGATACGTACATTTTTTTCAAAAGGTTGTTTACCACTGGTATGCGCAAGACCACTTCGTCCAAGACCACTCGTCCTTCTTCGGTCCTAAGATAGTCGGCCACGAACCCAACCAAGGCGACAATGGCAATTATCACTATGTACCACCAGTTAGCTAGGATATTGCCGGCATCGATTATCACCTGAGTAAACAGAGGCGTCGGCACACCGGCCTGGCTAAAAATTGGTTCAATCTGAGGCAGTACAAAGATGGCCATGATAGCCGCGACAACTACGAACAAAACGATCATGAACGCCGGGTAAAGCAGGGCATTATAAACCCGGGAAGTTATGGCGACTTCCTTCTCAATGTAATCCGCCAAGAAACCAGTGGTTTGTTCCATCCGGCCCGTGACTTCAGCTGATCGGATCATGTTCACATAAAACGGCGAGAACACGTTGCTATACTTCTCCAGCGATTGGGACAGAGACAGGCCAGCATCGATATCCGAGGCAACCTCGAAGATGGTTTCCTTGAGTATCTGGTTCTTGGTCTGCTTTTGGAGAGTGCGCAGAGCCTCACCTAATGGAACCTGCGCCGAGAGCAGGGTGGCAAACTGCCTGGTGAAAACCATCATGTCCTTGGCCTTGACCCGATTCATAAAGGCCATGATCTGGTCGTACCAGCGACCTTGTTTTTCCTGTTCCAGTGAAAGGATAAAGAGATCGTGGCTGGACAGGATATTCATGGCTGCCTCCCGTGAAGCAGCCTCAATTGAGCCAACTTGTAGCTCACCTTCTTTGGTTCGAGCCTTATAATTAAGCTTCATTGCTTACAATCTTCCCTATCACGGGGATCACATACGCTCCAGCAGTATCCTGAGTTCGGAGGGGTTAAGTGAATAAAGTTCCCCATTTTCCAAAGAAATTTCCTTGCGCTTGATCAACTCCGCCAGCGAGCGGTTCAAGCTTGTCATGCCCTCCTGCAGGCTGGTCTCAATAACCAAGTCGATCTGGTAAACCTTGCGCTCACGAATGAGATTGCGAATGGCCGAATTGGTGAACATTACTTCGCAAGCCGGCGTACGGCCGCCATCAATGCGCGGAATGAGACGCTGCGAGACTATGCCCACCAAGGTCGCTGCCAACTGGGACATGATCTGACCCTGCTGCTCGGCTGGGAACGAATCGATAATGCGGTCTATTGTCTGCGCTGCCGAGTTGGTGTGCAAAGTCGAAAAAACCAAGTGGCCTGTTTCAGCCGCCGTCATCGCCGTGGACATCGTTTCCGGGTCGCGCATCTCCCCTATCATCACCGCGTCCGGATCTTGCCTTAGAAGCGACCGCAACGAGCGATGGAAAGAAGGGCTGTCGGTCATTATCTCGCGTTGCGAGACGATAGACCGATCCTGCACGAAAAGATATTCGATTGGGTCCTCAATGGTGATAATGTGGTCAGTCCGCTTGTGGTTAATCTCATCCAAGAGTGCCGCCAGCGTCGTTGACTTGCCTTGGCCAGCCGGACCGACAACCAGGACGAAGCCCTGATTTATTTTGGTAAATTCATGCAGGATTGGCGGCAAACGCAATTCTTCTACCGTACGTATGCCAGCCGGTATTAGCCTCAGCGCCGCGGCCATAAAGCCGCGCTGGAAGAAGGCGTTCACCCTGAAGCGGGCCTTGTCTTCAAAGGTGTATGAAAAATCGACGTCGCCGTACTTTACAAGCTTTTGCTTCTGCTCCTCGGTCAGCATGGTCAAGACTAATCCCTGAGCGTCCTCGGGAGTGAGAATATCCTCTTTCTGTAGACCGATCAGCACACCATCAACCCTGAGGGTTGGCTTGCGTCCTACGGCTATGTGCAAATCGGACGCATTCTGTCTGGCGGTGGTTAGCAACAAATCGTTAAGTTTTTGCTTGTAATCCATATTTGTTATTGTATCACGACTCCGTGCTCTCGCGGAGCACTTCCTCCATGCTTACCACGCCATCCAAGGCCTTGAGTATTCCGTCCTGACGAAGAGTAATCATCCCCTGCCGTTTGGCTTCGTCGATTATCTTGCTTTCTTCTACGCCTGAAGCCACAGCCTCCTCTAGCTCTCTAGTCATAGTCATCACCTCAAAGAGGGCAATACGTCCGATGGCACCCTTCCCCTTGCAAACCTTACAACCCGGAGCGTGGTATATCTTAAACGGCTTGCTGTATTTAATGTTCTTACGCGCCTCAGTCGGCAACAACCCTAACTCCTTTTCAATTAACTCCTGCATGTCTGGTGTCGCTTCCTCTGCTTTTTTACACGAATCGCACAAACGGCGCACCAGGCGCTGTGACACCATAAGATTAAGAGATGTCGGTAAAAGGAATGACTCGACCCCCATATCAACCAGCCTCGGGATGACACCAACGGCATTGTTGGTATGCAAGGTGGATAGAACTATCTGTCCCGTCAGAGCTGCCTGCACAGCCAACTTAGCCGTTTCGGTATCACGTATTTCTCCGACCATTATGACATCCGGGTCCTGACGTACAATCTGCCGCAAACCTGAGGCGAAGTCATAGCCAATCTCCGGCCGCACCTGCGATTGGTTCAAGCCGTCAACAAAATACTCAACCGGGTCTTCCAAACTCAGAATGTTGACTGCTTCTGTGTTCAAAACTTGGAGCAAGGCGTAAAGAGTGGTTGTCTTACCTGAACCAGTGGGCCCAGTGACCAAAATCATTCCGTAAGGCCTCTTGAGAGCCGAAGTAACAAGATCCGAGTTGCGTCCGACCAGGCCTAGATTATCTACGCCTTTCAATCCTACCGTTGGGTCCAAAACACGTATGGCCACTTTTTCACCGGCCGGCGTCGGAAAAGTAGAAACGCGAAAGTCTATGTCTCGGCCGAAAACCACCGTCCGAAAACGTCCGTCCTGCGGGATTCTTGTCTCGTCTATCTTCAAGCTGGACAGCACCTTCACCCGCGAGACCACCGGCTGCGCCAGCTCTAGCGGCAACGAAGCCACCTCCTTCAATATACCGTCTGTCCTGAAACGGATGCGCAGCCTAGAACGCTGCGGCTCAATATGAATATCTGATGCGTTCTCCTCGACCGCCGATCTTAGGGTAGACGCTACTATCTTTATGATAGGAGCGTCCTCTGAAACCGACGATCCTTCCTCGATCTGGATTATCCGCTGTACCTCATTTTTACCAGGTTTTATATTCAAGGAACTGAGCGCCGATTGTACCTCCGATTGATAGGGGTGGTACCGCTGCAGAACGAGCTCAAGATCGGAGGGGGTAACTATGTAAACCCCCAAGCTTATCCGGTTCTGCTTGGCGATGAACCTTAACGCCTCTTGAGCTCTCGTATCGCTGGGATTAACCATACCGATTACCAGCATTTTGGCGTCGCGCGAAAGCGGAATGACGCGGTAAGTTTGAGCCGTCTCTTCCGGTATCAGTTTAAGGAGATCGTCCGGGATCTTATCAAAATCAACCGGCTTGTAAGGTATGCCTAAAAGTTCGCTCTTAACCTTGGCCACCTCGACTTCGTCAACTAGGCGGCGACCATAAATTAGAGCTTCGACCGGCTGTTTTACTTGGGCTGCCTCGGTCAGCAACTTTTGACCGCTTTCCGGAAGCAGCAACGACTTCTTGATCAGCGCCTCAATCAACGTTTTGTCGTCCATTAGTACGGTTGAAACGGATCAGAGCGACCGTACCCATTAACTTGTTGGGGTGGGACCAGTACCTTCAGATTAGTGTAAGCAGTCGACGACGCCAGAGATTGAACCACACTTATATCGATCTTGGATGTTTGATCTATCGACTGGAGATCGGCCGGGACTACGATGTTTTGAATAGCCGGGGCCGGGCTAAAGAAAAGATAGTAACTGCCGAAAGCCACTATGATCAATACGATAATCACGACCACTACAGTGGTTATGGGACTTTTTTGCTTCTCGCCTTCGACGACTATGGCCATGGCTATTGTTGATAATATGTCTTAACGACCATCGCATAAACAAGGTTACTGTTGGTAGCCGAACCACCACCGGAGATATTTATAGAGGATACATCCATAAGGCGGATGTTAGTTTCTAAGTCTCCCAAGAATGCTTTGAAATTTTGGTAAGGACCGCTCAACGTCAGGGATATCTGGATGGATCCGACGGGGCTGACCAGCTGATCGGACGAAATAGCCTGCGTCGGTAGATTCTGCAAGGTAAGCGATTGCAGGGTCAGCCCTCGCGAGCCAGCTAGGCCCTGAATCTGGTACACAATGCCTGCCGTGTCCATGTTGTCCGCGGTCGGCAGTACCTGCGATATACTATCCCTGAATTGAGATAAGCTCTGATACTGACCCAAGAGGTTGTTGACGACAGACACCGCCTGCTGATCTTGAGCTATGGTCGTTTGGATACCTGTCTGTTCGCCGCGCAAGTTCTGGACCTGATCATAAGCCGGCACAACCAAGCTCGTATAACACACGATCGCCAATACGAGAAAAACCAGACTACCCAATATGGAAGCTAACCTATAAGTTGAGGCCCGCATGGTTGAGAGTTAATTTTATGGTGAAGGCGACGACCTTACCTGACAGCGAAGAACTTTCCAAAATAACGCTGCTGACTTGAGGGGATTGTTTGTATAGATAGAGTTGGTTGGCCAGCGTGGCATAATCTTGAGCCGTGCCGCTTATGCTCACGGCGTTGTCTGGAACGGACAAGTTGAAGGAATTGTACACGACATTCGGATCCGTCATGCCTTCGAACAGCGGAAACACCTGCGAGGACACCACGTGCGAACCGAGCAATTTTTGGAGATTGGTAAGCTGAGAATAAAAAGATGTGAATCCCTGGCGATCCGCGGGTGACACCTGCAAGCTTAGCGAATCAAGTTTAGAATTCAGAGAACTTATCGAGCTGTTGAGATAAGTCTCGTAGCCCAATGTCAGGCCAGCGTATACAACCAAGACGAACCCCAAGAGAACGCCGGTTGTGAGGAGTAGCCTCCATGGCCAACTTACTGATACACGATCTTGCATAAACTGTTCGTTTGTATCCCGCGTGTATGCCATTTTTATGCGTCCCTATATAAATTGTCTGATGCCGAGCCCGATTGCTACGGAAAAAGGTGGTCCTAGCTCGCTAACCAACGGAGCTACCTCCGGCGGGGAAATTATTTTAGAAAACGGATCGGCCTTAGCCACAGGCAGACCGAAGGCATCACCCATATACTTCTCAATCCCCAAGAGGTTAGCTCCTCCCCCTGAGACTATGATGCGTTCAATCTTCTCGCGATACGTTTTTTCATAATCGTCCCGCACCCTTTTAACCTCACTAAGTATAACATCCAAGAAGGGCAGCATTAAAGTGGAAAGTTCGTACTCTCCCCCACTGCCCATCAAGCCTCTTTGTTTCTTGAGCTCCTCAGCCCGGCGTACGTTTATGCCCAAACCGCCTGACACGGCTTGAGTCAGCGAACCTCCAGCGAAGTCGGTCTGGCCGCTGCCCTTAAGGATCCCGTTTTTAGCAACCATGATTGCTGTCGAACGTGCACCAATATCGACTATCAAGGTGAGGGTCGGATCACCGCTGGTCAGGATGCGGGCCAGACTGAGATCCTCCACCTCCAAGGCTATAAGGTTAAGGCCAGCGGCTTTGAAGATGCGCTGGTATTTCCGTATTTGCTCGTTGGGAACAGATATCAAGAAAAAACGTTGCATCTTGCTCCCCTTCTCGTTGGTATACTCACCCACCGGAATCCAATCCAAGGTGATTTCCGATATGGGGAGAGGAACGAACTGCCTAGCCTGATACTGCATAGCCTGGACAGTTTCTTGAGAGGACATCACCGGCATTTCCAGTGGAGCCATAAAAGCTGTGAATGACGGGAGAGAGGCCACGGCATCAACTGTCTTCAGATTAAGCTGCTTGACCAGCGTCATCAGCAAATCGGCTGTTTCCCGATCCAGCATCTTGAGAGTCGGCGTCTGAATGGCGTTGTTAAGGCGCTCTAGGTGACCGTAGCTTTCCAGAACGCCGTAGTTCCTCAAAGTCGGTTTCTCGCTGGCATCGCTGAGTTCAACCACTTTTATCGAAGTGGTGCCTATATCAACCCCCAGATAACTTTTATGGCTGACCAACGACGTCAGCGGCTTAAAAACGTTAAACATGCGCCTAGATTATAACACAGGCGATTATACAGTTATCTCAATGTGGCTTTTTACGCCAGACAATCCTAATCGAATAACAGGAAAAAGCCATTGGACGCAACTCCGTACGTAAAACCGCCAGTCAGCGTACCAACCCCCCCATCAGGATTGGTGACAAGTACATCAACAACTCCAAGCGCATGGGCTGGCGTGGTCGCACCTAGACTGCTGGAACTGTTGTAAGTAACTCCGGTAGCAGCTGTACCACCGAAAGTTACCGTTGGTCCTACGGCCATTTCGGAACCGACAGAAGTGGTGGGTTCGACAGCTGCGTATCTACGTACTCTAAAGTTATTAATATCAAGCGTGCCGCCTTCTCCAGGAGATTCATTCCAGACCCTCGGAGCCAATAAATAAGTTATATTGCCAACTGATATAGTCTGCGTAGAACCAATCTGGCCACTACTATTATAGAAGCTGAAGTTTGAACCATTTTTAATCATCTTATAGTTAGCGAAAACGCCTGGATTATAACTACCGACACTGCCCTGTAATAAAGTCCATGTCCCGGGAGTTCTTTTGTATATGTTGAATACATTCCCAGATGTGAAAAATGGATAAAAGCCGTTACCATCGGCTTGATTAGCATCCATGATTCCAAGCTGTATGTTGCTGGCGACGGAGGCGGCACTTGCTGCGAAATCCACGGTATAGTTAGATAAAGACAGCCCCGTTACTGTCTGAATGGTATTAGTACCGCCGGTATTTCTATATATTGACAGATAGCCGTTAGCTTCTGTGATTGAGCCGGCCGCTATTTGGGTCACCCACTTACTTGTATCTATTACATTATTTTTAAAATCATCAAACATAAGAAATGTATCGTCGCCATTACTCCCACTGGTCATATTCGCATTGCCGTATCGGATATAAATAGTCTTATTCCCATTTGGTATGTATGGTACGCGTACCCAAAACATTCCATCTTGTTGCATCCAATATGGCAAGGGTGTCACGCCATCCGAATCGTAGAATCTAACATTTTGATAATTAGGGGCTGCGTGAGCTTGATAGAGATTGGTAATTTCAGTCGAAGAAAGAACGCGGTTATAAACACGGACTTCATCTATATATCCATTCCAGTAGTTTCCAGAACTATCCCTTCCGATGTAAATATTTGCAGAAGAAGACGAAAAAACATAGTTCGCATTGGAACCATCGGCAAGGGTTAGGGACTGTTGTACACCATCGATGTATAAAGTAGCGGTTGCGGTCCCCCCTTGTGCCTCTGCTGTTACAAAATGCCACGTATTCAGTGTTATTGCCGTATTTGACATCTGCTCTCTCCCATTTTGACCTGGAGCGGCAGACCGAAACGTAAGATAGGCATTTGTTCCATCGGGAGAAAGCACACTCATTCCCCACATTGATGTCGATTCTTGACCCTGACGGATAATATAAAATCTATTGCCAGACGTAGGAACGGCCTTCAGGTATATCCATGCCGCGAATTGAACAATCGAACTGCCCGAAAGAGAAGTAAGAGAAGATGGCGCTCCAAGGCTTATTCCGCTGCTACTCCCATTAAAACTAGCTCCCTGGCCATATTCGCCATATGCAGCACCGTAAGTCACGTTGGAATCGGTACCGTTATTGTTATTACCGCTAGAATCGAGTGAGTTACCCTCTAGGTGCCAACTGCCAACAAGACCTGTCTCATTATAAATCGGGTTCTGGACAAGGATTTGGTAATCATTAACGGCTGGGCCGTTATTAGTAACAGTTATCGGGACCTGATACAGTTGATTGAACCCACTGCCGCCGATGGTAACAGGCGTACCGCCCGTAGGAGATCCCACAAGAGGCGTCACCGTCGACACTGTTGGAGAAGTAGGATTGGGTTCTTCGGAAAGTACGAGTGTGAGTGTAGGGTTGTTATATAGTTGCTGAACCTGGGTAGCAGACAGGGCAGTGTTATAGACACGGATCTCATCTAGGTAAGCACTTTCTTGCATAGCGGCATGATTCGTTCCTCCTATAGTAGAATACTGTTCTGGCACCGAATTCGCAGCGTCAGCAAAAGACATTTGAGTTGCGGCAAGCGAGCCGTCGACATAAAGATTCAAGTATCCTGTCCCAGAAATATTGGTGTATGTTCCAACAACATGATGCCACGTATTAATGGGGTAGGTAGATGTTGAATTAAGCTGCTCCCACGTATAATTCGGTGCTGTTTCTTTTGAGATATAGAAAACACCGCTACTTAGCACTCCCAAACCTATAGAGGGAATCGTAGCCGTAACACCATTACTTCTAAAATCTATAAAATTACCGCCATTACTTAGATTAGTTATATTTATCCACACACTCATTGTCATGGACGATAATCCAGTTTGTAAATTAGGTATACCTATATAGCTACTGCTCCCGTTAAAGCTCTGAGCGTTGCCGAATTTACCGCTAACAACAGCGGTATTTGTATCCGTGCCGTTATAATTATTGCCGCTTGAGTCATACGAAGTGCCAACAAGAGGTTCGTCCATGTTCCAATCTGCCACTAAACCCATCGGCGCATACGCGGGATTAGAAGCATCTGTCGCGCTTGAGCTCCCGTATTCTATATATATCGTCTTAACGCCGACCGGTATCGAGGGAACTGCAACCCAGAATTTACCGTCCATCGGACGATAGAAATTTAGCTGAGTTATACCATCAGAATCAACGAACCTAACGTCCTGGTAATTTAAGGCGGCATGAGCTGCATAAAGATTGGCGATTTCTGTTGAAGTAAGGACGCGATTGTATAGACGAACCTCGTCCATTTCACCATTGATGGTGTATGTGTCTGATGGATTAGGAGAACCGTCTCCAATCCAAAGCGGACTCGTGCCAGTTAGGGCATTCCCCGAAATGGCAGTCGGTGATACGGCTGCGCCATTGATATAAAGGCGTAAATAACCGCCAGAAGTATCCCAAACCATCGCAATATATGTCCAAGACGTTAACGAACCACTATAAGAAACACTGTATTGGGTATTAGATGAGTTCCTTCCAAAGCCTGTTAGACCAGTTGTATTCGCATAAACCAGAAAGATGTTGCTGCCATCTCCACCTTGAGAATTCCATCGCGCTATCGCGGTCCCCGATGGAACATCGCTATCTATCTTTAACCAAAAAGAAACACTCCATGAGTTTCCATTCATTGCCGAATTATATGGAACAACGATTTTCGATTGCGAGGCATTTACAAAGTGTGCCCCTTTTCCAAACTCGCCGTACGAAGTCCCATAGGTCACGTTGGTATCGGTACCATTGTTGCCGTTGCCAGAGCTGTCTTGCGAGTTGCCTTCCATATGCCAGCTACCCACAAGACCGGTTTCATTGTAGATTGGGTTTTGAATAAGTACTGGGTAATTCGAGAGCGCTACCCTCGAAGTATTGTAGCTATAGAGATCTTGTACTTCAGCTGGAGAAAGCGCACGGTTGTAGACACGCACCTCGTCCAGAGAACCGTTTAGAGACGTTCCGCCACCATTTGCCCCCAGGTATCCATAATTATAGACAACCGAAAAACCACTTGAAGGACCAGAGTTACTTAGAATACCATCAATATACAAATAAAGCGTTGCACCGTTTTCAACGCAAACAACATTGTGCCACTTACCATCGTTATATCCAGACGATGCAGAAATGACATAATAATTGGAACTATTATTATATATTGCACACTCAATGGCGCCAATCGCTGTCCTATTGATGTTCGAAAAAAACGCCCCCGTATTCGAACTTTTTTCGGCAAATACTACGGCTATGTTTGGACTTACTGTAGTCGTAAAATTGATCCAATATGAACCTGTCCACGTTGTTCCCGAGGCGCCAGTTCCATTCGGAAGGGAAATAAGACTATTGCTCCCATTGAAACTCGCTCCCTGGCCGAATTTGCCGTATTGGGTTCCGTATGTGACAGATGTGTCTGTACCATTATTTCCGTTACCAGAGCTGTCCTGCGAGTTTCCGTCCAGGTGCCAGTTTCCTACCACACCATTCTCCGGATATTGGTTGTTTACAGTTATCGGCCGGCGGTATGAAAACGTGGGCGCAGTGACAGTAAGCCCGTTGGCCAATGTTGCCGTACCGTTATCGGGATTTGTAACGACAACATTCCACTGTCCTGTAGCAATGCTGTTTACCGGACACCAACCATTGCTTAAAGTAGTCGAATTCGTCGGAAAGAAACTATTACAAGTCACTGTCGATTGGCCAGTTTTGGTAAGCTGGACTTGGATAAAACCGTTCTGGTTATAGAGCGACGTTACCTCGGTGGATGATAATACGCGGCTGTACACACGGAACTCATCGATAGACCCACTAAACCAAGCGCCGCTCCCCAAGTTGGTAGAATCGGTCGCTCCTAAGTTCAAGTACTCTCCATAGCTGCTGGCCCCCGGACTAGACCTAGTGCCGGTTGTGGTCCCACCGGCTACACCATTTAAGTAGCTGCGGACGGTGGTGCCGTCATAAGTCAATACGACTTGATTCCATGTATTGAAAGTTGCAGTTCCAGCGGTTAAGGTACTTAGGTTATACACCCTTACTGCAACGCTGCCGCTCGATAGGATCTCCATGAAGCTTTGGTGCCAACCCGAATTAATGGACGTCGAACCGGTTTCATCGACGATTACTCCCGCGGCCGCAGCTTTAAACCATACCGCGACTGAATAAGGCTGGGTATTAGAATTGATAGCTGACAGGTTGGGAGTTTGAATGTAGCTGCTGCTTCCGTTGAAGCTCGCTCCCTGTCCGAACCTGCCATAGGCGGTTCCGTAAGACACATTATAACCGGTGGCGTTATTCCCACTGCCACTGGAATCATTGGCGTTACCCTCAAGGCTCCATAAACCCACGAGCCCCGTCTCAGTAGTAAAGCCGGTTCCTCCGACAGACGAGATAGCCTGCGTGCCGCTGTTTACAACTAAACTGGGAGTGATGGAAGTAACCGTCGGATTGCTCGCGAAAGTAAAATTAACAGGTATTACCAACGAGACGATAGATAATAGTACTGCCGCAATCGTTGCCGCACCCAAAAGTTTTCTTAACCTATCTTTACTCATAATATCCAACGTCAGAAGTTCAGTACCGTGCCAACACCGTAGTAGTTACTACCGCCGAATATAAATCCTACGAAGTCTGTTTTATTAGCCGTAGTGGTGAGGGTCGGCGCCGTACCTCCCGACCATTTGACGTTTGACGGCCATGTAATGGTTCTTCCGCCCGTAGAATCCTGAACCAGCATCAGACTGTATTTGCCGCCAGGCTGGCCGTTGGTAAAGGTAAGGGTGGCATTGCCGGTGAGAACTATCTTCTGAGTGTTACCTTTACTCCAATCTATTGTCATCGAAGAGGAATAGGTTGGAGCGTAAAGTTCACTGTATAGGGAACCATTAACATCTAAGGTTGAGGCTGGAGTGGACGTGTTTATGCCAACATTGCCGCCCGTGAAATATGTACTCGTGCCACTGACCACGAACGGCGATACGTTACTCCACGTCGTACCATTGAAAACTCTAAGGGTATTCGACGCTGTGTTATAGTAAAGGAATCCTGGCGATGAAAGGCCGCTTGTGTCTGTAGAGTTGGTTCCTAGACCCAACAAGCTAGATGTAGAAAGATACAATGTGCCACCAAGATAAATATTTTGCCACCTAAGATTGGAAGAACCGCCCTGTCCTATGCTCAGCGAGTTATCAACTGTGGGCAATATCGCCGAGTCAAAGGTTGCGGCGGAAACACGCCCTATCGCTGATTCAAGCGTCTTGGTCACCGCCAGTTCGGAATTAGAAGTGTTATATGCGAAGGATCCATTTACTTGGACAGTGGTATTGCCTCCAGGGAAAGTGTAAATGGTGAATTTGAGATTATTAACCGTAATCAAGCTATTGGTTATAGCCGTTACCGTACCTCCTCCCTGCGTTCCCCCACCTTGCTGGACATAAACTCCGTTGGCATTGGACGTTATCCAAGTTGGATCAAGGGTGCTGCTGGCATTTCTAAGTTCGAGTGTGCAAAACGTCGTGCAAGGGGTGCTAGTAGAAGTACCTTCGTATGCATACTCTATTTCGCTGGATTGCTGGACCAATCGCTGCACTGTCGCCAGCACGTAGTTAAGCTGGCTGCTTACCTCGGTGGAGCTGTTCTCCCCGCCCTGAATACGCAGAGCGTTGACCATAACGCTGGTTATTATCCCGGCCGAAATGGCGAATATAGCCACATATAAAAGGAGCTCGATAAGAGTGAAACCTCGCTTATCTTTCGGGACTAAGGACATATACACTTAATTATACAATATACAATTCGCACTTTGGCAACACGTTTGGCAAAAACATCCTGCGCTATCTCTTCAGCACTGCCGAACTCCCCGGTGTACCTATAAACGAAGTTGTAAATTGGCTTGAGGTAACGCTCAATGAGTAAGCGCAGCGCGTGCTCGTTACCCCTCAGATAATCCGCAATAAGCTGTTCATCAGTTTGCATTATGGTATTGGAACACGGCTCCGAGTGGATGAAAGTGTCACTGCCGGATTTGTTTCGCAGCGGCGAGGGTGAGATTCGAACTCACGATACCCTTTCGAGTATACCGCATTTCGAGTGCGGCGCCTTCGGCCTCTCAGCCACCTCGCCTGAACCGTCTCCACGAGTTTTAACCTACGACAGTCCTTAGATCAAGTATAACCGCGATACTAAATATTAGACATAGATACATCCTTCAGTTGGTGTAATATGTAAAACACTATGGACAAGGTATACGAAGATTCATTGGAGCTACACCGCAAATACCACGGCAAGCTCGAGATAAAGAGCAAGATGCCGATAAAGAACAAGGAAGACCTCTCCCTTGTTTACACTCCCGGTGTCGGAGCGGTAAGCACCGAAATAGGCAATAATCCTAATTTAGCCAACGAATACACCCTCAAAAGAAATACGATCGCCATAGTGTCCGATGGATCGGCCATATTGGGCCTTGGCAACCTTGGACCGGAAGCGGCTATACCGGTTATGGAGGGTAAGGCTGTTTTATTTAAACGGTTTGCAAACGTTGATGCTTTCCCGATCTGTCTGGCTACTCAAAACGTCGATGAAATAGTACGGGCCGTAAAATATATCGCTCCAGTGTTCGGAGGAATAAATCTGGAAGACATCGCCGCCCCGCATTGTTTTGAAGTGGAGCGCAAACTGCAAAAAGAGCTGTCTATCCCCGTCATGCACGATGATCAGCACGGCACAGCCGTCGTAGTCTTGGCTGGGATGATAAACTCGCTTAAGGTACTCGGCTCAGCCAAAGAGAATGTGCGCTTAGTCGTAAATGGCGCAGGGGCAGCAGGAGCAACAGTAACTAAGTTACTCGCCCGATACGGCTTCAAGGATATAACCATTTTGGACAGCAAGGGGCCGATACACAAGGCCCGAACCGATCTTAACCCGGAAAAAACGAGATTGGCCGAAATAACCAATCCGCGCAATGTTACGGGGTCATTGGCTGAAGCCCTGAAGGGCGCCGATATTTTTATAGGCTTAAGTAAAGGTAATATCCTTAACGAGGCTATGATTAAAACCATGAACCGGAAATCGGCTGTATTCGCCCTAGCCAATCCTGTTCCGGAGATCATGCCGGATTTAGCCATTAAAGCTGGGGCGTTTATAGTTGCGACTGGCCGTTCAGATCTTCCTAATCAGGTTAACAATGTCCTAGCTTTCCCAGGGATATTCAGAGGCGCTTTAGATAATGGCGTTATACAGTTCAATGACAATATGTTTATAGCAGCGGCCGAAGCCCTGGCAGCAATCGTAGCCAAGCCAGATCCGCAACGTATCCTACCCAGCATTTTCGAAGAGGGTATAGCGGCCACCGTCGCCAAAGCCATACATAACTAGAGTGTGGACCTAGCCAGAATCGAACTGGCGCTACCACATTGCAAATGTGGTGTTCTACCACTGAACTATAGGCCCACCTAAAAACTTAGATTACCGGATTTAGGCTTATTTCTCAATTAAGAGCTCCTCCTCGGAGGTACCTTTCTCAATATTCTCAACGATTTTGTCGGCGACATATTGCGGCTCCATATATGTGTCGTAGTCCGCAGGTTTGTTTCTACCGAATAAGTCCGTCTTTATGCCGGCAGGATACACCGCCATGACTTCAATGTTGTAAGGTTTAGCGGCCAGCCGTAACGATTCCGTAAATCCTCTCTCAGCCCATTTGCTGGCAGAGTAGCCAGCGGTTTCAGGCCGGCCAGCGAGTGAACTTCTGGAGATTATATTAACGATCATGCCATAATGCTGTGTTTTCATCTGGACCAATGCGGACTGCGATCCATAAATGACTCCGAAGAGATTAACTTCTAGCATCGCATGCAGGCGCGCTATATCCAGGTTCTCGATGGATGAACTGGGTGCATCGATACCGGCATTGTTTATCCAAATGTCGATACGGCCGAACTTTTCAATAACCTGGTCTGCTAGGTTTTGGATGGCAACCTTGCTAGTAACGTCAGCAGCAACTGCAACCGCTTTTATTTCCGCCGCCATCTGTCCAAGTTCATCCCCCGACTGAGAGCTTACAACGACTTTCGAACCTTTGGTGATAAGGGTAGCTGCTATGGCCTTACCCAAGCCCCTGCTAGCCCCAGTTACTACCACCACTTTATCCTTAAGATCCATCTTTTTGTGGACCGTACCGGATTCGAACCGGTCACCTCTACTATGCCATAGTAGCGCTCTGCCGAATGAGCTAACGGCCCTTACTTATAATCTCAAATTATTTTCAACTCATTGTAAATATCAGCCGACAAATAATCAATGCGACACACTCCCTTATATTCTATTTTCCTGGAACTTTTGCCGACCGTCCTCGGACCTATTTGAACCCTGTAGAACCGTTTTAGTAGACCCCGTGTTCAATACATTGAACTTGCCGTGCTTTAAATTATTAAGCAAGACAGTTACTATCTATCAGAGCTAATCCAGTGGAGGCGTGCGCGAGTGGCTGAAACGGATGGTCTTGAAAACCATTATGTCCGAAAGGGCATCGAAGGTTCGAATCCTTCCGCCTCCGCAGATTTGGTTGAAGATTATTTCCCACCGCGAGCGACCACGCTTCGCACGGCCGATTGTCACTGCACTGTGAAAGGCAGCACTGCAACTAGAGTATTGTCTAAGTAAAGCTCATATTCGTAGTTGCCGGCAGCGAGCAGTTTGTCTTGGCTGACGTAGAGCGACTCGCAGCCAAAGTTATTTCCAACTGACAGCGTAGGCGGGCCTCCGGCACGTTGCTTGTTTATAGCATAGGATCCAGTATCGTTGTCATATACCGCTATACTCATGATATTCGTGGTAATGGTCTTCACCACGTCCATTGAGACACAGAATTGATCCCCTGCGGAGAGGTTGAATGCCGATGACTGTTTCAGGGACATTCCAGGACCAGGCTTAGTTCCCTCTGGTAAATTCACCAAGGAGACGGACGAGAAATATTCATTAAACAGCACTTGGTCTATCTGTCCAGAAGGAGAGTGATCCACTGGGGTGGCAGTCGGCGTTTGTTCGCCACCGACGGTACCTGTATTCACTTGTCGCCAGCCGATGAAGTACGCTGCACCACCTACAATCACCAAGAGTAAGACGGCAATAATTATATAGAGATATTTATTGTTCATTGTTTGCTCAGCGGTTCTCGACCTCTATGGATAATTATACAACTAATAGGCAAGAAGGATGTCTTTCTCCCAAGGTCGGAACGTTTACCGCCGCAAAACAAAATCCGCCTTACTGGCGGATCTTGTAAGCACCCTACAGGTAACTGCGATCAGTGCGAAGCCGGTGCCTTAGCTGTCGTAGGTATCGAGACATCGCGGATAATCTGCGCGCTAATCGTGCCGCTGGCGCTAGTCCCCCATACACGAACGTTGTCTCCATTCTGAATGCCAGCCGGGGTAAGGCCAACCCAATTCCGGTTAACAACTTCAGCGTTAGGGTCAACGTTCACGGTATAGGGCATTCCATCGACCATGAAGGTGAATGAGTTGCCGCTCACGCTCGACGACGCCGTACCAACATAATCTCGCGGCTCGCTAGCCTTTTTAATCTGGCTAGCTTCATTAGCGTTCTGTTTTTCCTGTTGCGTTACCGCCGAACGATAAGTCCAGTCGCGCACCAGCGTAGCGTCAATCGTCCAAGGCGCGCTCTGTGATACTGTTCCTAGGATGCCGACGAAGTCCCCCGCTTTGAACTTGGTAAGATCATTGCCAGCTGCCGTCGGCAAGACTTGCACTGCTGAACCGACGTTAACTGTCCAGACTCCACCCCAACTGTTTACAGTGAGTGCACCGCTCGAGGCCGAAGCGATAGTGCCCCGCATGAGCACCTTGCCTCCCGGCCCGACTTGCAAAACCATCTGCTCAGAGGGGGAACTAGCAGTTGCAACAGTCGTCGACGCTGTCTGAGCAAAAGATGACGGTACCACCGCCAGCGCTGTCATAACAACAATCCCCATCACGGCGAAAATTTTGTTTTTAGACATTAGTTTTGTTTTATATTTCATCGACCTTTCCTAATAAATTTTAGCTAAGACTCAGAGTCAATCAAGTTTCGAACCCTCAACACTAAATACAGCCGACGGCATAGGTATATTGCACTAGGGCTGCTATCCCCCAGCCAACAAAAACAGCCCGCAAGGCCGCGTGGGAGTGTGGGCTGAACCGCTAACGCTGGCGAGAGTTATTTGAGTACGAACCTAAGGAATATCACTACCCCCGCACCAATCAGAACCAAGATGATAAGCCCGATTATGGTCCAGCTTCCGTTCAAAGACGAAAGTATGCTGGCGGTATAGTCATTAAGCCCCTGCCCCGCGATATTGCTCGTACCGTTGCCGGTGACGAAAGTTAAGACGGGACCATTGTTAGAACCGTAAGCATTGCTGCCGACAACACGATAGTAGTAGGTGGTATTGGGCGTAAGACCGGTCAAGGTCGCCGACACAGGAACCACAGCGGTACCCGAACCCACGTTTTGAGCATTAGTCTTGTAGCCCAAGGATGTACTTGAGCCGTACTCAAACCAAGCGATGGTATTAGAGCCATTAGGCGACACGGTACTCTTAAGAGTAAACGATGAGGTCTTGGTCACCGCCACCGCCACCGAAGGCGCTTCACTGCCCTGGGCAGTCTGGCTGTCGTTATACATGGTTTTCATACTTAGGAGGATCTTATTCATAGATCCCAGTACAGAATTAAGCGTCGAGTTTACATTAGATGGTATCGAAGGTGTTGCCGGCGCGTCCAAACCAGTAACGGCCCCAGGGTTGGCAGTGCCATTAGGGGCCGAATAAGAAGAGTAGTAGTTTAAAGTATTGAAAGTCTGGATCGTTCCGTAGCTGGTGCCGAAAGCGTTCTCAGCCACCAAGCGGTAGTAATAGGTAGTGGTAGGATAAAGATTCGAAACAACAGCGGTGAAACCGGGCATGGAGTAGACTGAGCCCACATCCTGAGCTGGCGTACTATGGCCAAGAATGGAACTCTCACCATATTGGAACCAAGCCACGGTATCAAAACCGTTGGGGTAGACTGTTCCCGAAAGGGTCGCCGACACATCGGTCACGTTGACTGCCATATTGGTATAAGCCGATGGACCGGTCGCGTAAGCAGAATAGTTTGAATTCAGATTAGGCGGTACAGTTGTGTACTGCGCATGCGCAATCGGCGCGACTAAACCTAGAACAGCCACGGCGGCGGCAGACGCTATAATCCCACTTATTGACTTGATATGCCCCATATTTTGTACTTACTTAGCTTAACTGAAGGCTTAAACGCCCGCTTTACCCCTTTAGCAACTACTGTAATCAGTCTCTCCAGAACAAATAAAAATAAGCCTTGGTGGTTTGATCTAGTCTCTACCGGCCCTATTTTCCCTATTCGACGGCCCGCCTTCGAGCCGTCCAAAGTGGTCAATCCGACCTGAGTAGCGTGAAAGTATTGCCTAAAACTAGCATAATATAGGTTACCTGTCAATAGCCTCGTAGCCTCAGGCTTGGGCGAGTCGGTGGCTAATCAGTTGGTCACACCACGAAATTTACAAGGCGGTCCTTTACGAAAACTACCTTCTTGGCATATCGGCTGCCCATAATCTGCTTGATTTTTGGATCTGCCAAAGCAATCTTAACGACTTCTTTTTCGCCCGATCCCCGACTTACGGATACAGTAGATCTAAACTTACCATTGACTTGGACAATAACCGTCACCGAACTGTCCACCAGTAACTTGGGATCGTACTTAGGCCAAGTTGCAACGTGAACCGATCCCGCTTTCGGGCCGTGTAGCTTACTCCATATCTCTTCAGTTAGGTGCGGCGCAAACGGCGCCAGCAATTCTATGAAGGCCGCGTACTGTTCTTTGGATACCGCCCCTGGATCAGCTTCGAATTTGTTTAGCTGAACCATGAGAGCTGCTATGGCTGTATTGTAAGCGAGATTTTCGATATCATCGCCGACTTTTTTAATAGTGCGGTGAAGTTCTTTCTCTATGCCCTCCTGACTCTTAACAGCGAACTTTGTTTTGCTGCCAAATTTCCAGACACGATCCAGGAACCTGGTGATACCCTGGATGCCACTGTCACGGAAATCTCCCCCGTCTTCAAACGGACCTATAAACATCAGATACATCCGCAGGGCATCAGCGCCGAAATTCTTTATATAGTCGTCGGGGTTAATGACATTGCCCTTGGACTTTGACATCTTGGCTCCATCCTTAATGATAAGACCGTGAGCCCGGAACTTCGGGAATGGTTCTTCAAAATCCACCAGCCTCATATCGTTTAAGGCCATAGCTAAGAATCTGACATACAGAAGATGCAGCACGGCATGCTCTGCCCCACCTATATATATGTTTACCGGCAGCCATTTCTTGGTAAGCTTTGCGTCCCAAGCATGCTTCTTTTCCTTAATCGACGGATAACGCAGGTAATACCAAGCGGAGTCGAGGAAGGTGTCAGAAACGTCAGTCTCGCGGTGTGCCAAAGCATGGCACTTTGGGCATCTCGCCCGGTAGAATTCCTCTACCGAGGCCAGCGGCGACTTGTCGGTGCCAGTCGGACGGAAGTCTTTTACATAAGGCAGCTTCACGGGCAAGTCTTTTTCTGGAACAGCGTACCAGCCGGGCATGTCCTTCCGCTCTCCCCTCCCAGCTTGCTCGCACTTGTCGCAGTGGATCATAGGGATGGGCGGTCCCCAATAACGCTGGCGCGAGATCAGCCAGTCACGGAGACGATACTGGGTTTTCTTTTTGCCGCCTACGAATTTTGTGATCTCCCACTTAGCCTTCTCGGAGTCCATGCCGTTAAATTGGCCTGAGTTTTCAAGCGTGCCGTAACCGACATACAGGCCGGTGGCGTTGAATTCGTCGTTAAGCTTGGTAGTCACAACCGGCACAATCGGCAGTTTAAACTTTCGGGCAAATTCCAAGTCACGTTCATCGTGTGCTGGAACAGCCATAATAGCCCCCGTGCCGTAACCGGATAGGACATAGTCTGCCACCCATATCGGCACGCTCTTGCGGTTAGCGGGATTGATCGCTTGTACGCCTTTGAGCTCGACGCCTGATTTCTCACCTCCTTCCTCGATGCGCTCGGCTTCCGACTTATCCCTGGCTTCCTTCAGATATTTGTTTACCTCCAGCAGATTGGTCAGCTTGGACTTATTTTTTTCAACAAACGGGTGTTCGGGAGCAATAACCATATAGGTCGCACCGAACAGCGTGTCCGGTCTAGTCGTGAAAACTTCTATTGATTCTTCTGAGTCTACGATTGGGAACTTGATCAGCGCCCCCTCCGATTTGCCGATCCAGTTCCGCTGGGCGATTTTCACTTTCTCAGACCAATCTATCTTGGATAGGTTGTCGTTAAGCCTGCCGGCATAATCGGTAATTCTGAAAAACCATTGTTCCAATTCACGTTTCACCACCAGACTGCCGCAGCGTTCACACTCGCCGGCAATAACCTGTTCATCAGCCAGAACCGTTTTACAAGAAGGGCACCAGTTGACCGCCTGCTTCTTGCGGTAAGCCAGCCCTTTCTTGAACATCTGGACGAATAGCCACTGCGTCCAACGGTAATACTCCGGATCGTAAGTCTCGAGATGTTCTTGCCACGCAAAACCGTTGCCGATCATGTGAAGCTGGTTGTAGAACTTCTTCTCTGAAGTCTTAGCCTGATCGACAGGGTGCCTGCCAATCTTAATTGCGTAGTTCTCCGAGTGTATTCCAAAGCCGTCCAAACCGATTGGTTCGAAAACATCGTAGCCTTGCATCCTCTTGAAACGCCCGTAGATATCCGTCCCGGTGAAAGCATACATATTACCGACATGCAGTCCTTCGGCGGAAGGGTATGGAAACATCATCAAAGTATAGAAAGGATGCTTGGCCGACTGCAGATCGGGCTCATATACTCCGGAGCTAAACCACTTTTTCTGCCACTTCTTTTCTATTTTGGAAAACGGATACATTGCCTTAATCCTACACGCCCAAGGGCTATATCCTCAATACCTTTCGGGCATTAGCGGTTGTAACCGCAGAAGCCTCTTCCGAACTAATTCCGAAGATTTCAGCCATTTTTTCAGCTACGTAACTAACATAGGCCGGCTCGTTGCGCTTGCCGCGGTAAGGTGCGGGGGCCACATAGGGAGCGTCGGTTTCCAACAAGACGCGTTCCAGACCAATAGACTTTATGGCTTGGTCGTAATCCCTAGCAAAAGTTATTACGCCGCCGAATGAAAAGTAGAAGCCCATCTCTTTGATCTCTTCGGCTTCGCGCGGCGTGCCCGTAAAGAAATGGATAACTCCAGGATTACGATCCAGCAACAACTCTCTTTCTCGCTTCAGTATAGCGATGAGGTCAGCGAAGGCGTTGCGGCAGTGAATAATCAATGGCTTACCTAAATCCTTGGCCAGCTTTATCTGCGACACGAGAGCGGTTTCCTGCCTTTTTTGGGATTCTGCCTCCAAGCGATAATAATCAAGCCCGCACTCGCCCACGCCTACAACTTTTTCACTGCGCCCCAACTCCAGGTAGTAGCCATAATCGAAGTCCTCTCCCCTAGAAATGAAAGCTTTGGCCTCTTCTCCCTCACCCAGCTCCTTGAAGTCGTGGTGAGACTTCTCAGTATGTATAGGATGCAAAGCTATTGTGGCATAAACCCCTTCTCGGTAGCTCTCCGCAATTTCTACGGCCCGGGCCGAAGTATCACGCTGGGTACCAGCGTTAACCAGCCAGATGCCTTTATCTAAAGCACGCTGGATCACTTCAGCGTAGTCGCCCGCGAAAGCTGCGAACTGAGTGTGAGTATGAACGTCAATCAACTTTGGCATTTAGGAGCGGCGTGGGAAGAGGACTTCAGTTTTCTTCATACTGATGGAGTTCCCCTCCCAGATGATACTTTTGGTTATCTTAGCAGATGTCTCTGGCAAGAATGGGATGAGCATCGAAGCGACGTTATCTAGGATAGCAACCAGATCAAAAACAACTCTGAGTTTCTCTTCCCGACCGGTAATCGCCCACGGTTTCTTGGTGTTCACATAACCATCGCCGAATTCAATAAGCTCCCAGATCGCACCGACAGCATCGTGAAGATTAAAACTTTCAGCTTTGGTATCCAAAGTTTCCCTAGTTTGGTTTATTTTGTTTTCCACTTCCGCCGAAACTTTCTCGGCAGGTATTTTACCAAGCTGTTCACCCAGTGCGAGAGTCCGCGCCGCGAAATTGCCTAGGCCATTCGCTAGATCGGCATTGTAAGCGTCCGCTATCTTAGCAACAGAAATGTCACTGTCTTCACTAAGGCCCGTATATCTGAGGAGATAATAGCGGATGGGGTCGCAACCAAAATCTTTCACCAATTCGCTAGGCCTGATAATGTTACCCAATGACTTGCTCACCTTGCGGCCATTGAGGGTCAGGAAACCGTGAGCGTAAACCGTATCTGGCAGCCGATAGCCGGCACTTTGCAGCATCGCTGGCCAAAGCAGAGCATGCCAGCGCAGGTTATCCTTGCCCAGGATATGGATAATCCGGGTATCATCGTCCCAAAAACCGTTCTGCAAGCCAGCTGTCAGGTAGTTAATCAGAGCATCAAACCAGACATATATAACCTGGCTCGAATCGCCCGGCACGGGGATGCCCCATCCAACACTTTCCTTCTTACGCGAGACGGTAATGTCCTCAATCTTGTCTACGAAAGCTAAAACCTCATTGCGGCGCGTCTCCGGCAGGACAGATTCAGGATGACCGACGATCCACTTTCTAAGAAAATCGCGGTACTTGCTCCACCTGAAGAAATAATTCTTCTCCCGGATAACTTCCAATTCTTGCAACGGATGCAACGGGCAACGCCCGTCGACCAGCTCACTTTTGGTTTTGAACTCTTCACAGCCCATGCAGTACAAACCATCAAAATCGCCTAGATAGAGGTCACCCTGGTCGAATGAACGCTGCCAAAACTCGTTAACCAGAGCTATATGGTCTGGATCGGTCGTCCGCATAAAGCGGTCGTAAGAGACGTTTAAGGCATCCTGTTCCTTCTGATCGGCTAAGGCAATCGCATCGACGAAGGCTTTAACGCTTTGACCTGATTTACGCGCAGCTTCTTCAACTTTCTGACCATGCTCATCAGTGCCGGTGAGGAAATAAACCCTGTCCTCCCCTAACTTCCGGCGGTAGTGCCGGCTCAATACGTCAGCTACCACTTTCTGATAAGCGTGACCGATATGGATGACGTCATTGACGTAGTCAATGGCCGTCGTGATATAAATTTTTTTAGACTTCGACTGTTTCACTGCGTTCACGGTCTTTTTTGGCTACCCATTCATCCACGACCTCTTGGAATACAACGGCTACCGGCACAGCCAAGAACATACCCGGGATACCGGCTACCTGGTCCCCGATCAATATGGCCGTTATAACCAGTACCGGATGCACGTCCACTGACCGCCGCATGACCAGCGGTACCAGAACGTGAGCCTCAAGCTGGTGCAGAATCACGAAGAAAATCAAAGCCGAAAGAGCTAGACCGGTCGACTGATCCAAAGCCACTGCCACTGCCAACGCCCCGGCGAAAATCGGTCCGACCATCGGGATAATTTCAAACACACCAGCGAAGACGGCCAGCATCAAGGCATACTTAATTCCCAAGAACAGCACCCCCAAGAAAACGCCTACGGCCATCAGGAAACACAGCACCAGCTGTCCGTTAAGCCAGCGACTTATCTTGCGCTTGGAGCGGTAAAACATAGCCAGTACTTTATCCTCCAACTCGCGCGGCAAGATAGCTCTCAGGAACTTACCGACGCCGTCGCGGGTGACTGTCAGATAGAAAGACAAAACTACAGTTACAACAAGGAAGACCACTCCTCCCAAAATATTGCCGAGGATGTCAATGAAGGAAGCATTGCCAGCCAGGAGCGAATCAGCAAAAGAATTGAGCTGGGGCGTTATGGAATTTATGACTGCACCGGGCGCGGAGGAACCAAAAATTTGCCCGATGGCACCGCCGAGATTGGCAAACAGGTTTTTAAATTCAATTATCGAAAGCGGCACGATGGTGTACATAATCAGGGCCAAGACAAGAAGCCCTATCAGGAAGATAGCTAACGTCCCAAGTATTCTCGGGATATGCCACTTCTCCAGCTTTTCAACCAGAGGGTCGAGAGCCGAAGATATAAGTATAGCCAGCAACAAAATGATGACCGTCTCGCGCGCAGCCACAACCAGAGCAATAAGAGCCGCCATGGCAACCACTCTCCACAAGCTACCCCAGGAAATTTCCAGGCGAGAACGTTCCATACCAATCAGATTCTACCCTACCAATAGCGGGCGCTGCAATGAGCCATGATGATTTTTTTCTTACGGTACAAGACAAGAGTGAATGTTAAGCATATAACTCTTACCCCCGTTTTATACCGGACTTTTAAACCCAAGACCGCTATGATAGATATGGGCGGCAAACAAAAATCCCGCGATGAGCGGGCATTTTTGTAGCTAGTCTCCCCATTATTGAATTTTTTTGTAGCGTGCGCTACGCGCCTGGCCAATCTGCTCCAGGAGTTTCAATTTTACGAGGCGTGATAGTGCCTGCTTGACCGTAGCCCGCGGCGTTTTCCCTTTGAGCAGCTTTATGGCTTCCGCAATGCCGATCTCCTCGCCGGAATCGAACAAATGATAAATTTCCAATTGCTTCTTGGAGAGTATCTTCTCCGGCTGATCATTCTCCATCAGCGCCCGCGCGCGATCGGTCTGTTCGACAAGGGCACCTAAAAGATACTCAACCCACGGCGTGATATCTTCGTGTTTGGTCTTATGATTCTTTTGCGTGGCTCGAAGCGCGAGATAATATTCCGATCTCGTTTTTTCGATGATCTCGTCGAGCGAGACGTAAGGAATATAATTATATCCCATCCTCAAGAGAAGAAGGTTGGTAAGTGCCCGGCTGATACGGCCGTTGCCATCTTTGAATGGGTGAATTGCTAAAAACTCGAAAATGAAGTTAGCAATGACGAGGATCGGGTGCGTGGCACCGCTTTCTAACTGCTCGTTCGCCCATTCGATTGCGGCCTGCATTTCCGCCTTCACGAGATACGGTGGCGTGGGGGAGAACAGCACCACCTGCTCGCCGTACTTGTTCTGCATAATCACAGTATTCAGCGAATCCTTGTATTTACCCTTATGGGATTTATCCTTCTCCGAAAACTGCAAAAGGATGCTATGGAATTGCGAGATCCAACCCTCGGTGAGCTTGATGGTTTTCCAATTATCGAAAATCCGGCCGATCAGATCGGCGTATCCGGCTACCTCTTGTTCATCCCTGCTCTTCGGTCGTTTTCCTTTCAAGCCGCGCAGAAATCGGGCGATCTCTTCGTCTGTCATTTTCGATCCCTCGATACGGGTACTCGCGCCCGTGGAGGTGATAATGACCCACGCTTTCAAGCGGCTCAAAATCTGAGGGCTAAACCGCACGCTCCCCTGCCAAAGACCATTGAATTGGTCTATTTTGGCGATTTTCGCCAAAATGTCCTGGGTAAGTTTTATTCGTTTGTTGAATCTGTTTTCCGCCATGTTTTCGTTAAAAACTATTGGTTATTTCTAACTATATCCAATAATAGCCGAAAGTAGCCGATAATGCAAATATAATCGGCTAAGATTCAACTATATCCATAAGTAGCCGGAAATATCCAATTAATTAAAAAGTCCAATTCTGAGTAATATTAACCCACAGAGCTGACGCACACGCGTCCCCGTAATGCCGAATTTACGGCCGACTTCCTCATAAGTTTTTGCCGGGCCGCCAATCCCGAATTTCACCTCAAAAATAGCAGCTTGCCGTTCGGTAATATGCGCTAATTTTTTTGCTTCGACCCGCCACCACTGTTCAGCTAAGAAACACCTCAATATCAATGTAAGCTGTTTGGCCGTACAGCCTCCTTTATGTAACGGCTGAGCTCTTTGATAGGCACTCTATCCTGCTTCATGGTGTCCCGATCACGGACGGTGACGTCCTTGTTCTCCAGGCTGTCAAAGTCCACGGTGACACAGTACGGTGTCCCTATCTCGTCTTGAGCGTAATAGCGCTTGCCGATATTCCCCCTGTCATCCCAAGCCACCGTCATTTCCTTCTTCAGGTCCCGATATATGCCCTGAGCCACTTCAACCAGTTGCGGCTTGTTAGCCAATAGCGGAAATACGGCTGCCTTATAGGGGGCCAATCCCGGTTTAAGTTGTAGCACCACTCTATCGCCCTCCTCGCGGTAAGAGTCGAGCATAACCATAGCCATCAAGCGGTTTATACCTACGGAAGGTTCAATTACGTGAGGTATGAACTTCCGGCCAGAGACGGGATCCAGATACGAAAGGTCGATACCAGAATATTTTGTATGCTGCTGCAAATCGTAGTCGGTGCGGTAAGCCAATCCCCATAACTCCTTGAAGCCGAAGGGGAACTTGTACTCCAGATCCTCGGTGCGCTTGCTGTAAAAGCTTCGTTCCTCATCGCTATGTTCCCGCCAACGCAGATTCTCAGCGCGGACATTAAGGTTGTTGGTCGCAAATTCCCATATGTTCTTTTTCCAGGACTCGAAGAGCTTCTGCCAGTCATCGACTGCTGGATCAAAAAAGTACTCTATTTCTCCCTGTTCGAATTCCAGCGTCCTGAAAATAAAGTTGCCCTTTGTTATTTCGTTCCTGAAAACCTTACCCAGTTGGCCAACTCCGAAGGGCAAACTCAACCTGGTAGAGTCGAGTATATTTTTGAAAGAAACGAATATCCCTTGAGCTGTTTCCCCTCTTAGATAAACTTTCGATTGGGCTTCGGGAACTATACCGATATTAGTTTCGAAAAGGAGGTTAAACTTACGCACCGGCGTCCAGTCATGCTTACTGCATACGGGACACGGAATCTTGTTGTCCTTGATCAAACGCTCCAGCTCGGCTGGGCTTTTACCTTCGACACTCACCTTTTCACCCTTGCTCTCAAAATATTCTTCGATGAGGTGGTCAGCCCTCATTCGCGTCTTGCAATTTTTGCAATCAACCATCGCATCGGCAAAGCCAGCCACGTGGCCGGACGCCTCCCATACCTTGGGATGAAGAATAATTGAAGAATCCAGTCCAACCATATCACTCCTTTGCCTAACAAAAGCATTCCACCACTCGTCTTGGATGTTTTTCTTCAACTCCACACCCAAAGGCCCGTACTCATAAGAATTGGCCAGCCCACCGTATATCTCCGAGCTAGGGAAAACAAAACCACGCCTCTTGGCCAGACTTACAATCTTGTCCATAAGTGACACACTCTCTGTAGTTGCCATCAGTGCTTTGATTGTAGCAAATACATCACGGTATCTCCAAAGCTAGTTGGTAACCAAACCCTGGCTACTGTTGACGGTCGGATCGGACGGCAGCAGGGTCGAAATCGCATCGCTGCCGGCAGTGAGCGAGAGATTGGTAAAACTGTCTTGGGCGGAAACCACAGTCGGCTCGAGTAGGTTCATATACTTACCGACGTCCGAGGACTGCGGTGTAGCCGCTATCTGGAAAATCGCTTCCGGAGCCGGCGTTAGCAGGCCACTGGTCGCCGGAAGAGACCCGACGTCCCACACCACCTGATTAGTTGAGGAAGCGTACTGCGGCACGGCCGATATATTCGCGCTTGACTGGCCGGTAAGAGTAACACCGGGCGGCAGTTGAGCTTCGACCTGCACGTTGGTCAGATCGGTGGAGTAGTTAGTCAGCGTCCAGTGAACAGTGTATTCGGTAGGTGCTCCTACCTTCGGCGGCCAAGGACCAGAGTTCACCAACCCCGACGGTGCATCTCTAAAATAGCCGCTTGTTTGTAGGGTTAATTCGCCAGCCACTTTGGTCAACGACAATGCTGTACCTACCGTCTGGTTAGCATTTATCAGATATGGCACGGTAGGCGATGTTATGGTTGCATTGACTCTAGCCGAGAAATCCTTGTCGTTAAGTTGGTAAATAGGGTAAGTCTTATCCAGACCGATGCTGAATGTGACACTGTTGCTGGCACCAGGTGCAAGTAATGCCAAACCCGGGACAGAACTAGAGTTCCAAATTAGCGTATTGGTATTAGAGTCAAAATTGGGACTGGAACTGCTGTGTAATGTATTCCAGTCAAGCATGCTACCTGCAATGTTGGCCTTGATAACTATGTTCTGAAAAGTAACCTGGGTGTTGTTTTTGTAAGTCAGGGTGTAGTTTAGGGTATCGCCTGGTTGAGCGATTGTACTAGTCGCGCCATTTACCGTTATATCCAAAGACAAAGGCGACGTAGCGACGGTCGTCTGAGTTGAGGTAGATACAACGACATAACTATTGCCAAGAATACTGGCGACGATATTGGCCGTCGTCGTAAACTGGGTCTGGTCAGGCAAACTCACTGCTCCATTTACGACAACCTTGTCGGTACTGCTGTCGTTCAATGTGCTTATCGGCCAGCTATTGCCGCCCACCGCACTTAAAGCTGGAACGGATGAGTTTAGAGAAAAGGTGTCGGGATAAACGAACTGGAGTGATAGCGGCGGCAGACCGGTGCTGCTGCTTATGCTATCCGGTGTACCTGTCGCCCAGCCGTAGGTTGCTATATCCTGCATCTGCTCGCCGGAAAAAGTCGTGGTTGGCGCGTTGAGTTGCAGGGTCAGGGGCAGATTCTGCACATTTATATTAAGAGTATACTCGGTCTGAAGACGCGCGCTCAGCGAGCCGGCGTTGTAGGAAACAGTGACCGTTACGGATCGGCTGTTGTTTGAGTCTGGGATAGGTATGACCTGGAAAGTCTGCTCGTTGATCGACCCCTTTGTAACATCACCCACGTTCTTATTAAGCACCAGCGCGCCCGAGCCGTCAGCCGGAGGTAAACTGCTGGGCAAAGTAACCGATAGTTCAACGTTGCTCAGGTCACTGTTAGAGTTGTTGCTCAAGTCCACTCTTATAGTCAGCGGCAGACCCACTGTGGCAGTAGTCTGGTCAGTCACGGCCGAGATCGATATGCCTCCGGTCGAGGATCTATACCAGACATATATGCCCAAACCGACAATCAAGACGATAACGGCAACCATCAACCACAAAGACGATCGTTTTATCCTGCCAGAATTAGATTTTAACAATTTCATTGTCAGTAATATGAAGTTTCTTCATGCAGTCAGTGCATAGAAATGTTACATCCCGGGGTATGAAATAGGAAACATGCTGACTGCCGCAATCTCTGCAAACTGCTGAATCAATGTCCAAACCTATATCGGATAGGATACGGCGGTAGCGGCTGGAACTGAAATCGCCCTGACTCACGGCTTTTTCAGCGTCATACCACAATCCTAAATCGGCCAAACCCAAGGGAGTAATTTTATTCAGGACATCTATAAATCGGAGAAGTTCATGGTTTAACTGCGCCGGCCGCTCGGACAGAGCGTCCAAAACCTGTAAACTGCCGCCTTCACCGTGCTCAATAAGGCGGATTGAGACAATATTGCCCGGGACAAGATGTCCAGCCAGTTTGGAGGTGATTTTTCTTATGCTCTTAGCCTTAGCCCTAATCCTGCCGAAATCCTTGCTATACAAGGTCACTGCTCTATCTAGATCGTCCTTATCATCCAAATCCAGCACAATTGCTGTCGTATAATGTTCTAGCATGGTCTTATTGACTATTATACCCTTCTGGGGGTATGATCAGATTACATTAAATGATTCCCGGAAGGGAGTTTTTTAATGCCCAAAATGAGTAAAAGACTGGTCCTGATGGCTTTTCTCGCCTTAATCGGGACTACCAAAATAGGAGTTATACAGGGTGCCAGCGATCCTCCGGCCGTCCAGCCGGAGTACCAGAGCGCCTTATTGGCTGGCGACGTCAAGGTTACCTACCAAGAAGTAAGGGCAACTGCCTATGCCAGCGTCCCTGAAGAGACGTCAGACCACCCTTTCATAACCGCTTCCGGCGCCCATGTGCACGACGGCACCATAGCCGCTAACTGGCTCCCCTTCGGCACCAAGGTCAAGCTACCGGCCATCTTCGGCGATAAGGTATTCACGGTAGAAGACCACATGAATCGCAAATACGATAATGGCTGTGTTGACGTGTGGATGCCCAGCGTTACCAAGGCGGTAGACTTCGGAGTTAAATACACAGACATCGAAATACTTTAATAAAAGATCCCCCGATTGGGGATCTTTTATTTAGGACTAGTCTAGAAATTGATGTTGGTCGCCGCCAACATAAAGTCGCTGGTCGAATCCAAAGTGAAGATGTGATCTACCCAGCTGTCTTTCTGCAAGCACCTTTCCGAAAAAATGCGCTGCAATCTTATGGTCGATATCTGAACGACCTCTGGGATAACACCTATGGCCATTTTCGGTGTCGCACCGTAAACACATCGGGCCATAGCACCGGTTATGCCCGTAGAGCTTGTACCAGTTTTGAAAACTACGATGAACTCAGCCGGCTGCCATAGCCAATAAACCGCATACCCTACCAAGGCAACCAGAACGATTATCAATATCACAGTCAGCAACTTAATCTTTTTCAGCTTACGACAGTACCTTAATCCGACTTTTGCATTATACATCCGAGCCTGTGACTTGCGACGTGTGACATGTCATTGGTCTAGTCGGAAGAGAGAGTCATCAAGAGTGGATCGTGATCGGAAAGCGGCGGATCAAGATATTGTGGCCCATAAGCGACAACTCTCAAGCTATATTTCTCAATGTTCTTAATGAAAATATAATCGTATCTTTTGGGAGAGCGGATTTTATTGATCCAGATACCGTTATACATGTTGCTAGGGCGGTAAGTGGGCGGGGTACGTTCCTCTGTACCAAGCCTAGTCGGACTCGAAAAACCGGTTGATCTAAATAACTCGGCGAATTCGCCCTCCAGCATCATGTGGTTCTGGTTGAAATCTCCAGCCAAGATAGTCGGCGTTTCATCACTGTTTGTACGCATTATCATTTTGGTAGTCTGCCTAAAGCGTATATTTTTATCGAAAAAGAACGCCTCCTGGTGCATGTGAGTGTTAACCACTCTGACGTTACCGAGGGGCGTTTTTATCAGGACCTCTAGAAATCCTTTACGGGCAAACGTTTCGGCTATGCTCGAGTTTAGAAACCGGTTGTACGGTACGAACTTGCTCTCGATTATCGGGAATTTAGAAAACACAGCGAGGCCACCCGTGATATCAAACAGCTTGATAAACAGAATGCGGCGGGTTTCCCGTGCGTCGCCAGCCATGTAGTAAAGGCCATTCAATTTTTTCTTAAGAAACGTTCTATGATAAACGTCGAAGGATTCCTGAACGCAGACTATATCAGCATCGGATCTCTCGATGTATTTCTCGATGCCGATGATCCTCGCTTTTCTGTCCTTAACAAACCAAAACGGCAAATCCCATATATTGAAAGTGAGAACTTTCAGTTTCATTGGATGCTAACTAATGGGTTACGATTTTTATGAACTTTGGTTTCCTTACAAAGGTTCCACGATAAATTTCTAGTGTGCCCAGGGGGGGACTCGAACCCCCAAGCCTTGCGGCGCTACCACCTCAAGATAGTGCGTGTACCAAGTTTCGCCACCTGGGCATTTACTGCGGTTACATTATAGCTTTGCCTGTATAAAAATCTATCAGCCATATAGGCTGATAGATTTTCTATTCTTTAGTTCTAAGCTTCTGCCTGGTACTTCTTGCGGAAAGATTGCGCAGATAGTACAACTTCGAGCGATGCACCTTTCGCGGTGAATTTAGTACCTCAACATTCAGTATTGTCGGCGAATTAAGGGGATACACTTTTTCCACACCCACCGCAGCGACCGTGGTCCTGACTGTGAAAGTAGCTCCGGTTTCGTTGCCATGTTTTCTGGCAATAACCGTGCCCTCAAAAACGCTGCCGCCCTTCTCGTGCACTTTCACTCTACTGCCAGCCTTTATTTTAGCTATCGTTGCTTTATCCATCTCGCAGGAAAGTGTAGGGTGGCTAAGGTGCAAAGTCAAGGTAAAATCGACGGTTTGAATATCTCCGCCAATTCCGGCGGTGGATCAGCCACTATCTTAATACGTCTACCGGAGGCAACTGGCAATTCAATGGAATAAGCGTGAAGACACAGCCGGCCGATGTCGTCCTTGCGTCCGCCGCCGTACATCCTGTCCCCTACCACGGGATGACTAATGGAGGCAAGGTGTACTCTGATCTGATGAGTCCTACCGGTGTGCGGTTTGACCTCCAAGACAGTGCAATCCTGCGCCCCACGATCCGTATCGATTCGGGTGTAACCTCTGACCTTGTATTCGGTTACGGCTTCCTTGATCATTCTGGCTTTCCGAGACGTTACAGTCCTTTTGGTACTGCCGTTCCGTAACCCTATCGGCTTATCAATCACTCCCCCAGACAAGATACGACCATAAACCAGAGCTAGATAGGTCTTATCTAGTTCGCGCTCCTGGAACAGCGATTTCAGGTAACGGAAGTATTCCTCGTTTTTGGCAATAATAAGAACGCCGGAGGTGTCACGATCTAAACGATGAACAATGCCGGGGCGCAACTCGGGGCTATCACCCACCTTCAACACCTGCGGACGATTAAGGCGCAGCCAATCGACTATAGTATCCTCGTTGCTATTTAAACCAGTCGGATGCACTAAAACGCCGGCAGGCTTATTAACCGCGATAAAGTTATTGTCCTCATAAAGTATTTCTAGTTTGAACACTTTTAGCTGGTAGATCTTTATTTAAAGCAATACATAAACAGCACATCTGGCAATATCAGAGATCATGCCACCGCTCACCTGCTCATTCACTTTATCCAGCGGGATCTTTTTGTCTTCGGTGTTCGAACACAGGTAAGCCCCTTGGACATAGGCAACCTTGCTACCACTCGAATTATAGATGTAGTGACTGTCGAAGTAACCTAGTCGGCTACCGTCGCTGGCGCGTACGTAGTCACCCTCGATCCAGCCCACTTTCGAACCATCGCGCCAGATATCCCTGCCCTCGATCTTTATCATGCTTACATTATACGCTCAAGGAGATAGCTTACGAGATGTTGCATATTCGTACACGCCGACCAGAAGAAGCCTATGGCAAAAGTAAACAGTAACTCCTCCAAAGGAACGCCAAAGATCAGAGCTCTAGAGAGAGTCTTAAGATTCCGGACTTATTCGACATAGCTGGGATATATCGCCCTCAAGTCCGGAAGTTTCAAAATCTTCGGCTCGAACCTATCGTTAAAAAACCGCCGTATCGAATTTAGCCCCATCAAACCTTACGCGGCACTGCGTGCCGCGCGTGAAAAAATAGGTCAAATTGATGAAAGTCTGATTTTGGTGCGCGATGCAGGGATCGAACCTGCGACCTCGTCGATGTCAACGACGCGCTCCACCACTGAGCTAATCGCGCTCTTCCAATTTAAAAACGATCCCGGTGCGCGCGGTAGGAATCGAACCTACGACTTCCACATTATCAGTATGGCGTTCTACCACTGAACTACGCGCGCGTTTTTTGTTACAAATCTTTCTTTTTTAATACCAATTAACCTTTTTCTTTGCTGATAATATGCTTCTTGCTCCAATTGCTCTCGTTTTCTTTGCATCGCATTCCTAAAACGCTCGCGACTTGTTTCTCCTTTAAGCCAGGCACGATGGCGCAATTTTACGATTTCCGCCTCATCTAGAGGATATTCTCTTAGCCAATAGCTTAGGGTGCTTTTGGGAACATTAAGTCTTCTCTGAATCTCACTGTAGCTTAATCTATCCCCCGTACGTAATTCAATTGCTTCTTGTCTTAGCCCAGCTTTCATAATCACTAAAGTCACCAACAATCCTAGGTAGACACTGCCCTAGCGTACAACTTTAGTAACAACTAGACAAGTCTTACAGTCCCAAAGAATTGTAGCCGTTTATATTGAAGCTGATCGCGGGCGTGGGAGATTGTGCCGGAGAAAAAGCGTCGTAAAGATCGCCACTCACAACATTGATAGAGTAAAAAACGACAGCCAAAGTGATAACAAGCGTAATAACTACACCGCTTATAACCCACATCTCTAATCTGTCGAAGCTTCGTTTAATCATGGAAGGGTATGTTACCACTTATGATAGCATTGAAATTGTTACTGGAAGATTGTTGAGTTATATCCACCCCCGATACGCTCACGAAGCCGGTGCTGCCCTCGATACCTTCAAGGAAGGCTAGGATACTGCTGTAGCTACCCTGTACCGTCATAGAGATGGCAACATACCCCGGCGTGCTATTCGTACTGGGAGTCTGCGACCCAAACTGCGAACTGAAAGATAGATTATCACTCTTGGCCATAGCCTGCATATTCTGCTGAAGCGTAAAGAGCATATCCTGGCTAGGTACGGCCGCGTCCATTTTAGCGAGCAGCGGAGCGGCCAGCGGCTGCTGCTGCTCAAGCAAGTTAAGGTTCTTAAGGGTGTTGTCCTTGCTGGCTATAGCCTGGTTTATTTGCGCTATGGCGGCAGAGTTATTGGACAGGTCACCGTGAATATAAAGCATGGCGATGACGATCACTGCTAGCAAAGCCAGAGTTATTCCCACACTAAGCGCAAACTTGACCTTGAATTCTCGTGGCATTATTACTATTAAGTATAATAAGATTGAGCAGTTTGGGAAAGTGACCGGACCTCAGCTCATGTGAGAATTGACAATTTCCGTGAACTAACTAGTATTTGAGTTCAAAAGTTAAGCCGTTGAAGGCAAGACGTTAGTTATGAAAACTTTAGTAATTGTAGAATCACCTACCAAGGCCAAAACCATCGGCCGATTTTTGGGCACAGATTTCAAAGTTGAATCATCCTACGGTCATATCCGCGATCTGCCTAAAAGCAAGATAGGCATAGATATCGAGCACAATTTCGAACCGCAGTACGTCATACCCCCAAAAGCCAAGCCGGTCGTAGACAACCTCAAGAAACTGGCTAAGAGATCGTCACGGGTCATACTGGCCACAGATGAAGACCGCGAAGGTGAGGCTATTGCTTGGCACCTTGTGACGGCATTGGACCTTGGGGACAGTAAAAAAGAAACGGAGCGCATCGTGTTCCACGAAATAACCAGAGATGCGATTCTCGCGGCTTTGGAGCACCCCCGCGACATAGATCTAAACCTGGTTGATGCCCAGCAAGCCAGAAGGGTTTTGGACAGGCTGGTCGGCTACGAACTATCCCCTTTCTTGTGGCGGAAGATACGTTACGGCTTATCGGCCGGGCGGGTTCAAAGCGTGGCCGTACGTCTGATAGTAGAACGAGAAAGGGAAATCCAATCTTTTC
Organism: Patescibacteria group bacterium; assembly: GCA_023380475.1. Classification (GTDB taxonomy): domain Bacteria; phylum Patescibacteriota; class Minisyncoccia; order UBA6257; family Colwellbacteraceae; genus JAMCRD01. The sequence continues at coordinate 22,131 of JAMCRD010000005.1, read as the reverse complement.
GCAAAGATGAATATTGGTCAATCGAAGGCACGTTCCGAAAGGATAAACAAGAATTCCAGGCCAAACTTTATGCGGTAGATGGTAAGCCACTCGGCAAAATGGGTGTCCCAGATGAAAGTGCGGCTAGGGGGATACTCTCTGAACTGGATGGCGCTACCTATAGCGTAGGTGAGGTTGCGATCAAACAGCTTTCCAGGAATCCGGCGCCGCCTTTCACAACTTCCACCCTGCAACAGGAAGCTGCGCGCAAGTTGGGATTCTCGGCCAAACAGACCATGACCGTAGCCCAGCAGCTGTATGAAAATGGGTACATCACTTACATGCGCACGGATAGTCTAAATCTTGCGAGTAGCGCCTTGGCTCAAGCCCAGGAAGTTATCAAGGAGCAGTTCGGAGATAAATATGCCTTAAACGTCCCTCGTTACTTCACCAACAAATCCAAAGGCGCCCAAGAAGCCCATGAAGCTATCCGCCCCACCGATATAAGCAAAAAAGTCGGAGACAGCTTCGAATTATCGGACCGAGGACAGAAACGGCTGTACGACCTGATCTGGAAACGGACTATTGCTTCCCAAATGCAATCCGCAGCTTTGGAACAAACTTCGGCCGATATCCAATCCGGAGACAAAAGATTTGTATTCAGGGCCAGTGGCCAAGTAATAATCTTCGATGGTTTCATAAGGGTCTACACGGAGGGCCGCGATGAACCGGGAGGCGAAGAAGAGGAAATGGTCTTGCCGAAACTCGCGACCGGGGACAAGGTCAAATCTGTAGAGATCCTACCCTCACAGCACTTTACCGAACCACCCCCACGATATACTGACGCTACGCTAATCAAAGCCCTAGAGAGTTATGGCGTGGGACGGCCGTCGACCTATGCCCCGACTTTGTCCACTATCCAAAGCAGGGACTATGTCGAAAAGATAGATAAGAAGTATCACCCCACAGAGATAGGGACAATCGTCAACGACATGCTGGTAGAAAATTTCCCGGAAATCGTCGATATCAATTTTACCTCACACATCGAGGAAGAACTGGATGAAATAGCCGACGGCAAAACCAAATGGACGACGGTCTGCAGTGAATTCTACAAGCCCTTCAAGAAGCATCTTGAAGAACGTGAGGCCAGCGTCGAGAAACGAGTCGAGGTATCGGACGTTCCCTGTCCTCATTGTGGCAAGCTGATGCTTATCAAGTTCGGGCGGATGGGGAAATTCTTGGCTTGTCCAGACCCCGAATCTAAAGTGACCATGCCCCTTCCCGAAGAGGCAGCTAAAATCAAAGAGCTTCAAGAAAAGACCAAAGGCGAATTGTGCCCGATATGTGGCAAACCGATGGAAATTAAACGAGGCCGCTTCGGATACTTCTTGGGATGCACCGATTATCCTAAGTGCAAGGGAGTTAAAAAAATATGGAATAAAACTGGATTTAAATGTCCCAACTGTATGACATCGCCTGAGCGCAAGGACAATCCCGGCGATATCGTCGAAAAGCGCGGACGGGGCAGAGGCAAACCGTTTTATGCCTGCACCAGATTTCCAGAGTGCAACTTCGTGATGAACAAGAAACCGGAAACTCAAGCCGAACTCGACGAGGCCTACGTTAACTGGAAGGCCAACCCGCCTAAAACTAAAAAAGCCAGGATCAAAACCAATCTGGACAAAGATTCCCAAAGGGAATAAAAAGGAGGTGCATTGATAAACTTCGCAAAAACTATCCAGGACAAATCAAGCCTTATCGGCCGAGCCTACGACTTCAGCAAGACAGCGCATGCCAATCAGAAGCGCGTTAGCGGCGAGTCGTACTTCAGCCACCCGGTGGCCGTAGCTGAATACTTGGCCAAGGCAGGCATGGATGAGGTAACGGTAACCGCCGGCTTGCTACATGACGTTATCGAAGATACACCCGAAACACCTGAAGAAATAGAACGGAAGTTTGGCAGCGATGTACGCTTCTTGGTGGAAGGTGTCACCAAACTCGGCCACGTCAAATATCGCGGCGAAGCCGAGCAAGTTAACAATATACGGCGAATGATTCTGGCAATGGCTGAGGATATAAGGGTCATACTTATAAAGTTGGCTGATCGCCGCCACAACATGCTGACTCTATCGGCCCTACCCCCTCAGAAGCAAAAAAGGGTCGCTGAAGAGACAGCTGAAATCTATGCTCCTTTAGCCTACCGGCTGGGGATGCAAAATCTATCAGGAGAACTAGAAGATCTTGCCTTTCCTTACACCCATCCCGAAGAGTATCGCTGGCTGATTGAACACGTCCGAGACAGATACGAAGACCGCGACAAGTACCTGCGGTCTATTCGACCCAAGGTGGAAAGGGCCTTGCGGGAGGCGGGCATAAAACCGATCCAGATAGACTTCAGAGCAAAACGCTACGCCAGCCTCTACAAAAAACTGCAGCGTTACGGCACGGACTTGGACAAGATATACGATCTTGTTGCTTTCAGGATAATAGTCAGCAGCATCGGCGAATGTTATGAGACACTGGGTATAATCCACAAAATCTGGCCGCCGGTGCCCGGACGCATTAAAGATTATATCGCCACCCCCAAACCTAACGGCTACCGCAGTTTGCACACCACGGTCATAGCTGATGAAGGGAGATTCGTCGAGTTCCAGATACGAACACAGGAGATGCATGATCAGGCCGAGAACGGCATAGCCGCCCACTGGGCGTATGATCAGACCAAAGGCAAAAACGAAAAGCGTACTAGCTTCGCCGATGCCAAGGAACTACGATGGGTTCAGCAACTTCGCAGCTGGCAAGGAGAATTCACAGATCCGAAGGAGTTCATGGAATCACTCAAGATAGACTTCTTCAAAGACAGAATATTTGTGATAACCCCCCGTGGTGAGGTCATTGACCTGCCTCGCGGGGCGACGCCCGTTGACTTTGCTTACATGATTCACACCGACTTGGGCAATCAATGCAGCGGAGCCAAAGTCAACGGCAAGATAGTCCCGTTGGACTACAAGCTGCAGTCACAGGACATAGTGGAAATAATAACCCAGAAGGGCAAAAAACCATCTCCTTCTTGGCTGAACTTCGTTGTCGGCGGATTCACCAAGAAGAAAATAAGGGCGGCTCTAAAGGAGCGTAGAGGGGGCATGCTTCAAGAGAACCCAAAATCGGAACTTAAAATAGTGGTTGAGGAAGGTATTGGTATCTACAAAGACATAACAGCAACTATTTCCAGGTCACATATCAATATCCTGCAAATTCAATCCAATAAAGAAAAGGGTGGACGCTTCAGTACCATGAAGATAATCTGCGATACAGCTGACCGAGACAAAATGTCAAAGCTCGTTCTTAAATTGAAGAAGATAAGACAAATTAAAGAGATTGAGCATCGTCCTGTTTAAGGATCTTGCTCAGTATACCGTTCAGCTCTTCAGCCGAGTAAAAATTGATGCTTATTTTACCACTGCCACCTTTGCGGTTAAGATCAACCTCCGTACCCAAGAATTCCTCGAGTTGCTCTTTCATCGCTTCTGTCTCTGGGTCTAAGAACACCGGTCCGCTCTCCTCGTGACTGACATCTTTGGCGACTCTTGTTCCTGAAACCTTCGCCTTTAGCTCGCGAACACTCATCTCGCTGCGCATCAGTTCGGAGAACAGCTGTCTTTGTCTGGCTATGTCATCGACCGACAGCAGTAATCTAGCCTGGCTCTCACTAACCCTGCCGGAGGCGATCGCCTCCTGAATTTCTGAAGGCAGGTTCAGCAGACGCATCCGGTTGGCCACAACCTCGCGGCTCTTGCCTAACCGTGAAGCTATCTCACGTTGGGTCAGCTTAAATTCGTCCTGTAGGCGTGAGTAAGCCCTAGCTTCTTCTATTGGATTAAGATTTTCACGCTGGATATTTTCGATTACCGCCAGTTCCAACTTATCACGGTCCAGCGAGGTGCGGCGTATTATAGCCGGCACGGTACGCAAACCAGATATTCTAGCTGCCAGCAGCCTGCGTTCACCAGCTATCAGTTCATAGCTAACGGTTGTCCCCTCTTCCGTTTCTTTTTCTATCTTGGTAACGATGAGCGGTTGGAGGACGCCGAACTCACGTATCGATTCAGCTAATTCCTTAAGAGCCTCGGGGTTAAATTGCCGCCGTGGCTGCTGGGGATTAGGGGTGATATGATCAACTTCTATCTGGAACACCGATTCAATCGGTGTTGGCAACTTTGGCTCAGAGTGGCCTACAACAAGGTCGCCTTTATCCATCGGCTCGGCTGGGCTATCGCCACCCGTCCCGAAATCATGCGGTTCGGATGGATCACCGTTACCTTGCCCATTTTGCGGAATAAGTGCTTCTAGGCCCCTACCTAACATGAGATTAAGTTACTTGATTATGCAGTTCACTTTCTAGGGCTATCACTTCTTCCGCCAAGCGACGATAAGCGTTAGCTCCGACTGATTCGGGATCATAAATCAATATCGGTTTCCCAAATCCCGGAGCCTCGGCCAGTGATACAGCCCGTGGTATTTCTGTATTAAACACTTTGTATGGGAAATGGGCTCGCAGATTTTTGGCCACCTCCCGTGCTAAACGTTCACGTCTATCATACATGGTCACCAATGCCCCGGCAACACGAATGGGGTGATGCAAACGTTCCCGCAATAGATCTACCGTCTGTAGAAGTTCACTCAATCCTTCAAGACTGTAATATTCCGCTTGCACCGGAATAATAACTTCATCGGCCGCGATAAGACCATTCAGGGTTAACAAACTTAAAGAAGGAGGCAGGTCTATTATTATGTAATCGTATTGCTGCCGTAAGTTATGGACAAAATTACGTAGATAGTATTCTCTACCCGGCATGGAAACTAGTTCAACTAGGGCACCGGAGAGATCGGCCGATGCAGGAATATAGTAATAATTCAAAATCTCACTTGGCCTGACCAGCTGAGTGTAAGGTATAGATCCAGTGAGACCATGGTATATGGTATTAACAGCAGATCTTGTTCCAGTGAGACTAGAGGTGGCGTTAGCTTGAGGATCGAAATCTACCAACAAGACCTTCCGACCGAGAGCTGCTAGATAGGCACCGAGATTAACTGCTGTCGTAGTCTTGCCAACACCACCTTTTTGATTACAAATAGCTATAACCCTGGCCATTACTGCCTTTACTATAGCCCAAGAATATGGCACCATCAATTTTGTTAACTGCCGGAGTGGCGGAATGGCATACGCGTACGACTCAAAATCGTATGAGGCAACTCATGAGGGTTCAAGTCCCTCCTCCGGCACAAATAAATAAAGACAAAGCCCACTTGTACAGCGGGCTTTGTCGCAAACATGATCCAAGAATATTACCTTCTCTTGCCTCTCTTGGCAGCTCTCTTGGTTTTCTTGGTTGCTTTCTTTGCTTTCTTTGCTTTCTTAGCCATTTGTTCTCAATTTGAGAATTTGATTCGACCTTTACTGGGAACCAGTTTTGCTAAACCTGTTTTTTATTATTACTTTGAATTATAGCAAAAAATAACTTGTCCAGCACTAAGAAAAGGTGAATAACTCCGAATACTGGATAAGGATCTCTTAGCTAGGGATATTTATGCTAACAGAGAGTCCTTGCTGGTAAAAGCGGGAGTGCTCGCCTGCTCACGAAAAAATAATCTGATTAAAGTAAAACTTACGACGCCGACAATCATACCTACAACTATGTCGCCAGGCCAATTGACGCCAGCGACAACCATAAATACGCCAGCTACAAAGGTGAGTCCCATAAACCAGACTCCTTTTTTACGACTAAACTGCCAGACGGCCAAGCCCAGAGGCACCAGGAAGGCCATGTATCCTGATGGGAAGACTGAATTAGCGCCAGAGCTGATTAATGGCGTGAAGGATAATATTATAGACGGCCCAGCCCTATGGGAAATGAACTGGATTATCTGGTTGAGTATGCCCGCTGATAAGATGACTGAGAGAGTTGCGAGTGAAAACAAATACAGCCGCCGACCTGGCGGGGTTTTAATCACCAAATACAAGAATGCTATGGCCAAAAGATAAACGAGGTACTGTCCCAGAAACACGATTAACCCATTAAGCCATGGCGAGCGGCCGGCCAGACTGTGCAACGTTTCGAATATAGTTATGTCTACGCCGAGCATCAATGACTTTAGTGCCGCACGTATGGCAGAAGGCCCATAAATCTGGCACGCTTAATGGCTTGTGCCAAACGACGCTGATGTTTGGAACAGGTGCCAGTATGTATGGGGTCAATTATCTTGGCCTGACCCGATACAAAACGGCGCAGGAAATCGGCTTCCTTGTAGTCTATGTCCTCGACGTTTTGCGAACAAAAGAAACACTGCTCTTTCTTCTTCATGGTTTAATGTATCTAAAACGGTAAATCTTCCGGCTTGATATCGCCATCGCCGACATCAATGACCGGCATGTCATCTGCCACCGACTGGTTATCTGCCCCCTGGTTCTTGGCAACAGATCCACTATCGGATGGCCCTCGACGCGAGCCGAGTTGCATGCGCTCACAAACTATCTCTGTAGTTTTACGCTGCTGACCGTCTTTCCCTTCCCACGACCTAGTCTGCAACCTACCTTCGACGTAGACTTCGCTGCCCTTTGACAGGAACTTGGCAGCGATCTCGGCTTGTCGTCCCCAAACAACAACATTGTGAAATTCCGTAGCTTCCTTCTTAGCACCGCTTTTATCCGTCCAGTTGCGGTTAGTAGCCATAGAGAAAGAGGTCACTTGTGCACCTCCGGGCGTGGAGCGAACCTGCGGGTCCGCTGTCAGCCGTCCTATAAGCAATACTTTGTTCAGATTCATTTGAGTATTTCTTCCAGCTTCTCTTCAAGCTCGGCGTTGGAAAGCGGCTCCACTTTAGCCTTGGCTGCTTCGGTTGTCTGTTCGGCCTGCCGGTAGTAATCGTTGCGCCGCGGAACCATCTTTTCTATCGGTGGAGTAATTATCAAGAAACGGAGTATCTTGGTTTCCAACTCCAAGGCATCATTGATGCTTTTCACAACTCCAGGTTCAGCATTGAAATTCATGTAGCCGAAGTAGGCCGACGTCTCCCGTTTTATAGGATAGGCCAGATTGATATGCTCTATCGGCCCCTCCTTGGATATTTCAGCACCTAGGTCAGACAGCTTCTTTACCAAAACCGCAGCGTCCACCTCGCTTTTTAAGAGGAATGATATCTCGTAGGATTTAAGCGTTTTTTCCATAAGCCAAGCCTAGATTAACAGGAAGCCATAAATAAATCAACGGTTATTCGTTGGCGGCTTTGGCTTCAGTCCCAAGCTGCTCTTCCTCGGTTACCGCGGGGACTTCACCGCGGAATACTGGCCCTATCGGCAACAACCTACCGATAATGACGTTCTCCTTCAGACCCAGCAAACGATCCACCCTACCCTCAACAGCAGAACGTATTAGGACCCGTGCTGTCTCCTGGAAAGAGGCGGCCGCCAGCCAGCCTTCACCACGCAAAGCCGACTGGGTTATACCAAGAAGCACTTCCTTATCCTTGGCCGGCTGGCCACCTTTTTCCTTCACTTTCCGATTTGTCTCTATGAAAAGCGATCTGTCCACAACATCGCCTACCACGAAATCGGTATCGCCCGAGTCAACAACCCTGGAATTATTGAACATCTGACGGATGATGACTTCCAGGTGTTTATTGTTAACAGATACACCTACGCTGGAGTATATGGACTCTATCTCATTCATTATGTAGCGATAAACTTCCTCCCGTCCTTTTAGTTCCAACAACTCTTGTAAGTCGATGCTGCCTTCGGTGAGAACCTGACCGATCTCCACTCTATCGCCACTGTGAACCAGGACGCGCATGGAGCGAGAATTGGAATATTCAACAACCTTCTTTTTGCCGCGCACAACTGTTTCAATGGAAATGACTCTGAGCAAGCCGCGGTCTTCAATCTTAACAACCCTCCCCTCTTCATGAGACAGCACAGCTCGATCCTTGGGTGGTCTAACTTCGAATATCTCCTCAACTCTAGGCAAACCTTTCGTGATATCGTTGCCAGCTATGCCGCCAGCGTGTTTTGTTCTAAGTACAAGCTGCGTCCCCGGCTCGCCCAGAGATTGAGCCGCGATTATACCAACCGCTTCACCTAAAGCTACCGGCTTACCATTACCCAAGTCCAAGCCATAGCACTTGGAGCAAATACCATACAAAGTCTTGCAGGTAAGTGGCGACCTTATTTTAACCTCTTGAATGTCTGATTTTGCTATCTCGCGTGCGGCCGCAGCGCTTATCACCTCACCGGCTTCTACAACCACCTTACGGCCGATTTTTACGTCCTCTAGTGCCGTGCGTGAGAACAAATGTTCTGCGAAATTGTAGTTGACTATACCGCTAGGATTTCTGGCAACGACGACACCCGACTTGGTCTTGCAGTCTTCCTCTTTAGTTATCACTGACTGCGAAGCATCAATCAAACGCCTGGTCAGATAACCAGCCTCGGCCGTCTTTAGAGCAGTATCGGCCAAACCCTTTCTGGCCCCGTGTGTCGTGATGAAGTACTCCAAGGAGGTGTGACCCTCCTTTAGAGAACTCTTGACAGCAAGTTCGATATCCTCGTTCTTGGGGTTACTCACGACACCCTTCATCCCGATCATTTGGCGAATCTGGTCCCATCCGCCGCGGGCCTGGGAGTTGGTGATGATCATAATCGAGTTGCCGGCGCTGAGGCTGTGCGGCAGCACTTTACTAAGTTTATCAACTGCTGCTTTCCATACTTCAACAACACGTTCCCGTCTTTCTCTGGCTGTTAACAAACCGCTGGTGTAATACTCTTCAATGCCGGCTATCTCCTTGCGAGCGTCCTTTACGATTTCCTCCTTTTCCTTAGGCACCGACATATCGCTCATGCTCCAACTGATTCCGGAGGTCGTAGCATAGCGGTAACCCAGCATCTTTATCTCGTCGAGAACTCCTTTAGTGCCGGCCTGGTCGTAACGTTCAATCAACGAATCAATTAGTTGCCCCAGCGAGTTCTTGGTTTGCGTCTCGTTTAGATAACCGTAATCAACCGGCAGGATGTCGTTAAATATAATCCTTCCAACGCTAGTCTCAATAATCCCCTGGCCCGGTATTCTTACCTTAACGGGTACGTTGATTTCGACGTAGCCGTTGCTGTAAGCCAACTTGGCTTCGGACGGGCTTTCGTAAACACCGTCTCTTACCTTCACATCTGGTTTTATGCTGGTCAGGTAGTAACAGCCCAAAACCATATCCTTATCCGGCCGGGTCACAGCTTCGCCGCCTCTCGGTCTTAACAGGTTCTTAGAAGACAACATAATATTGGTTGCTTCGTTCTGGGCTTCGTCGGAGAGCGGGACATGCACGGCCATTTGGTCGCCGTCGAAGTCGGCGTTGAAGCCAGCACAAACCAAGGGTGGAAGCTGAATACATAAGTCTTCGATCAGGCGCGGTTTGAAGGCCTGGATGTTAAGACGGTGCAAGGTGGGCGCGCGGTTTAAAAGCACCTTCTTGTCGGCTATGATCTCTTCCAAGATCCCCCAAATTTCAGGAGTGGCTTCATCAATCTTGCGGTTGGCATTGCGGATGTTGTGGGCTAGATCGCGTTTAAGTACCTCCCTGATTACAAACGGGCGGAACAGCTCCAGAGCCATCTTCTTCGGCAGGCCACACTCATCGATCTTGAGACTTGGGCCTACGACGATGACCGATCTCCCTGAGTAGTCAACACGCTTGCCAAGCAGGTTATTGCGGAAACGACCCTGCTTACCTTTGAGCATGTCAGCCAGCGAACGTAGAGCTCTCTTGCCACCTACAGTCTGCTTGGAAGTCGGACGAGCCGAGTTGTCAATCAGAGCGTCAACCGCTTCCTGCAGCATGCGTTTCTCGTTTATCACAATGACATCTGGCGCTTTGAGTTCCAAAAGCTTCTTCAGGCGGTTATTCCTATTTATTACCCGGCGGTAGAGATCGTTCAGGTCAGAAGTGGCGTAACGGCCACCATCCAAGGCAACCATCGGCCTCAAATCTGGAGGCAGAACCGGCAGAATGGTCAGTACCATCCATTCAGGACGCAGATTGTTATTGATCATAGACTTGAAGAACTTGAGACGCTTGTACAACTTCTTGCGGCGGTTGTCGTCCTTGACGCTGGACAGTTCCGACTCAATATTCTTAAGCTCTTTCCCCAAATCAAGTCCTTCCAAAATTTTCCTGATACCCTCGCCGCCGCTGCCGACCGTGAAGACGTTGCCGAAACGTTTACCCAAGAAACCAAACTCGATTTCTTCCAACACCTTGCCGACCCTCAACTCCATCAGCATTCTTTTAGCTGAAGAGGCGGACGATTCCAGCTCAGTCTGTTCCTTGCCCTTTACGCTGGCACGCTTTGATTTCAGTTCCCGTGATATCTCCTCCAAAGCGATTTTCCTTTTAGCTTCGTCCAGATCCGTGACAATATAAGCAGCGTGATAGGTTACCCTTTCCAGTTTGCTGATACTCTCGTCTAGTGCCAAGCCTACACGGGAGGGAGCACTCTTCAGGAACCAAGGATGCATCACCGCTGCCGCCAGTTGGATGTGACCCATGCGCTCGCGGCGCACGGAGGACCTGGTTACTTCCACTCCGCATTTGTCACAAATGACACCGCGGTAGCGGACCTTGCGGTACTTACCACAATAGCACTCCCAGTCCTTGGTGGGACCGAAAATGCGTTCCGAGAACAATCCGTCTTTCTCGGGTCGCTGCGTGCGGTAATTGATCGTTTCTGGTTTTATAACTTCACCGTACGACCACCTCAAAATGTCTTCCGGCGAAGCAAGCCTTAATCTTAGGCCGGTAAAATCGAGTGATTTAAAAGCTGAATCTTTCTTAACGGTTTCCATTATTCCTCAGTTTTTGACTGGTTTTTTGATGCGACTTGCTCGGGTACGTTCTCGTCGTAAACCGGCTCGACTGATAGCCCCAAAGCCTTCAACTCATTAACCAACACATTGAATGATGCCGGTACATTCGGCTTCTTTATTTTCTCGCCGCGGATTATTGACTCGTAAGCAGCGGCTCGTCCTATTACGTCGTCTGACTTTATGGTCAGCATTTCCTGCAACGTATGTGCCGCGCCATAACCTTCCAGCCCCCATACCTCCATCTCACCAAAGCGTTGGCCTCCTAGATTAGCCTTCCCGCCCAGCGGCTGTTGTGTTATCAGGGAATACGGACCGATCGATCGCATGTGCAACTTATCGATAACCAAGTGATTAAGTTTCATCATATATATCACGCCGACTGTAGCTTTGCGGTCGAACGGTTTCCCGCTGCGACCATCATACAAGACAGTCTGACCATCTACTGGATAACCGGCCTCTTTTAAGGCATTTTCAATATCTTCCTGGGAAGCCCCAGTGAAGACCGGGGTCTCGACGCGGTAACCCATCTTTTTGGCAGCCCAGCCGAGGTGTGTTTCGAAAACCTGGCCGAGGTTCATACGTGAAGGTATACCCAGAGGGTTTAGGATTATATCAACCGGCGTACCATCTTCCAGGTAAGGCATGTCCTCCACCGGCCTGATCTGCGAGACAACGCCCTTGTTGCCATGTCGACCAGCCATCTTATCACCAGCCCGTATATTCCTAAGCTCAGCTACCTGTACCTGGACACGTTTTATGACGCCGGGTTCCAGTTTGTCACCTTTCTCCCGGCTGAAAATTTTAATGTCGACTACCCGACCCGACTTACCATGCGGCAATGTAAGCGAAGTATCCTTAACGTCGCGGGCCTTCTCACCGAATATAGCCTGCACCAACCGTTCTTCAGGAGTCAGTTCACTCTCGCCCTTGGGTGATATTTTCCCGACTAAGATGTCATCATCACGCACCTCGGCGCCCTTGCGGATAATACCGTCCTCGTCCAAGTTGCGAAGTTTGTCTTCTGAAACGTTGGGGATGTCCGGCGTGGTTATCTCAGGCCCAAGCTTTGTGTCACGCACATCTTCTGAGAAACTTTCTATGTGAATGGAAGTAAATAAATCCTCCTGCTGTACTCTTTCTGATAAGATGATGGCGTCCTCGAAGTTAGCTCCTTCAAAAGAGGTAAAAGCCACTACTAGGTTCTGGCCCAGTGCCAAGGTTTTTTCGTCTATACTGTGGGCGCTTACCAAGACATCGCCTTTCTTAACCTTATCACCCTTCCCTACCAGGGAACGCTGGTTAATCGCCGTATCCTGGTTGGACATCTTGAACTTTATAAGATCGTGACGGAAAGTCTTGCCGTCTTTCATCTTAATAACCACCTTAGAGCCGTCGGCTTCGGTCACTTCCCCGTCCTCTGGGGCGAAAACCAGGTAACCGGAGTCTCGAGCGACTATGTCTTCCATGCCCGTTCCGACGTACGGCGCCGAAGACCTAACACACGGCACAGCTTGGCCCTGCATGTTCGAGGCCATAAGGGCACGCTGTGAATCGTCGTGCTCCATGAATGGGATCAGCGATGCCGCGGTCGAGAGAACCTGCTGCGGGGCTACATCGATAAGATCAATATTTTTCTTGGCATACATGGCCGGTTTGCCGCCAAAACGGCATTCGGCCTCCTCATTTAATATGTTGTCTTTATCGTCGATTTGGATATCCGAACTGGCGATATGGTATTTTTGCTCCTCAGTAGCGTTAAGCCATACAATTTCTCCGCTGATCTTGCCATTCTTCACCTTAACGTAGGGCGTGACTAAGAAATTATAATCATCCAGCTTAGCGAAGTTGGATAAGCGGCTGATCAAACCGATGTTCTGTCCCTCTGGTGTCTGCACCGGACAGAGACGGCCGTAATATGACTCATGAACGTCACGTACTTCAATCCCAGCTCGCTCGCGCGACAAACCACCCGGACCCAAGACGGTAATGGTGCGCTTGTGCTCCACCTCTGAAAGTGGATTGACCTGGTTCATAAACTGCGACATCTGCGAAGAGGAGAAAAATTCTCGCACGAATGAAATTAGAGGCTGTGGGTTGATGAGCTGCGCCGGCGTCATCAGTTCCGGTTCGACCATCGACATCTTATCCTGAATGTTGCGGCGCAATCTGGCAAAGCCAACACGCAATCTGCTTTGTAGTAGTTCGCCTACCGGACGCACGCGCCTGTTGCCAAGATGATCGATATCATCATCCTCAGCCTGCTCATCCGCGTTGAGGCGCATCATTTCTTTCACTATCTTGATAACGTCCTCAAGGGTTAGGAGGCGGCTGGACGAGTCCTTTATATCCAGACGTTGGTTGAGCTTAAAACGGCCGACCACTGACAAATCATAGCGATCTGTCTTCTGGAACATGGCATCAATAAGGCGGGCGGCATCGGCTACCGTGCCGATGTCACCTGGCCTCACCCGCTTGAACAGCTCCAAATAAGCATCGTCGGTGGTCTTAGCGGGGTCTTTCTTGAGGGTGGGCTCGATAGATTTTCCGAAAGTTGAAATTATATCGTCGTTCTTAAGGCCGAAAACCTTAAGTAGACAGGTCACGGGAACCTTGCGGTGACGGTCGATCTTAACACCTATACCGCCGTCCGGATCAGTCTCAAATTCCAGCCACACCCCACGGTTAGGTATAAGTTTAGCCCCAAATAAGTTACGGCCGCGATACACATCGGAAGTGAAGTAAACTCCCGGTGAACGTATCAGCTGCGAGACTATCACCCGCTCAACACCGTTGATGATGAAAGTACCACGTTCCGTCATGACTGGATAATCCCCCAGGTAAACCTCCTGTTCTTTATTTATCTTAAGGGTCTTGTTAGCTAATTTGACATTCACCCGTAGTGGTGCCTCAAAGGTTATGCCTTTGGACACAGATTCAACCTCCGAGTGTTTAGGCGACTCAAAAGCGTAATCCAAAAAGTGTATCTCGATATCCTTGCCGGAATAATCCGTTATCGGGGATATCTCATCGAATAGTTCACGCAAACCCTTTTCCCTGAACCAGCGATAAGAATCAAGCTGAACCGCCGCCAAACTATGTTGACTTACGAAGTTCCCAGGGTGAGTTGAGATCTTCCTTACCGGCAAACGTGATGTCATTTTGGACAGTGGATTTTAGTTCAAAACTAAAAAGACATTAAAACAAATCCCCTTGGCTGCGAAGGGTTTTTAAGTTAATGTCTATTTCTTATATATGGGATATTAAACAATATTTTAGGTTTGTTGGTCAAGTACCTAGGTAATTAAGACGCGGTTTTCACCGCCCGACGAACAGCTAACGCCTCACAACTCCTGAATAGCACCTAGAAAGCTGCGTGACTGGCAATATTCTGAATAATACCCACCAGTGCTGACACTGTCAATAAGTTTGATCCGCCGTAACTCACCAGCGGCAAGCCTATGCCGATAACCGGCAAGAAACCCATGTTAGAACCTACATTGATCAGCAGGTGCGCCAGGATGAATATAACTGTTCCGAGGCAGATAAAACGCGAGAAATTGTTTTCGGCGGCTAGACCAACCTTGATCATACGATAGATCAGAATCATGTATGCTCCCAGCAGCACTATCGCCCCAATTACCCCCCACTCCTCAGTAAAAGCCGAAAATATAAAGTCGGTGGACGCGGCTGGTAAGAAGCCCAACTGCACTTGTGTTGCCTGACTCAAGCCTTCCCCCAACAGCCCTCCGGAACCGATTGCTATCTTGGCCTGGATAACATTGTAGTTTATGCCAAGTTGTTCATAGGTCGGATTAAACAACCCGATTATCCGTTCCTTCTGATAATTGGCCAACCCGAAATTCCAGACTGCCGCCCCGACGATCACGAATGCTAGAAAGAAAATGAGTAAATATCTCCACGGTATCTCGCTGATTAGTAAGTAACCGAACCAGATTGCAAAAAGCACTAATGCCGTACCGGTATCACCCTGAAGCAGAACAAGGATGAACGGGATGACGAAGTAAAGGAATGAGATGGCTATTGTCCGCCAACGCGCAATTGAGACGTGGCGCACGGCAAAAAAAGTGGACAGTAGTATTATCAGGGCCGCTTTCATGAATTCCGATGGCTGCAGGAGAATTGGACCCAAAGTTATCCAACTGTGATGCCCCCTTATACTCTTGGCGACGACATCGGTTAGCAGCAATAGGGACAAGGATCCTAAGTATATAGTGAGAATGACCCAGCGATAGCTGAATATCGCCTTTAGATTCACGTAAGGCAAAATAAGCATCACCGCCACCGCCAAAACCACCCAGATGGCCTGCCTCACTAACAAGGTATGATCGATGGATGACAATGTAATCAGACCGGCGGCCATCAGGAACAGCGCTGCCCCCAGAAGCCAGCTGTCAATTTTCAGTAACCTCATATGATACTTCGGTCTTTATACTATCGATGCTGTTGGCTGTTCTTACATCCATTGATGATAGGGGTATGCTAAACGATGTCTTACTCATTGGCAGGAGATCGCCTATCTTCACCGCTGAGGCGCCGATTATGTTGCCGGACAGGTCAAACAATATAGCCAAGAGGTGTATGCCGCTGGCACTGGAGGTAGAAGTATTACTGACTGTGCCACTCACATAGCCGCCACTGGGGACAGCATGTGTACTTATGCCACTAATAACAAGGTTATATTGTGGCAACTCTGAAGACGGAGTTTGCACAACGTCGCTCGTGCTCAAATCGATTGCCCCGATCTCGGTAGCGTTAGAGGCGACCCCGGTGAGAAGGAGATAACGCATGCCCTCAGACGCTATCGAAGAAGTGCCAGTGAAGGTATCTACCTGCTCGCCAAGGATGCTATGCACAATTAAGTTGTAGGAAAATGTCAGACCGTAACCGTTGTTATTTTCCAAAGCCGCCAGAATAACTGACTGATCTTGGCCAGTCTGTAATGCCACCGGACCGCTTGCTATCCCAACCACAGGATTCTCAATGGCGCAGGATGTTTGGGAACATCTCGCTGGCATCTTTTTAAACCAGACACTATAGACACCGAAAGAGATCAGGAAAACGAAAATAAGACATCCTGCACCGTATAACAATTGCTTGGCGACCCTACTCATTACTATAGAGAATAACGCATTATCGCCTATAAAAAAATCCGCCGTAGCGGAATAATTGGATACTAAAATGCCGGCAAAGCCTACTTTCGCCCCTAAGGACTATCATCGGCCCCATGCACTTTCACTTCTCTGTTCGGAATGGGAAGAGGTGGTACACACACGGGTAAATCACCGGCAAAGGAAAATAACATAAATCGTATCAGATAGGCAAGCCAACAAGCATTAAGATAGTCGGTCTCCAAATTTTTTCGACCTATTAGTACTCCTCGGCTAAAATCCTTGCGGATCTTACACCTAGAGCCTATCAACCTAGTCATCTTCTAGGGGTCTGCACATAGTCTTAGGCGGGGCTTCGCACTTAGATGCTTTCAGCGCTTATCCCACCCGAACATAGCTACCCGGCGATTCGATTGGTATCAAAGCCGGTAGACCAGAGGTTCGTTCAGCCCGGTCCTCTCGTCACGTATACCCCCTATCACTAGGAGCGTAGACTATATCTTCATCCTCTCTCAAAGAGAGATAGGATGTCGGCGTATTACCTATATATACTTGCTAATTTAGCCTTCCAATATATATAAGTCTGGTTCGATAAAATCGAACTCAAGTCGTTACGGGGTCAAGTCTAACATAGACCGACTTCCCACGGTATTATCTTGCATCATCCTGATCCTCAATTAATTGTACTATGACCGAAGGACCAACTACGGACGTAGCTATCAACGAATTAGAATGGAACACAAGACTTCACCGTTATTAGCCGAATTGTCATCCGAGATTACTCTCGGAAGTAGCAAAACTTACTAGGGCCAACTTCCTTCAAGTGCTATTCGCCTGCAGCAGATAAAGACCAACCTGTCTCACGCTTCTATGCAACTATTACTAGTTGGGTGGACTATACCATCACCCTCTTAAGCAAAGAGGGAGTTGACGTATTATGAAGCAAAGCTCCATCCAATCTCTTATTGAGATTAAGTCTCTACGGGGTCAATACACGTTTCTTACGATTTTTAGAGTAGTTTAGCTCTCGATATGAATCTATCAGATCAAGAAGGGCTCCGAAATCTTTCTCATTCTCTACTTTACCTTTTAGATCAATTATCTTGAACATTAACTCCAGTTGTTTCTCTTTCAGTTTAACGAAAGGCCTGACACACTCTAGAAATTCTCTTATGTCAACAATTCTATCTATGACATACTCCAGAATGCCATCCTTCCGCTCTCTAATCTTGCCATAGCCTATAAGATCGCATAACTCTATAAATTTCTTACGATTCTTGGCAGATTGAAACAATACAACATACAGTGCAATCTGGAAATCATACTTGTAAGTAGAATTCGGTTTTGCACGCACATAAATACTGCCATCTCCATCTAGGAATCCAGCTACATATGCTTTCTTTATTGGAGAAAGAGATTTTAATTTATGCGCCGCCGTGGGTTACTCGATATTTAAGGTTCCTCTGACGGTTTGAACCCAGCTCACGTACCCTTTTAATTGGCGAACAGCCAAACGCTTGGGAGCTTCTCCACCCCCGCGCTAGGGCGAGCCGACATCGCATTATCTCAATTATTACTAATTGTTTGGACTATATCTTCACCCTCAATCCTAATGAAAGTAGGGCGTTGGCGTCTTAGCTACCTACGAATAGGTAACTCTAAGTCTCACGACTTAAGTCTCTACGGGGTTATAACCGAATTTTGTATCTCATTGAATCTATGATGTTCTTTGTAATCAATTCCTTAAGTTTTGGAATTGATGATTTCAAAAAACGGATTCGTTGATATTCTTTGTCTCGATTTAAATTTGCATCTAAACCAAGACCCTTTAATCCCTTCAAAAGAATCTTCTGGTCTTGAATCAAATATTGTTGAGTGTTCAGATAATAATCAGAATCACTGCAACAACTTCCATCATCCATAAACCATACGGATAATGCTATCGAATCAAGCTCAAGACTCTTTGGAATAACCTTTTTACCATTAGGGTAGAAAGATTCGATTAAATTAGTAAGCTCAGGTAATTGTTGGGTATAGAAACGATAAGCAATGCGCTTCCCATTTGTTTTGCGCATCTTAGGCTCTGACAGAACGACATTACGCAGTATTGAATATTTCCAATCTACATACTCTTTTTGAGTATAAGAATGGTTAATCTCCAATAATGCATTCTTTCTGCCAGGAAATTGCCTAACGTATCCATCTCCAAGAATTGATCCTAAGATCACTGATTTCTGGAATTTGGTTAAACTTCCCACGGGGTTGTCCATTGCGACAGATTCATATTATCACAGTGGAGTTCACCGTTATAAGCCAAATTTTTGTTTTTCCTTATGGTCAATAAGGAAAGGTATGGCATCACTGCCACAGCACCCCGATATGTTAAGGTGCCGAGCGTGGTCGTCGATAGGGACTCTCGGACCACACCAGCCTGTTCAATGCTCTCGCATTAGACTATATCTTCACCCAACTAATCGCATAGGTTGGGGACGGCGTATTAGCTAGTAGTAATCATCATACTTACTAACTCTTCCAGCAACACGCTGAAAAGTCGTTACGGGGTTAAGAAGGTATCTTATATGCCATACTTGGTATGACATATTTCCTAATTAATTGCGATATTTTCCTACTCTCCTTTGGGGAGAAATAGATCACAAATCCCTTATGTTTTTTATCGAGGATTGTGCTCTGTAAACTAAATTTTTCTTGCAACGCATTACGTGCGATCTCAGCATCTTGACGCGTTACTCTGCCAAGATAGAGATACATACTATTATCTTTGGGATAATAGTAACCATCATCGAAATACCAAATAGCCAAACCTATATCTGAAATTAACAAAGAAGAGAGGTTTTTAGGGATTACTTTTATGTTGTTAACATAAAACACTCTTCTCATCTTTCCCAGATATGAGGATGAATTTGATTGATGACGAATATACCTATAAGTACGTTTTGTCTGCGGATGGACGCGATCTAACAATGTTGGTTTGCCTTGAAACAATTGAGGTATCAATTTGGTTTTCCAAATAAGATAATCTCTTTGTTTAAGACCATGCTCCAATCTGAGACGAGCATTAGACTCGCCTGTTTTTTGGAGGTAACCATCACCTAGAATCATTCCAACCAGTGCAGATCTTTGCTGTTTAGTTACATTCATTTTTTATCTCTTCACCTTCCAACTTCCCACGGTATTCCTAGAGAACGAAAACCCTCTTTCGAGGGAAAGACCGTCTCTGGTTCACCGTTATAAGCCGTTATTAATTTTCCCGATTACTCGAGAAGAGGACAACAAAGTCTTATTTCAGACTCCATCCCCAGGGTAACTTTTGTCCGATATCTCCGGCCTTCCTATGAAGAGTTAATCACTTGCGTAATTAACATTTGCCGTCGGGTCGCTAACTTCTGCTTTCGCATCTGCTTGACTTGTCGGTCTCGCAGTTAAGCCGGCTTGTGCGTTTACACGACTGGGTCGATTTCCATCCGACCTTAGCCGACCTTAATAAACTCCTCCGTTACTTTTTAGGCATTGCGTTAACCTAATAATCTTAGGCCGCTGCGTTCATGCGTAGCCTGCATATCGCTATGCAGATCGGACTATATCATACGATCTCTTATAAGCTCGCTCTGGTTGATAGTCTCTGAGGACTTCCACTTTTGTGGTTGCCTGCTGATTGTCCGCACTCGAAGATTTTTACCATTTCTAAAAATGGTACTTCGAGATACACCGGATGTTCCAGCATATACACCAGATTTTTCACTCTAATTTTCATCAGAAGTGTCCCCCGCATAATTGATGACTCGAAGCGACTTTCGAGTAGTAACGAAATTCAACTATGGCAAACGTTATTAACCTAATGCGTCGATCGCATAGATTGGCGTTAGTTTGCTGTTAAGGAAAACGCCCCATTTAAACTGCCCATCAGGCACTGTTCCCCGCCGTTTTTGCCGTCGAGGTTAGATACTAAAATTTTGAAAATGGCTGTTTCATTGTCGCCTCCACCACACCCGAAAGTATGGCTTCGAAGGCTCACCACTACGCTACGTATCAAAGCTCTAGTATCAATACCAAACTACAGTAAAGCTCCTGGGGTCTTTTTGTCCCGCTGCAGGTATCCCGCGTCTTCACGGGAATCGCATTTTCACTGAGCTTGCCTCTGAGACAGTTCTCTGATCGTTACACCATTCGTGCGCTTCGGAACTTCATTTGTGTTATCTCCTCTTTCGAGAAGTGTCGGACTATATCTTTATCCAATCACTTGGATACTTGCATGTAGTCTCTACGGAGTCCCCTTGTATTTTCAAGAGGTTCCCTCGGTATTGCCCTATTCGTCTTCACGAACGTAGGTTTCACCGATACAGCAAGTGCTTCGATATCGATTACTCGATAAAGGGGCAAGTTTCCTTACCCGAAAAGGAATTGCGCTCAATCTGTTAATCTGTACATACCTTTATGTACAACTCTTCGTGTCGCCACGAAGTTCGGACTATATCTTATCGCCTTGCGACGATCCTAACGTGTAGTCTCTGAGGATCCTCAATTATTTATTTTGAGTTTCCTGCTGATTGTCCGCATCGATCGAAGATTGTCACCATTCTTGGTACTCCGATATTCGCGGGTGTTCCAGCATATAGTTAGGTTTTACTAAGGCAATTCAATTCACCTTAGAACGATTATAGTTATCGCTGACATTGACGAGGGCTTAACCCAGTGAGCACAAACTCGGTTTCCCGAACCTGCACCCCCAGGCTTGACCTTCTCGCATCGGTCAGGTGTCACCCCCTATACATACTCTTACGAGTTCGCAGGGAGCTGTGTTTTTGGTAAACAGTCGCCAGAGAGACTTTCGCTGCGGCCCTTCTTGCGAAGGGCAGGCCTTATCGCGAACTTACGGCCGCTTTTTTGCCGAGTTCCTTAGAGGCAAATCACTCATACCCCTTGGGCTTCTCGCCCTATCCACCTGTGTCGGTTTCCGGTACGGACCCGACTCTTAATTAACGCTTAGGAGATTTTCTAGGAAGGCTCTTCATCTAGATCGGTAGGGCAAAAACCCTACCTTTTCTCAACTCGCGAACATCGCCATCAAAGGCAGTCCTCCGGATTTTCCTGGAAAACTGTTCTTCAAGTTAAGAGCACCAAACCACTAAGATGTCTAAACTTATGTCCTTCGTCCCTCCATCGCCAAAGAGTCAGGGGGCAGGAATATTAACCTGCTTTCCATCAGCTGCGGCTTTCGCCATTGCCTTAGGGCCGCCTAACCCGCGGATGATTGCCATTGCCGCGGAAACCTTGGATTTTCGGGGCGTCGGTTTCCCACCGACGTAGCGGGTTACTCATACCAACATTCTCTCTTCCCAGCGCTCCAAAGGCCCTCGCGGATCCTTCTTCACTGCTGCTGGGAATGCTCTCCTACCACTCGCGAGCTTCATAGAAAAGGCGAATTAGATTCGCATCTGCAATATTGGGAATGGTCGAGCCGTGGGGTGTTTCACCCCACATAAGGGAAATTCCCTGTATATCCATAGACTTACGGTTATAACCGTAAGTCTGGGATGTCTGCATCTCTTAGGATGCGGCTCGCTCTCAATATCCTGAAGGATTCTTCTCTATGAAGCCCGTGAGTCCGTGTCTTCGGTATCTTGCTTAGCCCCGGTACATTTTCGGCGCCGCCGGCCGTCGAATAGTGAGTTGTTACACACTCTTTAAAGGATGGCTACCTCTGAGCCAACCTCCTATCTGTCATCGGCAAACGACCACCTTTTACACTTAGCAAGAATTTAGGGACCTTAGACGACGGTCTGGGCTCTTCCCCTCGCGACCACGGAGCTTAGCCCCCGTAGTCTGACTGCCGAGCTTGGGCCTCTTGGCATTCGGAGTTTGATTGGTGGCGCGAGCTTTCGCCCTGTCACCACCATCCAGTGCTCTACCTCCAAGAGGAAACACTCGACGCTATACGAAAATATATTTCGGAGAGAACCAGCTATTACCAGGCTCGATTAGCTTTTCACTTCTTACCCCAACTCATCCAAAGGTTTTGCACAACCCACTGGTTCGGACCTCCTCCACCTGTTAAGGTGGGTTCATCCTGGTCAGGGTAAGCTCGCCCTGGCTTCGGG
>JAMCRD010000004.1 GCA_023380475.1 Patescibacteria group bacterium | reverse complement strand
CCGGCGTCAAAAAGAAACCCCAACTTCACTCCGCTCCTCACCTTACGTTCGTCGCTCCGTGATTCTCCCTCGGCCTCATCATCCGTCCGTCTTTTCGTTTCCTTCTTTCACGGGGTGGAGGACGCATAAAAAAATAAACAAAGACAATGGAAGTGAGCTCGAGGCCGCAGGGCCGAGAGCGAATTTTTGGCGCATTCGAAAATGAACCCGATGCATCCGTTTCAGTTTCGAGCACTTCCTGATCTTCCGTTCTTTTTCAGCATACGCTCCAGAATTTCTCTGTTGTCCGCGAACAGTCTCTTTGCCGAACGCGCTGTCCGGTAATTCAACTGCTGAATGAAGGAGTAGGTCGCCGGTACATATCCCGATTTGTCGTATTTCCAACTTGCCAATAACGCGACTTTTGCCGATATAGGCAAGGTAAGCTCCGTGTCCGCATGCCCCAAGCCGGCAAGACTGCCGATCGCGTTTACTCCGTATTTTTGCTCGCGCTCGGGGCTTACCATCTGCAGGGGGCTGTCGGAACTCATGAACATTCTCCCTTGAGGGGCGACGAAAAACGTCCACTTTATTTTGAAAACATCTGGTGCCGAATCGAACATGCCATCCAGCGTCATGACGGAGTGCCAGGAGTCAAAATTTTCCACGATATTTTCCAGCTCGCCTTGACTAAAGCCGCTCTTCGAATAAGAAACCGGAAGCGATTTTAGGAATTCCACCTGTTTTGGGTCGGATTTGATTCTTTTTACCATCTCCAAACTCTTTTTGAAAAAATCGCGCAAGGTTTCCCTTTGGTTCTTTGTGCGAATCAACATCGCGGAAGCAAAGAGGGATATCGCGATTTTATCTTCTCTTGTTAGCGGCCTGAGATTATTGATTTTCTCCCGTACGACCCCGGCGAATCCCCCTTCCATGTCGGCGAGGCTTTTCTCGACAAAGAGGGGCTTGGGGAAATCGGCGAACGTTACGTTATAAAAATATTTCTCCTTGAAAATGTTTTTGGGGTTGGCGCGGAATATTTTATCGTCCTCGTCGAGGACCCAAATTTTTCCCGACGCATCGGCGAAGTTACGCTGGTAATTTTCGGTAATGTAGTGTTGTCCTTTGTGTTCTGACATCGCATTTTACTTTCTGTAAGTTGTTCCGAATTAAAGTATCGTCTTTTGGAGATCGTCCTTGGGCGACTTCCATACGGCATCAAAGATCGCCCCGGGACGGGGGATGGAATAGCTCTTCTCCGATGCGAACAAAAACATGTTGCTGCCGTGCTGCCTGCGGTCGGCATCCTTTGCAGCGATTCTCAAATGTTCGCTCCTCGCCTCCGTGGGCGTAATGGTGATGACCCTGAAGTGGGTGAAGTTAAGCGTCTCTTGGATTCTCCGTTCCTCCCACCACTTCCAATATATCTTGAGTTTCTCCGTGAATCTTTTCGCGGACATCGTGCCCCGGTCGGCCTCCAAGAAAACGGGATACTCGTACTCTTGGAAGTGCAAAACGAAGAAAGCGTCCGGCACCAGTTCCGGATTCCTGCCGTGCCTCCTAAGCGCGGCTTTCAAGTCATAGCCCTGGAGCCATCTTCTGAGCTGTACATCTTCCCGCTTCCTCAAAGCGAGGGTCAAACACACTCTGAACTGTGAGATCATCAAGGTATGGGCGATCAAGGGCAGGGAACGCTCAATTTCCCTCAATCGCCGCAGCATCCCCGCGGACTGCTCCTCGTATATCATCCGCACCCCTTCACGGCCGAGGGAATAGGCGATGTGGGGAGAGGAGGAGCGACTCTGCCCCCTTGGTCTGTCCAGATATCCTAGGTCGAACATGGCCGCCAGCCTCCTCAGGGAATTCCTCCTGCCGCCGGGATGCAAGGCGAGAATCTGGGAAGTATCAAGGAAGCGGTATTCACCAAGCTCTTGAAGCAGCTCCATATCCCTGCCCTGCAACCGGAGGGGGCGCTTTTCCTCCCTGCGAACCAGCCTTTTTCTCATGGTACCCATTTCAAAAGAAAGAGATACCCCATTATACCAAGGAATAGCCCCCTCCCCGAGGCCGAATTGGACGTCCACCATACCTCAAATGCGTCCTCCACCCCGTGAAAGAAGGAAACGAAAAGACGGACGGATGATGAGGCCGAGGGAGAATCACGGAGCGACGAACGTAAGGTGAGGAGCGGAGTGAAGTTGGGGTTTCTTTTTGACGCCGGCGATTCCCTGAAAGCCGGTGATAACGGGGCTTTCTTGGAACGGGAGGGTAGTCACTAGGGGCATGAGCTAGTGATCACCTGAATGAAGGGGTAAACAGCTGTCCAAAGTCAGGGATTTCCGGTAAAATAAGTCTTAACTAGCGGATATAAACGCTCAAGGTTATTACAGGATGCATACCTAAACTAGGGGTATGTTTTAGTATAATCAGATAGATGAGAAAATGTATGAACTGCGAGAGTGCGCTAACGGACCGTTCCCAGATTAAGTTCTGTTCTAACCAATGCCAGTCTGACTTTCGACATAGAATGTGGGTTCGGAGTTGGAAGGCTGGCGAGGTGAATGGAAATATAGGAGTGAGCACTCGCAATATTTCTACACATCTCAGAAGGTACCTAACTGATAAATTTGGGGATAGGTGTTCTAAGTGTGGGTGGAGTAAAAACATCCAATAACGGGGATCGTCCCCCTGGAAGTCGATCATATCGACGGCGACGCTGAAGATAACAGAGAAAGCGACCTCCGACTTTTGTGTCCTAACTGTCACGCTTTAACGCCATTCTACAAGAATCTGAATCGTGGAAAGGGTAGAAGGTGGCGTATGAACAAGTATATTAGGAACTAAGTCGACGGTAGATCTTGGGCTTTTGTCAGAATCTAGTTGGTTAAATTCCGCAGGGAGTTGACCTATTTGTAAAAAGGAGTAACTTACGTTTGGTCAATCCGTACGTTAAGCGTATGTTTGATTGACTTAGCTGTTTTTAGAACTAAATAGTTGGAGGGTAGGATGAAACCCATATTGTTTATCGACGACGATCAAAGCATCGTTGAGATGCTGAGAGTGTTGTTCGAGACGGATTGCAACGTGATTGTCGAGGAATGCCATAGCGTTGAGGATGCCCTAAGCGCTGTGGATAAGTATGATCCCAAAGTAGTAGTTGTTGACCATTCGCTCACCGCTGGCGGCGACGAAGGTCTAAAAGTCATTGGTGCCCTGCGCAGCAATAAGGATATCCATAAGTATTCTTACTCCACCGGCGAGGCTATGAGTAGTAAGGTTAGAGTTAAATACCTCGAAGGGGGAGTGGCGGAGTTCATCAATAAAACGGACATACAAAGAATCGAAGATCTAGTTGCGGTTTATACAACTGCCGATGACGGATAAGTCATCGGCTTTTGCTTTGTGTTGTATCTCATCCTACTTTGACTTATAGGTATTGGTGATAGTAAACTTAAACTCGATTTACAATTCATTGTTGCCGATGTAGCTCAGTTGGCAGAGCGACTCCATGGTAGAGTTTTGCCCATCTCAGGGGAAACGCTGGGATGAATCCCGAATAACGGTTAAAGGCCCGCACAGGGTTCAGACCGTGGCCTACAACAATAAGGCCCGAACGACTGACAAGGGGGGCTAACCCCGAAGGGGTACGCTCAAGATACAGTCTAATCCTCTTATATGTGCTGTATAAAAAGAGGTAACGATGAAGGAGTAGGTCGCCGGTTCGATTCCGGCCATCGGCTCAGGTAGTTCTAAGGTGAAATATAAAAATGGCTCAATCTAAGTTTTCAGAAAACCTAATAAGGCTTAAGTGTACCGTCTGCGGACGCTCTAACTATTATGTTCGCAAGAACAGGAAAAAAGTTGAAAGGAAAATCGAGTTTAACAAGTACTGCAACTGGTGCCGTAAACGCACGCCGCATAAGGAGCAGAAACTTAAGTAACTGTGGTACTGTAACTTAATACGGGTATGACACGCGATGAGTTAATTAACGAACTTATTGGTGGTGGCTATCTTAAGACGCCAGCCTTGGTGGATGCTTTCCGCTCTGTGGATAGAAGACAGTTCGTTGCGGAAGGTCATAAGAGTGAGGCTTACGAAAACAGTCCCTTGCCGATAGGTTTCGATCAAACTATTTCCCAACCGCTTACTGTGGCTTTCATGCTGGAGGCCATACAAGTCCAACCGGGCGACAAGGTCCTGGATATAGGGGCAGGATCTGGCTGGCAGAGTACACTGCTGGCTTATCTAGTTGGGGAAACGGGTAAGGTAATCGGCGTGGAGCGGATACCCGAACTTTGTAAGTTCGCTGAGAACAACATCGCCAACTATCCGGATCTAGCCAAGAGAGTTGCCATTATCACTGGAGATGCCGGTTTGGGCTATCCAGCTGAGGCACCCTATGATCGCATCATAGCCGCAGCGGCGGCTGAAGCCGTCCCGGTTGATTGGCAAAATCAGCTTAAGATCGGCGGGACGCTGGTAGCACCGATCGGACAAAGCATAGTCGTCATGCATAAGGTTACTCAGGATAAGTTCGAAACCAGTACCTTTATGGGGTTTAGTTTCGTCCCGCTGATAAGGGAATAGCTAGACAAACACATTGACATCAATATAATCTTCCTATATATTTTATCTAGATTCCGTAGAAGGCAGGCTTCCTAAAAAGGGATAAGACCTACCGAGGAAACATCTACTGTTGCTGCGGGATCAACGCAGTTTTTATTTGTCCAAATGGCAAAGACTAAGGCTCAAAAAAAGGAGATAATCTCTGAAGCATCCGACGAACTGGCTAAATCCAAAGCCCTTCTCTTCGCCGATTTCAATGGCGTGCCAGTTTCCGATTTAAGCGTCCTAAGGAAATCATTACGCGAGATTTCGGCCAAGATGACCATAGTGAAGAAACGCTTGTTAAACGTCGCTCTTAAGCAAAAAGGAGTCTCGTTTGACGCTCAGGAGTTCGCTCCGGCCCAATTGGCGACCATATTCGTAAGCGGTGATTTCTCAGAAGCTGCCGGCCCGGTTTATCGGTTTGCCAAAGCTAACGATAAGTTTAGGATCTTGGGTGGATTCGACCTAGAGAAGGGGGTAACTATGACTGACGTTGAGGTTAACGCTATCGGTCAATTGCCGCCCCGGCCCGTTCTATTGGCTCAGGTTTTGGGTACAATGGTCGCGCCGCTTAGAGCTTTTATGTATTTAGTTCAGGAAAAAGGCAAAAGGTCGAGCTCGTAATTTAGATTTACGCTATGAAACAAGAAGAAATAATCTCAGCTGTCGAGAAGATGACTGTCGGTGAGCTAGCCGAGCTCGTGAAAGCTATGGAGACCAAGTTTGGCATTTCGGCTGCCGCGCCAGTCGCCGCAGGCGGAGCTGCAGCTTCGGCTGCTGCCGAAGAGAAGACCAGCTTCAACGTCCTTTTGAAGTTGGCCGGCGAGCAGAAAATAAACGTCATCAAGGTGATCCGCGAAGCGACCAGCCTCGGCTTGAAAGAAGCCAAGGACATTGCCGACGGTGCTCCAAAGATGGTTAAAGAAGGTCTCAAGAAAGAAGAGGCCGACGAACTCAAGGCCAAACTGGAAGCTGTGGGTGCCACGGTTGAACTCCAATAGCCTTTCTGCTATACTGGATTTAATGTCATTGATAAGCCAAGTCGCGGTTTTGCTCGTCCTATCCCTTGCCCTCATTGCCGGTGGGCGGTTGACTTGGTTTATATCTAAAGCAGTAGAGTCGTAAGAAGTAAATAAATAATTAAACCAAGCCCTCCGCCCTATGGCGGAGGGCTTTTGTTTTGTCCCTAGGTGCGAGATCGCAATTGGTTTCACACGTGGGGAGAAGATTAAGATACATTTTCACCCACGGACTCTTTGACAACCAAATAAGAAGGAGCACGGTATGAGCCGACAGGAAACCGGTACTGAAAAACCGGATAAGGTCCTTCGCGTATGCTTCTGCGCTGGCAGTAGAGCCAGAGTTGTGCTTGCTAGCAAGCACGGAGGCAAGCCGAAAGACCTTATTGTCAAGAAGACAGGCCGTAACGAATGGCAAGATCAGTTTGGTAATAAACACCACCTCGTTCTTGCCTGATGTCTCGCCCTTAAAGGGGAGCAAAGAGTTTGGAGGACGAAAACATCGCCCTTCAAAACATTAATTTGGGACAGGTGAAAAACACTTGTCCCTTATTATGTCTTGCTTTGTTTGCACCCCGATTTGTTTTTATCTATGCTAATTACGGCTAGGGCGCATAGCTCAGGGGTAGAGCGCCCGCTTCACACGCGGGAGGCCCCAGGTTCGAGACCTGGTGCGCCCACCAGAGATATATAATGAAGAAGATTTACTACAATAAACTAATACGGGATAAAATACCGGAGAAGATTGTAAAACACGGTGGTCAATATGAGATTGCAAGGCTTAAACAGAAAGATTTTGAGAAGGAGCTCTTGAAAAAAGTTGGTGAAGAAGCGAGCGGACTTTTAAACGCCAAAACCAAGAAGGATATCACATCCGAGTTGGCCGATATCATAGATGTTATTGAAAAGATTAAAAGGGTTAATCATATCTCGGAAGAGGGGATTAAAACTGCCCGAAGGGAAGCTTACGCCGTGAAAGGTGGGTTTAGAAAGAAACTGTTTCTGGTTTGGTCGTCTGACACTGGTTACAAAACCAACGAGCGGCGATATCCTCGGCGGAAAAGATCCTGATTACTGAGTGGGGAATCAGTGCGAATCTGGGGTAGCCTGTTGCTGCGGCCATGGTTAAGTTGATATCTTGTTAATAAGTTGGCCCGTAGCGACGATTAAGCCTGTAAACAAATGCTTTTTGGCCCGTGCAGTACGCGGGCCTTTGTTTTGATTGACGCTAGATGGGTTGCGCGGTACACTAACCATCGAAGTGGGGAATTGTGTATAAGTATGTGGATAAGTACCCATTTCTGTGGATAAGTCGCCATGGAAGGCACTAAGGCTTGGGGAAGCTTTAATAGCAAATAAACAATGTTCATAGGAGAATTCAGACACACTATTGATCCCAAGGGCCGTATAGCAATACCAGCCAAATTCCGCAGCAAGATATCCGGCGGAGCCATTGTTACCCGTGGGATAGACCATTGCCTATTCGTACTATCTGAAGCTGATTGGGAGAAGCTTGCTCAGAAATTGATTAACCTGCCGCTAGCTCAGGCCAATTCGCGGGCCTTTGTACGTTTAATGCTCTCAGGCGCAGCCGACGTGGAGCTGGATAGCCAGGGCAGAATACTAGTGCCGGATTATCTCCGTAAGTACGCCGGTCTAGACAAAGAAGCTGTTGTTTGTGGCGTATACAACCGCATGGAAATATGGAACGCCTCCGACTGGGAACAGTATCGTACCAAGACAGAAAGTTCTTCGGAGGAGATAGCCGAGAAGTTAGGGGAACTCGGTATATAACCAAATGTAACTAATTCTATGAACCGGCAAACAAAAATATGCGAGGTCGAATAGTGGAATTAGTTAAATGCCGCACATCCCGGTTCTTTTAGATAAGGCGCTAGAAGCTTTGGATGTAAATCAAGACGACTTCATCGTCGATGGAACAGTCGATGGCGGTGGACACGGTCTAAGAATAATAGAGCGTCTGGGCAAGCAAGGTATTTTTCTCGGCATAGATCGAGACAAAGATATGATAAATAAATTGCGCACCCAGTTGGCAGAGATTGATAAGACCGGCCCACGAACATTGCTGGTGGATGCCAGTTATTCCGAGCTGCCGATAATATTGAAAAAAGAAAGTTTGCCTAAAGTTGACGGACTCCTGCTCGATCTAGGGTTTTCGTCTGACCAATTGGCTAGCGGCAGAGGATTTAGTTTTCAGGGCGATGAACCGCTGGATATGCGTTACGACCGATCCAAGGGAATGACTGCAGCTGAAGTGATAAGCAAGCTTCCGGAATCAGAGTTGGCTGACATCTTTTTCAACTACAGCGGGGAAAGATATTCGAGGCGGATAGCCAAGAACATAGTTGAAGCCCGTCGGCGTGAAAAGATATTAAACACCTCCCAGCTTAGTCAGATTGTCAGTAAGTCTGTCCCCGGATACTACGAGCGAGGAAGGATCAACCCTGCGACACGTGTCTTTCAAGCCCTAAGGATTTACGTCAACGACGAATTAACTGAACTCCAGAAGATTCTGAATAATCTGAAAACAGTCATGGCTCCAGGAGGTAGGGTGGTCATTATTTCCTTCCATTCGCTAGAGGACCGCATCGTAAAGAAAGGCTTCCAAGTGCTGAGTAAGGATGGGGTGGCGAGGGCATTGGTCTCCAAACCAGTAACAGCCGGAGAAGAAGAAACCAGTCGGAACCCGCGCAGTCGTTCTGCCAAGCTCCGGGCTATCGAAATCATCTAACTAGACATAAAAGCACATGAGTATAATTCAACCTAATAAAAGAAAGAGTGTCGTGATGCTTATTGCGGGGCTAAGCGTTATGTTTGCATTGTTTATCGTCGGTAACATAGTTATCTATTCGAAGACGGTTAATATAAACCATGATCTGGCGGCTCTTGAAGGCAATATGTCTAACTTACAAGTTCAAAACGCCGAACTTAGAACCAATTTATACACAGAGACGGATTCTGATGCTCTGAGTAAAATAATAGCTGCTAAGGGATTGGTTGAGG
This sequence comes from Patescibacteria group bacterium, assembly GCA_023380475.1. Classification (GTDB taxonomy): domain Bacteria; phylum Patescibacteriota; class Minisyncoccia; order UBA6257; family Colwellbacteraceae; genus JAMCRD01. Next base: position 15,126 of record JAMCRD010000004.1, on the reverse strand, counting down.
ACAAGAATCCGCAATGGGTTATCGCATCAGCGCAATAATTGGCGTACTGGCTTTGGTATATGCCGCTCTCATAGTGAAGGTGTATGACATACAGATAATTCACGGCAGTAGTTATCAAGCTGAAGCTGCACAATACGATGAAATAGCTGGGTTAACGACCCCCCAGCGTGGGGATATTTATTTTGTCGATAATGCCGGCGATGAAATCCCGGCTGCCATCAACAAGGATTTTCCGATACTGTACGCTGATCCCCAAACAATAGCCGAGTCAGTTAAGGCCGGTAAGGCCAACCTGAGTGATATCGCCCAGAAACTGGCTTTTATAACTGGTAGTAGCGAAAGCGTTTTACAAAGGTTGATCTCTGCCAAGAGCAGCGTGTATGTGCCTTTGTTACATAAAGCCTCAGCCGACCAAGTGAATGCTGCCGTGGCTGACCAGTTGCCTGGAATAGATGTCGGACAAGAAGTGTTGCGGTTCTACCCATTAGGCAGCGTAGCCTCGCAGGTTCTTGGCTTTGTCGGCCCGAATAGTTCTGGCAGCGGAAGCAGCGGCCACTACGGTATCGAGGGGTACTATAACGATATTCTCAGCGGTTCGGCTGCTGCAGTAGCTGACGGCCGAGACAGCCCAGATGTAGTTTTAACCATCGACCCCAATATACAGATGGCGGCCGAAAAGATAGTGAGCGATTTAGTGACTTCCAACAATGCCACCGGGGGCAGTTTTATAGTTGAGGATCCTCAAACAGGGAAAATACTGGCCATGGGGAGCGTGCCTGATTTCAATCCCAATGATTACGCCAGCTCGTCTTTGGCTGACTTTATGAATCCGAATGTGCAGTCAGTTTATGAACCAGGTTCGATCATGAAGGTGATAACAATGTCCGCTGGAATTGACTCTGGCAAAATCACGCCAGATACAACTTATGACGACAAGGGCTACGTCAATGTGAGCAAGGCGCATATCACCAACTACAATCTGACGACGCACGGCCCTTATGGCCCTGGTACAACGATGACCCAGGTAATCGAGCACTCCATAAATACCGGCGCTATTTGGGCCGAGAATCAAACCGGCAACGATACATTCCTTAGCTATCTCAAGAAATTCGGCTTGGATCAAAAAACCGGCATAGATTTGCCAGGCGAGGTAAATGGGGACCTTAGCCAGCTAAATCCTAAATCGCCTCAGATCGACTGGGACACGGCAGCCTATGGGCAGGGCGCGGCGGTTTCACCAATTGAATTGGTTGACGCCGTATCGGCGATTGCCAACGGAGGTACACTTATGCGCCCTTATATCAACGCTGCGCTCCAACCTCAGACCATAAGGCGAGTAATAAGCACCAGTACAGCTGAGCAGGTGACACAAATGATGGTCGATGCCGTTGATCTAGCTCAAGTCGCTAATATCAACGGTTATTCGCTGGCTGGCAAAACGGGCAGCGCTTTTATACCTAATCCTGCTGGCGGCGGTTACTTAGACAAACTGACCGACTCGTATATCGGCTTTGGGCCGACATCCAACCCAAGATTCGTCGCTTTTATAAGGTTAAACACTATACCTGTAACATCACTGGCTGCAGAGACAGTAGTGCCGGCCTGGCAGAAACTGGCTCAGTATATAACCAACTATTACAACATCCCGCCCGACAGGACGACGAGTGATGTGATACCGAATTGTCGCGACCTTATATGTGGGCAGTAAAAATATTGAAAATAATTTTGAAGCAGTTAGCCAAACTTACGATCGTGCGCTATCGACCGTTTGTGATCGGCGTGACCGGTAGCGTTGGCAAAACTTCGACTAAGTTGGCTATCTCAGCCGCGCTTGGCGAGTCAGCTTCAATTAGGGCGCTGCGCGGCAATTTAAACAACGAGTTGGGATTCCCTCTGGCCATCTTGGGGGATTATGATGGCCAAGATACCGGGAAAACATTTTTCTGGGTAAGCGTTATCGCTGTCGGTGTCTGGAGAATAATTTGGCGCCAGAAATACCCGCAGGTGCTTGTTCTTGAGTATGGCGCCGATAGGCCGGGCGACTTGGACTATTTGTTGAGTATCGCAAGACCGAATGTGGCTGTGGTTACGGCAGTAGGCGACATCCCGGTGCACGTTGAGTTTTACTCCAGTCCGGCCGAGGTGGCTAAAGAGAAATCTAAGTTGGTAAAAGCTCTCAAGGCAGACGGCTTGGCTGTACTGAACTTTGATGACCCGGCCGTTATGGCCATGAGCGAACTGACTGACTGTAAAATTACAACCTATGGTTTTGAAGAGGGAGCTGATCTAAGGATCGTCTCGTTTGAGAATCGTAGCGAGTTCGGACGACCGCTAGGGATATCTTTTAAACTTCAGTATCAAGGCAGCCTAGTCCCAGTAAGAATTGAGGGTGTACTGGGTAGGTCCCAGGCTTATGCCGCCGCTGCCGCTGCCGCCGTAGCCTTGAGAAGGAATATCAACTTAGTGAAAATAGTCGAGTCGCTGTCTAGCTATCGCGGCGAACGTGGTCGCACCCAGATCGTGAGGGGAATCATGAATAGCTATGTGATAGACGATACCTATAACGCCTCGCCGGCTTCTGTAAAATCCGCACTGGAGATACTGAAAGACATGGCAGCTCCGAGAAAAGTGGCTGTGTTAGGGGGCATGGCCGAGCTCGGCCAATATTCTGAGGAAGCTCACCAGCGTATAGGTGTGCTTGCATCCAGAATAGTCGATTTGTTGATTACAGTCGGACCCAAAGCGCGGGGTATGGCAACGTCAGCTGTACAAGCAGGGATGAGTAAGAACAAGGTGATCGTACTAGATAGTTCTGAAGCCGCTGCCGTGAAGGTAAGAGAGCTAGTTTTGCCCAAGGATGTCATTTTAGTTAAGGGCTCTCAGTCGGCTAGGATGGAAAAGGTAGTCTTAAAACTAATGGCTGAACCGGATAAGGCATCTCAGTTGCTGGTGCGCCAGTACGGTAAGTGGCTGAAGTCCTAGTATTTGATAGCCGCAGGAGTGGAGTTTATAATGTGTCGAAGTTACGGCCCTATCGTCTAGTGGCCCAGGACGCGGCGTTCTCAACGCTAAAACATGGGTTCGATTCCCATTAGGGCCGCAAGAATCTACCTTAAACTAGAAGGCGGTGAGTTCACAGCCGATTGATTGCATGGCAATGTCAATAATCCATACTGAAAAATTGAGAAAAGTTTTCTCGAACAAGGAAGAGAGAACAGTCGAGGCCGTTAAAGGCATAAGTCTCGATGTACAACAGGGCGAGATATTCGGGCTGCTGGGGCCTAACGGTGCAGGCAAGACGACAACAATGCGAATGCTTTGTACCTTGCTTACCCCAACCAGCGGTTTGGCTAGCGTGGTCGGCTTTGATCTGCATACCCAGTCCAAAGAAATACGTAAACGTATCGGTTACGTCAGTCAGAAAGGTGGTATGGAGATTGTGGCTACTGGTCGCGAAAACATAATGCTTCAGGCACAGTTGTATGGCATGAGCAAAACCGAGGCTGCCCAACGGGTCACCGAGGTTATAGACAGACTTAGATTATCCAATTTCGCCGATCGCAAAGTCATAACCTATTCCGGCGGGCAACGGCGTATCTTCGACCTAGCTTCAGGCATCATTCATACCCCCGAGCTTTTGTTTTTGGATGAACCTTCAACTGGTCTGGACCCCCAAAGTCGGGCGAGGGTGTGGGAAGAGGTTGTCGGCTTGCACAAAGCGGGTACGACCATTTTCCTTACTACTCATTACTTAGAAGAAGCCGATGCTCTTTGTCACCGTGTGGCTATAGTAGACCAAGGTGACATTGTCGCTCTGGGCAGTCCAGCTGAACTAAAGCGACAAATAGCCGGGGATATAATCGTCATGGGATTCGACGCCGAAAACAAAATCGAGGAGATTCGCAACTTAATAAACAAGTATGAAAGAGTTAAGGAGACGCAGATAGCGGATACGTCGTTGCATGTTTTTGTGGACAAGGGTGACCAGGCCTTACCGGTGATAATACAACTCCTTAATCAGCGCGGTATAACCCCTACAACCATCCAACTCTCGCGACCGTCGCTGGATGATGTATTCCTTAAACTAACGGGTCGTAGTTTAAGAGAGTCGGAAGCATCGGCCAAGAAGGACAGATAACACATGCGAGACACTTTTCTCATCTTAAAAAACGAATTGCTGGTTACATTGCGTAATCCCTTCTGGATAGTGAGAGGTATAGTCCAGCCTGTCATATACTTGCTCCTGTTCGCGCCATTTCTGGACGGTATAGCCAATCTCCCGGGTTTTCCCGCGAAAAGCGCTATTCAGTTTTTTGTCCCCGGCCTGCTTATAATGAACGCTATGTTCAGCGCTGGTTTCGAGGGCTTCTCCTTGATGGATAAGGTTGAGTCAGGATTCCTTGAAAGATTGAGAGTCACTCCTGTCAGCCGTTTGGCTCTGGCTTTGGGATTCGTGTTCGAGACGTCGGTCACTCTTATTATCCAAAGCCTTATCTTGGTATTGTTGTCTTTGTTCCTCGGATTCCAGTCCAATCTGGTGGGGATATTCGTACTGTTGGTGCTGATATTGCTCATAGGTATAACTATGTCTTCAATCTCATTTACCTTGGCTCTATTTATAAGGGAAGGGGGGATCTTAGCGGGTATTATCAATACGTTTGTTCTGCCGCTCATGATAATCTCCGGTGTAATGCTGCCTCTGGACTTCGCTCCAGGCATAATCCAGGCCATCTCCAAATTTGATCCTTTCACTTATGCTGTTTCGGCGTCCAGATCGCTGGTGACGGGCGTTTTCTCTGGCGGGTCTATCATCAGTGCGTTTATAATATTCATAGTGCTGGCGGTCGGTGCATTGGTCTGGTTCATCAGAGCTATGCGCGAGGCCGTTGCTTGAGTCGTTGACTCCGAAAATAAATGCCGCGAGACAAAATTATTTTGACCGTCTTCAGTTTGAGCCTAGTTGTCCTGGTGGTGGCGCTTGGTTTGGTTGTTTTTCTGTTACCAGCGAGCGGTACTGACTTAATACTCCAATTTAACTTGCAGCAGATAAACTTCTTGGGCGGCAAGGCTATAGCTGTGGCTGTCGTCATCGTATTCGTGCTCATGACCGCTATGAATATGTTTTTATCGCGCGAAGTTTATTACCGCGAGCGCTTCCTGTCTTATCTGATAGCTTTTACGACTTTGGCCATAGATATATTCTGTCTTGTCGCTGCGGGGGTGACGGTAGCCATGAACTGATGCCAAATACGCCTTTTTATCTTCTCGATTCTTTGCGATCTCTTCGCGCGCGTACGCCCCGCTTCCGAGAGTAAATTCGCAGATCAAGACTTGCCGCCTTCGTATATTTTGCCCTACTTATACCATCTCTCCAGCGCGTTTTCGTTTTCAATTTTCAACGGTCGATCTTGGGGATGCTTCTTGTGCGTAAGGCTGAAATATTGACTAACCAGGACCTTATCTGTTTTAATTGACCTTGTTATGTTTGCAGTAATTGAAACCGGAGGTAAACAGTACGTAGTAACCCCGGGAACTAAATTAAAAGTTGAGCATCTACCAGTAGAAGCTGGCAAATCTTTTGTGTTCGACAAAGTTCTTCTTGTCTCGGGCGATAAAGATGGGTTTTCTTTGGGTCGTCCCTACGTATCCGGAGCGAAAGTCGAGGCTGAAATAGTTAGAAACTCTCGTGAACGTAAGAAAATAGTATTCCGTTACCACTCAAAGACGCGGTATCGCAAGAAAAAAGGCCACCGTCAGCAATTTACTGAAGTGAAGATAAACAAAATAAGCAGCTAAACTAGCTGCTTATTTTAGTATGGTAGTGGGGGCATGATATAATTCAGTCTGATGCTTCTCTACAACACTCTTGCAAGAAAGAAAGAACAATTCAAACCCATAAAAAGGGGTGTGGTTGGTTTATATACCTGCGGGCCAACCGTCTATAATTACGTTCACTTAGGAAACTTACGCACCTATTTGTTCGAGGATGTGCTACAGAGGGTACTTGAGTGGGATGGCTATAAAGTCAGACGCGCGATGAACATCACGGATGTAGGCCACCTTACTTCAGACGCCGACGAGGGTGATGACAAACTAGAAATCGGAGCAAGGCGTGAGGGTAAATCTCCGTCAGAAGTAGCCAAATTCTACGCTAGCAGGTTCTTTGCTGACCTCGCCGCGCTGAACGTTATTAAACCGGCGATGGTTCTTGCTGCCACACAAACGATCCCGGAGCAAATTGAGATCATTAAACTACTGGGACAAAAGGGGTTTACCTACGTCAGTGACAAGGCAATCTACTTCGATACGTCTAAAGTACCAGACTACGGGAAACTTTCCGGACAAAAACTGAGCGAAAAGAAAACCGGCGCTAGGGCAGAGATAGTTCAAGACGCAGACAAACGACATCCTGCCGATTTTGCGTTGTGGTTCTTTTTGAAGGGGCGTTATCGGCGGCACATTCTCCACTGGCCTTCACCATGGGGTGAAGGATTCCCAGGATGGCACATCGAATGCTCTGCTATATCTCGCAAACTCTTAGGTCAGCCATTTGATATTCACACAGGAGGCGTTGATCACATCGGTACTCATCACACTAACGAAATCGCTCAATCGGAGAGCGCTTATGGCAAGCCGCTTGCTGACTACTGGATGCACGGGGAGTTTCTAACTGTTGACCAAGGCCGCATGGGAAAATCGGCCGGAAACTTTATTACGCTGGCTGACCTTGAAAAACGGGGGATTGACCCTCTTGCGTATCGCTACTTTGTGCTCGGAGCACATTATCGTTCACCGCTGAACTTTACGTGGGAAGCGGTCGAAGGTGCGGCTCAGGCGCTGAAAAACACCAGGAGAATAACTGCTTTGCTCAAAACCTCGAAAGATTCCGGAAAAAACAATCGAAAGGTTGCCGCTAGTTTGCACCAGAGTTTTTCCGAAGCCGTGAATGACGACCTTAATACGCCGCGTGCACTCGCTGTCTTATGGGAAACGGTAAAATCTGACTCAATTTCATCCAAAACCAAGCTTAAGCTAATAATGGACTTCGATAAAATTCTCGGGTTGAACTTAAAAGAAGTCCGCAAAATCGCGCGAACCCCCCGAAATATCGTGAAATTGGTACAAGAGCGAGAGTTATTCAGAAGGAATAAACAGTTTGTCCAGTCGGACTCCTTGAGAAATAAGATAAAAGAATTAGGATACTCTGTAGACGATACGCCGCTTGGTCCATTCGTCTATAAATCCTAAGGCATGGCAAGAAAAGGAACAGACCAACTGAAGCTCCCGCCTCAAGATATAGAAGCAGAGAAATCTGTGCTTGGTGCGTTGATGATCGATAAAGATGCAATCATTCTAGTCGCGGATGTTCTGGTCCCGGAAGATTTCTACAATAAGGTTCACAGCATGATTTACAACGCCATTCTCAAGCTTTGGGAGCGGCGCGAGCCGATAGATATCCTTAGTGTTACCTCCGAGCTTAAGAAGAGTGATGCCCTAACTGAAATTGGTGGCGCAGCCTATCTCACCGAGCTGGTGAACTCAGTCCCCACCTCTTCCCACGTGGCTCATTACGCCAAAATAGTAAAAGACAAACTTATTCTGCGGCAACTGATCAGCGCCTCAGCCGACATCACTGAAAGTGCGCTGAGCGAGGAAGACGACCTGGATACCTTACTTGATTCAATCGAACAAAGAATATTTTCCATCTCCGAAGGATCCATATCCAGAAACTTCGTACCTATTCGGGAGGAACTGGCTAGCGCCTATGAACGTATAGAACGGCTTCACGAGAGCGGGGGCGGCGATAAGATAAGAGGAGTGCCGACCGGCTTTGCCAAGCTAGATGACCTTCTATCGGGATTGCAGAAATCCGATCTGATAATAGTCGGAGCCAGACCGTCCAACGGCAAAACGGCCTTGGTTTTGGACATTGCCCGGAATGCCGCCGTTAAAGGCGGCCAGACGGTTGGCGTCTTCTCGCTTGAAATGAGCCGTGAACAGGTCAGCGATCGTCTGATCGCCGCTGAGGCTGGAGTTGACCTATGGCGATTGCGCACGGGACGGCTGACTGATGACGCTGACTTCCAAATGATCCAAATCGCGCTCGACAAACTAAATCGTTCGAAGTTATTTGTCGATGATACGCCATCGCCGACGATCATCCAGCTGCGCTCCATGGCCAGACGTCTTCAGGCCCAGCAAAAAGAACTGGGATTATTGGTAGTGGATTATCTGCAACTGGTTCAGCCGCGCCGCAACTATGACAGCGCTGTCCAGCAAGTCACAGAAATATCGCGCGGTCTGAAAGCTCTGGCTAGGGAACTAAACGTACCCGTGCTGGCGGTATCGCAATTGTCCCGGGCAGTCGACCAGCGCGAGGCTAAAGTGCCGCGTCTTTCGGATCTTCGGGAGTCCGGCTCAATAGAGCAGGATGCGGACGTCGTAATCCTTATGAACTCGAAGACTCAGGGGCCGGACAATCTTTCAGCGGAAGGGGAGGATGTAGTTGAGCTTCACGTGGCCAAACACCGCAACGGGCCGGTAGGGACAGTTGAGTTATACTTTGATAAACAACGCACCAGTTTCCGAGACCTGGATACTCGTCACGATGAAAGTACCGCAACCAATTAAACATTTCGTGGAAATATTCTCGGAGTTGCCAGGCATCGGGCCGCGGCAGGCCATGCGTCTGGCTTTTTATTTCATCCATCGCGGGTTGGCTGTACAAGGGGAGACTATTCGGACCTTGGCCGAACTGAAAGACATAAAAGTCTGCAAACGCTGTTTCTACATATATGAAGGCGCAGGAGAGGTATGCGATATATGTTCCGATAGCCACCGCGACCAGTCGGTTATAGCCGTGGTCGAGAAGGAAACCGACCTACTTTCATTGGAGAACGCAAAAAAGTTCAATGGCCGCTACCTGGTCATAGGTGATTTGACCAAAAGTGGGATACTGGACACGGAACAGAGACTAAGGTTGCAGAGCCTCAAGCAATGGATAAAGGAATCTTTGGGCGGCAAGGCCAAGGAGATAATCATTGCCATAAATCCTACCTCGGCGGGGGAGCTTATAGCTTTGATGATCATTCAGGAGCTGAAACCGTTTGCTGAAAAGGTGACGAAACTGGGCAGAGGCATACCTACCGGCGGCGAAATAGAATTTGCCGACGAGGAAACACTGCGCGAGGCCTTGACAAGGCGAGACTAGAGGGAGTAAAGATGTCCTCGGAATAAAAGTTTCTCTATCAAACAGGGCATAATTAACTTATGGAAGAAAAAGAAATTAGCAAAGAAATAACCGCGGAAAATGCTGAGAGCAAGACAGAGCAGGCCGTTGAGTCGGAAAGTGAAGTAGCCAAACTTACCAAGGAGCGTGACGATTACCTGGCTGGTTGGCAGAGGGCCAAGGCCGACTTCATCAACTACAGAAAAGAAGAGTTGCGTCGGTTGCAGGATGTCGCTCGGGCAGGCAGCGAGGAGATAATCAAAGATCTTATCCCAGTTATAGATAGTTTCGACTTAGGGCTGGCTGCTTTGGAAAAGGCGGGTCACGTTGAGAAAGGGGTTTATATGATAAAGGGGCAGTTGGAGGATATGTTAAAGCGTAACGGCGTTGAGAGAATGAAGGTGGAACTGGGCGGCCAGTTCAATCCCACCTATCAGGAAGCCATCGGAGTTATAGATGCTTCCGAGCTGCCACCGGATAGAAAATGGGAGCCTGGGACCATAGCCGAGGAAATCGAAGCCGGCTATTCCTATCAAGGTAAACTGTTGCGTCCAACCAGAGTAAGATTAGTAAAATAAATAGTAAGAGATAAACAAAATATATAAAACCCAATGGCTAAGATATTAGGAATCGATCTAGGCACAACCAACTCAGCGATGGCGATTGTAGAAGGAGGCGAGCCGAAGATATTGGAAAATTCCGAAGGCAACCGTACCACCCCTTCGGTTGTCGCCGTTTCAAAATCAGGCGAACGTTTGGTCGGCCAAGTGGCTAAGCGCCAGGCAATCACCAACCCTCAAAATACGATTTTCTCGGTCAAGCGCCTCATCGGACGTAAGTTTACTGACTCTGAGGTCCAGCGCGACAAGTCTTGGTTGCCATATGAAATACGCTCATCGGCTGATGGCGGGGTTGAGGTCAAAATGGGCGATAAGTATTACCACGCCGAGGAGATATCGGCGATGGTGCTGGCCAAATTGAAAGCGGACGCCGAAATGCGAGTAGGAGAACCTATTCAGGAAGCGGTTATCACTGTCCCCGCTTACTTTGACGACTCGCAGCGCCAAGCTACCAAAAATGCAGGTGAAATCGCCGGTTTCAAAGTGAGACGAATAATCAATGAACCTACTGCTGCCGCCTTGGCCTACGGGATGAATCGTCAGAAGAACGAAAAGATATGTGTCTACGATTTCGGCGGAGGCACGTTTGATATATCGGTGCTTGAGGTTGGGGATGACACCGTTGAGGTCAAATCTACCGGTGGCGACACGCACTTGGGCGGTGACGACTTCGATAAGCGTATCATTGAGTACTTGGTTAAGCAGTATAAGAGTGACCAAGGTATAGATATCTCCGGCGATCCGTTGGCCCTGCAGCGTTTAAAGGAAGCTGCCGAGCGTGCCAAGCACGAACTTTCTACCGCCATGGAGAGCGAAATCAACCTTCCTTATATAACTTCCGACGCTTCCGGCCCCAAGCACTTTTTAATTAAGCTAAGCCGGGCCAAGTTGGAGGAACTGGTTCGCGATTTTATTGACCGTTCCGTCGAGCTCACCCGTAAAGCGGTACAGGATGCTGGTTTCAAACTCAGTGATATCGATGAAGTGGTACTGGTTGGCGGGCAAACGCGCATGCCGGCGATACAGGATGCCGTCCAAAAACTGTTCGGCAAGGAGCCCCACCGCGGTATCAACCCCGACGAAGTTGTTGCGGTAGGCGCGGCTATCCAGGCTGGAATTATACAGGGCGACGTTAAGGATGTGTTGTTGCTGGACGTAACGCCGCTTACTCTCTCTATTGAAACAATGGGTGGCGTGGCCACACCAATGATTTCGAAGAACACCACTATCCCGACGTCTAAGAGTCAGGTCTTTTCAACGGCGTCTGACAATCAGACATCGGTCGAGATCCACGTGGTTCAAGGTGAACGTTCCATGGCTGCGGACAACAAGACTCTGGCTCGCTTCATCTTGGATGGCATACCGCCTTCACCGCGGGGGCTGCCTCAGATTGAGGTGAGTTTTGATATTGACGCCAACGGGATTCTCAACGTTAAGGCCCTAGATAAAGCAACCAGCAAGAGTCAATCCGTGCGTATCGAGGCCTCAACTTCTTTGTCCAAAGAAGAAGTTGAACGCCTTAAAAACGAAGCTGCAACCCATGCCGATGAGGATCTTAAGAAGCGCGAGTTAATTGAGGTTAAAAACCGGGCTGAGGCAGCGGTCTATGCGGCTGAAAAGTCGTTGACGGATGCCGGCGACAAAGTGCCAGCCGATATAAAGAGCAGTGTGCAGGCTAAGATAACAGCTCTTCGAACAGCAGCTGAATCGTTTGATAAGAATGGTATTGAGACGGCGCTGGATGACCTCTCTCGTGAACTGCAGCGGATAGGCCAGTCCATGTACGGCAAGGATAACAACCCTCCTAGCGACAACCCTTCGACAGACGCTGGTAAGTAAGATAAAATTTAGCCATGGCTGACGAATCGCTCCTCGGGAACAATCCTGACGTCGAGGTAGCTGAAGTAAACCGCTCCGGTTGGAAGATCGCTGTGACTGTTATCTTTCCGGCGCTAGTCGCGGCGGGAGCAAGCTACTTGTTCGTGCAAGGCAATGGTCTATGGAGTCTTGTCTTAACTCTATTTTTTGTTAATCTGATCGCCTTAGAGACGCTGCTTCTTAAGTCCAGCGGTAGCTTATGGCTGGGTCTATTGCTCGCAACGCTGGGTTTGGTTTGGCCGTTTTGGGCGACAGTAGCGCTCGGCAGCTTGGCCATCACGGCGCTGGTGATACTTTTCTTCTTAGCTTTGGGAGTGTTTTCAGGACGATATCAGTTGAGCAATACGCTTAAAGTCCCACTGCTCCGAACCGCCCGTAAAACGATGGTCGGAGCATTCACTGGGATAGTCGGCGGTCTAACCGTCCTGGCCCTAGCCGGTTCGGGGGCCTTGGGATCGTCGGCTCTATCGATGAATAATGTGGCTCAGTACTTTGTTGACCCGTATGTCGTTGCTCCTGTCTTGGAATATGCCTTGCATCAACCCTATAAGTCTGGTGAAACAGTTCGGGACTATGTGACGTACCTGACTTCTAGCATTGCTTCTTCAACCATCTCGGTCAGCGGAACGACTATCGGTTTGAATAGCTTGCCGACCAAGACCGAGAGTCAGCTGGTTAACAGTGCAGTTGATACTTCGGTGGCTCAGTTGAATAACGTCGTGGGTGGTCAGATAAATCCGGACAGTTCCATAGCGGTTGACATTATGGAGGTGATCAAGAGTAAGCTGGTGCCGTTTACGCCGCTGACAATAATAGCTGTCTTGGTTTTGTGGGCCGTCGTGGCTTTTCTGGCCACGCTGCTCTCTTACGTCTTGGCGCTGATCGCCTTTGTATTGTTTGAACTGCTGGTTCTGATCAAGTTTGCTGACATCCAGTTGGAATCGCGGAGTCACGAAGTTATAAACTTGGAATAGATGAAGGACTACTATGAAATTTTAGGCGTTTCCCGCAACGCCTCGGCTGAGGAGATAAAAAAAGCCTATCATCAGATGGCTCATAAGTATCATCCAGATAAGGCTGGCGGGGATGAAGCCAAATTTAAGGAAGTTAACGAAGCCTATCAGGTGCTGTCAGACATGCGGAAGCGGGCCGAGTACGATCGTTTCGGCCGGGTGGCCGATGGCGGCGGCTTCAACGCCGGCCCTGGCGGCGGCTTTGACTGGAACGTCAACTTTGGTGATTTTGGCAACATGGGCGATCTGGGAGATATTTTTGAATCGTTTTTTGAGGGCATGGGTGTACACCCTCGCCGTAAAAATTACGATCACGGTGCCGATCTGCAGCTAGGTGTAGAGATAACGCTAGAAGAGGCAAAGACCGGTAAGTCTCTAGATCTTGGATTTAGTACCAAAGTTACTTGTGAAGTATGCAAGGGTTTAGGTTACAAGGCTGAAAAGGGTGTTAAAAAGTGCGAGTACTGTGCTGGGAGAGGCGAGATCCGCGAGTCGCGGAAGACCATTTTTGGTAACTTCGTACAAGTAGTAGCTTGTCCTGAGTGCCATGGCACAGGCGAGATTCCAGTGGAACTGTGTCCCAATTGCAAGGGCGAAGGCCGTAAGAAAGGGACAAGGCACATCAAGTTGGAAGTTAGACCTGGTGTCAGCGATGGCCAGATCATTAAGGTTAAGGGTATGGGTGAAGCTGGGGAGCGTAAGGCTGAGGCTGGAGATCTGTATGTGCGAATCAGTGTAAAGAAGCACCCTGTATTTGAGCGTCGAGGAGACGACTTGCATATGCAGTTGGAGATCCCAGTAACTGATATAATCCTTGGCAAGAAAAGAAAAATAGCCGCACTGGGTGGTAAAGAGCTGACAATTCAGATACCAGCGGGTTTCGATCCCTCGAAAGAACTTAAAGTTCCAGGGGAGGGTGTTACTGGAAACGGCGACCTCTTGATCCATGTGAGGATCAAGCCCCCTAAGCTCGATTCCCATTCCAAAAAACTGGCCGAAGAGCTTGAAAAACTTCTGGGAGAAGAGTAATTTGTGATGAGTTTCTTTTTGCCCCGTCGTTTTAGTAAAGAACAAGGGAATAAGCTTCAAGACTTATTTATCTAGACCGCAGAGAGACCAAAAGGGCCCCTATAGCTCAGTTGGCAGAGCAGCTCCCTTTTAAGGAGACGGTCCCAGGTTCGAAACCTGGTGGGGGCACAAATACCAAACGCTAATTTAATGAAAAGTTGGAAATCTAATCTCTGGCTGCTTGTGATAATTTTGCTGATCGCCATTGCCTCGGGTGTTTTGATATATCCCAACAGATGGAGCACGGCTTTAAGCCCTTGGCATTATGGCTTGGATTTAGCCGGGGGGACATCGCTAGTTTACGACATAGATATGTCCTCAATCAGCTCGGCTGACTACAGCTCCGTAGCTGCTGGTCTTAGGGATGTGCTTCAGAAGAGGATCGACCTGTACGGCGTATCGGACGCTCAGGTCGCTGTAGCTCAAAATGGCAATAACTACCAATTGCTGGTTGACCTGCCGGGAGTGAAGAACCTAGCTGATGCTGTTAATCAGATAGGCCAACTGCCGACACTGCAGTTCGCTCTGCTCGAACAGAACACGGCCACCAGCAGTACCAGCAGTGGTTACTCTTTGGCGCCTACCCAACTGACCGGCCGTTACATAACCAGCGCCGCAGTTAGTTTCGATTCCAATAATCAACCAGGAGTTACATTCAATTTAAATAGCGCTGGCTCGCAGATCTTCTCAGATATAACCGGCAGTAACGTTGGCCGACCGCTTTGCATATTGATCGACGGCGATCTAATTTTCCCCAACAATCCTAACCTGTCCTGTCCAAATATTAACAGTGCTATAACCAATGGCCAGGCCCAAATAAGCGGGGGAGCGATAACAGTCGATGTGGCTCAGCAAATTACCGAGCGGTTTAATGCTGGCGCCCTGGCTGCGCCGATAAAATTGGTGAACGAGGAGACAGTTAGCGCTACGGCGGCCAGCGATGCGTTGCATCAGATTCTTATCGCGGGAGCGATAGGCACCCTTGCGGTTATCTTATTTATGATCATTTCCTACGGAGCTCTGGGCGTGTTTGCCTCGGCGGCCTTGCTGATCTATACAGCCCTCTCCTTGGGTGTATTCAAGTTTTTGATCCCTGGATTCACTTTAACTTTAGCCGGTATCGCCGGTTTCATTCTGTCAATCGGCATGGCAGTTGACGCCAACATACTTATCTTCGAACGCTCCCGCGAAGAGCTTAAGAAGGGACTTAGTTGGCACGCGGCCATCGAGGAAGGATTCCACCGTGCCTGGCCGTCAATTCGTGACTCGAACATAAGCACCATCATCACTTCGGCCATCTTGTATTTCTTTACTTCCA
>JAMCRD010000003.1 GCA_023380475.1 Patescibacteria group bacterium | reverse complement strand
TGGGATTGGCCGTGAAGCTGCAGGTTGGGAGAGGTGGATTGATAGCTTGTAGGTTCCATTCGTTGAAGCATGGCAAGAGAGTGGATGGAGAACAGTTGGCGCTGCCGCCAAGGAGCTGCTGGGTGGTACCTCCTAGGGTTTGCTGTGGTTGCTGTTGGGGAGGCTGATTGTTACCTACCCACACGAAGGCCGATGATTGCTGGGCACCGCCAGCCGTCATATCGAACTCCAGTTCGCCGCTGCCTTGGGTTGCAAACAAAGCGTTGCCGTTAGAGTCGAAAGACGTGAGCGGGAAGCCTGACGGACACTGCGTTGCTCCACCATCAACCTTGCATGATATGGTATAGCTGCCTGTCAGGTTAGCAGCTGACCAGTTGACGGTAGCGGTTTGGGGAGCTGTTTTGGTAACTTGGCTGCTGCCAGCTGGAGGAGTGATAGTCTGAGACGTCGGCGCCGCTTGAGTAGCCTGCAGCTGCGACCCAGCCACCCAGCATTGGGCAGCGCCGCAGGCGTAGTCTACCTGCCACCAGGCGTATGTGACAGTGCCCAGAGCGGCATTTTGCGGTCCGCCTGTTATATTCATACGCGTACCGCCCGGCACGCTCGCAACTACTGTGCCGGCCGGGGAATTTCTGATATTGGAGTCGGTTGCTGTTTGCACCGCCTCGCCTTTGAAAAACGTTGAACCGAGATCAGACGAGGGGCTGCTGGGCTGCTGCGAAGAAGCTGCCTGCAGAAACTGACTCGCCGCCCAGCCTTGGGCATTCTGGATAACACCGCTTGAATCGGCTACGCCGTGGGCTTGGACCGACCACCACGAGTAGCCGTCACTCTGGACGGGTTGGCTGCTTAAAGGATAGGCGCTGCTTATCTGCTGAACGGTAAGCAGCGTGCCGTCGGGGAAGCAGTCAATCACGCCGGAGGAGGTGGTAGGAGATTGGTGCAATCTCAAACACGAACCAGTACCAGTTACTTGTACTGTCTGGCCGGCGCTGAAGGTCGACGCGATAGCCTGATCACCCAAATACGGTATCGCGGCTAAGAGAAAGGCTAAACCCAGAATTTTAACTTTTATACCCATTTGTTTACTGGACCATTATCTCCACCTGGGGCGTACCGGGGTTGGCCACGGTTACAACCTGAGATCTTTGGGTGTCGCCGCCGTTGCCGATGCAATCTATTGTATATGTAGTCGTCTGGCTTGGCGTGACCCAGTATTGGCCGGATGCGTTACTCACTGCGCTTTCCCATCCCCCATCACCAGGGGAGGATGAGCCGACACAGTATTGGGCATTGGTCGAAGACCAGGTGAGCAATGAGGACTGAGTCGGGGTGACCAATGAAGGACTGGCCGAGAAGGTGACGGTCGGAGGCTGAGGGGGAGGTGGGGTCGGCGGATTCACTGCTACTATAACAGAATTTGTATTGACGACATCCTGAGGTATGGGGAATGGGGGCTGATAGGTACCATGTATGTAGGCATACAACGTAGGATACTCTGTCGCAAAACTCTGGTTGCTGTTGATAACGTTAACTCCGATTATGCCAGGAATACCAAAAACAGTACCTAGCATTGAAGTGAATCCAGCTTTAATACCGTCCCACAGCGTCCCTGCTACTACACTTAAAGTATTTAATACTGTATCTATGGCTTGGGTTATCCAACTCGCCGCTGGCGTGTGGCACATCATGAAGAACTTATTTTCACCGACGTTCAAGTCGCTGACATTGTACGTCTGGGAACTCGTCAAATTCACCTGCTTTAGATTGGCTGGTGTCTGAGAGACGGATACAGGGCCGCCCAGCCAGCATTCATCCGCAGTGGGATTAGTATTGACGACGTTTTCCAAACCGACGGATACTTTTAGAAGATAGCTGGTAATCGCACTGAGTTGCGAAGCGCTCTTGGGATTAAATGGTGTCCACGAGAGCATAGCCGCATTATTAGGCACATAATATGCGTAGCAATGGGGGTATGCAGATACGTCAGCGTTTACACATATAAGAGGAGTCCCTGCCTGTTCCCAATTTAGATCGGCTGGCCAAGTAATTTGCAAAGCAGTAACAACTAGACCCACCCCAGTGAGCGCATCCGCTACGCCCGAACCCGCCTCGACCGCATCAACTCCTATTTCACTGACCTCGCTTCCTGCCGCCGCCTCGCCGGCATTCTCTGCAATAACATCCCCCGCTGCTTTTTGTATACTGGTTTGCACCTCGGTCTTAAGAGCGAGGGTGCCCATGTCCTCCGTCACATCATAACTACTATTAACTAGGTAAGTATGATTGTCGCTTTGAATGGAGCTGATGGCTGATGCAACTGTCGCAGCAACAGTCTGAGGAGTGCCCACTTGCCAAGATTTATCCTGTATCTGTTGCCAGGTTACACCGTTCCCAGGTTGCCCGTATGAAGTCTGTGCCAAGACGGGTGCCTCCTGCGTTAATATCAATAATATGATTGTGCAAGCGATTACCCTGTATTTCATTTCTGTGTGTTATCCATACTTTAGTAAAAGAAACAGCCGGTTACTAAAGCCGGCTGTTTACCATCAGTTGATCCAAATAGCTACTGCTGTCCATTCCCCTCCAGTCTGGAGATTAAAGCAATCTATACCGATCGCATTATCTCCAGTCATGAAACTAGCGACTCCATTATATACCGGGGCATTAGGCTGGAGGGCAACGTTGGTTGATCCAGGAACCACATTCTTGAACTCCAAAGATCCTTGGTATGACGTGAAGAATGAGGTTCCACCCTGAGCCCATTTTGTATTAATGTATCCGACTTTTATATCAGGACCGGATATCTGACAGCTCTTAAGGTCAATGCTGGGATCTATATTCCACGACAGAGTAAATGACGCCGGGGCTTTCACTTTCAGAGGCTGGTTGCTGCCGTTTATCAACAGCTGAATGCGACTCGAGGCCGGGTAAGTTTCGATGGCGGTACCATTCTTGTTGAAATCATAGCTCGTCCCAGTTTCATACTTGGAATGGGCGGCGTTCGTAATCGCTTGCTGTGCAAGATTACCTCCCAAGGGAGCTTTAGACACCGCGATAAACCCAATCACGAAAAGGACAACCAAGATAACCACGATTGCACTGATGATGTAGAGTAGAAGTTTTCTCATATGTGTTTACACCCTACTCGTCTAATCTAGACTTCGCGGGTGTTATTATTCGACTAATTATACCATCTACGACCTTTTTAATTAGGTCTTAACATGTGAGTAAACAAGGCGCCCGTTGCGTCTAGATCTTCATCTGTTAAGGAACACTAATTGCCTCATTTGTAACACATTTGCAGGTGTTAGTCAAACACTCCGTAATATCCCAATACCTTGGAAACACCTAGGGCATATACAATCAAGCTATGCCATACACACAAAACCCATATATGCCGAGGCTTCGAAGGGACGCTGCCAGATACGCCAGGAGGTACGGGGTGAGACCTGCCTCTAGGCACTTTGCTATCCCTCCCGGCACCATCTCCAAATGGTGCAAGAAGGCAAATATGATCGGGATGCGCATATACCGACCAGGTCATCGCGCCCGCATTCGCATTCAAAACAATTGAAGCAGGAAGTTGTGGATCGGATACTAGAGATCCGCAAGGAGCATGATCGCACCAGCGAGGTGGTCCATCAGCAACTCTTGAACGAGGGGGTGGTTGTCTCGCTCAATTCCGTACGCTGCACCATCGACCGCTGGGGGCTGATGAAAAAGAGAAGCCCGTGGAAAAGGTTCCATCCCCACGTCGACCGTCCCATACCCGAAAAACCAGGGTGTTTGGTACAATTGGACACAGTCCACCTGATGGTCAACCTGAAGAGGTCTTCACCCTAATCGATGTTAATTCCAGATGGGCGTATGCCAGGTCATACAAGCACATCAACGGTCGGACGAGCGTCCTGTTCGTCAAAGAGGCTGAGCGGGCTGCATCCTTTAAGTTCGAGATGCTGCAGACGGACCACGGACCTGAGTTCAGTCGGTACTTTGTGTCTCAGGTGAAGAAGAGCCATCGCTTCACCAGAATCGGCAAACCCAACGACAATTCCCATATTGAACGGTTCAATCGGACCCTTCAGGAGGAGTGTTTGGATGACGTACGGACCGACGTTAAGGCCATTAATTGTGCGTTAAGAAAATACATGCCATATTACAATCACGAAAGGTTGCATATGGGCATATCATTACGGACACCGATGCAATTAATCGCCTAAAGTGTTTCCAAGGTATTGGTGAGATTACGGCCTCCCAGATGAGGGAACTATATGCTTAATCACCCTTAATATTAAAGGCTGAAATCCGTTTGAAGTCATATAGGCAGTAAATAGCACGAATCATTATGGGGGAGCACATGTGGGAGCTATAATGAAAGAGTCTTGGCCACGTCTTCGTTTAGTGCTTAACTATGTTAAATGGAGATTCAGATCGGTAAGTATTATGAATTAGGTAGAAAAGCTCTTTTGTACTCCGTGGCTCAAAAGAGCGTGACCAGCATTTTTATAGCGGTAATCGGCATAATATTAGTGGTTGTCGGCGCTTCAATTGCGCCAACATATAGTTGGGGATCGACGCTAGAGACGGCGGCATTGGCAATAATAGCGATCGCCATTTTCATTGAGATTGTTGCTGCTGTCGCTGCGAGGATGGAATATTCTGTATCTAAGGTCATGCTGGACGATACCTCTTTGAGAATAGTTCGCGGCATTTTCCGCAAAGAGGAAGTCGCGATACCATTCAGGCGGATTCAGAGCGTTGAAATAAAACAGGGTCCGATGCATCAAGTATTCAAGGTGGGTCACGTCGTGATATCGACTACGACCGATCTTGAGCAGCCGGGGAAAACAGAAAACGAGGCCGACGAAGAGGTAGTCCCGATTATGGATTACGATTTGTCCAAAGCTATCGCAGATGTGTTGACCAGTCGCGCTGAGGTCGAACGTATGCATGTCGAAGATGTCAAAGCTTGATATGATCAAGAAGATTAAAGGTGGATACGTTGTCACGGCCGAGACTACCGGCCGCGTATTTGGCCGCTATCGCACCAAGCCTGAAGCTGAACAACGCCTGCGCCAAATAGAATTCTTCAAGCATTTGAAAGAGGGCAGGGGAAAGGTTAATAAATCAAAATAAAAATGAAGGATTACTCTAAGGTAGGGAATAGAAAAGGCAAACCAGCCTATCGGACACCAAGCCGCTTTATCGCCAATAAATCCATAAGAAACAAAGAAACTGCTTGGAGGCCGTGGGATCAAGCTAAGCGGTTGGAGAACCAACGGGCCCGGGAACATCGTAAGGGATAAATCCCTGCTTTTGCACAAAAATATCTTCAATCACGAGCTTGATGCCACGGGATCGTAGATAATCAGCAATATATAGTGGGAAGTGCGGCGATGTACCTATGGGCGTATGGAGCAGCTTGTTATTTTAGTATCTCGTAGGCGAATTCATTTAGTATGTCTTCAACTCTGAACGTGCCTGAGGGGAGCTGACTGACGGAGTCAACTAAATAGATGCTTTGGTTGTGTTCCTTGAAGACTCCGATCTCATTACCGCTCATGAAAACGGAGGTTGAGCTACCAACTTTGAGAAAGAAGCATGAATCAAGAAGCTTAGTTCTAACCAAATAAAGATGTCGCTGTCCGAGGTAGATGCAAAGTGGAATTTTACTGACTATGGTTCTATCGTCCGGAGACTAATCTAGTATCCTATCTTTTTAAGCCAGTAGCTGTTTTCCCATTCCCACAGCTTCTTTGCTCCAAGGAAAGCTTGGTAGTCGTCGTACCAGTAGGGGAATTCCTTGAGTTCTATTATCCCTTGCATATCAGACCATTCATGTTCTCCTGGCTGGCATGAGTTGGCCCCATTTTTAGGCGCTCTGATTTTTTCGCGGCCGCCCTTGGTTCTTCTTCTTGCTCCACACTTAAGACAAACTTGAGCCTGATCTATTCTGAGAATCCAGCGAGTTTGCAGGTTCTTGAGAGTGTCCTGGAAAGCAGCCATGTAAGCTGAAGTCTGAAGATTGTAATCGCGGTACACAGCCTGCGACGTCTTAATATCCAGTACGCCGAATTTGCCGTCAATTAAGGCCAGGGCATCAACCGTACCGGCATAGCGCTCGTTATAATTTACAACCTGCCGCTCGACATACTGAGGATCAACCTGGATCTTTGTTTGTTCCAAGAACTTTCTGAGAGCTTCGATAGATGGTGCGATTTTAGGATCTACATTGACCGGTTCACCCTTGAGAATTGCTTCCGCGGTCTCGTGGACTAAACTCCCTTCTTCAGCTGAACTTTTTTTGATACTTTCGCCTTCAGCGTAGTTTTTAAGCTCGGCATAGAATCGATACAAAACCGGTTTAGCCTTGATCGACACTATACTGGTTACCCTTGGGTACCAAATATCGTCTATCACATAGCCGTTTACATCCTTGAAGCTGTTTCCAGTCGGATTAGCCATAAATCGGCTTATTGTAGCAAGCGGTCGGTTAACTTAACAATGTCTCCGGCGCCCATCATCACAGCGATATTCTGTTTGGATTTTTTCTTGCTGGCCACGCCGCTTAATAGGCCCTTTATGTTCTGCTGAGAGGGGAGATAGACCACGTTGTCTATGTCCTTGTTACTTTTGGCTATAGCTCTGGCGAGTTTTGCCGAGCTTACATTATGCGACATATTATCCCGGCCGGCCACTTGGTAAGCATCAATCAGGATTAATGAATTAACTCCGTTAAAACTTTCTCTAAATTCTTGGAAGAGAGCTTTCAATCTTTGCAACTGATGGGGTTGGAATATACATATCAGATGCGATTTGGGGAAATGTTCGCGGAAAGCACCGAGGGTCGCCACAATTTCAGTCGGATGGTGAGCATAATCGTCGTAGACTTCTATGATTTGTTTTCCAATTTTTGCTTTGCCTCTGTATTCCATACGTCGCCAGGCACCTCTATAACCGCCTATGGCATCAAGTATGTTATCGTCGGTTATGCCTAGCGCTTCGCCGACTAGATAAGCTGCCAGAGCGTTGGATACATTAAAACTTCCGTAAATCTTAATAACTCGCTTAATTTGTTTCACGCGTTTAGCATTTGTTTTACTGTCCAAACTAAACCAGATCGTGTCTTTGGGTAGTTCTGTTCTTATGGCACGGATACTTTGATCGTCGGCATTGGCGATCACGATCCCGCCCCCCTTCATATTGTTAACGAACTTCACGAAGGCTTTTTGAGCATTGCGAAGGTTCTTGTAGTAGTCCAAGTGCTCCCGGTCGATATTGTTCAATACAATTATGTCCGGCTGGTAGTTCTGGAAAGCTTCGCGATATTCGTCGGCTTCGATTACTAGGTAGCCATTCCTTCCGGCGCGGAAATTGCTGTTTCCAAATTCCTTCAGGCGAGTACCGACAATAACGGTAGGATCAAACCCACCGGATATTAAAACGCGCGCTGTCAAAGCCGTGATTGTACTCTTGCCGTGCGATCCGGCTACGGCGACCGTCTTGTTTTCGCGCGTGAGAGCTCCCAGGGCCTCGGGATAGCTGGAAATAGGTATATTGAGCCGTTCGGCTTCGATCAGCTCCGGGTTGTCTAGGGGGACAGCCTGGCTATAAATGACTATAGCTATGTCTGGATTAACATTGCTCTTAAAATGGCCAATTTTGAGCTGTGCGCCTTCGCGGCGTAGTTCTTTAGTAATTATGCTTTCCTCTATATCCGACCCGCTTACAGCCCAATTTTGAGCTAAGAAATAGCGGGCGAGTGCGCTTACCCCGATTCCGCCTATTCCGATGAAGTGAGCCCTTAATTTCATTATATATGTCGTATAACATACATTATACGACTGTTAGCAGTACATTCTTGCAGCCACTCGCCTATCGCTCCGCCTAGGGCCATATAACGCAAAACCCATACCTGACCTGATTTGTGTTTGACCCTTATGTAAAGATCCAAACGGCTTCTTACCTTTTAGTATAGCACACTTTGACTAACGTTCGTCAAAAACTGTGGATAACCAGACCTCGCTATCTGCCAGCCTTTTTATGGCCAGCCTGTCTGCGAATACGCTTATAGTATTCGCTTTCCTCGGCTTTGCTCTTGAAAGAGAGCTTTCGCTTGCGAGCGCTTAGCTTTCCGAGCTGACTGGCGGCACGACGCACCGCCGACTTTTTATGTATAAATTTGGAAATCATTATGCTTCTAATTTAGCATACGAACGCTCGTTAGTCAAAGAACCTATCGGCTATTTTGCGCTGTTCTTCTTGGTTCAGGCGCAGGTAAAGTCTGGAAGAATTGAGGCTTACATGGTGCAGTTTTGAGCTGATTTCCACCAATCCTCCACCTTTCTCGACTATCCAGTGCACGTGGCCGTGCCTATAGCTGTGAGGCGAGATATCTGATACTTCCGCTTTCTGGGAAATCTCGGTGACCCACCTCTCGGCTGTCCGGCAAGTCAGCTCTCCCCTCTTGGTTTTGAAAAGGTACGATTTGTTGTCCTCTCTGCGCTCTAGCATCTTCTTCAGAAGCGTGGCCGTCTTTTCGGACCAGAATACCCAGCCTAGTTGCCGGTTCTTTCTAATTCTCACTTGCGCTGCCCGGTCGCCCTCATAGACGTCATCGCGGGTTAGTGTCAGGAGTTCTGAAATTCGGAGCGCGGTGTCCCACAAGAGGTTATGCAGAACTCTTTTCTGCAGCGCATTGAATCCCTCCTCTTCAGCCAACATCCCATCTATCTTGAGGAATTCACTGTGAATCAACGTTTTATGGGGATTGTCTTCTACTCTGGGTTCGATGATGATCTGCGGTCTGACTGTTTTCACGTCAAGATACGACATGTATTTGAAGAAGTCGCGGATAGCGCGAGTGTAAAGAGCAACAGTGGTGGCACTATGCGACTTGCTCAAATCGAACTGGAAACGATCTACGTCTTCCAGCGTCAAATCCTCTACTCTGTTTTTACGCACACTGAAAAGGAACTGCTTGAGGAACCTAGCGTAAATCGTGGCTGTCTTAGGACGTTTGGAGGACTTAAAGATTAAATAGCCCTCCAGAGCTAATGCGATCTCCATACCTCAATCTTACGACGAACGTTCGTGCCAGTCAATGACTAACGCTCGTACGAACGCTAGTAAAGTTCATAAGCTGTCGAGAAGAGGGTGATAACTCTTTCTAGATCTTATTTGCCGACCAACATCCAGAACTCCACGACCAAGCGGAAACTCCAACATTTTTATAGATGTACAAAGCCATCTCGGTATTGCCTTCACGAGTGTAAATATCATAACCAAGACTCTCCGCTTTCATCCCCCACCAGTTCTCGTTTATCTGGAATTCCCCTACATCGTGGGGATTTTGTTTGCCGCGGAAGACGCTACCATCGGGATTGAACTGCCTGTCTCTGCTTTCACACCAAGCTATTCTCTGCATAACTGCCGGTATGAGACGCCAGTCAATCTTGTTACGATCTGTTTCTCCCGCAAACTTGTTACCCAAGGCAGCCAGAAGGGGGACATCATACGTCTTTTCTGGTCGTGCTAGGGACATGACCGTTCCCGCTATTACCAGCATGACGGCAATTTTGGTTGTGGTTTTCATTTTTAGAATCCCCCTAACGGCAACGCCCCAGCTTAAAGATCTAAAAACTGGGGCGCCCGATATCTTAGGAACTCTTGGTGACGGGGTGAACGAGCACCGCATAGATTGCGGCGGCGTAGGTTCCGATATTCAAAAGAAGCGGCCAGAAGTTTGTAGCAGATAAGAACGCGTAGGCACCGGCGGCCAAAATAGAAAAGCCGATATAGGCGGCTAATGACCCGATCGTATCCGTGCCGAAAAACTTGGTGACAACCTCCGTAACGAGAGTAACGACTGCGGCGATTAGAATGGACATATCGATTGGTATGGACATATTGATTGTTTTTATTTTCGACCTTTATTTGTATTTCTGGTTGAGAAACGCCCTAGTGGATGGACCGCAATTTCCAGTTGGATTAGTCAGATTGGCAGGGGTCAGGATCTGCGCGGCGTATTTCAATTGGAGAGCCTTCACTCCGTTGTATGTCAGGTTCCCGTAGTAGCCCGTGGATGGAACACTTTGGGCCATTACGCCCTCAATCTTCAGAACATCCTGGAGTGCTTTTACGTCGGGGGTGTTCATCCCAACCGCAAGGTCAATATTCCATTGGTAGTGATAATCCTGACTCTGGGCGAGAAAGTCCTTTGGAACCGAGCCGAACGATATGGCCCCTATCAAATATCCATTAAGAAAATAATCCTCCGGAATGTATCCGAACCCCTTTTGACCCCAGGCCGTTCCCCAAGAGCCGATGTGGCGGATATATTTTTTGCCGCCGATAGTGAGGTATCCGGTGAGGAAGACGGCGTGGGCGTATTTTTTACTGGTGGGAGCCGGAATGATTCCCGAGGCAGGAACCGAGAAACTGGCCCATCCATCGTCCAGATAAAACCCAGCCGCGACGCCACCATATCGCTGAATGGCGGAAGCGATGCTATCGATGTCGTTTCCGATGAAAATGTAATTATCCGGCGCGAGGAGCTTCGCCGTTTCTTTAAGGTAAAGGTCTTGGTTGATGGCGAGCCGAATGTTGGCCTCGGAGGACGTGTCGGTGGGGCAATCCGCCAATGTAGCGCATCCCTTACCGCACACAAAAGGAGCCACCGCACTTCCGAGCGAAGAACCGCCCCCAGGAGCAATGAACGTGTTTGAATAGATGAACTGGGGGGAAAATTGCCGATATAGGTTGCCATTTCTGCTGTTAAGAAGTTCCAAAATGTAAGAGACGGCAAACGCTGTACAGGCCATTGTTTGCTTCTGGTCCTTGACGATGAGTTTCCCTTCATCGGGGACAGTGTAAGGAGCCGACCAATCAGCGGGCCCGACGCCCAGCTCAACATCCATTAAGTTGCGCGGGTCAAATTTATCCTCAACGACGGCCCCCGCCGAAAGTTTTATTTTTTGTTTTAGAAGGCGTTTATAGTTCATAGGTTGTCCACTTTGTCGTTATACTTGAACCAGTCAATGCCAAGTTCGTGAATGAGTTGTCTTTCCAAGTTTTCGGCGAAGCGGTGTTCCCGATAGTAGGGGGCTTTCGGGTCATTGCCGGGTTCGCTCAAATCCCCTTCTTTGCGGTTTTTCTCGTATTTTTTGTCGAAGTTGTCTATGTCTTTCCACTTAATGCCACGTTTCTGGCATAAGAACGCCTCGATGAGTTCGTGAAGAATGACAGCTAACTGTTCGTATTCATTGCCGAATTGAGAGACGCGAAATTGAAGCATCCCGTTTTTCCCCCGCCAATAATCCCCTGCTGTGTTGTAACGCTGATTTCTATGCGGGATGGACTTGATGACTATTTCAGATAAGTTAGACATATTTCATTGCTTGTAATGCCTCATAGCGGTTAAGGGGCGCGTTCGGATAGTTCTTGAGGGTCATATCGTTCCGGTATCCCTTGTCAGGCAACGTTATCTTCTTGGCAGCCTCGATCGCCTCTTCCCCGGCTTCTTCCATCGTGTAAGCGTGGCCGAGAGCGATACCGGCATACTGTTCATCGTATCCGCTGAGAAAATACTCATTGTTCTTTCTGTGCGAGTCGAAATGATAGAATCTATTGTCCAGTTCTTCGGGAATGTAAAGCGGCAAGCCGTTCCGGTTATGGCCGACATACAGGGTAACGGAAGCCCCGAATCCATACCGGAAATGCTCGTAAAAGTCCTCAATTTTCCCGTCCATGAACGACGTATAAATATCCGAGAATGAATCCTTGGCAAGATTCATCAGAAGGTTCGGATGACTGTTATAACCGAATCTGCCGCCGCATGATTCAATAAAATAATTGTCCCGTTCCGCAACGATGACATTCACGTCAAAAGTACCCGTGTACTTCATCTTCTCGAAAATTGGGAAGAGTTTGCCGATAGTCTTTTGAACACCCTTACTTTCAAGCGGAATGGTAAAGATATAATCAAATGCACAACCGACCGCTTCGCCCATTTCGCCCGCCAGCTTTTTCTTGTTTTCCAAGTCGCAAAAGGCAAAGAACGGTTTGCCGTCATAGAAGTACGCTTCGTAATTCACCTCAACTCCTTTGATGCGCTCTTGGAGGATATAGCCGTCTTTGGGATCGCCCAATGACGCGAGGTATTGGGAAAGTTCTCTGTTTGCCGCCGTGTCTTTTTCGGAAACGGGAACGAAGGTCGTGTATGCTTCATCCGAATCGTTGGGCTTATAGACGTATGCCTTTTCCTCGTTCTCATCAAGGAATTTTAATCCGTCTTTTATCGTTTTGAATTCTTGGGTGGGGGGGATGGCAAGTCCCGCACGCTTCGCAAACTCAACACCGAAATTCCGGTCATGTTCAGACTTCACCATGAAGGAGGACGCCCCTTGAACCTTGTATCCCTTCTTCCTCAACCCATCCGAAACTCCTGGTAGAAAATTTTGGTCGAAAATGTAGTAAGCGTCCTTCGGGGGATTATTCAAAAGTTCGGCAAGGTCTATTTTGGGCACGATGCCAGTACCGACAATCTTGTGCGCTCTCGGATTGTCCTCATCTTTAGTCGGAGCGGTCGCCAAAAGGACGCGATCGCCCTGATCTTGAGCCAACTTGGCAAAGCCGAGCCCGGAATAATCTTGCGTTATAAAGATGATATTTTTAGCCATAAAAAAGCGCCTATTCACAGGCGCTCTCTTGGCACTCTTTGAGAACATCATACTATATCCCCCTTACTTTTTCAAGGGCAAGAGTGCTATAATAAAATCATGAAGAAAACCATCATTCTCGTTGCGATGGCCATCGTATCGTTGGCCGCAATCAAGGTCGTTTCCGCCGCGTCTGTATTCAACAATGACCTGTATTATGGTCTGGTCGGCAATGCCGACGTCTCTCAACTTCAGGAGTTCTTGACGCAACAAGGCGAATATGGCGGCCCAATCACTGGCAATTTCTATGTCCTGACGCTGGATGCCGTGAAGTCCTTCCAACAGGCGCAGGCTATTTCTCCAGTGAGCGGATATTTCGGGCCATTGAGCCGAGCAGCCGCCAATACCATTCTAAATTCAGAGATAGGCACGTCAGAATCGTCAAGCACGAGTATCGCGACAACGACCGACACGCAGCAACAGATATCCGAGCTAAACTCCAAGATACAGAGTCTCCTGGCTCAAGTGGCGTCTCTCCAACAACAAGCGCAATCCCAAACGCAGGCGTTGCAAACGATAGCGTCAAATACGGCTCCTGTTGCTCCAGTGCCAATGACGCAAACACCGGCAGTCACCCCCGTCACACCTTCTCCCCCTCAGCCATTCATAAAATGGTTGGGGCAAGATTTTATTTCCAACGGGACGAGTTGTTCAGTAACGCCTCTCAATCAAGAGATTTATACTCCGCCAAACGGAAACCCCTTCTCAAATCCCCTTATTTTATCAACCACTACATCGGGAAGCGTAAGTCTCGTGGCACCGCTTTCACCGGCCGGAAGAAATACAATGTATCGCACACTCTATCCAGACGGATTGCACCTAACTACATCCACTAATATAGAAAATATCAGAAACCAATATGGAGAGATTAACAACGATTTTTCATTAGACCCCAGTAACCCGAGATTCCTGTATGCGCTGAATACCAACGACCCGAATGCCTATAGCCTGTTCACTATCAGTTGTTCGGTAAATGGCATGACGACGACGACGAAGGTCAGGCAAAATTGCACAGATAATAACGGGACTGGTGGCTGTCTAACGCAGTAAAAGGAAAATGAAAATAGATGTAAAAAGCGAACACGGGATGGGTTGGTTCATTGCTATTATTTTTGGGGGGGCCATCATCGTAGCAATGATGCGAGATTTTTGGGGTACTTTGGAGGGTGTCGTTGCCTTAGCGTTTATCTATTTACTGGTATATATCGGTTACCGGGCCGGAAGGAGTAAAGATATCGAAAACACTATTTAAGGATGAGGTTCTGTAGAGAAGTCCTGCTGAGTTTTGCGTTATAACTTTGCATTGATTTCTGGGAAATGTTCTTGATAAAGTATGACGACACCCTCGTATCGCCGCTGTTAAGCCATTGATTGAATATGCTCATAGCATCAGATTGCGAATATCCCCGATCGGTGAGAATTCCAATAAACATATTTTTGAGATCCTGATTATAGGTCTCAATCAACCTTAGCGCACCATCCGTATCACCACTCGCAATAAGTGACTTCGCTTGCTTCAAAATTGTGGGTCTCTGGTTATAAATCAGGTCATATACTCCCCGCTGACTCGCAGTTGAAGCTGGAGTCGAAATGCCAGCGAATTGGAGAAAAGTATCCATGACGCTTTTCTTCCCAGTGACGAGATTGGAGGCGTAGGAAGCTGGAGAAATAAGGTTGGTCGTGAGATTCAACGCTGTCGAACCAGCTGATCCCACTGGATTCGCCTGAAACTCTGTCGCAGTCGGTAACTTGAGGTAACCCTGCGAAACATCAAGGGGGAGACTCGCTAATACCGAAGGGGTGAAAACGGACGTTATCCATGTCGTGAAACTCTCTTTCCCCTCTATAAATTTCTCTGTGTTATAGGGAAATGTAGAAGCGCCAGCTCGTCTCACATAGGCGTTCTTATTACCCGTAACCTGTTTAATAAGTTTGTCTAATTCTGGATAGATCACGTAGGTTACGATACCGAGCATCACTATTTTCCCAAGAGCGTCAGTCCTCTCAGCCATATCTTTACCAGCAACTAGGGATTTTACCATCTCAAAATAAGATCGGAGTGCGCCATAATGGTAAGCCGAGAACATGGTGATGTTAGGATTTTTGATAACATCCATCAACTGTTTACTGCCCAAAAGGTCGGGGGGAAGTCGATAATTGGGGATATGCTTCCCAACATCGGTTATCGCATCGCTCCAGCTCTTTCCCCTATCCATTTCTTCAAAAATCGCCTGGAGGGTTGCTATATCGTTCACCGCCCATGTTACCTTTCCTGATATCTTGTAGGGGTTCATGACATCAAGAACACGTTGGACCATTGGATTGTCTAAACCGAACGCGTTTTTAAGTACATCAATCATTTTAGGATCAGACGACATTTCATAAGACGCTTTTGCTAGATATGCCTTATAGAGATCGGCATTCTTAGTTTCAGAAAAAAGCAATGGAGCACCCTCATTGAGAGCCTTCACGTAATCGTCGTTCATAGCCAGAACGGCCCTGATCGCCCTGACACCGGCATTCACCATTCGCACATAACCTAGTGGGGATGCCCACTCTCCACCACGGTTTACTACCCAGTGGACAAGGATGTTCGGAACGTGAATGAGCGGGTTGAAGAAAATGGTTATCCGCAAAAAGAGGTTCATTTTGGTAAGAGCCCCAATATCTCCACCTTGATACTGTTTGTAGAAACTGTCTAAAACATTCGCTATTCGTTTCGGCATTAAATATCCCCTAAACTGCGGAAGGTTGCTTGTCTTCCAATCATCGGGAATGTCATAAGAGCCGATTTTCTTTATCATTCCCTGATCCTCTAATGCCCCTCTCGTACTTTCAAGAAAGTCTGTCGCCCGTTGGATTTGGTTCAATTTGTTGAATTTTTGGAGTTCGCTTACAAGCGGTGTCTTATAATAGCGAACGTTCGTATTCGCCTCGATCTCCTTCGTTGTCGCATCGGTTATTTTCCACGCCTTTCCGTTGCTGTCCACAAAAACTTTGCCATTTAAGTTTGTATTATATTTATTCTCAATTTCCCCGATTTTGTTGGCGAGTTCCGTTATCTGCTTGTTTATGTTTTCAAGGCGGACGGGGGATGCAGCAGCACGTCCTTTCGTAGCGGACAAAATATCTTTTTCTTTTTGGAGTTTATCTAGCTTATCTTGAAACGGTTTCATCTCTTTGTCTGCGAGACTCTGATAATCGTCTGTTTTTAATTTACCCATATCAAACCCTTCTCCATTATTCCATCCGGTTACCGTCCCGTCTTTTATAGAGACAATAATCCTATCACCCCCCTCATCTTCAAGGGCCATCATCGTCCTCTTTTTCAGAAATCCAGCCGACTTAGAAAGTAAACTTCCCATTCGCGTGCTGGTAAATCCCTTCTGAAGACGGTCAAGAAAAGACCCCCGTCCCCTCACGACACGAGTTGCGTGTTCCGGAGAATCCTCTTCGGGAATCGGTATATTCTTATTTTTAAGGTAGTTGTATATCTTCGTCGAACCCTCCACGAGCGGTTTAATATAAGAGTTATACGCCGCCTTTTGTTCTGGAGTGATCGCTTCTTTCGGATTCTCCATCCAGTTATAAATCGCTTTTTGATCTTCAGGAGAGATGTTGGCCTGGTCGAGAAGACGAGACGACATTATGTCGTCTATTTTTTTCCCGTTTGTGATGGAGCGATAATAGTTATCGGAGATGTCCGAACCGAGTGCCTGCTGTGCTGAACGTTCCTTGACGTAATCAGCGACACTTTGAATATTTTGTTTGACGCTCTCAATGCCTTCCCCGATATTAGCAAACCCCCCACTTGTAATTGCTGGCGAGGTTTTGATGGGTTCCGTATTTAACTTCGCGCTCGTTGCCGGAGTTTCCGGCGCATTTGGTTTAATGGTCGTCGCCGGAGTTTCTGATTTCGCCTTATCAATATTCGCCTTCAAGATGTCCTGCGTCTTTTGGGGCGTCATATCTTCACCTTTCGCTATCCTATCGGCCGTTTCGGTTGCGGTGTCTCTGATAACACCTGCGGCGGTTACCCTTTCTATTCCATACCCTAAAGCGATTTGAGCCGCTAATGCGCCAAGCTGGCCTACGGCATCCCGAAGATTATTTTTATCCTGCGCAGAAATGGGCAACGCATTAACGATTTCTTTTCCGGCAATTTCTCCGCCGGTTCCCACGATAGCAAATGGAAGGGTTGCTATCTGCGACACAGAACCAACGAGCGGAACATCTTTAAGAGCATTAAATACTGCGCTGATCGGAGAAAACACGACGTTAGCCGAAGCGCCCAATAGGTTCGCTGTCGTCCCTATTTTTTCCGATGTGGGCCTTCCCTTTGATGTAAAAGCGCTAACAGTATTAACGGCTGACGTTTTTAATTCTTCATAAGCATTCGTAAACGAACTGATAGTATCTTTCCAGGTGTTCCCCAAATTGCCCCAGATATTTTTGGGAATGCCAGTCATCGTGTTTTGGAGATTGGCGAGAGGGTACAAAACGTCTGGATTGTCCATTAGCCATTGGTCAACGGCGCTCCTTTGACCAGCGTTTTCGGGGAGTGTTTTTCCTTTGCTTTGAGCGAGTTCGTTCTGGGCATCATAGAGCGTCATTTCTCCGCTTTTTACTTTTGAGATGAGAGAGTTTTCCAGCTTATCAGAAGCGGCTGCCACACCTCCCCTTATACCAGGTTGGATTTGGAGATTTGAGATATCATTGCTTCCTGATAGACCCAGGGCCACGATGTGGTCCAATTCGTCCGTTCCGTTGCCATTCATCGCCTTTTTAATTGCTGAACTCAACGCCTCACTCATTCTGGAATTCTCGAGAACACTCTTCGGGAGTTGCAAGGGCATAGGTTGCGTCGGATCGAACCCAGCCGCTACGCGGGTTTCATCGATGGACGGTACACTTACCATAGGACTGATCGCAGAGGCCGGTATCTTCATCGTATATCCCTGGAAAGGACGGCCCGAGACATCGGTTAATTTATTGCCAAAATCGGTCGAGGGGAAATAACCATTTCCGGTAAATGGTTTGTAAGATGAACCGAGAGAAGGCGTTAGGGGGGTCGATGGAGTGTTCTGAAGATTATCCCAAAAGCCAGCGCCCGAATTTTTTACCGGAACGTTCGGAGTACTTGATTGTGGCATCTTGTCCCAGAAAGACATTCTATTGTGTTCCGGTTGGAAAAATGACTGTCGCCGTAGATTTTAGATATGGTTTGATAATTGTAGGTATGGTTGAATCATCGGGATTAAGATAGTTTTTGGGAGGATACTGCTTAATAAAATCCTGAATCAATCCACCCTGCGTAGTCCAGTAATTCATCATCTGCGTATAAAGAGCCGTGTTGGCATATCCGTCGCTCCCTCTTGAATCATCAAGTTTTGTGGCGCCCGCTCCTATATCGGATTTACTGACACTCAATCCTCCGCTCGTTACCGCCCCGCTCGATCCATTAGTCGGCGCTACAATCCACTTCCCCGTATCAAGATTGTAGAGTCCGCCCTGCAAACTTCTGATATTACTCTTCGTCGTCGTCGTCCTCGGTGTGATGCTCGCGAAGAAACCGGTCGGAAGTCCGGCGGCGCTTTCAATTCCCGACAAATCAACCTTCGTGGGGTCGAGTTCGCCGTTCTGCAAAAGCGTAATCACCTTTCCGGCCTGCGTGAGGGCTTTGCTTTGAGCCGATGAAACCTGCGACTTGGCCTGCGATAGGGCAGATTTGGCCGCCGAAAGGACGCTGGTATAGGTTGTGCGGGCCGCAGAATACTGTTTGCCCAGCGATCGCAAGTCAAGGGAAATCGGCGCCTCTTCCGCTTTAATAGCGTTATTGAGTTGGGATGCGGTAGTGATGCCAACGCCGAGGTTGGCTTGTTTCTCGGTGGGTATATTCGCCAGTTCCTGGTTGCCAACGTCTATGGCGGTCCCCAATTGACCGACATTCTGTCCGGCCGCTTGCACTGCGGGAACATCATACGGCGACATATCGGGATTTACGTTAGGCGTCGTCGCGTTAATATCGGCCGGATTCAGACTGGCGAGCGTCGAAAGCGGTGCGTTCTTGTACTGGTCGTATTCTTGGGGAGTTGCCACTCTGCCGTATTGGCTCTGGAAAATGGTATTGACCTGGTTTGGTGTTAACATTTCTATAAAATTATTGATGGTTCGTAGTTTATGACGACCCTTCGGATGATCGGCATCCAGTTGTCGGATACCGAATTGATAGCCCCAGCCACAATTTGCAATCTCTTAAAGTTAATGCCTGCGCCATCGATAAGAGTATATTTATTATTCTGGTAATTCGATGAGTCTATTTGCGCCAAGTGGATCTTTGATTGCGTAGCGGGGTGATTTTCGTCCTCGTAATAAACATCAATATAGAAATAGCTGTTAACCGATGGCGGCGGAGAGTCATAATAGAGTTCAATTGAGGACAGTTGTCCAATGGCATCAATCCAGTTCGTCGACAGATAGGGCGAACCATACTGAGTAACAAGCAATCTACTGACAACACCGTAATAAAGTTGGAATACCATAGAAGAAGAGGAAACTAAAAAGAACTTTGCGACTACCCCGTTTACCCCGAAGGTTGTCAACATCGTCGACCCGTTTGAATCGTCATAAAAGTCATACAGCGTTTTCTGGCTGAAATCATAAACCAATTTCCCCTTCAAAGTTGTAAGACCGACGTTCCCCAGAATATCGAAGAGGCAGTTTTTGTTTACGGCGTTTCCTCCGCTGTCAAAGCGCTCCATCGTGATCCCCGGAAGCTGAAACACTTTCTTGAGGGTTATTCCCGAAAGGACATAGAGAGCCGATGAAGTCCCCTCGCCGCCAGCCGAAGGAGAAGAGAAGGAGATCGCCAACCACAAGTATCCCCCTATTGTCTCCATACCGACTATTTGGCCTGGCACCTTGATTGCATAATTATATGAAGTAGATGCGCCATCCCAAAGAAAAAGGTAATTCTCTGTGGGCGACGACCCCGATGTAATCTGAGGAGCAGCTGCAATCGCGATATATTTATTGTTGTAATTCTTGAGAATTGTCGTTCCCAACCATGAGGGAAGCTGGAGACCTCCCGTGCCATTAAATGGATACACTTGGTTCCCCGATGAATCCCAGCGGAAGATCCGGTTATCATTAGAACCTCCTACATAGAGATACAGACCAAAAGGCAAAAGGGAATTTGCACCGGCCGCGGCTACTCCAGAGTGTGACTGCCATGCTGTTCCATTATTGCCGTCCCAATACGCTATCCCCGCGTAGCTCGGGGATGACTCAAAAAGTTTCCCATTAAAATACGCGATGTCAGCGCCAATACCAGAAGTATTCCAAATGATATTAGAAGATGGTCTGTTTACAGAAGGCGTCAACCCAAGATTTTTCGTGACGCAGTAGACCGCACCGTAATTCGAGAGCGCATAGAAATCCGAGGTCTGCGTCGGATCGGAAATCATTTTTATGACAGCGCTACCATCTGAATAATTTGCCGTCTCCAGAGCATAATAAGAATCTGTTGTGAAGGGAGGAACGAGTGCGGCATACTGATTCTTGTCGCCGTTAGAGAGATAATCGGTTTGGAGAAGGTTGCTGACTATTTTGCTGAACTGCGTTTTTGGGGTATAGGTTCTTGCCCATGGCGTCATGGTATTGAAATTGTCGAGCACTATTCTGTTTTGCGTCGGTGTTTTTATTGCCATATTAACTCATCGAATTCTGGCCGTGCGGATATGCCCACCCGCCGAGCGACTGGCTATCGGTGTAAGGAGATGACAACTCCAAGACCCTCTGGCTCGCGTGTGAGCGCATTTCGGCAATTCTTTTGGTGAACATCGCCAACGCCTCGTTGAGAAGCGTCTGGTTGCCCAGCCGTGCCGCTATATCAATCAAAGAACCCCATGAAATGACGTCCTGATAATCGGAAAAGATATTCGGAACATCGGCGTCATTCACAAGATCAGCCTGTTTTTTGATGTAGAAACACTTCACACCGCCCGTAACGGGAAGTTTCAGATTGCTTCCCAGCGACGGATCGGGGTAGAGAAAGAACGAGTTATCTAAAATGATTGCTGTTGGGATGGTGATAGCGGCGGACGGGTCTGAAATGGACTCTTGCCCGACAAGGTGAAGAATTTGAAACTCCGAGGAAACCGGCGCTGTGATAATCGCGGGGGTGAAAGCAACCTGTATCTGTTTTATTTTTTCGTAGTCGTCGGGAAACAGATATTCATTCGGATATGTTCCACCTGTCGTCGCGAGGAGGGTTGCTGTCGCAATCTCCATGAAAAAGTCTTCGTTCACGGCCCGAATGACTGCCTGCGCCTGCTTGTAGTATTTATTGATGATGCGATTCAGGTCGCCGGTCGTAAAAGTGCTCGCGGTTATTTTGCCGATGAAATAGATATCTTGCTTAATCCCGTTAAGTGTTGTCGATGTATCGTTTAGTTGCATTGTGCCAATAAAAATAGCGCCATTTTCGGCGCTCATCGGCACTCTTTAGTTTTTTCAATTATATGTTATTTTATGGAAAAATCAAGTAGTTTACGACGCTCGTATCTGTTGCCGACGATGAATTGATGACGAAGGAGATTCCAGCTATAACAGCCCCGAGGCTCAAATATCCAGCCGTTCCCCCTATGGTTTTCCTGCTCAAAATAATGATAGAGGTGGATTGAACATACGGATTGTTCACAGTAATCGTCCCCGCGACAAGCGTCGCTGAGCCGATTTTGTCCGAGAAATATGAGACGGTTTCGTCGTCCATAATCTGGGCTACATTAGGGTCTAACGGCAACGAGAGTCCCCCGACCCCTCCCACAAGGTTCGATTCGTCGAACGCCTCCTGCATGGATTGGATATCCTCCATATTCTGGTTCACCTGATCTTCCATCTCCTGATAGTTCATGGGTTTATGGTTTTGGTTTATTTCTGTTTGTCTAGACAATCGACCCCATTGTCCGTTTTGCCCAGCTTACTGCCCCCTTCACGCGGCGTATCCACCTGTCTACTAGTTGCCCGTTCAAGAAAAGCCAGTCCGTATTTTGAACCATCTCGATAAAATTGATGGCAAATATCCTTAGCTGCGAGAAGGTGTCGCTGTTCGTTACCGCCTCCGAAAAACTTTTGAAAATGCCCCTGAGAAGAATATCGCTATTTGTGATTGCCTCCGAAAAGTTTTTACCGATGGTTCTTAAAAGAGTATCGGTGCTCTGCACGGCTTCCATGAATTGCGTGAATAGAACTTTAAGAGATTGAAATGTATCTGTATTAGTGATTGCTTCGGTGAATGTTTTGTATATTCCCCTCAGCAAAGTATCCGAGTTATTGATTGCCTCCGAAAAATTGATGGTAATCGCTAAAAATGCAAGTACTCTCCTCGCAAAATTCGTTCCCGTCGTGTGCTTGGTCATTCCAGCGGTATACATCTGCGCGATTTCGGGAGCCGAGAGAGCGCGGCTAAAAATACTCACGTCGTCCAAATCGCCGTTATAGTAATAAGCGGGGGAATTCACGAAGTCTGCGCCTATCGTCAGAGATTCCCCGCTTGCGTAGGATATAGGTGTGCTTATGGTCGAAGTGGCATTCAATACTCCATCCACATAGGCCTTGAGCGTCGTGCCATCGTAGGTCATGGTAATCATATGCCACTTGCCATCGGCAGATTGGGTCGTCGGGAGATTGTTGTCTACTCCCGTACCTAGGTATACTTGGTATTTGTTCGATACCACTGCTCCAATATTGAGCGCGTATCCATGAGAAAAAGTGACGGCTTTACCTCTTCGCAAGAGAGGCGTATATGCACTTGCAGTGGAAAGCGACCACGCATTGACCGTTATGTTGCTCAAAGCCAGCGAGGAATTTTCAGTAACGGCAGTGTTGGCAGAACCATTGTAATAAGCTCCCTGCCCGAATTTCCCGTAGGCCGTCCCGTAAGTAACAGAGGTATCGGTGCCGTTGTTCCCGCGTCCCGAGGAGTCTTTTGAGTTGCCGTCAAGATGCCACAGTCCAGCCAGGGACGGGTCGGGTTGTAATGCGCCGCGCTTAAACTTCATGCTAGGCGATCGTAATATTAACGGCCGTTACCTTAATCGAGTTTCCAGAAGCGGCAAGGGCAGCCCCCGTGTTGTTCACGACATATATCTCGAAATTCTGCGGACACTCGAAGAACGAGCCGTCCGAGACAATCGAGAATTGCGTCTGTTGAGGCGTTGCAGTGAGAAAAATCTTGCCGAGGTATTTCGCCGATTGATAGGTGTCGTAGTTCGTCCCCCCTTGGGAGGTGAGAACATAGACATCGAGATAGGCCGCCGCTGCCGCTGTTCCCACTATCTTTAGCTCAATAAGATAATCCTGCGCTAAAGTAGTGGTGTTAGATTGTGCCGCCGTCGCGACACCGGAACCGTTTGCGAGCGATTGGAGTCCCGCCGGAGTTATGTCAGTTGACGTTCCGTATGATACTTTTGCTGTTGCCATTTGTTTTTATTTGTCACGACCGTTTAGTTTGATCTTCAGAATCTCTATGCCCGTATAGATGTTCTGGAGCATCTCGGTTTGCCGGTTAAGGATCACCTCTATTCTTTCCATTCCATCCTTGACCTCATGGAGGTGGTTATCCCGCAGATTGGTTATCTCCTTCTTCTGCCGCACGAGTTGAAGAATGATAAACAACGAGAGGGCAACCACCCCCAGCGGAGTCGCCTGTGTCAAGATTGTCGTCAATTCCGACATAGGATTAATGTTCTTGGATTTTCCACGTGATCTGTAGGTTGTCGCCGTTATTCACATTGACCACGGAGAATACCTGATGAGCGAATAGCGTCCCGCTTGCTGCGGCGTTCAGGATTCCGCTCTCGGTTAACGCAAAGGAAGCGGTCGCCGAAAAGGTATGGAACAACTGCGCCGTGTCATTCGCGACAGATGTCGTTATGAGCGAAACGGTAGCGGACGCGCGCGCTAAACCCCCAGTCGCTATTTCCGTCTGGAGTGCAGTATCGGTAACCGCCGCCGCAGTTGTTCCCGTTCCGAGAGCGATATATGTAACCGCTGCTGGTGAACCCGAACCGCATAGGAGACCCGCGTTCAGCGCGAATCCGGCGTTCGTGACAAGATTTCTCACGACCTTTTTATCGGACCATCGGCCAAGGAGAAACGGGATTTTCGGGAAGAAGGGAGAGACAATCCCTTTTTTCATTAAATAGGTGAATAACCTATTGTCCTGGAAAAGCTTTTTCGGCTTGCCGTCTTTGTCTGTAAGTCGCCACTCGACGTTCTGGTAAGAATGGACTTGAGCGATAGAACTAAGCATATCCCATAGTCTTTCTGAGCGACCTTTTAATTCTGTCTTTGTTTCCGAGCATCCTTTCGGCGCGGGAACGGATGGTCGTCTTTTGTTTCGACGACAACCCTTGAGCTTTCGGGAGATCAGCCAAAGCAGCGCGAGCGTGCGCCTTATCCGGCATTGGGAAGCGGTATTTCTGGCCGCCCTGCCTGTTCTTCTGGACAATCGTCGCCGATTTTTTCCTGGTTGAGGTTTTGATTGTCGACGTGCCGCCCGGGTGCTTCTGCATTATCTTGGAGGACGACTTCCTTGACTTGCCTTTCGGGATGACGTGTTCCCCTTTATGAAGGAGTGCTAATCCAGTCTTTCTTACTTTTCCTCCTTTTTTGTAGCTGGGGACTTTTTCTCCCTCGCTCCTCATTTGCGTGGGCGTTTCCATCCTCTTATCCTTTTTATCCCACACCATCTTCGATCCTTTTGTCGGATGCTTGGACGAGCGCCATTCCTTGGCGGCCTGAGTCATCGACATTCCGCCCTTCATCATCTTTTTCATGAAGGACATATAGTTTTGTTGTTGCATTTTATTAGATGCCATAGAGTGCATTCCGTCTCTGTTTTAGTTCCTCTTGGAACTCTTTCGGGAGTTTCTCCCATTGCCAGGGATCAAGCATCCCATATTCATCACGCCACCCTGGTTTGTTCCTGTTAGTAGCGGGATCTGCGAGATAAAGCTGTTCTATGACATACGAATTCTTTATTGTTACCTTTGCACTTGGGTCATGGAGCCGTTGCTTCACTTCCCTGTATTCTGCGAGGCGGCGGAAAATATCCTCCGCTTCTTTCTCGTCGAGTTCGACGTATCCGACGAGACGTTTCCCGTTAGTGGTAAGACCCCCATCGGTCTCTTTTGGGTCGATGTAAAGTCTCACCTTCTTCGTTTTTATTCCTTCCGTGTTTTTGGACTCGGAAGCATCGTTGATTGTTCTTGCCATATTATTGTTTGAAGATTTTATCGACCTCATATTGAGCCTGCTTCTCGGTTTTGCCCTCCTTTATGAACGCCGCTTTTATTTCTTCTTTACGAGCGTTAATCTTCTTGACCGAAAATTCACGTTCCCGATCGGTTCTTTCCGAGACTTTGTAGAACGAGTCCTCAATGAGCTTATTCATCTGATCAAACGACTCGGCAATTTCTTTTTGCGCCTTGTCCTTCTCGCAGTTGAGCGTCGCTGTTATTGAGAATTGCTCGCTCCCAAAAGACCTGAGAACCGACAACTTGTATTCGTTTTGTTCGTTTTGTTCGTTTTGCATGTTTTATTAGTTATTTTTGGATATCTAATACCCTTTTGCGGCTTTAATGGCGGCCGCTATCGCCTGTTTATTCGCCCGCCTCGACCCAAATTTTCGTTTGGTGCGAGCGTATGTCTTTCCGGTATGGAACTCCCTGATATTTTGGGAGATGGTTTTTTGGACTTCCTTTTTTCTTGCTTTGGTGAGTGGCATAGGATTTTCCAGATTTTCCCTCCGTCCCTCGGCCAATGTTTGCGACCGAGGGAGCGAGAGGATTAGCTACTACCTTTAGGCCGTTGAGCCGGAAAGCGTAGCGCCGACTTCGAGTCGGATGAGACGATTGTTATCCAAGATGGCCGATGCGCCAATCCACTTCCAGCCTACGGTGGAGTATTGCTCCAAGGGGTTGGATGTATCTTGGACACCGCCAGTGTGGATGTATGTCTCAAGGCCGCCCTCCAATTCGGAGACCGCATAAGCGCCCTCGCCAAAGACGAGAACACCATAGACCGTCGCCGCTGGAGAACCGCCACCAGCAGCCGCCCAAAGGGGAGCCGCTGTCGATGAAACTATCCTTGCTCCCATCCAGTAACCCACCTCGCCAGTGAACAAGTCACCGCGATTCTGGTTCGACGGATCGGGGGAAGAGTAGTTGACCGCGTTCACGAAAGCCGTGTCCGCACGCAAGTCATTCAAGGTATCGGGATGAGCAACCAAGGCGTATGCCTTGTTGATTAAACCGACCGGAGATGTGAATTTCTTCACGTTGCCCCGCTCCAAGAAACGTACAGCTCTCCTTACGAGTATCGTCGTAAGCGTCATAGTGGATAACACATTCGCGCGAGCCGCGACAGAACCGTCGCCATAAACGACGTTCGTGCCAGCCGCGACTGTGCTCATGATGAGATTGTCTATCGTTTCCTGTGCCTGAATTGCAAGGACTTCCGAAGCATCCTTGACCATAGAGCGGTCGTATAGGAACTCCGCCAAGTCAGAGATTTTTGTGAAATCCCCGTACTGGGCGAGCGTCACGCTAACGTAACTCATGCTTAAGTCATGCCCCGTCGGAACAGTCCCCTCAGTCAAAGGGGTCGTTGCAAGCGCCTGCTTCGCAAAACCCCTGAAAATAGCGGTTTTGGAGTTCGCGCCCTTATTAACTTTCTGCATCTTCCCGAGTTTATAAAACACGAGGTTCTGCTTCAGAATTTCAATAAGTTCTTTTGCAACTACCTTCTGCCCCACATCAATTACTGCGAAATTAGTCATTCTTTCTTTATTCCTTCATACTTTCAAGCAGTTCGTATAATTCTTCCTTTGAGGCGGAATTGAGATCGATTTGTTCACGTCTCGCCGCTCCTCCTGTTTTTTCGATGGGCTTCGGTTTCGATAGGTTCTGTTCAAGAACCATCTCCCCAACGACGCTTTTCGCCGACGCGTTGGGATTCGCCTTAAATGATCTTAAGGCTTCATCCCGAAACGCCTCCAGTTGCGGGAATCGCGACGCCATCGCGTCAAATTCTTTCTCGAATTCCATCTCTTTCACTTTTTGGACTTGAGGAGTGAACTCCTTGACGATGGTCTTTCTTAAGACATCGCCGTAGTCCTTCAAAAGTTTCCGAGTTGGTTCGTCCTCTACGTTACCGAGGAATGATTCGACATCATCCGCCGTAACGGGAGAATCGCTGCCTGTTTTCGACTTTTTATTTTGAACCAATTGAGCGATGATTTCGTCTCTGCTTTTTACGGCATCGACTAAATCCCTGACTCTGGCATTCTCGCGTTCGCTCGCCGCCTTTTCTTCCGGTGTTTTTACGTCTTCACCGACGTTCGGTTTTGCCGGTTCCTTTTTCTGGTCGGACGCCCCCGCCGCTGGAACCTTTTCGTCTGATTTGAAGAAATTCTCCAAATCTACGTCCTTGTTTTTATCTTCCATTGTTTTTTAATTTTTGCGGGCTTAATTTTGGTTATGCTTCGCCTATGAATTTTTCGACTTCTTCCTCTAAAATTGCCTGGTTGTTTCGGGTATCGACCACCCCGAGAACCTGCAATAACGTTTCAATATTTCCTTTGACTTTCTGCCGTTGTCTTTCGTCCATCTCCGAAGTCAACATCTCCCGAATTCTGATTTTCAATTCCTCGCGCATTTTCCGTTCAAGAAGCTTCCAACCATCTGTGAGTTTCATCGCATTCAAGGCGTCAATTTCGAGGGATGTCTTATGCCAGCTCTCGATGATCGCCTGTGTCGGTTCATCGTATTGATGCCGTTTCCCAAAGAGTTCAATGATTTTGTTCATGGTCGTGCGGCTATTTGTGCGGCCTCTTGGACTTGTCCCATTTGCGGGTTATTCGGCATGGTCGGTATTTGCGCTGGTTTGCCGCCCGGAACCGCTGGCGCAGGCGTTCCCGCAGGCGCGGGGACCGAGGAAGGCGCGGGTTGCTCATTTCGAGTCATCAATTTATCAATTTGCGTCGGCGTGAGGCCGAATTCTTCTGCCGTGAGTTCGCGGAGATAGCGCTGATTGGGGATGTTCTGGTCGTCCTTGAACATCGCGAAGAGAGCCTGAATTGATTTCTGCCAGAGCGCCTTGTTTTGCTGGACATTCTCCTTCGCAGTCGCCTTTGCAATGAAGTCAACGCCCTTAAAGTTCGCTTTCGTAACTCCTGAGATAGTGAGGTCTTTCATGCCGAAGGTTTTGACTGCCCGGGGAGTCGTAAGGTTCTTCTTGATGAGATCGGCGTACATCTGGCCCATATCCTTTGCCATCGCGATGAGGTTCATCTTTGACGTGCTTAATCGCTGTTCAATGAGCGACATTTCGAGGTTTAATTGGGAGACCGACATTTTTGCCCGTCCCATGGGAAGCACGAAACCGAGACCGGCCGCATTGTCAGAGAGCGTTTCAATCTGGCTGGATAAGGCGGTAGATTGCGAAATATCCGGCGGATTATATGGCAGCACGGCGTCCTTAACCGATTTCGCTCCGACATTGATCGGTACAACGCCGAGGGGGCGCGGAACGACAGCGGATTGCTTGAGACCGCTGGCCGAATCGACAAAGAGCATCCCGAAATTGCGGTAGGTATTATTGTCGATGTTCTGATTCATAATCACATCCATCGCCAAGTTCGGATCGCGATAGATATCCGCGACTGACGGAACCCAGAACGAGACGAGACGCGGGAAAAGCGCCCGCGAAATAAACGGGAATTTATCCTCAAACCCCGCTTCAGTTATCGGAATGGCGCGAAGCAGGAACTGGTCGTTCGCGACGGTGAGAAGATATTTTTCCGGCAACCCCTTTTCGTTCACAAGATGCGTGTACCATTCCGTGAGTTCGATGACTTTCGCTCCTGCGAGGTTCACATTGTCAAAACCGAGATAGGCAAGCCGCAGGTTGCGCTGGCTCACTTCCGGATTTTCCGATGAGATGGTTTCGGCCACGGCTTTGCGAGCCTTCATCACCTCTTTCTTGTCGTAACCGTATTCTTCGGCCTCCTCCATCAGCTGCGCTGCCGTCTTATAGATGAATTGCTGACCGCAATAAAGCGCGGAATCTATCGTCGGCGAAAGCGGAGAAATGAGAAAACTCATCGTATCGATAAGCTGGAAAGCGACGCCGTTCGGTGATGGAAACAGTTTGTAAATGGGACGCCCATAGAGACCCGCTTCGATTTTTGACAGTTCCCATAAGTGTTCCAAATCTGATTTCCTGCCGTCATACAAGAACAGATGCTTCATGAGATCTGCTGCATTTTCATCGCCTTCCGGCTTTGTGTCGTATTCGATAGTCGGTAACTCCCCGAGACGGGACGCCATATCTTGTACCCCCTCAAACACTTTCGGGACATGAAGATTTGATTTCGTCAAAAGAGTTCGCTGAATAACGCCATTGTGAAGCTCCTCATTTTGGAGCCAATGGGACATCTTCGACTGCCGAGTCTTCGAGGCTGCCTGTTTCTCGATGCGAAATTGATTGAGTATTTCTTGTGCCGATGGTTTTTTCATACAACAAAAAAAGCGCCACTTCTGGCGCTCAAAGGCACTCAAAACTTATTATTTTATATTGTCATTATATCTTTTTATTTTTCAGTGTCAAGAGCCCTAACTCCTCGCCCGCTTCGGTACGAACGATATAGTGGACGATTTTATTCCCGAACTCCGTGATGGTACCGCACCGATGGCACTTGATGGCTACAATGCCCCCTAACTGCAATCCCTTGCCCAACAA
The DNA here is from genome assembly GCA_023380475.1 of Patescibacteria group bacterium. Classification (GTDB taxonomy): domain Bacteria; phylum Patescibacteriota; class Minisyncoccia; order UBA6257; family Colwellbacteraceae; genus JAMCRD01. The sequence goes on along the minus strand of JAMCRD010000003.1, from coordinate 90,669 downwards.
TTTACCGCATAATTTGCAACGTAGTTCTTCGTTCATACAATATAACCCGTTCTGGGGTCGATAGTAACCGGCGGAACAAAAGCATTTTGGGAAACAACGAAAGGCGTGGGATTGAGAGCTGAAACTGCCAGCGCCAACGCCATTACGACATCGTCGTGCTTGCCGGATGGGGCCGAGTAAACGATATTGTTACTTGCCGTAAGCACATACTCGTAATTTTTCAATTCGTCAATCATTTCTTGAATGCTGGGAATGGTGATGTATCTGTTTTCAAGGTAAGAACCGAGTTTTTCGACCAGATTCCGCTTAATGAGGTTATTGGCGATCTTAAGAGGCATGATATTGAGTCCCATCCTCATCAACTCTTCTGTGAAACTATCGCCCACACCCGTTGCGTCAACAATAGCCCGCGCGCCATGGTACGAAGCGAGCGTACCGGCGATGAGGTTTTTCTGCGCTTCCCACGTTCTATCTTTTATCCTCTCGTAGTACACGAGATGATTGGTGGATATTTTGAAACCGACGAGGACAGTCGCGTCAAAACTCCGCGCTAAATCAATTCCAAAAAGATACTCCTCGCCACTCTGCGGCTTCTCCAGTTCTCCCGAGACGGCATTCTCGATGTCTTTGAAAACGCTTGAGGCTCCCTCGATGATTTTGCAGTAGTATTCTTGCCAAAAGAAATCTATATTGACGGCATTCCGCTTCAATTCCTCAATCTGCTCCGGCAAATACACACCCGTATCTTCGACTGTTTTGAGAGACGCGAAATAATCCTGCCGCCGTAAAAGGTGCGCAAGATCATTGTTTCCTTTCGGCGTCCCCGCGTAGTCAGTCCAGCCCCCCGACGAGAGCATGGACGGCTCAATGATGGCTTCACGAGGTTCGCTGCCCCACCGCTTCGCCATTTCACCGTATTCGTCGAGCACAACCCCCTTCGGTTTAGGGCCACGGAGTCCATTCGGATTGTCCATTCCCTTGGCCTGCAAGACGCTTCCGTTCGGGAATGTTATCGACATCTCGCTGTTATTGACGCGTAACCGCTTCAGATAGTCCGATGGTATCCATCGGAAAATATGCGTTGCTGGGTCTGTCCATATCGTCGATCGCGCCTGGGTAAGATAGGGCCCGATATACCAGTAGAGACCAACCTCGCGATGCGCTGAAATAAGCAATTTTTGGAGCAGTGTCGTGGTCTTGCGGCTGCCTCTGTGCCACATAAGCACGTTATTCTTCTGGGGAGACGAAAGGTACTCGGATTGGTAAGGTCGTATAGAGTCGATAAATTCTTGGGTGGGGAATTGAATTGTCATAGCCGCAAGTATTCTTCTTGGTCTTTTTTGAACCAAAAATCATTCTGAAGTTCACTCGTTGTTTTCGAGAAATAGTGATGGATGTAGCTTTCGGGCACCTGGGTACATTGCTGTTCCCCGACCTGTCGCACCAGCCAGTTGTCTCCGAAGTAGTACCGCATTTGTTCGGGGAAAAAGCCCACATCCCTGAATGTCTGCGTTTGTGCCATGAAACAAGCGCCCAGAATCGGCAAGTTACCCTGGTTCGCAATCCTGCGGCTCCCGGACGGCCAATCATCCGGCAATGAGCCATCCGTATGATATGGACTCACAAGCTTCTTCGTTTTTAGGGCATTGATGAGGGGCGAATCCCAGTTCTTTGTGAAGAGGACATCGTTATTCACAATGGCGATATAATCTGAATTCTGGTCGAAAGCGGCGCGTAGTCCTGCATTCCAGCTGTAGTGGACACCCTCATTCTTTTGGTTTCGGCCATAATAAAATCTCTCTTTCAGCCGATCCGAAAGTTCCATAGCGTAATCATGCGTATCATCGGTCGAGCCATCGTCAATCATAATGAGCCTAGCTGGCGCAGCAGTGTGTTCAAGGAGCGACTCTACGGCCCGATAGGTGTAGAGAACGTGATTATAGACCGGCATTATGACACTCAGCATTTCGGGTTCCGGTATCGATAGAAGTAAATCGGCTTTTGGATTTGGTACTCTGTCTTGATTAGCGGCGTTACCCTCTCGCTGAATTCGCGGTCTTCCCCGAAACTGATCGGAGGGAAGGGACATTGAAGTACCAGATCACGCTTAATCACTCCCAGATGCTGGACGCCGCGATAATAGACGCCGTCTTTTTCATGCCAGACATAATCCTTCGAGCTTCTGAATTCGTGTGGTTCTCTGCCATTCGTCGTCATAATGCCGCCTATTGCCACGTGGTCGGCACCGGATTCGATGCCGGTCATAATCTGGGCAATATAGTCGTCGCTCACCTCGTCATCGTCATCGATAAAACAGACATACTGGCCCAGTGCCGATGCCATCAACCTATTGCGTTTGACACCTATTTTTTGTCCTCCGTCGTCAATGGAAACGATAATTTCAGTCTCCTCCTGAATTTGGGGAAACAAGATCGAAAGCAACTTGGCGAGATGCTCGCCTCGTGAAGACAAAGAACAGATTAAAACCGAGAGTTTCATCTTTTGAATTCGACCAGGTTGACCGTAATCTTTTCTCCGCCCGATGTGAGATCAACCGACGAGTTATCTCTCATTTCGGTTTCATTCTTGGCGATGAAGATAAAAGCGGTCGGATGCCACCATCCCTTGAGTGCTCCAACCATGAGTGCTTCAGCAATAATCTGTCTTGCCTGCTTATACGAGGCGGAAAACTCTTTATTTGCCTCCCTGTACGCTTGGAGCGTGTCTTCCGATATTTTATACTCCCGACAGAACGTCTTGATGAAGAAGGGCATTTTTGCCTCCTTGTCGGGCGCCGAAAGAAGCGTCTGGTATTTCCGAGTTGCCCATGACACCAGTTCTTCACCGAACGCGGGAAGATTTTGCGGCTCTACTTTCGGAGGGCGCCCTCCCTTATTTCCTTTTGCGTATTGATTTCCCTTTGGTGCTCCCATAAAAATGAAATACCGGCCACCTCATTGCGAGATGTCCGGCTTATTATCGCTTGGGACTTTTACTTATTCAGTTTTGAGTATTATAGCATATTCATGGTCGTTTGTACACACTCTGCCGGACAATAGACCAATCCCCTATCTCTCCCTTTGGCCCGAAGTTCACCTCGACCTTGGTATTTTTGAGCTCAAAGAAGCCGGAGTTCAATAGCACCTTAAGCTTTTCCCTATGTTTCTCACATTTTTCCTTGAACTCTTGGTCGGTCATTTTAGATTTCATGCCGTAAACGGTTTTTACCATCCTTTCGGCTTAATTATGTTTTCCGGACAGTTCCTAAACTTGTCCCTGATATAATCCTCTTTCTAAAATTTCTCTTTTAACGGTGAAGCCCTCCGCTAATTTTTTGAGAATTTCCGTCGCTGTTTTATCTCTAAAAATTTCGGACCTTGAGAGGTGTTTGTTATGATCTTCTCCCTCACACTTCTTACATCCATTCCGTTTGTAAGATGAACGCGGCACTAGATTTTTGTAGATTGCTTTCCAGATGTCATCTATCACCCTTGCCTCATACTTCAATTCGCTGGTTAATTCCACATCTTCGCCAGTCCCCAGCATTGCGCCACTTATCCCACAGTTGAGACAGTATCTCTCGCGATACGCCCAACAAAAAGTCCATATCAATGGGACTCCACAGTTGTCGCAAACACGGATTTCCTGATCTTTATAGGACTTGTTGAGGAGTTTCAATACTTCTCCCAATGCTGATTTAATTTGCCTCATTTTTCTAATTTATTATCGTCCATCTCTTTTGTTTTTGTCTTTACCGTACCTTTTCCGACTGGGAACCCCCACCTGCGGCCTTTACGATTAAACCCCTGATTACCCGAGACTTGTTGGACTCCCTGGCGAGTTTGGCGAGCTGCTTCAGATTCTCCGTCGTTACCCACACCGTGAGCCTCTTCATTTTTTGTTTCATTTTTCTTTGTCCTTTCTTTGTTTCTCGTCAGTCTCGTTAGACAGGTCGGCGATGACTTTCTCGAAATATCCCACCGTCGGTCTGACCTTCCCCTTGCGCCGCTCTTCCAATCCCTCCAGCCATTTTGCTCCCCTCAATTCCAGTATCTTCGCCCCCACGGTGGGGTCTCCGTTGTGCAGCTTGAAATGGCAAACGTTGCATAACGGAACGCCGTTAGAAATGTCGTAGCGAAGAGATGCCGCTATGCTCTTCGGGAAAAAGTGATGGCATACCTGCGTCGGCCGTCCGCATACCAGACACCTCTTTGATAGGGCTTGGCATTTTATCTGCCACAACCTGTCCGCCTTTCTCCTCAATTTCTTGGTTGAGTTCATCCGCTAGTTCTCTTGGACTCGGCGACCTTTTCAATCTGACTATTCGGTATTTGCCGTTAAAGGAGGCTTCCAGTTCCCCGTTCCTTATCATCTGCCTTACGTCCCTGTCCCCTCTGGCCCCGATGAAGCCCCACTCGGTGTCCAGCCCTCGGATTTTGTACTCGTACACCCATCCCTTCCCGTCGAGGTAGTTCCTGATTATGTCGTGTTGGGTCAATTTAAGCTCCATCTTCGTTTTATTTCGGATTTCTACGGCTGCGGGCACAGCGGAAACCCACATAGGTGCTCGTAGTGCCCGCGCCCCAATCCAGGTTCAACGTGAACGGCCCACCACCCGAGCCATTACCCCAATCGCCACCGCGAAGGTACGGAATTAGTCCTTCCACCCATTCCAGATAGACAAACTCCTTATATGAAAGCTCCTCTATGCCCAGAAATTGATTGTCTCTGATATTCGCCTTGTTCCCCTTCTCGTGCTTGTACCATTCGAGCAGTACCAGCATCTCCTGAACGGAGGGAAGACGGCAGCCCCGTCGCTCGGCTTCTTCTTTGGCGTCATTGTAAGAGATGAGGTTCCAGACTTGACCCTCTTTTTTGCGCATCTTCCGTTTCATTATCTCGAACGGCTTGACTCCGTATTTGTCGAAAACCTTTTGGGGGATTTGCTTGTATCCTATTTCTACCCAGTTGTTGTTTATGTCGTTTTTGTTCATTTTGTTTTTTGACTTTTGATTCTTGATTAATCGGCATCGACGAACCGCCTAGAGTTTTGTTAACTGCCCGTAACGTATTTTTCGGGCATTTGGTTCATATATGCCTTAATCCTCCCCCTCTTACGCCTTCAAGGGGTTTAACATCGACGCCCGCAGGGCGTGCCGACTGTTTAGTCTTTGTTAAGTAGTGTTTAGTATTATTAGATGTTGCGTCTTTGCTATATCTAATTAGATGTTGCGTATCCGCTATATCTCTGTGCAAACTCGCAACATCTCTCACTAGCTTTTTCTTGGCTTTATTCACAGTTATCACTAATCCGTAAGGAGCCCGAATAACGTTGATGTATCCTTCATTCTCCAAGCGTTTGAGATTGCGGATCACCGTTGTCCTATGCACAGGAAATCCACAGGCTATTTCATCAATCTTTATCGGCCTGCCCCCCAAGACTTTCCCTATGCCATCCTCGCTCTCGCTAGTCATACGATCCAATAACCACATGAACTCCCAAATAGCCTCTCCCATCCTTGTACGGTGGGAATCTTTAAGCAGACCGTTTGATATATTTATGTAGTACATCGCTTCCCCTTTTGCTTATTCTCCTTGACCAAGACGCCGATGAGATCGAGATACTTGGAGTGTTGATCTTAATCTGGCCCGGACGCCCCAGTCAGATAACTAGCACTTGGTGATATGGATCTTGTACTCGGCTATCCTCCGACCTTTCAATTCATGTCTGAGTTCTCTCAAAGCCCTACTGGAGGCGGTCTCCGCTGAGCTGCAATTCTGTCGCGACTCTCCCAGTGTCTGAAAATATGATTTGGAGGAAAGACGCACTTCAATTTGTATGAGATAGGCTTTCATTCTTTCAGATCTTCTTTGGCCCTGCGACTCATCTCGTTGAGTTCGTCTTCGGACAATCCCTCATCCTCCTTGTAATCGACTATCTCATCGGTTTCATCCTCCGAGGCTGATTCCTCTCCAACCTTCCTGATCTCGATGAACTTGCGAGCGCCCTTGTTTTTCATCTCCACTATTCTTTCCTCGCCGACCATAACAGGCTCAAGATGTTCCAATAGATAATTGGGCTGTCCCTCGGCGTTTAGTATTTTTACTATCCAACGAAACTTCTGGCCGTTCTCTTCGACTGTGAATTTCAAGACCTTCCCAGGTTTACCGTTGATGTTAGCTATAATGACGACTGGTTCGTCCAAAAACTTTAATCGATGCGGACCATTAGGAACAATGGCGTTGTAGATCTTGCCGTCCTTACTTTTGGCTGGTTGCTGCGTGCCCAGCCTTAGCTTTGGCACTACGCCCAGCTTTTGGTTGATTTCTTTTACCTTTTCCATTTTTCTTTTCGACTTTGGGAGTTTCGACGGACTCCGGCATCTTTTTCAATTCAATGGTGATTGAATCAGGAATTTCTTGAACCTCTTTGGAGGGATCGAACTCATTGCTCTCATAGTTGGCTATCGTCTTGGCTGCCCCAAACAACTCATATTGAGCCCCGAGCCTGTTGCTGACCCGAAACTCATAACCTCCCGTTGTTTTGTGGTTTGTGCCAAGCCGCAGGATCGAGGTGTAGTCAATCACTCTGCCCGTTGGGAGATACTCTTTGATGTTCTCAGCTTTAGCGTAGGCTCCGACTTGAGCCCAGTAGCTCGGGTAAATACCAGAACTGGTCTTGTAATCGTTCAGACCGATGAGGTTTATCCAGTCCTTGCAAGGGCACATCTTGACATCACAGGCTTTCGTTAAGATCCAAATCTTATCGGCTGTCCCAGCGTACCCTCCTTCCAACGAATAGAGTGGTGCTTCTGATTGCAACACTATCGGTTCGTGCCTTCTCCAAAAACTCTCAAAAGCCAATAGACAATCCCATTCCTCATTGCTCAAGGGTTCGTATTCTTTGATCTCACGGTTATAGACCCCATCGGTTTTGTTGAGAGTTCCTAAGCCTTCGCTGAGCATGGCAATAGCGCGGTGAACTTTGTCACCTCTCTCGCCAGCCGACTTTAGGATCTCATCTCTTTCCGATTCGGTATGCTGCGACAGAAAGCGTAACAGACCTTCTCCTTTGGCGTATCCCTTATCAAGGATGGTAGTAACGCCACGAAGATAAACTCCGCCCATGGTCGATATTTCTCGGCCCTTTTCAGGTACAAGGTCGGTCAGGAAATACCTTTCCCAATTCCCCTCGCGGTCTACCACGCGAAAGAGCCTAGGATGTTTTGTTGGTTCGTATGTGTATGTTTTCATTTGCTTTTAATCTTGGTAATCGGGAGAGAGGAAGCCAACCGTCTCCGATTAAACTTCCTAGTCTTCCCGGCACTCTTATGAAGCGCTTAGAGGGGGATCGCATCCCTCCCGATTGAGACCGTTGTTAATTTGCTTCGACTCCTGGCGCCATCCGGATCAATCTGTCGTAATTAACTAATCTGAGACAAATTGTTTTTTTGGTCATAGGGTCAGTCCAGTCTTTGGGACCCCATAACTTCAGGAACTCTCGGCGCTTTTCTTTGAGATATTCCCTTGTATCGACGAACTGCGTGCACCCCCCTGGGCAATATCCATAGGTATAGCCGTGGATGCACAGGTTGGACTTTTCCTTTATCTTACAGACCATCTTGCGTTAAGAATTGCCAACTCGACCAGCAGACCGTACGAAAGAATTAAAAAGGCAGCTAGGAAGGTAAGCCCTCCGATTAGCTGCTTGACTTTGTTGCGATCCATCTTATTGTTTTTTCCTTTCTAAACCAAGAAACCCGACCTTTTCAGGTCGGGATGGCATATATTCGTGTTAAGTTGTCCTAGGGGGGAGTAGAAGTGGCTTTCTTTTGGGCAATTTGCCGTATAAAAGCCATTATACGACGATTGATATTAGGTTCTTAACCTGCTCCCCTGTAGCTATTCTAGCAGAGTCAGCGAGGCGTGCCGATGTGGATGAGCAACGTTAGCTCAACATAACATTCTGAAAAAGTAAATTGAACTGAAAAGATCTGCGTGGAGTTTCGTAAATATAAAATCCGAATGGGTTGTTGAGATAAGTCCCCTATTTAGTAGGTGCGTCAGGGAGTACAACTTGTCTCCTTATAAGACAGACCGCCAAGAGTACTGCGTTAGCAATAATAATCGTAATAAGATAAGTAAGCGTCAGGAAATTATATTGGCTGAGAGCAAGTATGTTTAAAATATTGCCCAACGAGAATATTGCCCAAGAAGATGGTGTCTCGGTCCATGGTTCATAAAATGTTTTTCTGAAACTTGGTATATAGCCGGCAAAATCTATGGCTGACACCATGATCACGGCAAGGAACGGGTTATGTAATTGCCACCATATTACAATCGCTAGCAGCGCGAATATGAGCACCACGGTGTCACTTTTAGTTATACTGCGTGTGCCATATTTTAGAGACAGAAGAAATATTATGAATACCAATGCCGTACCAACAACCAGTTCTAAGCCTCCCCATCCTCCCTTGCCATATATCAATCCAGCGGCGGCAGTGCCTTGGGTTATGGTCCAGATCAACCAAGTGTAAGCATGGGGCTTCGTCTTTTTGAGAAATATGTCGCGTAGATACGGGAGTACAGCCCATAAGGTGGTGATCAAACTGAGAATGGCAAAAATAGGCTTTACGCCGGCCCAGGTGATTATCATTAATCTTTCTTACGCACAATTATGAAGGGGGTTAGTTCATCTTCCTGCCCCATGGGATTGTCCAAGAGCACCAATCTAGCGAACTTAGTGTTTACTGGCATGCCGTGGCTCATCGCGATGACTTTAACATTGATGTTATTGCCGTCTATGATCACTGCCGGTGCGCCCAATTCTCGTTCAATCCTTTCGCACATTTCTCTTGGATGCGATGGCGGTAGAGCGACGTTTTCTCGATACGGTTGAAGAACCACTGGATTGAAGCCATCAAGTTCTCCAGCGCGGTGCCCTAAGACAGTCCAGAAGATGCCACGGATATGGAACACCTTCCCGATGCCGCCGAGCAACATTGCTAGGATAGCTCTTGGATAACCAGCCATTTCTATTGCTACCTGCATTTTCTCAGGATTGTCCCATCCTTTGTCATCGGGGTATTTCTTCACTCCCCTCACAATCAATTTGGCTAGCCAACTAACTTTTACAGTCGAAATATGGCGGATATTGTTTTGCGTTACCGACACAACTTTTTCAGAAAGTGCTAACCAATCCCCCGGCTTCAAAACAGGTGAAACATATTTTTTGAGGAGTCCTATAAGATTTTCCCCGAATCTTATCAGATGTGTCTTAACAGCTATTCTTTCATAAGATATCCCGTTTACTTTCCTTATAGGAGTGAACATTGGTTTATCATACCATACTAAAAACAGTCCCCTCTTGGAGGACTGTTTTGTTATTTGTAGGTATCTTGCTATAGCTTAGATATCAGTAAATTAAGAAGGTAAACAATGTATTGCAATATCTGTACGATGATCTGAGTTACAGACACGAGAATAGTTTTGGCCGGACCAATTATGGTAGCAGCGGTGGATGTCACATTGTTTATCAGCGTCTGCAAACCCATTTGACAGAGTATAGCATATATAGTCTTAAATGGGAAATCAGCTTATTTGTACCTTGGTTACCGCAAAGACGCTCCTTAGGGAATAGTGATCTGCAAATAGAATATTGTCGCCGTTTTCTATGTATGGGTCGCGCATGATGTAATTACCCTTGCTGCCGCTCACCAAAACTACAAAGTGGGTGCCGCCGTAGGCATGCAAGCCAACTATCACCGGGTTACCGGTGGCCAGTGTGGCATCAATCGCCGCTCTGACTCTGGTGACTGTAGTCCCATCAACGTTTATGGTGGTCAGCAAATAAGCTGGGAAGTATGGCGCAAAGTTGTTGGGGTTGGTATTTATAGTCACGGGTGTGACATTGTGATAGCCGTAGTGAGTCAGGACCATGGCCACCGAAGTTACTAGGCAACCATCGCTGGCGAGAGTATAGCTCGTGCCGTCCAGCGGATCGCTGCCCCAGGCGGCATCGCGCTGGTTATAATAGCACCCCCAAGCATCGCATCGGGTTTGATCTCCTAGGATTCCTGATCCCCCAGCGTTTTTTGAAAATGTTGAAATGCTGTTGAGTTGCTCTTCGGCTGAGGCAAGGAGTTGTTCATACACGGACTCTTGCGCGTTCGTTTCGGACAACAGCCGAGTCTTAGATTTTTCTGTATCAGTCAGGGTCTGCTGTTGTTTGGTCAGGGTTTGTTGCTGTGAAGAAAGCGTCGCCTGTTTAACTTGGGAAGCAGTTTGGGAAGTCGTAAGGCTATCTTCTTGAGCCCTAAGTGCAGTCATCTTTTCTTGAATCGCTTCCTGAATTTGAAGAGCCGCGTTAGCGTTGGTCCAGGCTTGGTCTAGAGTGCCGGAAGACAATATTATCGCTAGTGGTTCCTGATTATCAGCTTGTTCTAAGAGACGCATATCTGCGGCTAGTGCTTCCTGCTCGGAGGCGATTATCTGTGTAGTGCTGGCTATACTGTCGCCGAGTTGCTGGATCTGGATGTTGGTGGTACTAATCTGGGCTTTAGTGACGTATATTTGTGTTTGTATCTTTTTGCGTTGCAGGTTGAGGGAATTGATGGCTGCCTGAAGAGTCTTCTTGTTTTCTCCAGCCTGCTGGATCTCAGCTTGATACTGGGCTATCTGTGCATTTAGGTTAGCTATTGCCTGATTGTTGGCGTCGATCTCGGATTGCAGGGATGCGGTGGAGGCAGCTGTGGGTTGAGTCGTCACGGTTTGAGCTGCCGCTGTAAAAGGCGTAGCGAGATTAACCAGCAGAACCGTCGCGGTCAGGAACTTGGCCATTTCTCTGCTATGGATGATTTTACGAACCATGTTTATCTAGCTTTAGTGATGGCTTTCTCTATTCTGGAGAGGCTTTCCTGTTTACCCAAGACTTCCATTATCTCGAATGGACCGGGAGAAGCTTTACTGCCCGAGAGAGCAACTCTTAGCGGCCAGAAGAGTTCTCCCCTATTCCCTTCCGGTGCCAGCGGTGATAAAACCTTCTCGAGATTAGCTTGGTTGTAGTCACTCTCGCCTATTTTATTTAGCACGGTTAAAGCTGACTCCAGGTTAGAGGTCACCTGTGAAAGCGGCATGTCTTTCCATTTTAATAATTCAGTATCATACGCCGGCAGCTTGAAGAACAAATCAACTATGCCTTGTATCTCAGCCAAGGTTTTTATTCTCCCTTTTACACTGGCCGCCATCGCGATTGTCAGTTCGTACCCTTCAGGCATGAAGGGCTTAGCCATCCCGGCTAGCTCTTCAGGAGTCAGGCTGTTGATATAGTGAGCGTTCAGCCAATCCAATTTATCTACATTGAATATAGCTCCGCCTTTCTGAACGCGGTTAAGCTCAAATTCGGATGTGATCTGGTCGAGACTCATCATATCTTTGTCCTCCCTGGGATGCCATCCTAGGAAGGATATAAAATTGACTATCGCTTGCGGTAGATAGCCTTTGTTACGATAGTCATGCAAGGCGACGTCAGACATACGCTTGGACATCTTGCTGCGGTCAGTATTTAAGATGAGAGGAAGATGTGCGAATTGCGGTGCGTTCATGCCCATAGCCTCAGCCAGCAGTATCTGTTTAGGCGTGTTCGAGAGGTGCTCCTCTCCCCTGATCACATGTGTTATACCCATCAGAAAGTCGTCGACAGTTACCGCAAAGTTGTACAGTGGCTGGTCCAGATTTTTGGCGATTATGACGTCGCCCGACAGCGAGGCGTCGAACTTCACTTGGCCTCTTATTAAGTCCTTAAACACCACTTCCCTTTCGGGTACTTTGAAACGGATGACGTGTTCTTTATTTTCGTTAAGTCGTTTGACTACCTCTTCTTTTGAGAGGGCGCGACATCGGCCGGAATATTTGGGAGGAAAACCTTGAGCTACCAACGCCTGCCGTTCAGCCTCCAGGTCTTCCTTGGAACAGAAGCAGTAATACGCTTTGTCGTCATCAATAAGTTTTTTAAGATACTCGCGATAGATCCCAATCCGATCGCTCTGGCGGTAGAACTCGTCCCAGGTTATCCCTAGCCAAGACAGCCCCTCCAAAATGTCCGCCTCGGACTCAGGGGTGGACCGCTCGCGGTCCGTGTCTTCAATCCGAAGGATAAAATGACCGCCCTGCGATTTCGCGTGCAGCCAGTTAAATAGCGCTGTGCGCGCTCCTCCGATATGCAATGAACCTGTCGGAGAAGGCGCGAATCTAACTCTCACCATAACCTCCTAATTTTAGGACGGTTTCGGCTATATTTAAAGCGGCCTCAGGCTTAGAAAAACGTGTGGCTGCCTGACTCATTTGATTTAATTCCGCCGGCGATGCTAGCAGTCTTTGAACCTCTTTGAGTAGACGGCTGGGCATTTCGTCCTGCTTCACCATCACAGCCGCACCGGTCTGGCAGTAATCGGCAGCGTTCTTGGTCTGGTGGTCTCCGGCGGCCACGTCCGACGGCAGTGGTATGAGGATAGATGGTTTTCCAAAAGCGGCCAGTTCAAATATGCCGCCGCCGCTGGCGCGGCTGACTACCAAATCAGAAGCGATAAAGGCAGCTCGTAGATCATTTTTGAGATAAGCGACGGGACGGTAGCGTTTGAGCAGATCGTTATCGATTCCCGCCGAGGCTGATTCAAGTTTAGACACAACATCGTCGTAGTTGGCCGTTCCTGTTTGGTGCAAAACCTGCGTTATATTCAATATCTCCCGCAGATGTCCGATGACGAAGTCGTTTAGAGCCGCAGCTCCTTGCGAACCACCCATCACGGTTATGAGAGGCAAAGAAGGATCGAAGCCGAGGAATCCCTTGTTACGGCTAACCGATTCCTTTTTAAAATCTTCCAGCATATAGCGGCGGATGGGGTTGCCGGTCAGCACTATTTTATCGCTTGGGAAATAGACCGAAGCGGACTCGAAAGAAGTCGCGATTACATTGGCATACTTACCGGAGATAAGGTTAGTAAGTCCTGGCACAGAATCGGACTCATGGATTATTACCGGTATCCGGTAGAAGCGAGCAATCAAGACAACTGCCAGCGCTCCGGGTCCGCCTTTCGAGAAAACTACATCTGGCATGAACCAAAACATCTTGAAGGCAGCTTGCAATAAGCTGTAGCCAAATTTCGGAACGTCTATGAAATTGCGCATCGAAAAATAACGTCTCAGTCTGCTATCGGCGATGCGGCCTACTTTCAAGCCGTTTAGCTCGAGCAGTTCTTGGAACGGTCCGAAGGCACCGAGGTAATGGATATCCAAGCTGATTTTCTTCTCGGCGGCCAATACTTGAAGCTCAGCCGCAACCGAGACCAGCGGATAAATATGCCCGCCTGTCCCGCCGCCAGTCATCAATACTCTCAACTTAGACATACTTGCTTATGTTTAACATTATGCCCACCATGGTCATAAATACAGCTAAAGCCGTACCACCGTAACTTATGAAAGGCAGTGGCACACCGGTCAGCGGGATCAGCTGGGATACCGAACCTATATGCAGGAAAACCTGGACGCCGATTATCGTTGAGAAGCCGACCAGTATTGACTTACCCATGGGATCAGACATTTTCTTGGCTAGGATCAATCCCCGACCGACTAAGGTAAAGAAAAGAGCAACCACGGCCACAGAACCTATAAAGCCGAACTCCTCGGCGATGATGGCAAAAATGGCGTCATCCAGCCTAGCTGGTAGATACCTTTTAGAAACGGAATTGCCGTAACCTACCCCAAACAAACTGCCGGAACCAATGGTCAGAAGCGATTGGTTAATCTGGTAGCCTGAGCCGTATACGTTCTGGGCCGAAGGATTGAGGTAGGCATCAATGCGAGCCAGTCTGTAAGGGGTGATAAGGATAAAAGCGCCGACCAACAGCCCTCCCAGGACGAAGGTGGCTAACAAGAAAAATTTCTTGGCACCGGCTGCGAAGTAAACAGTTAAAGCCCCGGCAAGGACGATAAAAACTGAACTGGTGGAATGCTCCAAAAGGAGCAACACGGCTACCAAGCCGGTTGTGACCCAAAAAGGTATAAGCCCTTCGGTTACTGTTCGAGTGCGTCTGTCTTTGCGCGCCGACGACAGCCACGCAGCCAGATACATTATAAAAAGCAGTTTAGTAACTTCTCCAGGTTGTACGGTTAACGGGCCAACATTTATCCAGCGTTGAGCTCCGCCGCTGGATACACCGATATGAGGCACGAAGACTATCACCAGTAGTGCTATTGTGGCTATCAAGAAAAGTAGAGCGTATCTCTTGTAGAACTTATACGGCACCAGCAATCCGATTAAGAAGCCGACGACGCCTAAACTAAAACCGTACATTATCTGGTGTTCAATATAGTAATAAGGGTTGTTGAAGTTGGTCTTCCCTAAGTCTGATGAGGCTGAGGCCAGCATCATGAAGCCGAAAGCTACCAGAATGATAAACGTTACGAGGATTATGTAGTCGGCATGACCTCTCTGGCGCATCACTTCTTGCCTTTGTGATTTTGGTGGCGAAGGATTGCACCTCGGCGTTCCCCGCCAACGACGACTTCTTTCACTTTGAGATCATCCTTGCCGACCAGGGCCAGGTCGGCGATTTTGCCTTCTTTGATCGCTCCCCTGTCGTTGAGATCGAAATATTTGGCCGGCAAGGAGGTTATCTTTTTTACAGCTTTTTCTATCGGCATCAGGTTGAGCTTGCTTGCCATCTCCAGGAATTTAGGGAAGGTATTGGTCGAACGCTCGTGCTTCATAAATTTTCCAGGGAGCGGCGAGTGGCCGTTGGAGGCTATGAAACAACGGTCGCTGACCATGGCTTGAGTTAGTAAGTCCAGGTTAACGTCTTTATAGAAGACAGTGGCTTTTAGTGAGGTAAGCCTCATCAGTTCCAGTAGAGCTTTGGCAGGGGTGATGCCTTTGTCTTCGGCGACGTTGCGGATAGTTTTGCCTACTAAATGATCATATTTAGGGGCGCTGGCAATCTGCATATTATCCGGATCAAGTTCGGCCAGATTTTTTTCTATCGTCTTGAGGTTCTTGGGTTTGGCTATGTGCTCCAACGTTGCTTCGGCGCTCCTCTTCTGGGCTTCGCGTGGTAGGAGCGAGTACAGCGAGTAGATGCTCGTGTCGTGGGGATAGACATCGAAGAAAATGCTGGCTTGGGCGGCACTGTGCTCGATCAATTCGAGAGCCTTGATATATTGATCTTCATACCCTTTCAGGGGGCGGAGGTGGCTTATCAGAGTCTGGACGCCGGTGGCTGAAGCAACGTCAATTGTTTCTCTAACTGAGGCCAGAAGACGATCGGTTTGATTTCTCAGATGGGTGGCATACACAGCGTCAAAGTTTTTAAGGATGCTGACCAGCTCTTTTATCTCCTCCGGTTTGGCCGTGCGGCCGTGGACGTAACCTAGGCCGGTCGACAGACCGAAGGCTCCTTCCCGTAAAGCCCGACTGACAACTTCTTTAAAGATGGCCAACTCGCTGTGAGTCAGGGCGCGTTCGTTATCTCCGGTTAAAGCTCGACGTACGGTTGAGTATCCGACCAGGGATCCAAAATTAACCCCTAGCTTGAGTTTGTCCAAAGATGATAGGAATTCAGCCATGGTGTGCCAATTCACGTTGATAGTCGATGGGTCAGCCCATTTGTCCAATCCCTCGAGCGTGCCGTAGAGCAGCGGTGCCAGCGATGAACCGCAGTGGCCGCCAATAATGGTAGTTACTCCTTGAGATGTAAAATCGGTCTGGGATGGATGAGTGAATATATCCAGGTAGTGGTCGGAATCGGTGTCGACATCTATGAAACCAGGCATGAGATAGTTGCCTAGGCCGTCTATGACTTCATCGGTCTGTTTGTTTTTAAAGTTGCCAATGGCGCCAATCACATTCTTTTGGACGAGAACATCAGCCAAATATGGTGGCTTCCCTTCACCGTCCACCACTTGGACGCCTTTTATAAGCAGGCTCATTCTCTGAATTATAGCACCTCTCTATTAGCCCGAGAGACGTTTATTGTTTCCGGAATCCTTACAGGATCCTAGCCAGGAAGAAAACGATTAGGCCCAACCCGGCAAACACGACTGATATTATCCAGAAACGCATGGTAACCTGGTATTCCGGCCAGCCCAGAGCCTCGAAATGGTGATGAATTGGCGTAGAGAGGAATATTTTATGCTTAAAAAGCCTCTTGCTGATCAGCTGAATGATTACCGACAGTGATTCAATGACCATTATGAAAGCAAACAAGGGCAGGAACAGTGCTGTGTTGGTGAGCAAGGCCATGATGCCCAAGGTTATGCCGATAGCCATGCTGCCCGTGTCACCCATGAATAATTTGGCAGGGTGGATGTTGAACCAAAGGAAAGCCAACAGTGCTCCACCCATTGTTCCACCCATCACTGCGAGGTCATAACGCCCCAGCACAAAAGCTACAGTGGTCAATGCCCCGAAGGCGAACAAAGAAACACCGCCTAGCAGGCCATCTAGACCATCGGTTTCGTTAGCCGAGAAAGCGGTGGCGACGACGACAAATATGAATATCGGTATGTACCAGAGGCCGATAGCAACATTGCCGACGAATGGAATGTAAAGCGTGTTCCAGCCGAGACGGTAGTAGAACCACCAAGCACCGATGGCCGACAAGACAAAGTAGACCAGTAATTTGTATTGCACCGTCAGCCCGCCGCCCTTCGGGCCGATTTTCAATATGCCTACGATGTCATCGGCTAATCCTAGAATGGCTGCGATTAGCAGTGCGGCTAGCGGCAGATAGGTCTGAGCACGGTCTATAAAGTTAAGATATTTAAAGAAACCGTTGAACAATAGGTTAAGTATGGCGAATACCAAGGCCAAGACGATGACTGTGCCCCAGATGATGACGCCACCCATAGTGGGGGTGCCAGCCTTGTTGGCGTGAAGTCGGGAATATATCGGGGCGGCCTCGCTGGAGCGTATCTGTTTCCGAGCGTTTATCCGCTTGAGAAAGTCCAAAAGAGTTGGCGTCAATGACAAGGCCAGCAAAAAAGCTACGATTGCAAAAGTGAAAACTCTTATGGCTTGGAGGACAGTAGTTATCATAGTGTAGTTAGTAGTTTAGTGGCTTCGGCGTAGCGATTGGTGGATCCAAGAACAATTATAACTTTCGCCGCGCCGCCGCTCTCAAAAATGGAGATGATGTTTTGAGCGCTGACTGGCAAGGTTCCTGTTTTACCGCCAAGGAAGTTCGCTGCTCCAGCGAACTGGTCGATATTGGTGAGATATCTGAAAGTAGCCGCACCTCCCTCGTATACCGTGACCCTAGCTTGTTTTTGGCGGGTTAGAGCGAGGAGGTTCGGGTCAGTGGACCATATGAATTTTACCAACTGGAACAAGTCGGAGGTTGTTGATAAGTTTTGGGGTGAGAGGCCAGAAGGACTCACGAATCTCGTATCGTCCATGTTGAGACTCTTTGCAGTATCATTCATGACCTGCAGAAATTTATCGCGACCGTAGTAATCTGCCAGAGCTTCGGCAGCATCGTCTGAAGAAACAATCATCATTGAGGTAATGAGATCTCGGACAGTGAGCGTATCCCCTACCTTGAAAGTTGGTGCAGCTTGGGCTGCGGTGAGGTACTGTTCGTCGGTTGAACTTACAGTTACCAGCTGATCGGATGGCAGCAGGCGGCTGGTCACCAAGGCTGTCATCAATTTGGTCAGGGAAGCTATAGGCCACTGCTTGCCATCATTCCATCCTAGGATTTCAGTACCGTCTTGGAGCGAATAGACAGCCGCCGTGGCTGCATCGGTGCTCGAGGTATACTGGTAGATCGAAGAAACGGACTTTAGCGCCGTTGCCGTGTCGCTGTAAGCACTGGTTGGTTCTGAAGAGGTCGTTGTCAGACGATTTGATGGATAGCTGAAAATATATTGTTCTCTTGAGATAACTAAGCCAGCGGCTATAGCTAGCACTGCCAGCCCAGTGATGGCGAGCGACAGTCTGCTCTTACTTATTTTCGGGAGCCTCATTTATTTCCCGAAGTTTTTTGATAAGTTCGTGGTACTTGCTGTATTCGGGCAAATCTTCTGGTGAGCCTAGACCGATATGGCGTAAGAAATCCCCCGTCACTTGATAGAGGTAGCTATTGCTTCTTTCAGGATCCGGCTTACGGGTAACCAGTCCCCGCACGCTTAAGCTTCTTAAGATGATGGCAGAGTTTACGCCACGGACATAGTCTATTTCGGCTCGGCTGCACGGCCCTAAGTAAGATGCGATGGTTAGGGTCTCGAGGCTTGCCGGAGTCAGCTCTGAATCCATTTCCTCCTTGATCACATTTTGCAGTAGACTGGCTAGTTCCGGCTTGGTGGTTAGAACCGCTTCGCCGTCATAAACCATCAGACTTAGTCCTCCCTCTTGGGCTTGGAGAGACGATTTTATTTCTTCCAAGGCTTTGTTTACGGTTTCTTCGTCAGTCTGGTTTATCTGAGCGAGTTTCTTTATTTTGACCGGCTCGCCGTATACGAAGAGAAGAGCCTCGATAGCTGCTTTAAGATTGCTTGGCATTGTTTTGGAAAACTATATTTATACTCTCGAATATTCCTGGTTGATCCACTTGGATTATATTGTCTTTGAGTAAATGCAGCAAAGCTAGGAAAAGAACCACTATCTCTTTTTTATCTTTACCTTTGGTCAATCTGTCGAAGCTGGTCGACATAACCTTGTTTATCGTTGCAGCCAATCCACGGATAGTTTCTTCCAGACTTACAATTTTGACTTTTTCGGAGGCTTCCTGCGGCAGGAAAGTCGTCACTTCCTGGTTCAGCTTATTCATTACCGCTAACAGCTCATTGGGCTGGAGAGGCTGGCTTAGGTAAAACCCTTCAGGCACGTTGGCCAAAAACTCTCTGTTTAGAGCAACGTTCTTACCCCAAATCTTATGGATGTTTCTTTCAGCGTTCCTTAGTTCACGGTATATAGCCAGCCGATGCTCCAACTCGGCCATCTCCGATTCTTCTTCAGCTGTTACTGGCAAAGATGGCAGAAGGGTGTGTGACTTTATAAGAATCAGTTTTGCAGCTACAGAGATAAAATCGGCCAAAGTCGAAGCTGAAACGTTCTTGATGGTTTCCAGGTACTGGATGAAGTCAGCTGTAACTTCAGCTAAGCTGACTCGGTTTATCTCAAGCTGCTTGGCCTCAATCAGCTCAAGCAGCTTGTCTATCGGGCCTTGGAACTCGGGAAGCTTCAGTTCGTAGTCACTCATGATGTGCGGGCGGGCAATTCCCCTTCTGTTTATCGGGGTAACTCAGGGTTTATGTTTTGACGCTTCATTTTATGTCGTTTCCACATATAATTAAAGCGATGGCTCTGGCGATATACAGGAAATACCGGCCCAAACTCCTGTCCGAATTGATTGGACAGAACCTGGTAGTTGAGGTCATAAAGAATGCAGCCCGCGAGGACAAGTTGAGTCATGCTTACCTTTTTTATGGCCCGAGGGGTACCGGCAAGACGACGGCGGCAAGATTGATTGCCAAGATAGCTAACTGTGAGACCCGGGCCAGCGACCCGAAGTTCAGGGCGACCGGCGAACCGTGTAATAAATGCCGCGCTTGCCGAGAGATAGACGAAGGGCATGCCTTGGACGTGATCGAGATCGATGCCGCCTCTAACCGAGGAATCGATGAGATAAGAAGCTTGAAGGAAGGCATAAAACTTTCCCCTACTTCCAATCGCTATAAGGTGTTTATAATCGACGAAGCCCACCAGCTTACTAAGGAGGCAGCGAATGCTCTTTTGAAAACTTTGGAAGAGCCGCCCGCCCACGCCATCTTCATTTTGGCTACGACTGAGGTGGATAAACTCCCGCCAACCATAACCTCGCGTACCCAGCGTTTCCATTTCCGCCGCGTGCCAACTCAGGAAATATTGCAAAAACTGAACAAGATAGTTCTTGAAGAAAAATTTGATATCGACAGCGCTGCTCTGGAACTTATCGCCACGGCGGCCGACGGCAGTTTCCGGGACGCCGAATCTCTGTTGGAACAAGTTGTGTCCATGGGGAGCGGGACGACGCTGGAGAATGTCGAGAGACTGTTGGGTAAGGTAGGTCTCACCCGCACCTCGGGACTGGCGGGCTACATACTGGCAGGCGATTTGCAAGCCGCCTTGAGTTATCTGGCCGATATCAATGAAGCAGGTTTTAACTTGGTCCAGCTTACTCGCGACCTGATTCACTATTTTAGAAGAGTTCTCTCGCTCAGGTTCGATCCAGATCTTGAGGACGTCTTCAAGCGCGAGTTGACTGGTGAGGAAATATCTTTGATTAAGAAACATGGAGCTATGATCAAGGACGATGTGAAGTTGATCGCGATTATAAAATCACTTATCCGAGCGTATAGCGAAATGCGTTACAGCCCATTTGCTGTTGTACCCTTGGAGATCGCTATAATAGAGAATCTAAAAAAGTAGTCTGTGGCTACCCGACTCCAGTTTTATATTTGGGGCGTCTAGACGTCCAATAGTAGGATGAGACCTTAATAAAGATTGGTTTCCGAACAACTGGGAAAATGTAGGCAAATCGTACTTTGGATTATTGAGAATTAGAGTAAAAGCGAGTTCCGCCCTAAACAGAAGGATAGCAGGATGGGTCGATGGAGTGGCAAATTATTTTAAGTTAAGTTAGAGTTTAGTCTAAGTTATTGCGGGGTGGTGCAATTGGTAACACGCCTGCCTTTGGAGCAGGAATTCTAGGTTCGACTCCTAGCCCCGCAGCAAGGTCAATTATTGTGTAAATTAAAGACCCCTGGATCAGAATAATTCGGAAAATAAGGTGAAGAGTAAAAGTAGGGTAAGGCAAGCCTTTATTGTTTTTGGAATTTTGTTGTTTGTAGCCGTGGCTGCAACGTTTATCTACTATCAACCAATGTTTGTATTAAGCGACGGCAAAGATGTTCCCAAACAAGCCACTTCGATTCCATTTACCTATCCACCTTTAGATATAGCTGCCTATAATGCAAAATTGGAAGAGTTAGCTAATATCCCAATTCACTATGTTAGGATTGCGATCGCTTCATCTACTGTATCCTCTACTACATCTACAGAGCTTGTAGCAACCTCGACGCCGAGTTCTTGGCCAGTCAAAACGGTATACCCGTTGGGAGGTGCCATTTTACCGTTTAGCAGGATCGTTGCTTATTACGGTAATTTCTATTCTAAGCAGATGGGAGTATTGGGCGAATATCCCCCCGGTCAGATGATTAGCATGCTTAAAAATGCGGTCGATGAGTGGCAAGCGGTGGATACCTCAACGCCAGTTATACCAGCTATAGACTATATTGCTGTCGCTGCGCAGAATACCCCTGGGTCGGATGGGTTGTATAGCCTACGAATGCCGTCGAGCCAGATTGATAAAGCTATAAGTTTGGCTGAAAGTGTCAATGGGCTTGTTGTCTTGGACGTACAAATTGGTTTAAGTGCTGTCGAAACCGAATTACCGTTACTTGCAAAATATTTGAAGCTATCTCAAGTCGAGCTAGCACTCGATCCAGAATTCTCTATGCGTGATGGTGGTTATCCAGGTACAAGGATAGGCACTATGGATGCTGCAGATATTAATTATGCTGCACAATATCTAGCGCAGATTGTTAAAGAAAATAATTTGCCGCCGAAGATACTGGTTATTCACATATTCACTAATCAGATGGTTACGAACTGGGATAAGATTAAACCATTGCCTCAGGTAGAGATTGTTATGGATATGGATGGTTTTGGTACGCAAGCTCAGAAGATAAAAACCTACGATGGTGTGGTAGCAACTAAGCCTATTCAATTTACTGGTTTCAAGCTTTTCTACAAGAATGATGTACTGCAGCCTGGCAGTGCCTTAATGACGCCGGAAGAAATCCTGAAACTTTCACCTCAACCTAGTTTCATCCAGTATGAATAAGCAGTAACAAAAACACCTCGCTCGAACTAAAAGCGAGGTGTTTTTGTTACTGTAGCGCAAGCTTACTGCTGGGGTTGCTGCGGCTGCGGCTCTTGCGGTGTTTGCTCTTTTTGCTGCGGCGCGTCAGCACCGACTTGCTCTTCTACCGCCACCATAGGAACGTTACATTTGGAACAATTCCCAGGTTGTGTGGATACAGCACCACACTGTGGACATTTGTATGATGTCATGATTTTTAGGTGACAACTGACGGCCTACGACTATTGCCGCTTTTACTGGATTATAGCCACTTATAATAGACTACCTAATTACTAGACTACTTTATTGCTGGGTTGGAGCCGTCGGCTTTTTTTCTAATGCCGACCAAACGGCCAAGATGAGTATTAGTGCGCCGGCGATAACAAACCTAATGACGTGTGCTCCGGTAAAAGCAAATACTATTACGACGATTCCCAGGAGCGCATTGGCCCATTGTTTCCACATTTGTTAGTTTGCTGTTTTTCGACTCTTTACTAATAAAAATTATACAACGTAAATTCTTATTTTTGAAGCGAAGATAGAAAAACCACCGCCCTAAAGCGGTGGTTTTTCTAGTTAGTTACGTTTAGAGTTCGTTCTAAGCGCGGCTTACGTTCGTAGCGGCCGGACCTTTATCGGTGTCGACCACATCAAATGTGACAGCGTCGCCGACTTTTAATTCGTCGAACGTGACACCCTTTAGCTCTTTAGAGTGGAAGAACAGATCCTTCGTCTCGCCTTCGCGAGCGATGAAACCGAATCCTCTGTCCGTGAGCTTTTTGATGGTTCCTTTCATAATTTTATCTTTTTCTTCTTTGGAAAACTCGACCTAGTCTCCTCCTTTAACTCAACTCAGATGAGTATACATATAATTCTGCTGGTATCAAGTCCCCTGCCACAGCGGTCAATTTGATATTTGGCGTTATCTATAGTAGACCTAATAAGGTCTATTGGGCGAGATATGGCTTGAAATGCTACCCAAACCGCCTTGCCGGCCAGCTAGCTAGAGTCAGCGAAACCAGCTGGTAAATACGGGATTGACCACCATTATGCTATCAGAAGCAATTCGTTACCTCTTAAAGAGTTACAAGGATAACTCTAATTTAAACAAGCCGTCTTCGGAAACCACGGTATGCATTCACGTTGACGAAGTAGCTTCCAAGTTTGCTAAGGCCTACGAGCAAATACGGAGCATAGTTGATTATTACGAGGAACACCTGATTCGCCAGCACAGCATTTCACGGGCTCTTAAGATAGATATACGGTTGCACCGTCGGAACAACGTCGCCGAAGTGCTTATAAAGGAAATGATCCGCTCAGGATATTTCCCTAACGATCAAATCCCAGAAACCAAGGTGGCTCATGTGCAGGGTTTGATAAACAATCTCACTCTTTTTATAGATAAGTCTAAAGACAATAGAACCTACCGTCAGGATGATCTGGCCTCTTGGCTGATCTCGGTCACAGCATCGGCTATCGAAGAATTTTTAGACCCGCCGTTTAAGGATCGAGCGATGGCAGGAGCAATGTTTTTGGCTCTGCGGGAGAATATGGTCATATCGGGTGGAAAGGTTGATGATCGGGATAGAGACATACAGCTGTTTATAGCCATCCAGAGAGCTTTGCTGCGCGTTGACGAGGATCAGCTGGCTTATCGCTTGCTCAAACAGTTCTACCCTTACTGGGACGATCCAACCGATGAGCGGTTCGAATGGTTGGCAAGCAATCTCTTGACCGTGAAGCGGGAGTTAGATGGTTATGCTAGAAATCCCCTATCGTCTTATTTTTTCAAACTATGCAATCAATTTAATACCGTTTTCCTACTATTGGGGGATATTGTCTTTGACGGTGGCAAGGCACCGGAAGCTGTAGAGGAAATTTTCAGTGATGAGCATAAACTAATTCCGGCTATAGTTTCGGCTTACAACAGACGTTTTGAACAGCAGAAGAGTCGTCTCAAGAATCTAGCTTTTTTCAGCGTAGTCTCGCTTTTTATTACAAAAGTCATAATCGCTTTGGCTATTGAGATACCGCTCGACAACGCTCTTCATACTTTTATTTTGGCTAACACGGTGGCAAGTATCATCTTCCCTCCCCTGCTTATGACGTTCTTGCTGGCTGTCATCCGCATGCCTTCCAAGCACAATCTTGATCTTGTCCAAACTGAGATAAAAGCGGCCGTTTACAATGAACATCGTAAGAAGTATCTAATGATGTTGCCTGAGAGCAAGAAACGGTTCGGCCGGGCCATGGTTAACATCCTATTCTTCGCAGTATCCATTTTTGTTCTATGGGAAACGTGGCGGTTACTGCAATTGCTCAAGTTCTCTGTAGCCAGCTCGATAGTCTTAATCCTGTTTACTTCCATAGTGGCTGCGACCGGTGTTAGAGTTAACAATCGGGCTAAGGACATAAGCGTGGAACCAGCCAAAGCCTCAGTTTGGTCGTTTCTCGGCGACCTGATCTTCATGCCGTTCGTTACCATTGGAAAGTTCGCCATTTACGGTCTAAGCAAGATAAAAATTCTGGTCATAGTATTTGCCTTGTTTGATGTCCCGTTTCAAGTGTTGGTGCTGTTCATCGAAAACCTCGACACTTTCCTACGTAGCAAGAAGGAAGGAATGTACTGATTGGTTTATCAAAAAACAGCCATCTAGGCTGTTTTTTGATAAAAAAGAATCCAGGGTTCTATTTGGTTGCCCTTTTCAGATGAGCCCAGAGCGATTGGGCCTCCTTTAAGAGAAGCGCCATCTCCTTCGCGGATAATTTTCTGTCTCGACCATAGGCCGCTACCGTCTTTTTGACCATGGTCTTGTACTGGGTTTCACCTAACCTCTTCGCTTTCTTTATCTTGGGAGTGATGTAGCGGTAGAACTCTAGAGATTCATGTCTCACTCCTTGTCGTACCTTCCGACCCATCTTCTTGCCGCTTTTGGAATCAGCTAAAAGGGTTGTGGCTATCCCTAGGGCAGCGCCGATCACAGCGCCCTCCATAAGATAATCAGCGTGTTTGCTAGCCACTTTTTTCTTGGCCATAAATATGATTACTTGCTGCTGCGACCTTTGGATGATGCTTTGCCCCTTTTCATGAAAAAGGACAGTATTGGCGAAACAGATAGCCTGTCTAACATCTCCTTTACTTTTTCTTCGGTGTCTTTTGACATTGAGGACAAGTTTTCGGAGATGATTCTCAGATTCTTGGTTATCTTGACCAGCTCGTAAGTCACGACGCAACAGAACACGCCCAAAGCTATTATGGCTAATGAAACCACTATGTAGAACACAGTCTCAGCTATAGTCAGTGCCGTCATTTGCATTAACTATAACATAAAGTACCAGCTGGAACCATGTAGATAGCAATCAATTGCAATATCACTTACCACCGGCTAAACTAAGTAGCTTTTATGGATAAATCATATACTAAGCTCAAGAAACTCAGGCAGCGTGACAGTGAGGTGGAATTCGAGGCTGAGATACCCCTCAAGGTGATAGAAGAAAATACAGCTAGAGTGTTGGTTGAGATAGGATCGACGCTTGAGCTGCCGGGCTTTAGAAAGGGCAAGATACCGGGAAGTATCGTGAAGGAGCATGTCGATCCGATGCATCTTTTTGAAGAGGCGGCCAACCAGTCTCTCAATGATGCTATAAGGGAGATCGTTATCGATTCCGAGTTGCGGGTAGTTGGTTCGCCTGCAGCTTCTCTGGAGAAGATAACCGTTGGCAGCCCGATTGTATTCAGGGTTAAGGTGGCTCTTTACCCAGCGATTGTACTACCAGATTACAAGCAAATAGCCAAAGCTATATTTGAACGTAAAGAAGACAGCGAGATAAGCGATAAGGAATTGCAGCAGGCCGTTGAACAAGTGCAACGGATGCTGATAAGCGATGAGGAGAAGAGCAAACCAACCAATAACCTGCCGGAGCTGACGGACGATCTCGTCAAAAAGGCTGGTCCTTTCCAAAACGTTGCTGAATTCAAAGACGAGTTAAAGAAACAACTTGGTGAGAATAAGCTGGCTAAGCAGCACGAAGCCAAGCGGGATGAAACGCTGCGCGAGATAGTCAAAATGGCAAAGCTCACCGTACCGGCTCTGTTGGTGGACCAGGAACTGGAAAGATTTAAGGTTCAGCGTGATGCCAATATTAAGGCAGCCGGTTTCTCGCTGGAGCAATATTTAAAGGAATCCGGAAAGACGGTAGAAAGTTTGGCTAAGGAAGAGCGGGTTTTCACAGAGGATCAATTGCGGGCCCAGTTCGTGATAAGCGAAATCCAAAAGACGGAGAATATTTTTGCCACGCAACAGGAGATAGAAGCCAATACCGAGCTTCTAAAATTCCGCTATCCGGACGAGAGCGAAGAAGATCTTAAAAATATGGCTGAGGACGTGGTGATGAGCCGCAAGACTTTCGATATGCTTGAAGGTAATAAAACGGAAGCCGCTGCCGAATAGACTAAATTGATTTTAGGTTAATGGCTGACCAGTTCCCTGTTTGAGCCGCTGTGGCGGCAGCACTAAAATTAGCCGAGTTATAAGGCTCGAGTATGGTCAAACCGTGCATTGTCTCTGCAAAATCGGCCGCATTCTTAGTGTTGTAGAAGTAACTGACGAACGATTCGTAGACTTTGATTACATTTTCTATGTTCCCGAGCTGGCTTAGGTTTGAGGCGTAATGATCAAGTGTAAAGTTCAGCAGTGGCAGAGCCTCGGAATAGTAGCTGCTGCTGGTCAGACTAAGAACATAGCCTAGCTCATAGTTGGACACCACGACATTGGGATCCTCTTGGTAACATTGTATCAACAAAGCCAGTGCTTCGCTGTTCTGTCGCTGGTAGAACAGATTCTGAACCAGGGGTAGAATTACATCTTGTCTCTCTGGAGCCAGTTGATAGGCCCTACGGTAGTACTGTTCGGCTTCTTGGTAATAGGTTGTGGCTGCGGCGGTACTCGTGGCGGCAATGCCTTCAGTGTCGTAAGCGGTTGCGATAATTAGCGATTGTCTTGGGTCATACGGATCCATATTTACAACTTGTTCTTCCAACCCTATGGCCTTGTCCATGAGCGGCTGCAAGTACGAAACACTAGTAGACGTGTATCGCGCGGTCACAGCTGACAAGAGTTCTCCTCGTATGTCCTGCTGGGCATAGTTGTAAGGGGATGTCACGCCATCTAGACCATTTTCTATCTGAACCAGATCCTGACTTTGTAGCAGGCCAATGTATTCATGCATTTGGACGTATGCGGTCATACTAACCACAAGCACATAAAGCATGAACAAGGAAATAACGCCGACGACCGTATACAGAATATAAGAGAACACAGAATTGCCGCGCGGCGGCGGAGTGGCTTCGCTCTCATGGTGTTCTTCGTCGCGAAGATAAGCCATTAAGCCGAGTGCGGCGAATAAGGGTATATAGGTGGATACTTGATCGAACAACGACAGAAGATTCACGAAGAAAGCGACCCCAAAGAACAACAGTGCCATTTTCTCAACGGAGAACTCTTTTTTCTTGAATCCTACCCATATGAAGGACATCCATAGGGCGAGATATGATATCAGGCCAATGACCCCGTTCATAACCAAGACATCCATCAACTTATCGTGAGCTCGATCAAACCATTCCTGTTCAAATTCGAAGTAGCGAGGGTTGTAGTAAGAGTTGTAGGCTATGCCGAAGTTCTCCTGCCCCCAGCCGAATACTAGCCGTAGGTAACCGACGGAGACCGGGTTCATGGCTTTCAACCCTATGCCATCGGAGATCAGCCTTGTCTGGACAGTAGGATCATTGATGATATGGTCTAGGCTGAGTTGGGCGAATCTGTTCATTCCCGGTATCTTTTGCCAGAATGAGTCGCTTCTTGTTACGAAAAATACAGCTGCGAAAGCAACCAAAATAACCATGAGTAAAATGGCGGCTCTCCTTAAGCTTAGTTTACGAAATACAGTTATGTGTTTGCCTTTAATAGCCCAGTAGATAGCCAGTATGACGAAACCCGCAGCCAGCCCTAGGAGAGTCCCTCTGGTTTGGGTTAAGAACATGCCTACTATTGCGGCTGCGATCGTTAAAGAAGGGATAGCTTGCCAGAACAATCTCGATATCTTGCCTTCTACCCGCTTGTTATATACGGCTATGAGAGCAATAGCTGCCGGTGTGAGAACGATTGTGAGGGTCAGTCCAAGCCAACCGCTCACCGCGCCGGTGGTTAGAAATACGCCCACCAAAGCTAATAGAGCTATTACAGACCATTCGCTGGAGGCGCGGTCTTCACGCTTGGCGTTGTAGACGATGATGATCGCTGAGGCGATCACGAATAGGAGGTAACCTGCCAAAAAAGACGGGTTTCCGGTGAACGATCCTGGCCTGGCCGCGGTCGGATCGGTCGGCAAAGACATGACCTCGTTTATAAAGAGGATTATGCCTGCGCCTAAGCTAGTTTTGAAAAACCATAGCCAGTCCTTGCGGCTGAAGATGAGGTAAGCTAGCGGTATGAATATAAAGTAAGAGAATATGCCGACAAAACCCTCGGCTCTTTCGACATTCCCCCAAAAGGCCCGGTATTTATCCACAGCGAAAATAGCGCTTAAGCCTATAGAAAGCATGAAGGCGCTGGCAGTTAAGAATATTGGATTATGGATCAGTTTCCTTACTCGCGCGTACAGTTCATGCCTGAAACGTCTTGAAATAATAAGACCGAGCGAGATTGATAATAAAACAAGAGTGACAGCTATGCGGATAGCAATCATCTTCCCGGATATGTAAGGGAAGATGACGTAGCCGTCTACTATCAGAGGCACTAGACCCAATAAAATAAGCGCTACTTTGGAGACAGTCTTAACAATCATTTCCCACTGGGCCACGGCCGGACTTGGCCGGTCGACGTTATTATGTGCTTCCATGAGTTTGTTTTGGTTTTTTTATGTTGATTGCACTGTTGTCCCAGGAGAATATCGCAGAACAACCAGTTGTTATATAGTATATAGTAACACAAGCTAAGGTAAAATATTTATAACAACAAATGAACAATAAGTCAGGTTGGTATGCCAAGTTGATAATGGTCATCGTCATGATCGTTTTGGCTGTCGCAGGGTTTTATATCGGGGAGCATTATGGTCAAAGTCAAAAGACCAATAGCAAAGCCACTTCATTAAATAACTACTATAGCGATGTAGCGGAGTGGCAAACAGATACCAGTGGTGGGACGTTTAGTATAGCCTACCCTCTAGATTTTCAAGTTGACGATAACTACCTAGCTACGCCTTCGACTGATTGGCGTATCAACTCCAATGGCACCCAAGGAATAAAATATCTTACCCTGACGATCCCCAGAGTGTTTGAGCCGCAGACTAACTTTGATGATGCGACCCTGACAGTCGGGGCCAGTAACGACGGAACGGCGGTGGCTCAGTGTATGGTGCCGGATCCCACTAATCCAACCGCAGCTACTTCGAGCAGCATTATTGTCAACGGCATTGAATTTACAGTCTTCCATTCCAGCGATGCTGGCGCCGGTAATTATTACCAAACAACTAGCTATCGTGCGGTGCACAACAATCAGTGTTTCGCCATTGAATATACTCTTCACTCCAGCCAGATAATGAATTACCCGGCCTCATACAATCTAAAACCGTTTGACGAGATCCAAGCCACTTCTGTCCTGGACAATATAGTCGGTACGTTTAGATTCTTGCGCTAGCTGTACACCTGTAGTTTATAAGCCGCTCAAACTGTTCAGGCTGTTCTCTTGAGCCTGAACGTACTGTTCGGCCCATATAATTGCCGCCCAGATTAGCCATATAACGAGGGCTACTGAAACGATAAGAAGGATCATAGACACGATGCCTATCTGTCTTGCTTTTGGATCCTGTGATCTTAGGTATTTTACCCCCAGCCAGCGCCGGTAGATGAGATAACAGGTCAATGGCATGAGAATCAAGGTGAAAGCATAGAGCTTGATTTGGGCCAAGGCCGACGTTGGGAGTGGTGGCTCTCTCAAGGCTTGGCCACAGTTGGGGCAGAAATAGTATTGGGGCAGCACTGATTGATGACACTTTGGGCAGGTAGCCACAGCTACAGGCTGATTTTCATCCATACTAGTAATTATACCTTTTGTGCTTAGAGCAGTCCCCTTTTGGAACGGTTTTCATCGCCCTCTTTCAGCCATAACTTGCGCAGCCTGATCGATTGGGGCGTTATTTCAACCAGTTCATCATTGCCGATGAATTCAATTGCCTCTTCGAGAGTCAAAGTTCTGGGAACTTTTAGGAACTCCATGGCACCGTCGGATTTGGCTCGCATATTGGATAGCTGTTTCTCTTTGCAGACGTTGACGCGTATGTCATTTGTTTTAGCGTTTTGGCCGACGATCATGCCTTCGTAAACCTTAACTCCTGGTCCAACAAACAGCTCTCCCCTGCCCTCGGCGTTGAGGAGGCCATAGGTTCTGGTAGCACCAGTTTCGCTGGCCACCAACGAGCCATGGGGGTTCGAATCGAAGTCTCCTTTGTAATCCTCGTATTTCTCAAAGATAGAGTTCATGATACCGAGTCCCTTGGTACTGGTCATGAATTGATTACGGAAACCTATAAGGCCCCGGGTGGGTATGAGGAATTCTAGATAAGCCGTACCTTTATCGACCCGCATATCGACCATAAGACCCTTGCGCGAGCCAACCTGCTCGATCACTGTTCCGGTGTATGTTTCCGGCACTTCGATTGATAGACGTTCGATTGGTTCAGTTTTTTTGCCATCCGTTTCATGCAAGATAACCTGGGGGCGTGACACTTGGAACTCATAACCCTCGTGGCGCATCTTCTCGATGAGTATAGATAAGTGCAGTTCTCCCCGACCGGATACAATCCATCTGTCTGGCGAATCAGTTGACTCAACGCGCAGCGCCACATCAGTATCCAGTTCCCGTTTTAACCTATCACGGAGATTGATCGAAGTAGAGTATGTTCCTTCCTTACCGGCAAAGGGAGAGTCGTTTACCAAGAAATTTATTTTTACCGTCGGTTCGTCGATGCTTATCGGCGGCAGTGGTTGTGGATTGTTGAAATCAGTTATGGTTTCACCGATAGATATATCGGGTATACCGGCTATGGCCACGATGTCACCGGGCGTACTTACTTCGGTCTCCACTCGGTTAAGACCATCAAAAGCCATCACCGAGCTTAGGTAAGCTTTCTTCAGCGCTCCCGCCCTATTGATATAACCAACCTCCATGCCTTTCTTTAAAGTTCCGGAATAGATGCGACCAACAGCGATTTTCCCTTTGAAGTTATCTTGCAAAAGACTGAAGGTCAGCATCTGGAGCGGTTTAGAAAGGTCAACTTTTGGCGGAGGGATGTATTTGATAATGGCATCAAACAATGGGCTGATATTTTTCATTTCGCTCAGGTTGTGGTTATATCCAGCTTTGCCGTTAACGCCTGACGCATAAATAACCGGGAAGTCGGCTTGCTCTTCGGAAGCGCCCAGATCGACAAACAGATCGAAGGTTCGTTCCAAAGCCCACATTGGCCTGGCGTCAGGCTTGTCGATCTTGTTTATGACTACGATTATTTTCAGACCGGCCTGGATAGCTTTTTTCAATACGAATTTTGTCTGAGGCATCGGCCCTTCTTTGGCATCGACCAAAAGCAACGCGCCGTCAACCATACGCATTATGCGCTCAACTTCTCCTCCGAAATCCGCGTGCCCCGGCGTATCGACTATATTTATCTTGATGTCGTTGTAGATAATAGCCGCGTTTTTGGAGAAGATGGTGATCCCCCGTTCCCGCTCTAGTTCATTGGTGTCCATTATCAACTCGTTTATTGCTCCACTCTTCTGTTTAAAGCTGGCGGATTGCTTTAATAGGGCATCAACCAATGTGGTTTTGCCGTGGTCAACGTGGGCTATTATGGCTATATTGCGCAGTTCCATAGGTTTATAGATTAAAAGGCCCTCTCGGGCCCCACGCCATATTATCAGATATCCGCTGCTGCGTAAATGCTCTGTTTATCGCGGTGGAGACCAGGCAATTACTTTTTTGCTAAGATATTAATGTTAAGCTGTAATGTATAAACGATCATGGACGATTTAGTTGGGCATATCTACAGCAAGTCAATATTTAGCCGCGGTTTAAAGATACTTCTGACCGTAAACACCTTTATTGTATTCGCGACGGGCTTGTTTTCGCCATTCTATGCTCTATTCATAGAGAAAATAGGGGGCGGTGTAATCTTCGCTGGTATCTCTTGGAGCGTGTTCTCGATTGTATCCGGCGTTTTGGTCTTGGTGTTTTCGGACTGGGGACTGCGAGTTTTTCATCACAGGGAACGCTTGGTAGCCCTAGGTTATGTCATTCGAGGAGCTGTATTCGTGAGTTATGCCTTTATGACCAATCTCCCTCAGCTTATTGTGACCCAACTATTGTGGGGTATAGGCGCAGCTGTCGGCGCGCCGGCCTTTGACTCGCTTTATACCAAGAATACCGACAGCGAACGGTCTCTCAAACAGTGGAGCCGCTATGAGGGTGTGACCTCCATCGCTGTTGGTTTATCAGCTCTCATCGGAGGATTGATCATTGAAGAGCTGGGATTCCCGGTATTGTTTATAATTATGGCGGCCATCTGCCTTCTGATAGGAATTTATATCTGGTCCTTACCTAAAGACGCCATCTAGGTTATCATACTGCCTATGTCCGAATACTATAACGCCAAAAGAACAAGAGGGTTGTTTGATCCGCAGTCGAGTGAGCCTTTCAGATTGAGCCGCAGCAAGATCGAATTATTTATAAAGTGCCGGCGTTGTTTCTATCTGGACCTGCGTTTGGGTATAGCCCAGCCTCCAGGTTACCCTCTCACACTTAACACGGCTGTGGACGCCCTACTTAAAAAGGAATTCGATGCCTATCGAGCTAAAGGCAACCCGCACCCGTTGATGAAAAGTTACGGGATAGATGCCGTACCTTTCAGGCACGAATATCTGGAGCTTTGGCGGGAATCAAGACGAGGCGGGGTTGAATACATTGATCCTGAGACGAATTTCAGAGTTACCGGAGGCATCGACGATGTCTGGGTCAATTCTAAAGGCCAGCTGATAGTCGTGGACTATAAGGCTACCGCTAAGAGCGGCGAGGTAAGCTTGGACGCGGATTGGCAGAATAGCTACAAGCGGCAAGTAGAAGTGTATCAGTGGCTGTTCCGCAAGAACGATTTTGATGTCTCCCCTACGGCCTATTTCGTCTACGTGAATGGCAAAGCAGACGCTAAGGCTTTCGATGCCAGATTGGAGTTCAATGTGAAATTGATCCCGTACGAAGGAGATGACTCGTGGATTCAAGGTATGCTGGCCGAAGCCCGAAAGGTGTTGGAGAAAGATACTTTACCAACTTCGTCCGAGGATTGTGATTACTGTGCTTACTGGGGGGCCAGGTCGAAAGAGGAAAGCTGTTAACTGGCATAGTCGGATTTCAAAATAACCTTGGTATTAACCAAGGTTATTTTGAATAGCCAATCCGTAAGCCGGATTCTGTCTGCTCCGACGTTATGCCAGAGGAGACGGCAATTTGTCTGGTCCATCGATTGCTCTCAGGATCTAGCGGCACTTCCTGTTGGCTTTACGCTTTCAGGACTCGGCCTTGCACTCCATAAGGATTTAGTCGTTTCATTTCCGTCTTTTTGTCCCTATAACGGAACTAGACCTTCAACGTTGGGATTGGGTCCTCCTGGTCCTTTCGGATCGGAACGTTTCTGTTCGCACCTCTCGCATTGCTGCGGCGGGCAGTTAGCCCGTATAGTTTTTATCTCGCCTTGCGGCAAGAGAGTGTCCGGACTTTCCTCTCCATCCATTCCCGATATAAAGAGCTATCATAAGGGCTCGTGGGATGTGATAGAGCTACCGTCTGGATTGGCGAGGATTATTATATCAACTTTTGAATAAAAGAAAAGAGGCAAACCCGTGAGGCTGCCCCTTTCATATTCTCCCCTGTTAGTTAGAGTGGGGAGCTAAACTCATGCTCCGATTGTCCGAATTCTTGGCCGTCCATTTGCGGGCGATGAAGATTGTAATCGCTATCGCGACAAGCAGAATGGCGAGATTGTGCCCATTTCCGAAGACAGCCTCATACGCTTTCGAACCGATAATATATTTAACCAAGAGATTCTTGGTAAATACTCCCGTAAGATAAGCGATGATGCCCACCTTCGCCATTGTCACTGTCGTGTGGCGACCAGACAACCATTTCTTGAGAGTGTTCATAATTGACCGGCAACCTTATGAATTGGGGTTGCGGTTAATTGAACTGAGAGGATACCGACCTTGAGCTGAATTACCCTCTCCTATGATTAAAAGGACTGAGTAAGTTATACCATATTTGACAGGCACTGTCAATACAAGAAAATTCCCTTTATTTATGGGCTCCAATTGACCGTAATGCTATTAACTACAGGAGTAGTAGCCCCAGCTGCCTTGTTTATAAATATCTCGTAGCGGTAGTAACGGTTATTATCGTAGTACGACCCAACTAATGGAATCGGAGTGTTTGGACCGGCTGTGTAATACGTGTTAGACGTGTCGTCTGGGCCGGTGAAGCTCCAAACAGAGCTTGCATTGTCGACTTGTACGTAATAACTTGGGCTGCATGTCCCGCCGTTTACGTCCGCGCAGTTGAATGAAATCCAGCCTAATATGTCATTCCAAGCAAATCCGTGGAACTGCCCCGTAGAGGGATTGACAGTCACTTCATACGTTGGGTTAGAGGGGCAAACCCAATTGGTGCCATTCCAGGTGGAATAGTTACCTGAAGAATCGCCGCAGAAGCTGATCCAACCGTAGGTATCGTTCCAGCCCCATCCGGCCAAGTTATTGCTATTGTCGGACACGGTGAAATTGCCTGTGCCGGAGCAGTTGTTGCTATTGCTGGGTGGCAATGTCGAG
The DNA here is from genome assembly GCA_023380475.1 of Patescibacteria group bacterium. GTDB lineage: Bacteria > Patescibacteriota > Minisyncoccia > UBA6257 > Colwellbacteraceae > JAMCRD01. The sequence continues at coordinate 55,791 of JAMCRD010000003.1, read as the reverse complement.
CAATCAAGGGCGATGTAGTCGCCATTCGACTGGACTGTGGCCCAGCCTGTCAGGTGGCTTGATCCCACGGCGGCGGTTGAGAAGTTCAGCCAGCCAAGCGTGTCATTCCAACCCCAGTAGTTGGTGGAATCGATTGGTCCTGAAATGATGCCGGAACTACCAGTGCAACTTGGGTAGTTCGACGCTCCATTTTGACAGTTGGATGCCGCAAATTGAAACTGCACTGTAGAAGAGCCAACCCCTAGAGATCCTTGCCACATTATTGAATTGAAAGCTACGCCACTCGAGTAACCGGTATCGAAGATATTGGAGACAAGCGAACCGTTAGCAGCGGGAGTATAAACGAACACAGTAAAACCATTAGCTAAAGTTCCTGTCTGTGTGTCAGGGTTAGTAACGACAACATTCCAATTGCCAGCTGCTGCACCGTTGGTTGGGCAGGTGCCATTTGATAATGTAGTCGAGTTAGTGAAAGTAAACCCAGTACAGTTTATGTTAGACTGGCCGCTCATGGTTAGCATGACAGTTGCTCCTGATTGGAAGTTCGTACCAGTTACCGAAGATACTGTCGTGGTCGCATTGTTTTGAGTATTGTTCGGTGATATAGCTGTAACTGTAGGAACTGGAAGAGGCGGCGAGTAAGTAATTACTATTAGCCCGTTTTGTCCTGACCAAGGACCACCATCTACACCTCCACCGCCTCCTCCGCCACCATATAGACCACCACTGCCGCTACCTGAATTTGTGGTATTAGTTAACGAACCGGCTCCTCCACCGCCTCCTCCGCTGCCAAAGAAGAAGTTGTACTCTGCACCATTCCCACCGGCACCAGTTGGTATACCACCGCTACCACCTCCGCCGCCGTATCCCGCGTCTGCCGACCCACCAATTCCTCCTAATCCACCACCACCGACAGACCCGCTATTACCATGGCCGTTTGGTCCAGCTGTACCTCCACCCCCGCCACCAGATTGCGTTCCTCCGCCTCCACCAGCTGCTCCGCTACCGCCAGAGTATTTTATTGAACCTATACCACTCGACGCTTGCCCGCCACTTCCGCCACCATTAGCAAAATACTGACCGTCTGAAGCGCCTTGAGCAGATACAGATGCTGAAGATAGCGATGTACCGTTAAACCACGTATCTCTGGTTCCGCTATTTTGCCCAACATTGTACTGGACCAAATTTCCTGGAGTTAAAGCCAGGTTTGTAACTCTAGAGTATGCACCTCCACCACCTCCACCACCATATGCGTAGCCTGATGTACCTCCGTTGCCCCCTGCCCCTATTACTTCAATGGTATTACTGGCATTATTCCAGTTTGAAGGGACGGTCCACGAAGTGCCCGAGTTTAGGAAAATATGATTAGTGGTGAACGTCCCATAAGTGGAGTATCCCGTACCAACTGCGTTCGTAGCATAACCTTCGAAGTAAATGGTGGTATTGCTTGGCAAACCAGTAATACTCATTGAATAAGCACCAGTTGTAGTAGCACTGCTATCTGCGCTGCAATTAGACATAGATGATGAAGAAAGCCCCCAGCATATTCCTACAGATGTCAAACTAGCACCACCGTCAGACGTCACGTTGGCGCCTAAGGTAGCACTGGTATAGGTGGTAGCATTTGTAACTGTTAAAGAGGAAACTGTCGGCAAGGATAGAGTGTAGTATATGTTTAGATATCCATTGTTTCCGCTAGTTACGCCAGTTCCAACCGTTGTGGTCGCTAAAGTAAGGGATGGGGACAAATAAGATGAACCTCCTCCACCAGGGTTGATAATCCAACCATTGTTTAGTACACCACCTCCGCCACCATAATATCCACCTCCTCCTCCACCACCACCGTTGCCGTTGTTCCCAAGCGAACCGCCTGCTCCACCTTGCCCAGCCGAACCTCCAGTTGCTCCTCCGGCAGTTTGTGTGCCACCTATTCCATCAGGGTTTACGAATCCAGTATAATTAGCCCCATTGCCACCGCTCGTTCCTCCGCCAGAGCCACCACCGGACGCTCCCCCAGAGCGTCCTGCACCTCCACCTCCGCCTCCGGCTACAAGAATGACCAATGACGTATTAAATGTGTTATTCGGGGCGAACCATGTCATACCACCGCCTCCTCCACCGGCACTATAACCTTGGCTACAGTTAGAAGATCCGCCAGCTCCTCCGCCGCCATACCCACCAGCTCCACCTGTGGAAGTGCACCAAGGTACATTACCTCCGCCACCGCCGACTAGAATGTAGTAGGTAGCCCCTGGAGTTACAGTTAAAGTCCCCGTGGCGGTTCCTCCAGCTCCACCGCTGCCGCCTCCCGCGCCTGAGGCGGAGATCGTAATAGAAGTTATGCCAGTAGGTACAGTCCACGACTGTACTGTACCGGTATAGTTGAAAGCTACGGTTATTATTTGAGAAGCAAAAGATGCAGACGGGAAAACGCCAGCGGCTATTATTATGGATGCTGTTAGTAGAAATATCTTTAGTGCCCTACTTAATCTGACTTTAGACATACAATCAATGGTTAGCATTTCTACTTATTGATTATACTACTTGTGGAATCCCAAATCCGCTGGATTATCGTCTCCTGATATATGTTTGATTGATCCACCTCCCTTCTCGAACTTTGAGCGCAACATCGATACTTCTTTGGCAAGTTTTATGGTGTCTTCCGGTAAATAATCCCGTTTCATTATCCACTTGGACCAGAAGTTTATTACTAGGCTACTGTCTCCAAAGATATTTCTTGTTCTACTTTTGCCAGCGATCTTAATTGCATAGTTCAATGCAAGCAGCTCCCCGTAGTTATTGGTTGCCATCTTGTCTTTAATGAGGTATTTACCAAAGCGGTTTAACTTTTTCTTAGGCATTCCCTTATATAACAGATCAACTCCCCTTTCATCAGTCACACTTATTTCTACCCCCTTGCCCCTCCCCGTCCCTGCATCAAAATATATCCCAGGTGTAAGTTTCTTTTTAGTCTTAGATCCATAACTAGCTCCACTGGCTAGCCAGTCGCTAGCCTCTTCTTTATTTTTAAAACCTTTATAGCGTGCGCCTTCGACGCCTTTCACGATACTCTCGCAAGTCTGCCATTTGTCGGTTACCCCTTTGGGTCCCCCGGGAATAAGATATGCATAGAAGTTATTCTTGGTAGCCATGAATATGAATACTTACAGTCGGTTTATACGATTACCTCGAAACCTGCTGCGGCGCGATGTCCGCCTCCGCCTCGCTTTAACGCAAGTTTGGAAACATCAACCTTGCCAGATGATCTAAGCGATACATGGACAATCCCACCTTTAATACACCATATCATGGCTACGGGATATCCGCGCTTGACTATAGCAGCTCCTATTTCAGAGTTAAGAACGGGGGAGTTGACCACAAAAGCCCTATGGCCATCGAAGTTAGTTTCATAGCCGTCAGCGATAAGGTTACCTATCATCAAATTATCGTAACTCAATAACAACTCTCCCCGTTGCACGTACACCACGAACTTTTTCTTACTCTCGAAACTGACGGCCAACCGGTCCCATACTTTAAAAGTATAGTCGATGTTACGCAGGAAAGCGGTTATTTCTTTGGTGCATGGTAAGTTAAAGCGCCATAAGTCGATAGCTTGAATGTATAAAAGCAGCTTTGGGATTTTGGTTCCGCGATGGAAATAAGACCAAGCGAGAACCGATCCGGAACGGTTATTAGAAAATATGCTGCCGTCGTAACTTTTTACGACATCCTTAGCGCTGATATGATGATCTAATATTATTAACTTCTTAGCTTTCTTTGCTATTGAGTCGGTCTTCAATTGCGAGTATGCAAAATCAATTAAGTATACTGTCTTGCCATCCAACCCAGGAGGGGGCGCTAAACCATGCTCCACGGCTATATATCTGGCCTTGTTGCCAAACTTCTTGTAGGCAGCCCAAGCGCCACCGAATCCGTCTAAACAGTCTTTGTGATACAAAACTGCTATTTGCGGTTCCGAGGACATAGCTAATACCTAATCTTTAACGCATTCAGACCAGGCATTCTTTCGCCGGCTAAGAGATCCAACATGGCGCCGCCGCCAGTCGACAGAAAACTTATCTTGTTGTTGAGTTTAAGGTGATTTATTACCATCCCTGTTTCTTCGCCTCCAACAACTGAAAATGAATGTGAAGCAGCTAAGGCTCTAGCTATATCGTACGAACCCTTGGCGAAATGCGGATTTTCAAAGTAACCCATGGGCCCGCCCCAGATTACGGTAGCTGATTTTCTGATAATACTTGAGAACTCTTTTGCTGTTTTCGGACCGATATCCAAGATTTTGTCGCTACCCCATCGCGAATCCATTGGTGTTACGATTTTCTTATTTTTCATAAGTTTTTTAACTTCCGCTAGCATATCCGGTTCGCAGATTGACTTCTTAATGTTCTTGCCTTCAGCCAACAGAAATGTGTTAGCGGGTCCTCCGCCAATAAGAACATGATCTATCTTATTTAGCATGTGGTGTACCACGCCTATTTTGTCTTTCATTTTCTCGCCGCCGATTATTAATGTAACTGGCTTTCGGGGATGAACTGTCACTTTAGTAAGATGGGCTACTTCACTTAAAAGCGTCGGTCCGGGAGAACTGGGCATTAGTTTTGTTATAGCTACGGTCGAGGCTGCTTCGCGGTGAGCAGTAGCAAAATCGTCGTTTATGTACCTGTCTCCCAAGGAGGCCAATTGTGATGCGGTCGCGGGATCATTTTTAGTTTCGCCAAGCAGAAATCGGAGATTATCCAGCAGGAAGACGTGATTTTCGGAAGTAAGGATACTCCTTCTAATTTTAGGGAAATCAAACTGCGGAAAGAAAACCACCGTCTTACCCAACTTCTTCTGCAGAAACGGTTGAAAACGCGACAAGCTAAGCCTGCGATCATACTTCGAGGGGCGGTCAAAATGGCTGAGGATTACTACTTTATGCCCGCCTTTAAGAATGTAGTTTATCGTGCTTACAGCCGTTTTAAAGCGCTGCGAGCCGGTTGGATCTTTGTCTTCAATGTCGAGATTAACCCTTAGCAAATAAGTCATGCTTCTATTATAACAACCAAAACCCCCTCCGAAGAAGGGGTTTTGACCAAACAGTGCTAAGGGACAATCCTCGATCGATATCATCGCCGAGGGCTGTTCACCACTCACTCTAATTCAGAATATAACACAGAACTAAGAAATAAGCAACCATTAACTACTTATTGTGATGATTTTGCCATTATTACCTACAATCCCAGATGCTCCATCTCCTCCGTTGTATCCATTGGTACAGTTTACGGAACCAGACCCTCCAGTGCCACTAGTGCCTCCTGCTGCGGTGATTGTACCTGAACCGGAGCTACTGCTGTAAATCAATATTATTACTCCACCGCTTCCGCTCGCACCACCCCCACCTCCACCTCCACAACCAGCGTTACTACCAGATATTGCATTGCCACCCGCAGATCCATTTCCGCCATTGCCGCCATTTGCACTTATAACCCCGTTGTTTACCAACGACTTGGTGAATATCTCTATAACTCCACCAGTACCTCCACCTCCACCCCCACCTCCACCATAGCCGCTGAAAGTGGAATTAGTCCCATAATTGCCTCCACCTCCACCTCCACCCCCACCGCTTCCAGCACTTCCCGATAGAGGTGTTACTGATGGCTGAGTGTCAAATAAGAAATATGCTGCCATAGCACTTCTTGGGAGATTAAAGACTGTACCAGACAGAGTACCACCACTTCCTCCACCACCGCCCGGTAAAGAGCCGCAGCCGCCGCCACCTCCTCCGCTAGAACCACTTCCTCCACCACCGCCATTACTACCAGCAACGCCTATAGATTTGGTTTGGCTACTCGCGCTGCTACCAGCTGAGCCGCTGTAGCAACCAGAACCACCAGTTCCGCTCCCCCCTCCACCACCAGTTGCTCCAGCGATGGCGGCTGGTAAGGAGCCACCCGAGTACGCTGCAACTCCGCCGCTGCCTCCACTTTGACCAGACGCGTTGCCCCCATTACCTCCCGATGCATCAACAGTTCCATTATTGGTTAAGGTTCCACTCACAAAGATTCTGTAGCCGTTAGTGCTTAATATTATGCCGCTGTTTATCGTGAGACCGCTGTAGAACATATCTCTTGTAAGAGATGTGTTACTAGAAATAGTGACACTCCCATCAGAACCGTCTCCGAAAATTTCTGAAGAACCGCCCGATACCGCTTGGCTCACCCAGCTCGTTCCGTTGGAGGTAAGAACGTTGCCAGATGATCCTACTGAAGAGAGACCAGTACCTCCTTCAGATACAGGTAATAGAGTAGTTAACCCCGTAAGTGATGTTATATCCGAATTAGCCCCTGAAGCTGCTGCTCCCAAAGCGCTTCTGGCAGCCGCAGTGGTAGTAGCCCCTGTTCCGCCATTGGTCACTCCCAACACTCCTGGAGCATTGCCGTTGGGAGGCGAAGAAGAAGGACCGGTGAAGGCGGAAGTTACAAGAACTAACAATATCCCTACTAAAATAAGAGTGTTTACGTACAAGAACCGCTTGTTAAACCTGTCCCATCTTAGGAACGGGATTCGTCTCTCTCTCTCTCTCTCTCTCTGTGTGTGTGTTACGTTAAACATCTCAATCCCTCGTTTATTGTATGGCATAAGTAATGCTTACGTAGTCCGTTAGTTGCTGGGTTCCTGGTTCTATGGTCGGAGTAACGGCTCTACCACTGACGCCGGCGGCCGACATAGTATTATAGATTGGTAATGGGCCTATGTTATTAGTATTCTCTGATACACTTATTATCCCCCCTAATTTGACGCCATTATCCACCGCCATCTGTTGAGCCTTTAACTGAGCTTTGGCGAAGGCTTCTTTTCTCGCGCTGGCTAGTTGGCTATCTGGATCTTCGACGCTGAATGTAACCTGACCTATTTGGTTTACGCCGAGGTTTACCAGTCCTGCTAATATCGGTGCGATCTTAGTGAAGTCTTTGATTTTAAGCGTTTCTGTCTCAGTTATCGTGTAACTTATTATTGATACCTTACCGTCTTTGCGAGTGTAGTCATAATTCGGCGACAAGTTATAGTTAGTGGTAGCGATATCTTCAGAGCTTATACCCTCCTGTTTTACAAAATTTATAGCGCTGTTGATTTGAGTTGCATTCGCAGCCTCAATTTTGGTAGGGTCACTGCCTATCGTCACTTCAGAGAAAGACACTGTTGCTAGATCTGGTGAGACATTGGTTTGAGCGTCCGCCGTGACGGTCATGGTTTTAGCTGGAGTCAGTGAATTTCCCCAACTTACCAATCCATACACTGCCGCACAGGCTGCGATTATTATTACTATGACTAGAACTAATTTTGCGCCTTGGTATAAATTGTTTTGCATAGCTTAATTATACAACAATTGTTGTTTAATAGCGTTTGCTTATCGAAATAATCTTCTTGAATTCACTCGACTTTAAACTTGCCCCGCCTATCAGCGCGCCTGATATGCCGGCAATAGACATAAATTTGTCAGCGTTATTTGGATTCACAGACCCACCGTATAAAATAGATACGCTGCCCAATCTTTCTTTAATAAGCGCTACTACTTTAGATACATGTTCAGTCGAGTCGCTATTCCCCGTACCAATCGCCCATATTGGTTCGTAAGCAATTATTACCCCTCTGGGATTGCGTATGCCATGCAAGTCAAGTTTAAGTTGATTGTCTATAAACCTTAGGACTTTCGAGTGATCCCCGCTTTTATGGAGTTCCGGCCCTTCGCCTACACATAATATCGGCTTGATACTATTGTTTAAGGCGGCTGTAACTTTCTTATTTATGATCGCATCGATCTCATTCAGATTTCTTCTGCGTTCAGAGTGGCCGATTATTGCGTATCTTACGCCCAACTTCTTAAGTTGGTTTGCTGAAACTTCTCCAGTGTATGGCCCATCAGACCAAAACACATTCTGAGCAGCCAATTTTGCTTTGTGTATAACTTTTCTAACACCATCTAGAAATGGGAAGGGAGGTGCAATGACTACACCAGTGTAGTCTATATTTTTAGCTAGCCTAACTGCTTCGGTTAACGTCTCGGGGTTGGCTTTCCAGTTAGCGACAAGTAACTTAATCATCTTTAGAAATTTTAGCACTATTTTATTGCGGAGTCCTCACTTGCGAATCCTCCGCGCTATCTCCCAGATTATAGCAATGGCAATTATGCCCCATATAAGATAATCGAATTGCCGGAAGTATGGTTCGAGCGTCATCCAGTTATAGCCAGCTACATAGCCTATATATGTTAAGGCTGCTCCCCATATAAACGAGCCAATGAAAGTAAGTAAGGCGAAGTGCTTCAGGCTGACCTTAAAGAATCCGGCTGGGAAGGAAATGAAGGTTCTTACTATGGGCAATAAACGTCCCAGGAACACTACAATCAATCCCCTTGTCTCAAACCAACGGTAAGCCCAGTTTATTTCCTTAACGCCAACCAGGTGCCACTTTTCAATCAGCGCCGCCGCACCGTCTCGATACCTATAAGCCAGCCAGTAGTTGATCAATGAGCCGACCAAATTACCCGTGGCCGCGATTAGAATGACGGCTACAATATCAAACTTGCCTAGGTAAACCAGAAAGCCAGCGAAAGGCAGCACAACTTCGGAAGGGATAGGTATGTCCAGACTTTCAAAAACCATGAGGATGAATACTCCCCAGTAGCCGAGGCTGGATACTACCGCCAGAATAAAGGCCGATATTTCCGAAAGAAGCGAAAAACCCATAGTCGTTCGGATGGTTTTACCTCCTCAGAAACTTCGCGGCTAGATCGGGATCGACGGTATTGATTTCTATGCCGGTATCCGACTCGAAACCGCCGTCGACTTTGAATTTCGGCCGGATCTCAATATGCCAGTGATAGTGTTTATTCTTGCTCTTGTCTATTGTCGGAGCTGTATCAAAGAAAAAGTTGTAATCCGGTTGTTTAAATTTTCTCTCGATCATTCGCAGCGACCGATGAAGGACTTCCGTCACGCTGTTAAGGGTAGCTGCGTCTGTGTCTTCGAAGAAAGGAAGGTGTTTCTTCGGGAAAACTTGTATCTCAAAAGGATATCTGGAAACAAAGGGCGCAAAAGCTATCGCCTCATCGTTTTCATAGATAACCCGCTTCTCATATTTCCTTTCCCACTTGATCGACGTGCAGTAGGCGCAATGGGCGTTATCGCGAAAATACTTAGCTGATCCGGCCAGATAATGTTCCACCGTAGGGGGTATTATCGGCATGGTTATTATCTGGTAATGAGGATGGTAGATGGACGCTCCGGCTCGTATGCCCCAATTATGAAATACAGATATGTAAGCTACGTAAGGATCCTGGGCCAAGGTCTTGTAGCGGCGTTGGAACATCTGCACCAGCAGCCTGGCTTCTTCCAAGGGCAACTTGGGGAAATTCTTTCGGTGATCTCTGGTTACGACCAGATCGTGGTGGCCTACCCCTGGCAGGACGAAAAATGGCCCCTGTTTGGCGATAACTGCCATGATCCTGCTGTGACTAACAGCCGGAAATTTATTAGGTACGATTTGAACCCACGGACTGTTTTTAGGAGAACTCACTATTATCGGTGAACCTCCAGCTTTCTCCGGGTTCTCAAAAATACATCCCTTTTTAGAAGGTATCTTGGGTTTGGTTTTGTTTACCAACTGATGGGGGCGGCTCCCTCTGGCCGGGGCCAGCAGAACCCAATCTCCTGAAACCACATCCTGTCTTAACTCCGATTGCGCCATGAAACTTAACTGTTGCTGTTTTTGGCTATTCGATTTTCATAGTACCACGACAGTACATCCTTAGCTATCGGGACAGCGTTCAAAATACTTTCATAGCCATTTTCTATCAGAATCACGACCTCAATCTGAGGGTTGGTGGCCGGAGCATAGCCAACAAAAATAGCATTGACTCGGCTGTTGTTGTTAGTTTGAGCACTGCCTGTTTTGGCGGCGACCGAAAATGGCAGGGTATGCAGGAGATAAGCTGTCCCATAAGATTTGGCTACGGTTTCGATCATGCCTTGCTGAACCTGTTTGATCTGGGGCGAAAGACTCGACAGATCTAAGATCTTGGTTGGAGTAGCGTTCAGTAATAAGCTCGGCTGATAAGCTACGCCATTGTTGGCAATGGCACTAATGTAGTCCATTAGCTGTAAGGGCGTGACCTGCAGGTCACCTTGACCAATGGCGACGTTATAGGTGTCACCCAACAACCACGGGCGGCCAGTGGTCTGTTCGTAGGTAGTGGGGTTAGGCAGAAAGCCGGCCGTTTCTCCAGGCATATCTATGCCAGTTGGCTTGCCTAAGCCGAACTTTTGCCACCATTCATATAAGCTTCCGGGGCCGATCCCCGTGACGCCATAGTCACTAGGGTCGTTGAGCAAGGGCGTCGTCCGCGCCGGCGAACCGCCGACCGTGATGTAGAAGTAAACATCGCAAGAGCGAGCAATAGCTGAATAGAGGTCAACAAGGCCTTGAGGCCGCCAATCCATGAACTTGCTGGGGCTAGAGGGATTATATGGATTGGGCACGTACATATAGCCTACCGACATGATCTGTTGGGTTGGGCTTATGTTGCCGCTTTTTAAGACAGCTACGGCATCCAGCGGTTTTATGGTCGAACCGGGACTGTACTGGCCGCTGACGGCTCGGTTAAACAACGGCTGGTTGGGGTTGTTAAGCGCCGCGGCGACGTTATTAGGATCATAGGTTGGGAAACTTATCATGGCCAACACCTGCCCGTTTTGTGGATTTATAGCTAGACCGATGCCATTGGTGCGGTTAAGCTGCTGTAAGCCAGACAACATGCGGTTATAAAAGTAGTCTTGAAATGGGCCATCGATGGTCGTCTGAAGGTTCTGCCCAGCTTGAGGCGCTATGGTTGTCGGTTGACCTTCAATCTGACCTTGGGCATTCCTAGGCGTGACGGTTTCACCATCTGTTCCTTGAAGAGTGGCGTTATAGTAGCTTTCTAATCCGGCTAATCCTTGGAGCCGATTGCTACTGCTGGTTTGACCGACATAGCCAATAACCGTTGAGAAGGCTTGGGAATCATTCGGATAAAGACGTTCATAGTCATTCTCGATTTTAATTGAGGAGATATTCAAACTTTGCAAGGCTATTAGCTGTTCGCGGCTGAGATCGCGCAACAGAAGAATTTGTCCCCCTTGTTCAAAATTGACCCCGCCTACCTCGGAAGACAGTTTACTGCTATCTACGCCCAAGATATTTTGAGCAGCGTTGAACACAGCATCTCTCTGGCTGTTCTTAATCATGTCGGCTACATTCAAATAAGCGCTGAAAACCGGCTGGTTCTCAGCTAAAGAAGTACCAAAGCGGTCGGTTATCACACCGCGGGGAGCAACAATGGGTGTAATCTCGTTGGCATTTTCTTCAGCCAAGAGGCTGTAATGGGTATAGTTCAAAGTCCCCATGGTGATGAGGCGTATCGAGGTAGCTAAGGCAAACATAAGGGCGAGTAGAAGCAATAGCCAGAAGACACGCGAGTGCAAGGGTTGTTCTTTCGGGTTTAGCCCTTGAAAGGCGCTATCCGCCACCGTCTCGTCCAGATCTATATTTTTATTTAGATATCTTTTGGCCATAAGGTCGTTTTAACACGGTGTAGAACAAAATGGCTAGCACGAGGTTGTAGGCCGATTCTGTCAGGATGATGCTCCACGGTATGTGACCGTAGACGTTCATCAAGATGGTTGCTGCGACCACTACGGATCCCAAAGTTAAGTAGGGTTGCAGACTAACCAAGTCGATGACCAGCGCGCTTATTACCATTAAACCTAAAAAGATGATGCTGTATATGTCGGGACGAGGACCAAACTGGAGCATTAATTCTCCTAAAAGAATCAAAGCCAAACGATCCAGCCAGTCGTGATCAATCATAAGCATGACCAGCACTAGGACCATGACCAGATCAGACTTGACGCCAGCAAGCGTGAACCATGTTGCGGACTGCAGTAACCCAGCAACTATTATTAGAATCAAATTAATAATGAACCGTAACATTGGTCAGATGCGGTATGTCTATTTCGGTCTGAATGGTAGCTTGACGGAAAACGCTATTCGGAGTGTTTTCGATTGTCTTTACGACCCCGACCTCTAAACCGTATGGGAAACCCGTTGTGGCTGTTATGACCATATCACCGACATTGATCTGCCCATTCTGGGGTATGAGAGTGACGGTTGGCGATACGCCACCTTGAAGCAATCCGTCTGCTTGCGAGTTACCTATTCTAACAGCCATTTGCCAAGATGGGTCAAAAATCGTGGAGACAATGCTGGCGTCATCCATCACCGCCGTAACTTTACCTATCAGAACGCTGCTCCCCCACGTGACAATGTCCCCGACTTTAACCCCTTCCCGACTGCCAGCGGCAATAGCTATTTCCTGCTCGCTGTTCAAGGGATAGTCTGAATAAACTTCAACTGTATTTGTCGGGCTGTACAGGCTTTGGTTAAACAGTTGCACCCTTAAGGCGGCGTTCTCTTGTTGCAATGCTGTCAACTCATTACTCACGCTAGAGTTAGACGAACTTACGACGGCAGCTATATCCCCTATAGCTGCCGTTCCCAACGACTTGCCTTCGGTTGCGAACTGGCTGTGTACTATGAACACGATTACCGCCAGAGCAATGACCACTAAGGCAAAGGCCCGCCTCATATTTATATATTCACCACTTTAGCTTTCGGCTGATTAGATAGTATGGTTTCATACTTGGGTAAATCTTCAACGATTATCCCCAAGCCGCGGACAACGCAAGTCAGAGGATCGTCCACCAACCTGGTCTTGACCGTAGTTTCCCTCTCAATATATTGGTCCAGCCCCATAAGCAAGCTGCCACCTCCCGAGAGATAAATACCCCGTTTTAACGTATCGCCGACGAGCTCCGGTGGGGCCTCCTCGATTATCTCACGTATAGCTTCGACAATGGTTTTCAGCGATTTTTGCATGGCTACTCGGACGTGGCCGCTTTTCACGGTTATCTCTTTCGGCAGACCAGTAGACATGTCCCTGCCACGGATGGTCATCTCCAATTTTTCATCTTGAGGTATGGCTGAGCCGATAGTTATCTTAAGTTCTTCAGCGGTAGGTTCACCAACCATCAATTTGAATTCATCTCTTATATAGCGAACTATATCTTCGTTAAGCTTTTGACCAGCTACCTTAAGGCTCTTGGAAATGACTGTTCCGCCAGCCGAGATTATGGATATCTCACTTGTACCTCCGCCGATATCGACAATCATATTAGCGGTAGGCTCTTCGATGGGCAACCGACCGCCAATAGCTGAAGCTATCGGTTCTTCGACTAGCAGCGTTTTGGATATCCCGGCGGATACAGCTGCATCCTCAACTGATTTACGTTCCACCTCGGTAAGGTTGGTTGGAACACATATGGCAGCGAGATTGTAGCGAGTGAACAATCCCTCTCCACCGACTTTCCTTAGGAAGTATTTTATTATGGCTTCCGTCATCTCAAAATCGGATATTACGCCACCGATAAGAGGCTTGATCAAACTAATATGAGCTGGCGAGCGATCCAGCATTTTTTTGGCTTCATTGCCGATCACCAGTATTTGACCGGTACGATTATTCAAAGCAACCAAAGTCGGTTCATTAACCACAATGCCTTGCCCACCCAAATAAATAAGGAAGTTAGCTGTGCCTAGATCTATACCTACGTTCTTATGAAAGTTTCGAAATAGTGCCATAACCCACTAATTTTGTGTTCTTACTATCCCTTTTCTTGACCTCAATCTTCTTACCGGTCTTCTCGCTGACCACCAGTCTGTAAGGGATGCCGATTAGGTCCGCATCAGCAAACTTCTCCCCCGCTGAAAGTTCCCTGTCGTCATAGAGTACATTATCTCCTTTGGCTTGCAAACGCCTATAAAGGTCACGCCCTATTCCTTTCCTAAGCTCGACAAGATGAAAACGGAATGGGGCAATGCTCTCCGGCCATATAATTCCCCGGTCATCGTGAGAGACTTCCACGATAGTACCAACTAGACGGCTTATCCCCATACCATAGCAACCCATTACTACGTCGTTCATATTCCCACGCTCATCTCGATATGAAAGCCCGAATGGTGCCGAAAACTTGTTGCTAAGCTTGAATATATTCCCAACCTCAATCGATCTGGCTTCCCTTAACTTGCTTCCACCACACTTGGGACATACCTTTTGTTCTTTGATTATCTCTTTATTTACGGCTATCTTACATTTATCGCATATATATATAGTGTCTTCGCCAGCATCAGCTACCGTCTGAAACTCATGAGAATACTTGGAAAAAGTTCCACCTGAAGCAAAGGTAACGTATGTATTACCCCCCAATCCAAGGCGTTTATACATCTTCATATAAGTTTTGATTACCAACTCATAATATTTATCCAGATCTTTCTGGTTGGCGTGAAAAGAATATAGATCTTTCATCAAGAATTCTCTGCCTCGCAGTAGACCGGATTTGGAGCGTGGTTCATCCCTGAATTTATTCTGGATCTGGAAAACGTATCTAGGCAGATCTTTGTAAGAAAGAATGAACTTCTTTAACAAAGGCGAGATCACTTCTTCATGTGTCGGTCCAAGAGCGTAATCGTTTTTAGTGTAGTAGCTTGTGAACTTAAAAAGGACGTCTAGACTATTCCAACGACCGGTCTTTTCCCAGTTGGCCATAGGCTGCAGTACCGGCATAACTATCTCGTTGCCTCCTATCTTAGCCATCTCTTCACGGACAATCTGTTCAATCTTATTGCGCACCATGAGCCCCAGCGGCAGCATCGTGTACACACCAGCCATCAACTTATCTATAAAGCCGGCTCGTATAAGCAACTGAGCGTTCACGGCATCTTCGTCCTTTGGCGCTTCTCGCAAGGTCTTAGTAAATAATTCACTCTGTTTCATAACAATCTACCTATATCTCTTATAGTAATCAGGACCATTAAAAATAGCAAAAGAAGCATGCCTATGCCGTTGATCCAGGCTTCAATCTTGGGCTCAATTTTGCGGCCGAATACCTTTTCTATCCCGATCATGATAATTCTGCCTCCATCCAAGGCCGGGAAGGGTACGATATTTATGATAGCCAAGTTAACTGATATCAAACTTAAAAGATACAGCAGATAAGGTATGCCTTGAGTTGTGGCCTGCCCTACAATAGATACTATGCCGACTGGACCGGTAACCCCTGCCAAAACTCCCCAGTGCCCGGTGGCTAAGCCTGCCAACAGTTCCCACAGCGCCATGCCCACCAAAGCGGTTGTCTCAGCTGTAAGTTTTGCTCCGTCCACTATAGAGCTAAATACGTTTTCTTTGGCTATACCGGCACCTGCCAGGACAACACCTAAATGGCCCTCGCCAGCAGGCGGATTGGAACGAGGCGATACCTCGATATCTATCTGCTTGCTGTCCCGATTCACTTCGAAAGAGATTTGATGACCTAGATTTTTATCTATGAAAGTATTGAAAGCATTGGGGCTGTTAAAATTGAGAATCTCGTCCCCGGGCATGATCTTCGCTGCTGCGGCTGGGCTATTAGGTTCCACGGCGGTTACTACCACTGTCGACGGAGTACCGATCATAAATACGACCGATAAGGCTACCCAAGCTATCAGCAAGTTCATGATTATCCCAGCAACAGCTATCAATACCTGCTTGGGTGCCGACAGGTCTTTGAAACTCACTAAAGTAGTGCCTGGCTCTACGCCTGGTTCTGGTCTCAAGGCCTCTTTCTCGCCGTATATTCTTACAAATCCTCCGAACGGCAGGGTGTTAAGGCTATACTCCGTTCCCTTAAAGCGCTTGGAAACTATCTTAGGCGGAAAGCCGAAACCAAATTCCAAAACCGTAACTCCCATAAGTTTAGCCATCAAAAAATGACCAAGCTCGTGGCCGATAACCAAGATAAGTAAAAATACTATCGCCGCTACTATGGCTGACAACATCCTAGCTAAGGATCTCGCTTAGCTTGTCCTTCAGCATTACTTCAATTACGCCGTTAAACTTATCAACCAATTTTTGCACTTCTTCTTTTGACCTGAACTTGGTATCCTTATCGCTTTCGGCATTTATATTTTTGTTGACTGCGTCACGCTCCACTCGCATTTTTATCCTAGTCTCTTCAATGGAAGATTTTACCAACTTTTCCAGCTCGTGGCGCCTTTCTTCAGTGAGTTCAGGCAGACGCACTCTAACTACATTGCCTTGGGGGGCAACGCTAAGTCCTATATTCTCTGATTCGATGGCCTTAGCCACAGCCGGCAAACTGTTCCTGTCCCAAACTGATATAACTAAATCGCGGGGTGGTTCAACTGTTATTGACCCCAATTGCTTAACCGACATTGTTTGATCTAAATAAGGTACTTTGATGTTTTCCACCAACTTAGGCGTAGGGCGATTTGTTCGAAAAGACGACAGCGTCTCCTTAAGCTCGGCGGCGGCGGCGGCAAACTTTTTTTCTAATTCTTTTATATAGTCCATAGGGCAGCTTCCAATTGTAGTCTCTTGTTGGTGTTGAGCGAGTTGTTCAACGTATTCCTACGCAATAGCTCTTTAATGGTTGTGAGATTCTGCTGAGGGTTTAAGGCTAACTCGGCCAGTAACTCTTTAATAATAGCATTAAGCTGCTCTGGATCGTCTACGGCGTCAGCCAGCAATTTCCTAGCCGCAAGTCGATCTTTGAGTGCCTTCCTGGCCTTTTGTCTTGCATCTAGTTCGTCACCTGCAGCCAACTGTAAAGCGCGTCCCATTTTGCCAAAAGAAATCTTAGCTATTTTCTCAGCCGCTTCTTTATCCAATTTCAGTATTGATTCTAAATGCTTAGCTATCTCGTTTTTAGAGAGCCTTGGGAAGTAAATCTTGTGGAAGCGCGATTGAAGGGTGGGCAAGAGATTATCGAGATCATTGGTAATCAATATCAATAGTCCATGCGCCGGGGGTTCTTCTGATACCTTTAATAGAGCATTCTGAGCTTGGTCGGTAAGATTATCAGCCCCGTCGATTAGTACCGTTCGATAAGCTGAGGCTGATGGCTGCTCAGATAGAAAATATTTTATGTCTCGAATCGTATCTATGCCTATACTTTCTTTCCCATTGCCAACGCTAACCATTAAGGTTTCGCTGCGAGGCGTGTCCTGTTTATCCATGCGGTCGAACTCAAGATAGTTGGCCAAGCAATTAGCAAAAGTGAACTTGCCGACCCCCTGTTCTCCAAAGAAGATATAACCGTGAAAAAGACTGTGATTGTCAGCCTTTTCAACAAAAGTGCCCCAAAGCCGGTCGTAACCTGCCATAGGTTTAGGCGCCCTATCTCTTGTTGAGGAGCGTTCTTTTATAGACATCAAGGTGATCGATGATTATCCCGGAGCCTTTAGCTACACATAAAATTGAATCCTCAGCGACGTACGTTGGCACGTTAAAGATTCGTTCGAAGAATCCGTCAATGTGGCGCAGGTTGGCTGTTCCGCCTGACAAAATAATCCCCTTTTCCATGACGTCTGCCACCAGTTCCGGAGGGGTTTGGTTGAAAACCCCCTGGACCGCCGCTGCTATATCGGCCAGATAAGGGTTTAAAGCCTCTGCTATCTCGTTGGAATTTATCGTCAGGTCCTTAGGTAGGCCACTCACCAAATCTCGGCCACGGAAGTTAACCTCAAGCTTGGTCTTAAGAGGCATAGCTGAACCGGCTGATATCTTTATAGCTTCAGCACTCTGTTCTCCTATAGCTACACCATATTTCTTCTTAATGTAGCCCATGACGGCCTCGTCAAATTTATTGCCAGCCACTCTTATACTGGACCAGCAAACTATCCCTCCCAAGGAAATAACGGCGACTTCAGAAGTTCCGCCGCCGATATTAATGATCATATTCCCTGAAGATGAATTAATGGCTATCCCTGCGCCAAGGGCGGCCAGCAGCGGCTCGCGCACAACATAGGCGTTTTTGGCTCCTGCTTCCTGGGCAGCATTGATAACCGCCCGTCGCTCTGTAGCCGTAATCCCTGCCGGTACCGATATGACAACATCCGGTTTAACCAAGTTCCAAGGCCCCGTGGCCTTGTTTATGAAATACTTAAGCATAGCTCTGGTGATATAGTAGTCAGCAACCACACCGTCCTTTAATGGCCGATAGGCAGCTATATCCCCCGGAGTTCTGCCGATCATTTCTTTAGCCTCTCTGCCGACGGCCATAACGTTGTTGTCCGGCAGACTGAGAGCGACAATGGTCGGCTCATTAACCACAAAACCTCGTCCGGGCACAAAAACAACCGTATTAGTTGTACCTAAATCTATGCCTATCCTATTCGTGAACATAAAAATTTAATTGTTTCTTTCTATCTCCGCACCTAATAACTTCAAACGTTCTTCAATATGCTCGTAACCGCGGTCAATCTGCTCAATGCCCCCCAAAGAACTTACGCCACTGGCCGCCAAAGCTGCTATAACCAATGTGGCTCCGGCCCGCAGGTCGAGGCTCTCGATTTCGGCTCCGTGCAGCTTGGTCGGACCAGATATTAGCGCACGGTGAGGGTCAAGAATTTTAGCCCGTGCACCCATTTTAACTAGCTCTTCAATGTATTTTAATCTTCCCTCGTAAAGAGTGTCAAAAATAAGGCTGTCACCCTGACATTGAGTTGCCATGGCTCCAAATTGCGCTTGAAGATCAGTTGGGAAGCCAGGATACGGCAAGGTTTGCACGTTCGTGCTTGTCAAACGCTTTCGGTCGCCGGTGATTAGTATACTGTCGCCGCTTATGCTCAGCAAAACACCGAACTCTCTTAGTTTTTGGATAGCAGCGGTCAAGTAATCGATAGGGACGTTTTTAATCCTGACCTTGTCGCCAATCATCGCCGCCAGAGCCATGAAAGTTCCAGCCTCAAGATAGTCGCTTGCGATACGGTGACTGATTTCTTGGTTACGATTCTCAATGCCGCGGGTTATGACAATCTCGTGAGTACCTAGACCGCGATAGTCAGCCCCTAGAATATTCATAAAATATCCCAACTCTTGAACATGAGGCTCAGCGGCGCATAACTCTATTTTAAGTGGGGCAGACAACGCTCCCAGCATCATTATGTTCTCAGTGGCCGTCACACTAAACTCCTTAAGTACAACTCCATTACCCCATTGCCCAACTGGTTTAGTTATTTCATACAGATCCTCTTTAGGATCATAGGCGACAACCCCACCTAAATCTTTTATGGCTTCAAGGTGAGCACTGATGGAACGTGTGCCTATTTGGCAGCCACCCGGAGTGGCTATAACAACCTCCCCGTATCTGGCCAAAAGCGGCCCAAGAATAAGAATGGAAGATCTTATTTTGCGCACTAAGCGCTGGTCAACTCTGGTAGGGTCTATGTCTCTATTAATTATCCTTACTTTTCTTTCGCCTAGCCAGCTTATTTCCGAACCCATACTTTCCAGGATCTGGAGAGTGGTAAAAACATCGCTTATGAGCGGTATGTTTTCTACTATGCAGGGTCTTGATGTCAAAAGGGTCGAGGCTATGATGGGGGTCGCGGCGTTCTTCGAACCACGAACTTCGATCTCGCCGTTCAGTTCTTTGCCTCCATTTACAACGAATTTCATCTTGCCTATTATAGGGGATAATGTCTCTAGGAACTAGAAGACTCCTCTTCTATATATTCGTAGTCGTATTTTTGATACTCGGTACAATAATAGTCTTATATTCTCAGGGGTGGCGTTTCGATTTCCAGACCGGTTCGTTTCAGGTAATTGGAGGCGTATATATAAACAGCACCCCTTCGGACGCGAGCATAACTTTGGATGGCAAGCCAGTCAAGAACCAGTCTGGCCTGCTCCAGTCGGGGACATTGATCTCGGAGCTTGTACCAGGGAGTTACTATCTGACCATCAGTGATAACGGATACACTTCTTGGGCGAAAACAGCTGAGGTGAAATCCAGCGAGGTAACTGTATTCGACAACATAATCCTTCTGCCTACAACAAACTCAGGCAAGTTGATTAGTAAGAATGCCACGGGATTTACTATAGCCGATGGACAACTACTGACAATTAAAAACGGGTCAATCTTATTTAATAGCCGCCCAATACCGGGGGCCAGGGTTGTCGCTTCCTCGCAAGCTGGCCGCGTTATAACCAGCAACAATGCAGGCACAGCGTATCACCTGGTTGATTTATCCAACGCCAGTTCGAGCCTCAATCTAACGTCGTTATTATCGGAACTTAGAGTATCCCAGCTGCATCTAGCGGGACGAGTAGCTATAAGCAAAATAGCTTTTAATCCCTTCGATGACTCTAGCGTAATCATAAACGCCACAGATGGCCTGTATGTCATGGATACAACTAACCTGCAGCTTGACCGGATCGCCACTAAAGTGGCCGATTTCGCTGCAAGTTACGATCAGCTCATTTGGGCCGACAACACAGGTTTGTGGAGATATAACCTAGTTCTTAATGCAACGACAACCGTCTTAAAGTTCGCCACCGACACCGCTATCTCGCCGGTGAGCCTTAACGAGTCCCCTTCGCGATCCTTGATAACTGTTATCAACAGAACTGGTAAGCTGTACCTGTTCGATGCCGGTACCAATAGTCTCGTCGGTATTGCCAACAGCGCCAATTTGACCGCTTTCTCAGGCGATTCCAAGTACATTGCCTTTGGTAACAACGACGGTAAACTGTCAGTCTACAATACGAACAACGATAGTTACATTACTTTGATCAACTCCGGTCCGGCCATAAACAGTCTGAAGTGGTACAAAGACAACTCACATCTCTTTGTCTTGCAGGGCAGTGATTTAAGTTTTATCGAAGTAGCATCCGGCACTCCCGTAAACAGCGATATAATTTCGCACAATGTCAGCCAGTTTGACTATAACGCAGCCAACGATACCGTTTATTACGTTACTCCAGAAGGACTTTTCAGCTATACCATAACCAACTAAGCGCTGAGCACTTCACCTCCCGTTCTAGTAATCAGGACGGTATGCTCAAAGTGAGCTGAAAGACTTCCATCAGCGGTTACGTAACTGTCATCTTTGAGTTGTTTTATCGCCGCGCTGCCGATGTTAATCATAGGTTCTATGGCTATAACCATGCCGTTCTTGAGGGGAACTCCAGTGTGCGGCTTGCCATAGTTATATATAGTAGGTTCCTCATGTAGTTCATTCCCTACGCCGTGGCCCGTGAGGCCTTCGGCTACCTTGAACCCAGCGGCGCTGGCAGCCCGCTCGATAGCAAATCCTATATCCCCTATTTTATTGCCATCTTTGGCAGCCCTTATCCCTTCCCGGAGAGCCAGTTTGGTAACTTTAGTAAGCCGAAGTCCCTCGCTGTCTACTCGCCCTATGGGTATCGTAATGGCTGAATCGCTTATTCCTCCTTCCCAATCGACCCCGAGGTCCAACTTCAATAGGTCGCCTGACTTCAAGGCATAACCTGACGGCAGACCGTGCACGATAACGTTGTTTACTGAAGCGCAAAGAGTGAAAGGGAATCCTTTACTCGCACCGTAAGGACGATAGTTTAAAAAGGCTGGCTTACCACCGGCGGTCTCAATAAGTCCTCTAGCCATCGTATCCAATTCGATCAGGGTAACCCCTGGAGCAGAAACCGCGGTCAGTCTACGAAGAACGGCGGCCAATATCTTGGCCGATCGCCGAATGCGCTGGATCTCCTCTTCAGTTTTTACATAAGATGTCATAAGCAACGTCGTGATGGCTCAGAAATCTAAATATGCTTGCTTATCTTGGCAAACACGATTTCCGGAGAAGGTGTTCCATCTATCTTAATTATCTTATAGCCGCGTCCTTTAAGATATTCAAAGATAGGTTTGGTACGATCGACATACTGCTCAAAACGTCTTACCAGAGCTTGTTTATTATCCAGAGTCCGCTTGGTCAACCTGCCTCTGCATATGGGGCAGCGTTTGAAACTAGTGCGGGGATCTATAATCACTGCACCGCAAACTGAACATATCCGACGTGCCAGATTACGCTTGACGGCAGTTTCTTTGGGAACGGACAAATGAAAGAAACTGATATTCTTTCGGCCATAGAGCCGCTCGAGCAAAGGCACCAAATGTTCCGTCTCAAATAGCGTCCGAGGCGAACCGCTGAACACTAAGTCTTCCCTGGCCTCAGACATCCTGATTACTTCACGCTTAACAATTCCGAAAGCCCATGACGGGGTATTCAGAAAGCCGCTATCGAACAACTTACGTTCGTGGCGAAGAGTATGGCTCTGTGATACACGAGGGCCATGAACTTCCCGCTCGATGTATTTACCAGTATCAAAATGTATAAAACCGTAGGCATGTTCCAATAACGTGGCCTGCATACCCTTGCCGGCGCCGGGGGAACCAAAGATGATGACAGCTCTCATCAACAATATTTTACCTTATGCCCTCGTATTCGCGAACTGTAAGCTGTGAATCAATCTGCTGAGCTACCTCAAGAGCCACTGCAACGACGATCAGCATGGCTGCACCACTTATCGTCAGAGATTGGGTGTGAGTAAAAGCCTGAATAATCAGCGGCAAGATGGCTACTAATCCCAAAAATAGCGCTCCAAAAAAGGTTATCCGAGACGTAACTTTGCTGAGGTATTGCGCTGTTGGTTCACCAGGCCTCAGCCCAGGGATAAATCCCCCACTTCGTTGCAAGTTCTTAGAAATTTCGTTCGGATCGAAGGTGATAGCTGTATAAAAGTAAGTAAACGCAAATACCAAAACGAAATAAACTACGCCGTAGAGCAGCTGATTGTTCATAAAACTATTGACCCAGCTGTTAATCGTCGTGGCAAAATGTGTCGAAAAGCCAGCTAGCACTTGTCCTATAAACTGGGGAACCAGTAGTACTGATATGGCGAATATGATCGGGATCATGCCGGCCTGGTTTACTTTCAGAGGCAGGTAGGTCGACACGCCGCCGTAAACCCTGTTACCGCGGATGCGTTTAGCGTAAGAAACGGCAACTTTACGTACCCCTTCGTTCATCAGCACCATGGCAGCAGTGACTGCCAGTATCAACAATAAGAATAATATGTAGAACGGCATAGATCCCGGAGTGTAAGTAAGAATGGCATTCCTGAAAGATGTCGGTAAACCAGCGACTATGCCGGCAAATATAAGCAGTGATATACCGTTGCCTATTTTCTGCTCGGTTATCAATTCACCAAACCACACCAGGACAAGCGAGCCAGCTGTAGCTACTATCACGTTTATAATCTCCTGAGCAAGGCTAAGATTAGTGATCACGCCTTGGGAAGCCAGCAAACGCAGAAAACCGTAAGACTGTAGTACGGCTAGAGGTACCGTCAGATAACGGGTATAACGGTTGAATTTAGACCTACCTACTGCACCCTCTTCGTAATACATGGCTTTCAATGAAGGGAAAACCATTGTTAGAAGTTGCATGATGATGGTAGAGGTGATATACGGCCCCAAACCGAGCATGGCGATGGACATGGTCGACAAAGCTCCACCCGAGAATATATTCAGAAAACCAAGTAATTGATTCCCGGCTAACAAATTTTTCAGGGCAGCTTGCTGAATGCCTGGGAGAGGAATTGCTGCCAGTACTCGTGAACACACCAAGAGACCTGCCACTATCAGCACCTTGTTGCGCAGGTCTTTTATCCTAAATATATTAAGAATTCTTTCCATGGGGGGTCTTACGAGCCATACGCAAGGCACGGTGTCTGGCACGCTGCCGCATTAGCTCTCTGGCTTGGCTCACACCATTTGTCCTATTGCCAACACCACGTAGTTTAGGCAAGCGCTGGATAAAGTCTCGCTCGGCTGGACGAATCTTATGTCCAGCTCTAGCACGCTGGCCCTTGGTCCCTCTGCCAGAAAAAGTCCCGCGCTTACCGCCACGACCCACACGCTTCTTGAGAAAACGGGCATGCCTAGGTTTTAAATCATGTAGCTGCATTATTCCTTCACTTTATCACCTTGGCTGGCCGATTCAACCAACCCTTCTTTTGCATTTGAGAGCTTGCTGTAAGGCAGACTCAGAGACTCAAGGGCTTTAATGGTAGCCATAGCCGTCGTCAGTTTATTAGTGGTAGTACCCAAACATTTAGCTGTAGCATCACGAATTCCAGCTAACTTTAGGACGATACGTACAGCGCCTCCAGCCATCAAGCCATGCCCCAGACGAGCGGGTTTAAGGATAACTCGGGCTGCGCTGAATTTGGCATAAGTTTCGTGAGGAATAGTGTTTTCTTTGAGAGCTACACTTATAAGGCTCTTCTTGGCATTATGCCTAGCCTTCTGAATGGACTGCTGCAGATCGACTCCTTTACCAATGCCCACACCGACTCTGCCTTTCATATCACCGATAACAACAGTCGAACGAAAACGGAACCGTTTCCCACCAGCCATAACCCTTGTGACACGCCTTGTTTCCAATGTCTCGTCTTTAAACTCGTCTTTTACCGTTAATCTAGGTTCTCTCATTTTATATTTTTATGCCTTCCTTACGCATAACATCAGCTACGGCTTTGATTCGACCGTGATAACGGTACATGCCTCTATCAAAAGCCACCGATCTTATACCGGCTTGTTTGGCCTTCTCGGCCAACAGTTCACTGACCGCCTGAGCTTGATCAGTCTTCTTTAATCCTTTAGTTGGTTTTAATACTTTAGTCGACGCCGAAAGGACAGTCACCCCTTTGGTATCATCAATCAATTGCAAATAGATGTGACGATTGCTACGAAACACCGAAAGCCTTGGGATTTCTCCAGTGCCCACGATTTTAGTTCTCGTTCTTATGGCTCTTCTCTTGCGAATAACGTTTTTCTGCTTCTGTTTCATTGCTTTGTAAATAGATTAACCTTTAGCTGCACCGCCGCCAGACGTGCTGATTGCTTTCTTACCAGCCTTGCGACGTACTGTTTCATTAGCATAGTGTATACCCTTGCCTTTATATGGTTCTGGTTTCTTTAACTTACGGATATGGGCGGCGGTATCCCCTACCTGCGCTTTGTCATGACCGGATATCTTAATGACATTTTTTTCGGTTACGATCTTTATCCCTATCGGAATTGGGAAACGAACCTGGTGGGACAAACCTAGATTCAATACCAAATCAGTTCCCTGAACCTCAGCTCGAAAACCGATACCTTCGATAACTAATTCCTTACCGAAGTCCGTTTTGGCACCAGTCACGGCATTTTGGATAAGAGCCCGCATGGTTCCCCAGTTGCTACGGATTTGCTTGGATTCATTGTCAGGCACCACACTCAAAGTGTTACCATCAATCTTCAGTGTAATCCCCTTTAAAACTTTCATGTCTGTGTTCCCATTAGATCCTTCAACCTTAACCAAGCCGTCAACGACTTGTATCTTGACCCCCTCGGGTATGGTTATCAATTTTTTGCCAATCTTAGACATGGTTACCAAATTTCAAAAAGTACTTCACCGCCCAGTTTTTCCCTTCGTGCATCGTGATTACTCTTTAAGCCCACTGGAGTGGAAATGATATAACGACCTCTTCCGCGCCGGGACGGTTTTATATCGCGATAACCCATATAAACGCGGCGCGATGGCCTGCTGACAAGCTTAATACCTTTAATGGCCGAACGCCCATCCTCATTGTACTTTAGGTTAACGTCAATTATTCTCTTCACCCCTCGTCCCTTACGCTCGACTGACGCCACATAGCCATATTTGACCAAAGCCTCCAACATCGCCATATCGGCTTTAGAGAATGGGATTTTCACCCTGCTTACTTTTCTGGCTAGACCGTTATTGATTCTGGAAAGTGCGTTGTAAATCATGTTACCAAGAAGATTTTTTAACGCCAGGTATGCGACCCAATTGAGCTAATTCTCTAAAGCATATACGGCACAACCCGAAGTCGCGCATATAACCACGTTTACGGCCGCAACGCCAGCAACGCCGCACAACGCGTGTGGAATATTTGGGTTTCTTCTTTGCTCTGACTCTCACTGATGTTTTAGCCATTTCACTTAGTTAGATTTAATAGGTAGACCCAAGCTACGGAAGAAAGATATACCTTCTTCTTTATTTTTGGTATTGGCTACCAAAGTAACTTCCAATCCAAAGTTGACCTTGGATGTCTCGGCGTTTATTTCAGGGAAAACAGTATGCTCGCGGAAGCCTACTGTCAAATTACCGTGCTGGTCAAAATTTTTGAGGTCTATCCCTCGGAAATCTCGTACTCGAGGCAGAGCTGCATTAACCATTCTTTTCAAAAAGTCTTCCATTCTCTGACCGCGAAGCGTTGCCACCAGGCCGACGATATCGCCTTGACGCAACTTAAACGTCGCTATCGATTTTTTAGCTGAACGTGTAGCCGCCTTTTGGCCGGTGATAAGCCCCAACTCTTCTACTATGGCAGGTAGCATCTTCTCTTCAAACTGCTGATTTTGGCGAAGCTTACCTACGCCTATCGAGACTACAATTTTTTCTAAATGGTTGCGTTGCATTGTTTACAATATCTTTCCTTATTGCCACCAGTCGAACGACGGTAACCTATTCTGGTACTCTTGCCGCAAGCCGGACAAACTACAGCTAGATTTGAAACGTGTAGAGGGGTAGGCAATTTGACCACTTGCCCCTTCTCGCCGGCATTTTTAGCTCGTACGTTTTTCTGATGTATGTTCAATCCCTCCACTGTCACCAGGCCGTACGAAACGTTTACCTTAATAACCTTACCCGATTTACCTCGGTCCTTGCCCTTCAGTATCTTAACTTGATCGCCTTTCTTTATATTCATTGTAATTAAACTATTTCTTGGGCTAAGGAAATAACCTTATCATAGCCAAGCTCTTTAAGCTCGCGAGGCAGAGGACCGAAAATACGAGTAGCTATCGGCTCGTTTTTATCGACTATAACAACCGCGTTTTCATCGAAACGAACATAACTGCCGTCACGCCGGCGAATCGGAGCTGTGGTTCTTATGACCAAAGCATGAACAATATCTTTCTTTTTGATGGTCTTGCGCGGTTCAGCTACTTGAACTGAAGCGATGATGGTTTCGCCCAAGCGTGCGTAACGCTTACGACTGCTGCCCAAAACACGGAAGCATCTTACCACCTTGGCTCCGGAGTTATCAGCAACTTTTAAGATAGAACGTTCCTGGATCATTTTGATTTATTCACTGTCTTTAGTTGGGGTCTCACCTACTTTTCCTATAATCCTGAAATACTTGTCGCGTGAAATCGGCCTAGTTTCCTCAATAAGAACATGGTCGCCGACTTTGTATACGTTCTTCTCGTCATGAGCCTTAAACTTAGAACTGACGGTGTAGTGCTTACGATATTTGGGGTGGAATTTTGAGCGGACAACCTCAACAACCCGCGTCTTCGACATCTTGTCTGACACAACCGTTCCTTCTAACCGGCGATGTTTTCTAACCTTATTTTCTGTCATTTGGTTGATTACCTTGATCTACTTTCCCCCTAACGAATGTCATCAGTCTGGCTATTTTTTTGCGCGCCTCCGAGACAGATCTTATATCTTTCACTTTGCCAGCAGCTAAATCGAATTTCAACTTACGCAGGTCCTCCCGGGCGTTGCCTATTACCCTCTCCATCTCTTGGGAAGACATTTCTTTTAATTTTTGTATATCGTTCTTTTTCATTATCACAAACAAGTTAGTCTTCGGCATTTATAACCCTAGTCTTCAGCGGCAATTTGTGGCCAGCCAAAGTGAGGGCCTCATAAGCCACTTCTTTGGGTATACCATCGACTTCAAACAATATCCTGCCGGTTCTCACTGGAAAAACATAGTGATCCACTGCTCCCTTGCCGCCACCCATTGTAACTTCTGGCGGACGTTGCGTAACTGGTTTGTCGGGGAAAACTCTTATCCACAAACGCCCCTGCCGTTTTAAGAAATTGGTCACAGTTCTGCGACCGGCTTCAATCTGTTTTGAGGTAACCCAGGCAGGCTCTAGAGCCTGCAAGCCGTATGAACCATAAGCTACCGTCAAACCTCGCGTCTCAACCGTTCGCTTCCTCGAACGGCCCTTGTGCCATTTACGATGTTTTACTTTTTTGGGTATCAGCATCTCTATTATTTACTGAATATCTCCCCTTTATATATCCAGACTTTCACACCGATGGCTCCATAGGTGCAGAACGCCGTAGCTTGACCGTAATCAATGTCAGCTCTAAGGGTAGAAAGGGGCAATTTCCCCTTGGTTAGCCATTCGGTTCGAGCGATTTCACTGCCGTTCAACCGTCCAGAAACCTGCACTTTAGCTCCCTGAACCTCGCGGTGTTGAAAAAAGGATTCAAGAGCCTTTTTTATTACCCGCCTGAAAGGAGTCCTTTTCTCTATCTCCCAAGCCATATTCTGGGCAGCAACTCTAGCTGAAAGCTCGGTGCGTTTAAGCTCTTCGACGTTGAGACTCAAACTGACCCTACTCTTGAGGATCTTCTCTATAGCCTTGGTCAAATCTTCAATTCCTTTACCGCCTCGACCGATAATCAAGCCAGGACGGCTGGCCTTTATCAGGATCTTATAGCGGTCGCTTAGCCGTTCAATCTCTATTTTGGCGACACCAGCTGAGCCAATTTTTTTCATTATAACGTCGCGAACTCGTTCGTCTTCTTCTAGCCACTTGGCCATATTCTTAGGCGAGATCCACTTAGACTCCCATTCCTTAGTGACGCCTAGACGATATGAATCCGGTCTTATCTTGCGTGCCATTTCTATATTGCCTTTCTTCTGAATACTTTCTTGAAGAAACCCGGCCTTTCTGTCCCTCCTTTTGCTTTGGCTTGGGCTTTGGTCTCGGACGTCTTAGCCTTAGCTTTCTGAGGTTTAGCTTCCTTCCTGGGTTTCTTCTCAGCCTTGGCCAAGTCGAATCGGACCGCCTTTGACGAAGCCGATTCAGCGACCACTAGCGTAACATGGCTGAACCGTTTATGAATAGGGGTGGCTCTGCCTTGGGCTCTAGGGAGGTATCTCTTGAGCAGAGTACCTTGATCTACCAAAACTTCCTTCACTACCAAATTATCGATGCTCGCTCCGGCGCTTTTGGCATTGGCGATAGCCGAACGAAGCAGTTTGATAATTGGATCAGCTGGCCGCGAGGTTACAACCGTAAGCTGGGCTAAAGCTTCATTAACCTGCATGCCCTTTATTAGGTTGGCAACTAAGCGCACTTTGCGCGGGGCAATGCGAAGGTCTTTTAATCTAACTTTGAATCCTGTCGTGCTGGCCATTTCTATTTCTTGTTGTTCTCAGCTGCAGTCTTGGTAGCTAGAGCTGCTGTCTTCTGGGCTTCAGCAGCTTTATTCTCCAACTCCTTCTGGATTTTGCCGCCGTGTTTTATAAACTTACGGGTTGGCGAGAACTCGCCCAAATGGTGACCGACCATCTCTTCGGTAATGGTCACCGAGATGAAATCTTTGCCGTTATGGATACCAAAAGTGAAGCCAACCATTTCTGGCGATACTTCCGAGTCCCTGCTCCACGTTTTGATAACCGTCTTGGCATCCGGCTTTAATCCAGCAATTTTTTTAAGTAACCGCTGATCGACGTATGGACCTTTTTTGCTGCTTCGGCTCATTTTTTATTTCTTACGTATCTTTTTTACACGACGAGAGACAATAAGTCTAGCTGAATACTTTTTCCTCTTGCGGGTCTTATGCCCACCCGTAACCTTGCCCCATTTCGTCTTAGGCCGCTTCGTACCTCGAGGTTGCTTACCCTCACCTCCTCCATAGGGATGGTCAACTGGGTTCATGACCGAACCACGGACAGTAGGTCTTATACCCTTCATACGACTACGACCGGCTTTACCCATTGAAACCAAAATGTGATCGGGGTTAGAAACTTGGCCGATGGAAGCAAAGTTGGCCCATAATACACGGCGAACCTCTCCCGACGGTATTTTCAGGTCGGTGTAGCCAGAACCCTGAGCCATAACCTGAGCTTGGCTGCCAGCGCTGCGAACTATCTGTCCACCCCGTCCGGGATTGAGTTCTATATTATGTACATTATAGCCGACAGGGATGTTTTTGAGCGGCAATCTGTTGCCCACCTTAAGTTCAGCATTCTCAGAGATTAGTACCGCATCACCTACTTTTATGCCTTCAGGAGCAAGATGGTAGCGACGGTCACCATCCTTGTACAGCACACGCATTATGAATGCGCTACGATACGGGTCGTATTCCAGAGCTTCAACCTTACCAGGGACGTTGATCTTAAACTGACGGAAGTCGATTTCTCGGTATAGTCTTTTCACTCCTCCTCCCTGATGGCGCACGGTTATCCTGCCGCGATTATTCCTGCCGGCTGGAGAAGGAATTCGGTAGCGACTGCGCTTCATAGGCTTAACGTCCGAAAGTTGGCTGTAATCTACTACGCTCATGGAGCGACGGGATTTAGTGTACGGTCTGTAATGCTTGATCATTTTGTTATTGAGGTAGAATTTCTATTTTCTCACCTTCTTTCACAGTTACGACAGCTTTCTTCTCGCTCTTGGAGGAAGCTCTATTTAGTATGTTTATCTTGATAGCGTGAACATTGTAGATGTTCTTCAACTCTTCCTTGATCTGTTTAGAATTGGCTTCTTTGCGCACCAAGAACACATACTGCCTAAACTTAGATAAGTTAGTGGCTTTTTCGGCAATCCACGGTTTTATTATGACGTTGGTTTTATTCTGTAACATAGTGTTTAGTTATAAGTGGGATTGCGCCTTTTTCTATTACAATCTGTTTGTACTTAAGCAAGTCATAGACATTCAACGCTTCCGGATCTAAAACCTTGGCTCCGTCAATATTGCGAATTATCTGATATGTCTTCCTATTTGAAGTGGGGACGATAAGAGCATTGACTCTGGCCTTACCCAGTAACGTTTCTAAAACGGCTGCCATAGCTTTGGTTTTGGGAGTTACATCCTCCAAAGAATCGACGAATTTTATCTCGTTGTCTCTCAGTCGTTGCGATAGAACAGTAAACAGCGCCAACTTTTTCATCTTCTTATTTAAACTAACAGTAGAAGCACGCTCAGCATTAGGACCATGTGTCACACCGCCATGGCGCCACAGCGGTGAACGTATCGAACCATGCCTAGCTTGGCCCGTGCCTTTCTGCCGATAAGGCTTCTTACCTCCCCCCGATACTTCTCCCCGACCCTTAGCATGGGCTGACGGCTTGCGAGCGTTGATTTGCTGAGCCAAGACAGCTTGTTGTACTAAATCTGGATTCCATTTAACACCGAATATCTGCTCAGGGAGATCCAGCGTCCCAACCTTTTTATTTGCCTTGTCGTACAGATCAACGGTCATTTTAGTGTTTAACAAATTTTGCCGATGGAGCTATTTCGACAACTGTTCCTCTCGCTCCAGGCACAGCTCCTTTTACCGAAATAACATTTTTATCAACATCCACATCAACGATTGTCAGGTTCTTGAGAGTAACTCGTCCCCCGCCCATGCGACCAGCCATTCTTGTCCCCTTTATAACCCTCTGCGGAGCAGTAGCTCCAATTGATCCAGGAGCACGCCACCTATTTTTCTGACCGTGCGTCTTAGGACCACCAGCGAAACCATGACGCTTAACAACGCCCTGGAAGCCGCGTCCCTTGGAAGTGCCGCTCACAGTGACCAAATCACCCACCTTTAGTCCAAGTTCATCTTTTTTATCTATAACACCAATTAAGGTTATAGCCGTAACCTTGTCGTCCTTCCAAACTTGGCTCATATTAAGTTTTCTGCCCTTTAAAACTGACATATTGGTTACACTCTGCATTCAGTTACAAATAAAACAACCGAGGAGTCCGGTTGTTTCTTCGCTTTAGAAGCTCGTAATTACCGCTTACTCCTCACATCAAACGCACTCTAGTGATTCTAGGCGGAGGTTTGTGTGATGGGTTCTTTTATCCGCACTAATGCAGGACTGGTGTATCCTACACCATCTTTATCTCTACGTCCACTCCTGCTGGTAAGTTTAAATCCCGCAACGATTCTATGATCTTGGGGGCTGGTTTTTGGATATCAATCAAGCGCTTGTGAATGCGCATTTCAAACTGTTCCCTGGATTTCTTATGAACGAAAGTGGAGCGGTTCACGGTATAACGCCTAAATTCGGTAGGCAGAGGAAGTGGGCCGACCACAGTTGCACCCAATCGCTGCATAGCATCGATTATCTGGTGACAAGAGTTATCGACTAAACGATGATCGTATGATCGTATTCTCAAGCGGAGCCTTTCACTCTGGACTGGTTCCTTATTTTCCTTAGCAGCCATTTTATCCTCTTAGTAAATGTACAAACTCCGTTCCAGATGACCCGTCTTGTGGCAGGTCATCTCTATTCTTTTACTTATTTATCTTGGTTACCACCCCCGCACCTACGGTGTGACCTCCCTCGCGAATGGCGAAGCGCTGTTTCTCTTCAAGGGCGACTGGAGCAACTAACTTAACGCTAAACTTAGTTGTATCGCCAGGCATGATCATCTCCGTGCCCTGAGCTAGAGCGATTTCACCAGTAACGTCTGTCGTTCGAATGTAAAATTGCGGTTTATAGCCCGTGAAGATTGGGGTGTGACGCCCACCTTCCTCCTTACTCAAGACGTAAACTTCAGCATCAAAGTCAGTGTGAGGAGTTACCGTCCCCGGTTTGGCGATGACTTGTCCGCGCTCGACATCTTCCTTCTTCAAACCACGGAGCAGCGCACCGACGTTATCTCCAGCTATAGCTTCATCCAGGGTCTTCTGGAACATTTCCAGACCGGTTATAACCGTCTTTTGAGTAGGTTTCAAACCGACTATTTCAACCTCTTCGTTGACTTTCAGCTTGCCACGCTCGACACGTCCTGTCACAACCGTACCGCGTCCCTCAATTGAGAAAATATCTTCGATAGGCATAAGGAACGGCTTATCCACGTCTCGCTTAGGATCAGGGATATAAGTGTCCAAGGCATTTACCAAGTCGAGAATGGGTTTGACTGCCGGGTCATCCAGAGATTTGGCCTCTAAAGCTTTCAGAGCCGAACCTCTTATCACCGGCGCGTTGTCGCCATCAAACTGATACTTCTTCAAAAGTTCACGAACCTCGGATTCGACTAGATCGATCAACTCCGGATCGTCAACCATATCACATTTGTTAAGGAAAACGATTATATTAGGAACACCTACCTGGTGAGCCAAAAGGATATGCTCACGAGTCTGCGGCATTGGTCCGTCCGTGGCGGCAACCACAAGAATGGCTCCGTCCATCTGGGCCGCACCGGTAATCATGTTCTTGATGTAATCGGCGTGTCCCGGGGCATCGATGTGCGCATAGTGGCGCTTTTCCGACTCGTATTCCGAGTGGTGCAAAGCGATAGTGATACCGCGAGCTTTTTCCTCGGGAGCATTATCGATTTGGTCGACCCTCTCTTCTTTCTTCGCCAGACCCTTCATAAACAAAACATGCGTGATTGCGGCGGTCAAGGTCGTCTTTCCGTGGTCAACGTGTCCGATCGTGCCGACGTTAACGTGCGGCTTCGAACGGGAGTATTTTTCTTTTTCTGCCATTACTTTTAGTTAATTTTAAATTTTGTCTTAATCTTTGTAAAATTTTGTGATTGTTTTTATAGTATATAAGAGCGAAGAACTGCCGTCAATGCCGCGGATTGCTCCAGCTACTCTGCCATATTTTACCCAAAGTCTCCCGTGCCAATTACGCCACCCCGTTTAAGGCCACTGAGTGTATCCTCTGTCTCCTGAACCAACAGATTTTTGTGTCTGGCCCGTTACAGCATAACGTTTTGCTCGAGCTAAACTCATCTCCCTAGTTGCTACCGACTGCCGTAAACTAATAAGGAGAACACCTCTAGAACTGGCAGGTTGATTCTTAGCAGCAACGTTTCCCTTTATTTTCATATATCTCTAAGCCCTTTGTCACCGACCTTTTATGACTTAACAAGAGCTATGATATCATAGATCTCAAAAATATTTCAAGTACAGCTATCTCATAAAAGCTGTCACTATGCTCAGGGAAAATTTTTCTATTAATAAAGTCGAGATATGCACGAATAAGTTTGCTCCTATTCAAAAAACCGTATTTCGCGAGGAGCGACTCAGAGAAAAGTTCCGTGAGTAAATTGGAAGCTTTACCTCTCAACGCGGAAAGAAGAAGGGGCGTGAATGTATCTTTATGTTTACCTGGATAGAAACTTCTTGGGAAGGAATATTTATATTGATAAAGATAGAGCAGTTTCTTATAGTTACGACGTAATCTGGACGGTAAATTGTAACAAAAATCTACTATCGCTGGGTTAGCAAGTGGTGCTACGCACCATATTCCTTTATTAATAAAGAGACTGTTCGTAGCTAAATTGGCTCTATAAATTGATGAGGCAACGCCGGTATAACTGGAAACCAGCAGGTTATTCATAATATGTTCCTCATCAAGGAGAGCGTTTTTTAAATCTGCCGGGAAATAATTTGGGATATCCTTTTCACGCCTATCGGAAACTTCACTATCCAGTTCGATATCTAGGTTTACTCCCCCCCTCAAGCTCAACAATTCATCACCACCCACGCCGTTGAACATTATGTTAATAGATTTAGCCTTAGCAAGTTCTATCAGTCTTGAAAAGGAATCCCTATATGGTTCTATTAATGGGTCAAAGGGTTCCGTAATACCGTTTTCTACTATATCCTTAAAGGGATAGAAACTTTCGGCAAGTATAAAATTTAGATTGCATTTAAACCTGTTTTTAAACTTTCCCAACCTCAGAACTTGATTTCTTCCATCAATCCCTGGGAGTATGAGACTAAATGTTTCTAGTTTACTAGGGCAACACCGACCTAATACTTGCGACACAATCGACGAGTCTACCCCTCCGCTTAACTCAGAGCCAATTCTGGATTTCCCAGACTGGCTAATTATAGCCTTAGTTACATCGTTTAATAGCCCAGCTAGACTATTAACGTAGTAATCGTCCGATCTAATACGACTAGTCTTGCCACAAAAATACGACTTAGTTTGGATATTATTTACTGTCCTTAGCTCCCCATTCGAGTACCAAATCAGACTGGAATGGGCTGGTAGTAATTTAATATCTGATAAGATAGTTTCTGGTCCATATAAAGACTTGAGAAGTAAGAATTCAGCTAAGGCAGGTGTGTTAAGCTCTATAGGTCTACGCACGTAGGGTACTAAAGAAACAAAATCTGAAGATATATAAACCTTGTCCCTCTGTAGACAATAATAAAGCGGTATCGCTGCAAAGCTATCGGTTTCTATCTTCAGTAAATGATTTGAGTGATCGATAGATATATTTAAAAATTCACCACTATAAGAACCAACTGTGGAGTGACTATTATAACCTAAAGCAGAAAAACTACGGGAGTGTTTTAAGAATACCTCTGGATATTTTATATGACTAATTTGGATCTTGCTTTCCCCACTAGAACTTAACACCGAGAATTTCCCATTGCTACGATTAACAGACCACCGTTCCGAACCGTAAGATAGGTCGACTATGCTCACAGCACCAAATATAAAACTATCCTGTTTCGCTGTTCCGCGGTTCATCACTAGCCGCTTTGATCTCTACTATGTTTTACTACTCCCGATTTCGACCCTGAACGATTGTCTGTTCCAAATTCTTGGGTACAGGTTCGTAACGGGAGAATTCCATAGTGAACGATCCCCTACCTTGGGTCATTGAACGCAGTTTGGTCGCATAACCAAACATCTCAGAAAGAGCAATTTTAGCATCGACAATTTTGGCTTGC
Organism: Patescibacteria group bacterium; assembly: GCA_023380475.1. Taxonomy (GTDB): domain Bacteria; phylum Patescibacteriota; class Minisyncoccia; order UBA6257; family Colwellbacteraceae; genus JAMCRD01. Next base: position 20,069 of record JAMCRD010000003.1, on the reverse strand, counting down.
CCTCGGTCGCTCATAGCCTCAATCTTGCCGCGCTTAGATGACACATCACCGGTTATGTCCCCCAAAAACTCTGCCGGGACAATAATCTGAACACCCATAATAGGCTCGAGAATAATAGGATTGGCCCGTTTAGCCGCCTCTCGCAAAGCCATCGAAGCCGCAATTTTGAATGCTGATTCAGAGGAATCTACCTCATGATATGAACCATCAAACACTGTCACCTCCAAATCGGTCAGCGTGAAGCCGGCTACAATACCGCGATCCAATGCTTCACGCACACCTTTCTCCACGGCCGGTACAAACTCCTGAGGAATCGCGCCTCCCTTTAAAGCGTTTAAGAAAGTGAAACCGGAACCGCGTTCAGCTGGCTTAACCTTCAACCATACATCGCCGTATTGCCCTCGCCCACCGGCCTGATGGATATATTTTCCTTGAGCCTCGGCTTCGCCAGTGATAGTTTCACGATAGGCAACCTGCGGCCGGCCGACGTCAGCGCTAACGTTAAATTCACGCCTCATCCGTTCCACCAATACCTCCAAGTGCAGTTCCCCCATGCCAGAGATTATAGTTTCGCCTGTCTCCGCATCACCGCTAACTTTGAAAGTCGGATCCTCTTCAGCTAAGCGCCGCAAAGCTACCCCCATTTTTTCCTGGTCGGCCTTGGTCTTAGGACTGACTCTCTGGCTGATCACCGGCTCAGGGAAGGTTATCTTTTCCAGGATGGCTTCGTGTTCTGGATCGCAAAGCGTATCACCGGTGGTGGTGTCCTTCATACCGACTATGGCGCCGATGTCGCCGGCATACATTTCTTCAACCTCATCCCGCTGGTTGGCATGCATACGCAGAATACGACCGACCCGCTCTTGGCTACTTTTGGTGGCATTAAATATATAGCTACCACGTTTTAATATGCCCCGGTATATACGGAAGTAAGTCAGCGAACCGACGTAAGGATCAGCCGCGATCTTGAAAGCCAATGCCAAAAACGGCTGGTCATCCTTCGGTTCAACTTCAAATTCTTCCCCGCTTTTCACTTCAGTGCCTTTAACGCCTGTCCGATCAAGCGGTGAAGGTAGATAGTCAACAACGGCATCCAGCATGAACTGAACCCCCTTGTTTTTAAGAGCTGAACCGCACAGTACCGGCACCAAATCAACTTTTAAAGTTGCTTTGCGCAAAATCTTGCGCAATTCTTCAATGCCGATTTCTTTTCCTTCAAGATACTTGGTCGTCAGCTCATCGTCCTGTTCAGCAATTTTCTCGATCAGTTCGTGGTGTCTTTTATCCGCCTCGGCTTTCATACTCTCAGGGATAGGAATCTCAACCACTCGCTCACCGTGTTCACCTTCGAAAGCAAAAGCCTTCATTTCAAGGAGGTTTATAACCCCACTAAAATCACTCTCCGTGCCTATCGGCAACTGGAGTCTTACAGCATGAGGAGCCAAACGATCGAGGATGGATTGGAAACTGCGCTCAAAGCTTGCGCCCATACGATCAAGCTTGTTGATAAAACAAACTCTAGGAACGCTGTATTCGTCGGCGTAATGCCAGTTGGTTTCGGATTGTGGTTCGACTCCGGCTACTCCATCAAATACGACCACGGCTCCATCAAGCACCCGCAGTGATCTTTTCACCTCAACCGTAAAGTCAATATGCCCCGGAGTGTCGATAAGATTTATCTTAGTCTCGTGCTCCTTGTTACCTCCGCTATAAGTAGGAGTCCAGTAGCAAGTTGTCGCTGCGGCCGTGATGGTTATACCCCGCTCTCTTTCCTGTTCCATCCAGTCCATGACCGTGTCACCTTCGTGCACTTCGCCTATTTTATGCGAAATGCCTGTATAAAATAGTACACGCTCACTAACGGTCGTCTTGCCGGCGTCAATGTGGGCTATGATCCCTATATCTCTTACTTTCTCTATGGGGTACGGGCGGGACATATTAATAAAGGCTCAAAGAATTGAGTAGTAGTTTCTGACTAGTTCTATCTCGCGAAATGGGCGAAGGCACGGTTAGCTTCGGCGACGCGATGCACATCTAGTTTCTTCTTTATAGCCGCGCCTTCATTATTGCTGGCGGCCATTAACTCTTCCGCCAGTCGGGCAGCCATATCTTTACCTTTCTTGTTGCGGGCACTCTCAATAATCCAGCGGACAGCTAACGTGAAGCGACGCTCCGGCCTCACTTCTCTGGGAATCTGGTAGTTCGCACCTCCCACCCGCCTTGAAGCCACTTCCACCGACGGCGATACATTCTCGATAGCTTTATCAAATATAGTTAGCGGATTAGCCTTGGTGTCTTTTTTGATTACTTCCAGCGCGTCATAGACGATTTTCTCAGCTACGGACTTTCTGCCGTCTTGCATCACGTGGTTTATAAACCTACCCAAAGCTATACTCCCGTAAACAGCATCGGGTCTGAAATTACGCTTATAGTTACGCTTCTTACGCATATCTAACTCTTTTTGATTTCCTGTTTGGCCCCGTATTTAGAGCGCTGCTGTTTTCTGCCCTGCACACCAGCGGTATCCAACATACCACGAATGACATGGTATCTCACCCCTGGCAGATCCTTGACTCTGCCGCCGCGAATTACAACCACCGAGTGTTCCTGAAGGTTATGACCAATCCCAGGAATATAGGCGGTTACTTCCTGGCCATTTGTCAGGCGGACGCGAGCTACCTTGCGCAGAGCCGAGTTTGGTTTCTTGGGGGTGGTAGTGAAAACCTTTATGCAAACACCCCGCTTAAACGGTGAAACTGAATCAACCGGCTTGTTGCGAAGCACATTAAAATAAAACCCCAGTGCCGGGGACTTACTCTTCCGCGAATTACTTTTCCGGCTCTTCTTCAAGAGCTGATGGATAGTAGGCATCGGGCATTACTATACAGAAAATTGCGACTAAGTGTCAACGTTTTATATGCCCGAGAAGCTAGCAAAGATAGCTGCGGCATGCGCCCCGGCTAACAGCTGAAATATAGCTGCTGAAGCTATAAAGATGTACTGCGAGAAGAAAAACAGAAAGAGTAGGACGAGAATCAAACCCCATAAACCAGTTGTCTCCATCAACCGACTGAAGCGAGGCGAGATGAGACTGATCAGCTTGGAGCCGTCCAGCGGAGGTATCGGCAGTAAGTTGAACACAGCCAAGATAATATTCAAAAGAATAACGAACCCTAATAGGGCTACCATGGTATCCGAAAGGACGGCCCCGAGTAGCCTTACTACCACGGCAAAAATTATGGCCAGTGACAAGTTCGAAATCGGACCGGCAATAGCTACTTTGAGCGGCCCGTAGCGGTAATCTTTGTAGAGGTTGTTGGGGTTGTAAGGAACCGGCTTGGCCCAACCTAGCACTGGCAATCCGCTTATAGCCAGAATGAGCGGCAATAAAAACGAGCCTATCGGATCCATATGTCTCAACGGATTAAGCGTTAAGCGGCCAGCATCCTTGGCTGTACTGTCACCCAAACTCAGGGCCACTACTCCATGGGTCACCTCATGAACTATGACTGAGAAAAGCAGCACGATAAGTTGAAATATAACTATAATTGTGGTATCCATAATCGATAAAATGAAGCAGTGTGAAATATGCGGTAAGGGTTCTATTATGCGCGGACACAGGATCAAACTCCGTGCAACTAAGTATAACCCACAACCTAAATCGCGAAAATATCCAAACATCCAGAGAGTCATCGGACCAGATGGCAGACGGATCAGTGCCTGCGCTCAGTGCATCAAAACTTTGAGCAAACGAGCTAAATAAAGAGCTAAACTTAACTAGTGGCTGCGGATCTATAAATATCGATTACCTCTTATAATTGGTAGAATATAGAAAGCAAAAGCTAACTATAAACTCGGGCCGTAGTATAGTGGTAGTACGCGAGGCTGGGGGTCTTGCAGCCCGGGTTCGATCCCCGGCGGCCCGACAAGACGGAACTTAGGAAAATAAATAGCATCTTGACCATGACAGCCAAGATGCTAAAGGGGATGAGAGCAATTTGCTCTCTGCGCGCAGACGGCAGGGCTCGAACCTACAACCTACTGATCCAGAGTCAGTTGCTCTAACCAATTGAGCTACGCCCGCATGTTTAACAAAACAGATTAAGGAACCGGGACGAAGCTTAACCCGTCCCTGTCACCGACGTCAAGGCTTAGCCACATTCTATGTTAAAATAAATAAGATGGATTTCAGCAATAAGCATTGCGTCCCATGCGAAGGAGGTATCAAGCCGTTAGATGCACGAGCGGTGTCGGGATATCTAAAGGACGTGCCAGGGTGGACGCTAGATAAGGCAACTGTTATTAAGAGGGAGTTCAAATTCGAGACTTTTAAACAAGCGGTGGCTTTTGTAAATAAAGTCGCCGACCTAACTGAAATAGAAGGGCACCATCCGGATATATACATCTTTTACAACATAGTACGTCTAGAGTTATCAACGCATGCCATAGGCGGCCTGTCTAACAATGATTTTATCCTAGCAGCTAAGGTTAACAATCTGGGCGCAGCTTGATTTCTAACCATTTTCTCCTAGAATTGTTTGGGGAAATTATATAGAACAATGCTTTCCTACACAGAGTTAAAGAAGGGCGTAATTTTCGCGCTAGACGGCGAACCGTACGAGGTCGTCGACTCCGATTTCCTTAGAATGCAACAAAGAAAGGCGGTGGTCAGGACAAAAATAAGGAACCTGATCTCAGGTAAGCTGCTCGACAGAACGTGGCAAGCCAGTGACTACTTTGAAGAGGTGGAAGTAGAGAAAAAAGAAGCCAATTTCATATACACGAACCGCGGTGAATACTGGTTTAGTCACGTAGACAATCCCAAAGAGCGCTTTAAATTGAGCGGCGAAGCTATAAAGGATCAGGCACCGTTTTTGAAACCCAACACTAAAGTTACCGCTTGGCTGTTCAAGGACGAGGTAATAAGGATCGAAATCCCCATAAAAATGGAATTCGAAGTTGTCGATGCGCCACCAGCAATAAAAGGCAACACCGCCCAAGGTGGTACTAAATTGGTGACAATCGAGGGCGGAGCGAAAATTTCTGTACCGCTATTCGTGAACTCCGGCGACCTTATCAAAATCAACACTCAGACACAGGAGTACGTTGAGCGCGTAGAAAAGCGATAGGTTTATATCCCCAACGTCGGTGGCATGATATCGTCTCTTATTTTCTGCCACCAAGGGTAATTGATCTGACCCATTTCTTTTATTTCACCTTCATAGATATGTTTGAAGAAAACATTACCGACTTTCATCTCCTCATAACATTTGGAAATCAGAGAAAGTCGATCAGCTAGTTTAACTATCTGAGACTCTTTGGTCCGTTGCGCTGATTCCTCTTTCCAAAGCACTATGTATTCCTCCTGCAAGCCAGCCGGCAGGTTTTCAAACATTGAACCAATTGTTTGTTCGTTGACGCTGCGGATAGCATCCAGAATTTGCTCGTTGTAATGCTTAAAAGGGTTAACAATGTCGCCACTGAAACCCTCCTCGACATCGTGGATGGCGGCCATCTTCATTACCTTGGCTTCATCCACTTCTTCGCCAGCTTGCTTCAAGAAATATAACACGGTGGTTGCAAAGTAAACTGTATAGAACGAATGCTCTGCCACTGATTCCGTAAAATGCTGAGGCGTACCGTTGAACCGCACAACATGAGATAGAGACCTACCCAGAAAATGTTCAAAGGTATTGCTCATAGATACCTATCTTTGATACGTAAAGTCCCGCCCCAAGCAGTATATCCCGGCTTTAGCCAGGTGGGCAGGCTCAATTTCGACCCACGGGTTGAAATGCTATCGCCCGTCCGTTTAGGTTTACTTGATCCGGATACATTGGTAGCGGGACCTAAACTGATTATACACCCTGCCCTGACTGGGCAATCCCCAGCCGGCCCTATTTGATATCCGCCAACAGCCTAGCAACCCGAGCTATAAGGCCAGCAACCACCGCTGGCGGCAATAAACTATAGGATGGAACACCATTATCGTCCTTGACAATCCAAGGCTTCTCAATGGTCTTCACGAAGCCGGTCTCTTTTTCAAGCTCGTACTCGTATCCAGGGGTAATTTCATAGTTATCGACATAACTAGAAGCCTTATCAACCGGGACGGTGTTTCGAAGGTAAACCTTCGGGATCCCTTTCAGATTCAGGAGCTGCTTAAACACCTGGTCGTCCGCTTCCAGACGGGCTCTTATCGGTTCTATTCCTAATTCATCCCCTTCTTTCGGTAACATACGGGCCTTATGGCACGTCGGATTGTCGCACATTAGGTAAAAGGCCCTGCTTTTCTCATCGTAACCGACATCTTTCGTCGCCAACAATCTGGTATTGCGAGGCGTCTTACAAATAGGACAGACGACACGATACTTTATGCGTTCGTCGATGACGCTTTCTGGGACGTCTATGAAAACCAGAAAGTCAGGGTGATCCTTATAACCGAGGATATCTTTCAGAAACAAAGTGTAGTTAACCTGATCGAGAGCTCTCGGGAAGCCATCTATAAACAGAGCCTGTCTGGGACGGCGAGCTATCTCGTACTTTATGAGTGCCAAGATAAGTTCTGAAGACATAAGTTTCTCCTGGCTGCGTCCTTCGATCAAATCGAAAATTTCATCAACGGTATTGAAACCGCGATAGTTATCCTTCAAAAAATTAGCAAGTTCCGCTCTGCCCCTCTCATCGGCGATCATTTTATGGACATCGCGCACCAAATCGCCAACGGAGAGGTGACCTACATGTTCATTGCCTACGACCTCCATAAATAACTTAGAGTATGTTCCCTTCCCCGTGTTCTTTTTGCCGATCAAGAAAGCTACAAAGGCCTTTTTCTTAAGAAACTTCTTAATAACTTTTATCTCGGGTCCCAGTTTGGCCTCAAAGTACAACTTGCGCTGTGCCGGATCACTCAGGTCATACGTTGCTGTCAGCCCTTCACGTTTCGTTTTATAAACCGGAAATTCTATTCCTCCTTTCATTCTATCTAGCCGCTGAACCTATTCTTTAATTTTTATATGCAAATCCTTGAGCTGAGCTTCGCTAACTGCTGAAGGCGCATTCATCAGCAAATCACGTCCGTCTCCCGTCTTTGGGAAAGCAATAACCTCGCGTATATTGGGTTCGCCCTCCATAAGCATCACGAAACGATCTATCCCGGGAGCTATACCGCCGTGAGGCGGGACACCGTACTCGAAAGCTCTCAGCATGTGACCAAATTTGTCTTTTATGTCCTTAGGATCATTGCCCATGGCCTCAAAGACGGCAGCCAATAGCTCTGGATCGTGGATACGGATAGAACCACCGCCGATTTCATAACCATTAAGTACAAAGTCATATTGCTTAGCTACCATCGAGGTTGGATCTTTCTTGAATATTTCCCAAAACTCTTTGGCATCTTTTACCTTAGGTTGGGTAAAGGGATGATGCACGGCATCCCAACGTTTCTCGCTTTCCTTCCATTCAAAAGCTGGGAAATCGACTACGAAGAGGAATGCTAACTCATCCGGATCGTTCTTGTTCTCGCGCACATCCGGTTTGTCGCTGTTGTACTTACTCATCGCTTCACTGTACGGCATGTGCGGAATCCGGCCGTTCTTATCCAATTTAACTTTCTTGTTGGGATACAACTTCTTCACAAGCCCCAGGTAGAGATCTTCTACTAGATTCATGACCTCTTCTTGGTCGATAAAACTCATCTCTATATCCAATTGGGTAAACTCCGGTTGTCTATCACCGCGGGTGTCTTCATCCCTAAAACAGCGTGCAATCTGGAAATAACGTTCAACGCCCGCAACCATGAGTAGCTGTTTATACTGCTGCGGCGATTGAGGCAAGGCGTAAAAAGTACCGGCCTGCAATCTGGAAGGGACAAGATAATCCCTAGCTCCCTCTGGGGTGGATTTGCCGAGTATTGGTGTCTCTATCTCAACGAAACCCTTGTCGCTAAGATAGTCCCGCATGTATTTGATGATCTTGTGCCTGTCTCTGAGATTCTTCTGCATGCGAGCACGACGCAGATCAAGATAGCGATATTCCATACGAATATCTTCGCTAACCTCGCGGCCATCTGTGTCTATGGAGAAAGGAGGCGTTTTCGCCTTGGTTATAACCTCTAGTTTTTCTACTGGTATTTCCAATTTACCAGTAGACAAATCGGCGTTTTCCATCCCCGTAGGCCTTGCCGTAGCTTTGCCGCGTACTCTAATTACCCACTCTGAGCGTAGAGTATCAGCCAGGCTATAGAGGTCTTTATTCTTGGGGGTGAAAACTAGCTGGACAACCCCTTTGTGGTCACGGAGATCTATGAAGATTATTTTCCCATGATCGCGGCGCCCACTAACCCATCCAGCAAGTTCTACTTCTCGGCCCTCTTTGCTCAACACATCATCGGTTAAGATACGCATTAGACAAAGCTTACAACAACCGCCGAGATAAAATCCAGTTTAACAAGTTTATTCCGTTAGGCAGACTAGAATTCGGTGTTCTGGGCAACAAGCGATAAACCATTTCCACCGTTTCCACCAGCACCCCATGAAGATCCATAGCTGCCGTTGCCTCCGCCACCACCTCCAGTGCTTGCACCAGCGCCACCACCACCACCTCCAGTACCACCAGTACCGTTGCCACTTCCGCTACTTCCACCAGTACCACCACTGACAACATACGTACCAGAGTTTGCGGTTAACGAATTATAAACTATCGCTATAGATCCACCTCCTCCGCCACCACTGTCATTGTAACAACCATCGGATGTAGCATTACCACCAGCTGCGTTTATAGTTGATGTAATATTGAGCGCACCACCAACTTCTACGTAAAGTCCACCTCCTCCTATTCCACGGCCACTCCCATTCCCACAGCTAGTTTGACCACCAGATGCCCCTGCAGCTACAGGTATAACCTTTCCATTTATATACGGTGATAAATAAGGTGATAATCCTCCGGTACCCCCCGTCTCACAGCCATTGCAACTACTTACTCCATTAGTACCTCCCTGCGGACTATTGACGAGAGAGGTTGCGCTAGCACCTATACTTGAAGAACCAATGCTCCTTAGATCTATTGCGGGGTTGGCGGAAGACGTTATCGTCACATTTCCCTGAGACTTAAGTATAACCACGGTTCCATTAGCGTTAGGGTTTGAAAACGCCAGGGCGCCCGTCCCAGTTATAGATATAGAGGTATAGTTTTTTATAAATACTGCTGCTCCACCGAGGTTAAGTGTGGTAGTGCTAGAAGAGATGGATAACGCCCCATCTGCCCCTGTCCCTCCAAACCTACTGCCCGATGGAGGTGGTCCTGATACCCAACCCGTCCCGTTGGAGGTAAGGACGTTGCCGGAAGATCCCACCGAAGAAACGCCGGTGCCTCCTTCAGATACAGGCAATATAGTAGTTAGCCCCGTAAGGCTGGTTATATCAGAATTAGCTCCCGAAGCTGCTGCTCCCAAAGCGCTCCTGGCAGCAGCAGTTGTAGTGGCTCCCGTCCCGCCATTGGTCACTCCTAATACTCCCGGCGCATTGCCGCTAGGAGGTGAAGAAGAAGGACCGGTGAAGGCGGAGGCAGCAAGTACAAGCGCCACACCCATGACTAGGAGAGTATTTACGTATAAAAATCGCTTATTGAATCTATTCAACATTACTAAGTTTATTTTAGCATATATGACTGTCGCCGGTATGTTAATACGCTATTAGAACTCTATCCCCAGCTCCGCTATTTTCCCGTTATTGAAAGGATGTTTAACTTCGCGCATCTCGGTGACAAGATCAGCTGCGTCCAAGAACTCCTGCGGTGCATTTCTACCGGTAAATATCATGATTTTGCTTAAAGGTGCGTCCTTTATTGACTCCAGGGTGTCTCTAGCTGAAATCAAACCGAGTGAGACAGCGACATTAACCTCATCGAGAATAAGCATATCTTCTTTGTCTAACTGAGACTTGGCATAAGCCAAAGCCTGACGCGCGGCCTCGGCATGCTTTTCCTTGGGCAGCTTATCGCCCAGTATGCCGACGAACCCTAACCCCATTTTCTTGATGACCAACCTTCCTGCTCCGTCGCTCTGGCGGTGCACTTCAATCAAATCCTCCCCTGATTGCCATGGCCCTTTTATAAACTGGACCATCAACACATTGCGTCCTCGCCCGACCGCCCTCATGACCTGCCCGAGGGCGGCCGTCGTCTTGCCTTTGCCGTTGCCTGTAAACACTATCAGCATTGTTACTCCAATTTTAACACAGTGTCAGAACGAATCGGCTATCACCCCGCCGCCAATCATTTCGCCGTTCCTGCGGTAAAAGACGGCTGACTGCCCCGGCGCGATAAATTTCTGGGGCTTTCCGAAAGCGAGAGTGGCTTTGCCGCCGGATTCCACGGCAAGCCTGGCTTTGAAGAGTGGTTGGCGATAACGAACTCTTGCCAAAACCGATAAATCCCGACCCATCACCTGAGACACGCCAACGTTTATCAAATTTACTCCAAACAAGTTAACTCCCGAACGATACAGCGCCGGATTGTCTTCGCCCTCAGCTACCGTTAAGACATTCGTCCCGGCATCTTTGCTAACCACATAAGTCGGCAAGTTATGTCCGCTTGTCCCATGACGCTGCTTCTCGATATTGACTCCGATGTGACGCTGGCCCACCGTGTAGAACTGGACGCCTTCGTGTTCGCCGACTTTCTCGCCCTTCGTATTCAAGACCGCCCCCTTGCTTTCAGGAATGTATTTGGACAAAAAATCGGTCAGAGAGACGTTGCCGATAAAACATATCCCTTGAGAATCTTTCTTATCAGCTGTAGGCAGCCCAGCTCGGCGAGCCAATTCTCTGACTTTAGGTTTGAGATAAGCGCCAATCGGAAACAGGACATGTTCCAACTGACGCTGGGTCAGTGTCCAAAGAAAGTAGCTCTGGTCTTTGTTTTTATCTTTGGCTTCAAACAGGCTATAGCCACTATGATTCTTGCTAAGACTGACATAATGACCGGTAGCCACAAAGTCAGCTCCCATAGCCAAGGCTTTGGTCATGAACAGGCCGAATTTTATCTCCTTGTTGCAAATCACATCCGGATTAGGTGTGATGCCGCGGCGGTAACCGTCTATCATATACTCGACCACCTTGGCCTTGTACTCTTTTTCCATATCGAAGACGTAAAAAGGAATGTTAAGCTTGTCGGCTACACGCCGAGCATCCTCGGCTTCGCGCACATCGCAGCCACCCACGTTCCAACAGCGCAAATGAACACCCACCACGTCGTAGCCCTTCTTTAAGAGAAGGTATACAGCAACGGAAGAGTCTACTCCCCCAGACAAGCCGACGAAGATTTTCTTTTTAAGAGGGAGGTTTGTTTGTCTATGCTTGTTCCAGATTCTTGCCATATTCCCTTTAGTGAATTTTAGTGGAAAGTGAAATCATGCCGAAGATCTTGACGCTTTCGCCTTCGATCACTGTCCGGTCGATAACGGGTTTTATAATATCTTTTTTTGAGTCGTTCTGTCACTATTTTCGGGTCGTTCGTTTTGCTCAAAAACTTGTGGCGGGTTTCTTTAAAAGAATCTTATTTCGCACCGACGTCATGCTGGATATTGAGCTTTATTTTAAGCACACCGCGTTCGGTGAATAGTTTTTACTCGCTCAGTTCCAGACCGGTTTTATCTTTCCGTAATTCCGGCAGAGTTATCTTCTCAACCTTGAATGCTTCGGTGATCCGCTTCTTGGCTACTTCCGACTTCTTAATCACGCCGTCAATATAATCTAAGTCAGCCCTTGATGTTCTTGGCTCGTTTTCCATCCAGAATCGACTCGTCGCGGAAAGTATTGAACACCCCATTCTGGATTTTCGAGAGTCGACTTCACCGTACTCCAAACCATCGGCTCGATCTAGTCGACCTGCAAGTACGGGCTGTTGCAGTTTTATTGTGGCGTATTGTTAGCCTAGCTCTTGCAGTAGTAGTAGATCACGCCATTTTCTTTCCCAATCCAATTTAGTGACGGCATAAATTTTTATATACCCACGCCAGAAAACCACGGGCGTGAGCCCGTGGTATTTCATTTTTCTTTTTCAAACGCTAATCTTAATGCGAATAATACCTCAGATTTGAGCTTTGTTCTTACCCAATCTTTTTGTTTCTCGGTCAGCAATTCGCCCATTCCGGCAAGGATGTCCCTGTTATCGATCTTTTCCACTACATCAATTGCCTTTTGCAAAAATTCTTTATAGGTCACGCCCATGCGTTCCTCGACGATTTTCTTATTGACCGGCCAATCGTGAGAAAGGAAGAATTGCACGTCGAAAATGTCGCGGTTCGTTTTTCCGATCCGCTCGTACATAGCGCAAAGCTTATTAGCGACCATATCTTCCTTGACCATCACCTGCATAGAAATGCCAAGATACGACTTCACGTCAAATTTTGAACCGAACTTCCGGCGGTTGATTTCCACTTTAACGTTTTGTGCGTTGATATCCTTTTCGTCATACGAAAGGATATAAAAAAGATTGAATCTCTTTTTTCTTACCTGCTTTAACTCCCCGTACTTTTCAAGGATTACTTTGACACGTTTAAACACATAATCTTCTTTATCGCTATCAAGAAGGTCGAAATCCAAGTCCATCGAAAAACGGTCGAGGCCATAAAAAAGCGTAGCGGCCGTTCCACCCTTAAATCCCAAAATTAGGCTAATCGTAGGATCAGTATAAATAGCCTTTAGGATTTTAACCAGTATGTTTTTATGTTTTGCGGTATCAAGTGACATAGCGTTACTTTGAATTTTTATTTTCCGCCTCGTGATATATTTTCACTATTTTGGCCATTCGTTTATTCCCACCGTAAATGGGCAAAATCTCGTTCACCTTTTCCCAATTCAAAACCGACAAATTATCAAAATGGTAATCCTTGTGCAGGTAGACAACATCCAAGAATGCACGCTCGGGCGAAGCAATATCGTAATTCTCTCTCGACTCTATACCAGCTTGATTGGTAAGAATGGTATCTTTGATTTTATTGTAGGAATATTTCTGCCCATCGCACTCGATCTCTTTCGTTGTGTACGATGCGACGAAAATCTGGCCGTATAACTGAAACGTTATTCCGGTCGCTCCCAAAACCGTCTCCAGACTTACATATGAAGGCGTATAAATTTTTGTGGCCAGCTCATATTTGTCATAATTCTTGTCTTTGGAATAAATGCCTCTGCGTACGGCATTCATTTTTCCTGCTTTAACGTAGCGATAGATCTTCTTCTTTACGAAATTCACGTCGGATTCCCCCCATAGCAAAATCAGGTCTTTAAACGTAAAGACGGTTTTCTTCGATCTCATCAGGTCTAAAATGTAGTCTTTTTCCATAAGATAATGGTTTTTGCCTTATTGGTACCCATATTTGGGTACCTTTGGTTTAAATTATGTGCTATTTTGCCCAAAAACGCAACAAGTACGTGGATAAGCGAATGCGCTTAAGCCCAATGTAAACAAACCAAAAAACTTCCCATTTTGACCAGTTAAACAACTGTAGTGGTCAAAATTCCCCTATTTTGTCAACTACACCGATCCAAATAGACAAAATCAGGATTTTCCCAACAATACACACTTATATTAAGCAAAAAAGGCAAATTATGCTCAGTACAGCATATAAACTGAGCATAATCAGGAATCTGACCCAAAGATCCTAAAACGGCGCATTTTTTCTTGCGCCGTTTCCATATCATCGAGAACTTTAAGATAGATTGCCTCGGTCTTTTCGGATTCCGGATTCTCCTCAATGACTGATTCGATGTCCTCGTTCATGGGCAAGCAAAAACATACGCTTGCCCTCGACACAAGTCCAGTGGCTTATAATCATTCGCTTAACATTCGGAAATAGTCTCTGGATTCTCTGAAAAAAACACCGGGTAGCTTATATGGTTATTCCCGTTAACTTTATAAAGTTAGACGGATATTGCATAACTTTATAAAGTTTGGTAATATGGCTATATCGTGAATAAACCAACTAAATCCATGACTACTCGCCAAAAACTGGAAATCATCCGGAAAATGCTGGGCCTGACCCAAACCAAGCTCGCCCAACGGCTTGGAGTGTCTTTTGCGGCGTTCAATAGCTGGTGGACCGGCAAGTCCAATCCTCGACCAAAAATGCAGGCCGCCATTGACGAGCTGTTTTTGGAAGTGACTGGGCAGAAAATAATCCCCGCTGACCAATTGACCGCCAAGAAACAGGCACTGGCGCAAAAATCCGCGGAACATAAAAACGTCGTGGCTGAAATCCTAGACAACCCGGATGTCCGCGACCAGTTCATTTTGAAGCTCACCTACCACAGCAACCGCATCGAGGGCAGCACGCTCACCGAACCGGACACGGCGGCGATCCTTTTCGATAACGTCGCCTTGCCAAACAAAAGCATCATCGAACAGCTGGAAGCGAAAAATCACCAAACGGCCCTGAACTATCTTTTCGACCATGTGGCGAAGAGTGGAAAAATCAACGAGGCGCTGGTCTTCAAACTCCACGGCATCCTCATGAACGGCATTAAGCCTGATGCCGGGGCATACCGCAATCATGGCGTGCGGATCACCGGAGTAAATCTGCCGACCGCGAATTACGTGAGCGTGCCAAGGTTGATGACAGAGGTAATGAGTAAGACCACCGGAAAAACGAAAGATATCATCGCGCTCGCCGCGAGTGTTCACGGCAAGTTCGAACAAATCCATCCTTTCTCTGATGGCAACGGTCGCACCGGCCGCTTGCTTATGGATGCGATGTTACTTCAAGCGAATTTCGCCCCAGCCATCATCCGCAATGAGCAAAAACATCTCTATTACACCTATCTCTATAAAGCCCAGACCAAAGAGGACTACAGCCAACTTGAAGATTTCCTCTGCGACGCGATTGTGGACGGATTCAATATCCTCGAGCGAACGGATTTGTAGGGGTTAATTCTTTCGTATGATCTCCATGAGCGAACAACAACCCGAACTGTTCATGTCGCTGTCCCGAGGAAGAACGGATATCTACGCGCGGCGATAGGGAAAGGACGGGATACAGCCCAGCTTACGAGTTCAATTGGGATGAGTCCATGGCGCACCCATGCCCAATATGGCTCTCAGATCCATAATCTACGATATATTACGCGAAGACAATAAAACGCCACAAGGTGGCGGCATTATCAAGGGGGTAAAAACTAGACTTCCTCACTGCCGGAATCGCGTTTCTTTTCGTCGACTCCGCCCTCGCTAGCCTCATCACTCCCCGAATCGTTCATAGGTTTGACTGACCGGCTTAACAGCTTGCGCAGCTCGCCTAAATCAGCCGGCTTGCGCACCTTATGAACGTGCTGGTCTGTTTCCGTTCCAACCTCAGATTTGAGTATATCAAGAGATTGTTCTGTCCGTCGGCCGGCCTTATCATTTACATCCTCCTTGTCAGCCCTGAGCTCTTCATTAATCTTTTCATCTACGGCGTCTTTGGACGAGCTATAGCGCTCACGACTCCTCTCTATAATCTCGCTGGCCAAGCTATGTTCCGGTAAAGGTCTCGGCGGCAAAGTCTGGGCTGAAAACGGCTTGGAGGCTATGCCATCTATCAGAAGCTTTATATAGATATGGTACTTGCTGAGATTGACCAAATCACTCTCGGTGAAAGTAGGGATGAACTCCCTTTCCAAAAATCTGGCATCATCAGCCCCGACACGGAAGGCGATTATCGTGCCCACGTTGCCAAACACCGCATCGCGCACTTTGGTAACTTGGCCAGTAACCAACTGGGCGATGTACTGATGGGCTAAGACAAGGTTCAGTCGATACTTACGAGCCTCGGAGAGAATGTTGGCGAAAGACTCTGTTGAAAAGTTCTGAAACTCGTCGATATACAGGTAAAAATCCTGACGGCTGTCCTCGGGGATATCCACCCGACTCATGGCGGCCAGCTGCAGCTTGGTGACGAGCATTGCCCCTAATAGTTCGGAGTTATCTTCCCCTACCCTGCCTTTGGACAAGTTGGCGATGAATATCTTCTTCTCGTCCATTATCTTGCGCAGATCGATGGTCGAGTGGGGCTGCCCTATTATCCGGCGGATTATCGGATTGGAGACAAACTGGCCGACTTTGTTCAAAATGGCCGCCGTCGCTTCTGTCTCAAAGCGCTGAGTATAACGGGAGAACTCGTTGACCCAAAAATTCTTGACCACCGGGTCGGAAAGATGATTGACCACCTCGTTGCGATAGGCTTTGTCGGTCAGAAGACGCATCACCCCCAAAAGGGTCGAACCGGGATATTCAAGCAGCGACAGCAGGGCGTTGTTAAGAATATATTCCATTCTGGCCGACCAGGCATCGATCCAGATTTTTTTGAACACACCCATCAATCCTGAGGCCACCAAGTGGTGGTACTCATCCCCCACTCTTTCCAAAGGGTTGAATCCGATGGGGTGCTCCACGTCAGCCGGATTGAAGTAAACAACATCCTCCGCCCGTTCTTGAGGCACAAACTTGAGAATGCGTTCGGCAAACTCGCCGTGGGGATCGATCACACCGACACCTCGCCCGTCGAGAATGTCATCGATCACCATATTTTCCATTAAGGTTGTTTTACCGCTGCCGGTTTTACCTATTACGTAGATATGCTGGCGGCGATCCACTTTCTTTATACCAAAGACCAGGTTTTTGTTATGAGAAGTGGTCTGACCAATTATTGTTAAATCATCCATATTGCTTTTGGCTCAGATGCTGGATCCGAACCATAGGCTGATTATAGCACTAGTTGAGCATGCCACCGTCCGGAGTAGGCAGATTGATCGGTGGAGCACCTCTTTTCATCTCCAAGGTATTCAGTTTCTCCGCGGCAACTGTCGCGTGCGGCGGGTGATACATCGTAGCCAACTCCTCCGTGGAGATAATCAGCGGCTTCTTGGACAAGAGTCTGGCGCCATAGGATGCAAAGAGGTCTTTCTTAGCCTGCAATTCCTTCTTCTCCTTGCTGAACGTCTTCTCGATGAAAGTCAGCTTGGCTTCATCAAGCTTGAAGCTGTTCAATTGCGGGCTCCCAAACTGACGCAGGGCACCGATCACAGACGACATACTGGACTTAGAGAAAGTACTGCGGCGATCAGTATACAAAGCGCGTATAGTCGACTCAAACACAAACTTGGAATGCTTGTTCTCTATCGCCCGGATGACATCGTTTTCCCCGGGCGAGAGCTGCTTGCCGGCCGGCTTCTCTTCTTTTTTTGGGGCCTCCGCGCTGGGGTGGGTAGAAAAAGCTGAGATCAATTCCCCGATGAATTGCACGACAGCAAGAGCGCGATCCGAAAACTTCTTGGCCTTCTCCTTCGGTTTGCGGCCCAGCATTTCATCTAGGATTTTCTGTGCCTCATCGTCCCATTTTTTAACTTCCTTCTTTCCTGCCAACGGACGGAGGATAATCTGCAGCCAAATCATCTCATCGCCGCCCAAACCGGACATGACCTCCGCAATAGTCGAAATAGGGTCGATGTAGTATTCCTCCTTTTCGCTTTTCTCGCTCTCATTGAAAGAAGGATAGGTTCGCAAGGGGTAGGCACTATCTTTGCTGAAGACCAGCTCGGAACCGGCTATATCATAGGTGTCGTCAGGGAGATTAGCTCCCCAACGGCCAACATAATCCTCGACCGGGATAACCTCGGCGTTGGGATACTGAGAAAAAATAGCCGATTCCAACGCTTTCCGCAGATGATCGGGTAAATGTATGTAAAAGTGAGTGCTCTCAGCGAAACCCACTATCTCGAATGAAATTCTGTCCTCAGTCGGGATAGCATGTAGGCTGGCAAACACTTGTTCCATCGACTTGGGAGATTTAATGTTTTCCGCCGGTATCCTCAGTTCAAGCGTTACCCAATTGAGACCGCTTTCATGCTCCGTTTGCTCGACCCTACCTTTACGCTTCTTCACAAGCTCAAGAATCGTAACTACGAAAGCAAACAAAACCAGCACCCCCACCGCAATGGTTAACAAGGGTCCGATAAGATTTACAGTTGACTGCGGCATTTAGCTTTTAACAGATTCCTTCAGACCGTATGTGCCTCGGCGCACGAGTACGAATCTGGGATCTTTAATAAGCTCGTTGTGAACCGTTTGATGATGAACGTTCTTGGGGCTTAAAGCATTGACTCTGGTAGCTATTTCCTCAAAGTGCAACGGTTCGCCGGCTTTGACCAAGACCAAATAACTTTTATCCCTTACCGTCTTAGGATTTATGTGAAGCCAGTTGTCAGAACCAAGGTCGCCGTAGGGTCCGATTCTGAAATGCTTGGAGGTCGACAGATAGTTCAAAACTATAAATTCACCCAGATTGTATTTGCTAGCAATATCGTCCAGGAACGAATAAAAATCGTTGCCTTGGTCTGTGAGCAATGCTTCGGCTACTTTGCGGGAGACGCTGTAAGCTTTCTTGTCGCGATACCACACGTCATGCCACTCATCATCGCCCTCAACCAACTCTAGCGAGTCTATAATGTCAGCTAACAAACGCAGCTCGTTGGCAAACCGCTTAGACGATCCGCTAGCCGAGAAAAGTAGGTACATATCCGCCGCAAGTGAATCATGACGGCGGACATCGCCCACTCCCTGCAAGTAGCCATCCAAAAAACCGGCAATGTACTCCAAATCACTGCCTTTGATTTTCTGCAATAAAGCTTTCAGGGCACTGGCTTCAATCTGGCGAACGCGCTCACGGGTTAGATCGTAGGACAACCCCAGTTCAGCCAGCGTCTTAGGTTTGTCACCGGCTAAACCATAACGACCAGACAGTATCTTGGCTGACCGGTCATCCAGACTGCCAATAGCTTTGCTGACCAGCTTTTCCAAACTGACCGACTTAGTGCTCATATACGTGAGTAAATTTACAATTTTATATGTATATTGTCAAGAAAAACTACGGCCTATGACGTGCGATCGCTCCCGCTTCTAAGACCGCTTGGTCTTGCCTTTCCCTAAGTTGTTCCAGGTAACCAACATAGGGCTGGCGATGAATATCGATGAATACGCTCCCACTGTTGTCCCCACCAGTATAGTGAGGACGAAATACCGTAGGCTGAGCGGCCCCAGCAAATATATGGCCAATAGCACCAAAATAAGGGTAAAGGATGTGCTGAGCGACCGGCGCATTGTCTCGTTCACGCTGCGGTTAACAATCGCCCCGAACTCTTCTCGGCCGCGGTATTTGACTAAATTCTCACGAACGCGGTCGAACACCACAATAGTGTCGTGAACCGAGAAGCCCATCACCACCAGTAAAGCTACCAAGAAATTGGAATCGGCCGTAACCCCCAAGAATCTGCCTAAGACGGCATAAAGACCGGCTGGAATGACAACATCATGAAACAGGGTCGTCAAAGTCAGCGTCCCATATTTCCAAGAACTAACTGGTTGCGAAACCTTACGGAAGGCGAAGGCAACGTACAATGAAATAAATACCAGCACTAGGACAATGGCGATGATAGCTTCTTGCCCCAGTTGGCTAGACACGGTCGGACTAACGGTAGCAAACGATACATCCTGCACGCCGCTGCCGAAGCTAGTCTCCAGTTGGCTAAGGTACTGCTGACGTGTCGCCTCGGTGATAACATCCGTCGTTATGGAATAAGTCCCACTTTTAGAATCAAAGGCAACAGTTTGAACATCTTGATGCAAGGTAGAAGCGAAAAAGTCTTTTACGCCTTGGATGTTTGTATCCGGAATCTTAACTTCCCACAAAGAACCGCTCCTGAAATCGATGCCCAGGCGGAAACCCCACAGGCATATAGCAGCTATCGCCACGATAACTAACAAGCCGGAGATACAATAAAATATTTTGCGGTGGCCAACGTAATTAATCATTTCTTAATAAATACTTCCAACATTGTTCTAGTCACAGAGATAGCTGAGAACATACTTATTATTACACCCAAGCCAAGAGTGAGAGCAAAACCCTGAACGAAGCTGGAAGTAAAGAAATACAAGATGGCCGAAGTGATGATGGTGCTTATGTTCGAGTCACGAATTGACGGCCAGGCACGGTGGAATCCTTCCTCGATGGCCGCGTGCCAACTAAGTCCCTTCTTAAGCTC
>JAMCRD010000002.1 GCA_023380475.1 Patescibacteria group bacterium | reverse complement strand
GGTTGTAATCTACATTACCAAGCTCGATTAGCTTTTCACTTCTTACCCCAACTCATCCAAAGGTTTTGCACAACCCACTGGTTCGGACCTCCTCCACCTGTTAAGGTGGGTTCATCCTGGTCAGGGTAAGCTCGCCCTGGCTTCGGGTCTTACACGTGCCGCTGATTTCGCCCTTTTCAGACTAGCTTTCGCTGCGCCTCCGTTGCCGAAGCAACTTAGACTTGCGACACGCATAAACTCGTTGGCTCATTCTTCAATAGGCACCGCGTCACCCCGCATGCGTCTTGCAACGCATACTTGGGGCCCCGCGTCCTGGTAGGCATATGGTTTCAGATCTATTTCACTCCCCTCGCCGGGGTTCTTTTCACCTTTCCCTCACGGTACTAGTACACTATCGGTCGCGATAAATATTTAGCCTTTCCTGATAGTTCAGGATGATTCCTACGAAGCTTTCGTTCTTCGAAGTACTCAAGAATAAAAACAGAAAGGCGATCTGCTTTCGTCTACGGGACTATCACCCTCTATGGTCAGGCTTTCCAGCCTGTTCTACTAGCAAACCGCTTTGTAACTTTCCTTTATTTATAAAGTCACTCGCTGATTGCTCATCAAGCGACCTTATAAATAAAATGTTCTTATCTTACTACCCTTCTCTTGGTAATCCTTGCGGACAATCAAGACAAGTTTGGGCTTTTCCCTTTTTGCTCGCCGCTACTGGGGGAATCGTATTTTTTTATTTTCCTCCGCTTACTGAGATGTTTCACTTCAGCGGGTACGCTATCTTGCCACTTATGTGCAAGATAAATATGGGTTGACCATATTGAGTTACCTCATTCGGAAATCCCCGGATCACAGATTGCTACACATCTACCCGAGGCTTATCGCAGCTACGCCACGTCCTTCATCGCTTTATCGTGCCAAGGCATCCACCATACGCCCTTAATTAATTGGAAACCGACTATCTTAATGCTCATTACGATCGGATAGACCTAAGATCGATCCGTCCGACCTAAAATGCTTACTTACCTGTTACGATTTTATGTTATTAAGGTTCCGCCAGCACAGAAAAACCGCTCAGAAAGCGGCTCGTAAGACTCACGTTAAACACGCCTTGCCTTCAGCCGCCGTAGGAATTAGCTACCTTCTTCATTCGTGAACACATTATACAGGAGAACAAGCACTGTCTGTCAATAGCCTGTGCTGGATGATAAGCCGTTGACAGGATACGGCAGAAATAGAAAAATTTAAGCAACATAGCGTTCCTTAAAAACAGTTGGCATAAGCATCTTAGTGTGCTCATACGCAACGGTCGCTTAGGGGGTCGAAACGCTATCGTAGTTCAGATCAAGTTGCCGGCGAAGTCTATAGCTAGACGAGCTTAAGCAACTAAATATATGGGATGGTTCAGCGAGCTGGTGGGGAATTTAACCAATTCCACCAAGGAAGAAGTGTCAGAAGCCTCACATCAAGCCAGAACAGATTCAGGGGTCAGGGACAACCCAGAGAAAGAAAAGAACAGTTGGAAAAATAACACAGCAGAGAGTGGGTACACAAGAGAAGATGCGCATCCGGATAACATACTTGGACGATTGGGCAAAAAATAGGCCAACTATGAAACTGGTTCATTCAAATGAGCCAGTTTTTGTATATAATGATTCTGCGTACAGACATCAAACCAGCAACATTTCTAGAAACACCGAGATTTGCACCAAGCGTATATAATTAAAGCAATGACTAAAAATAATAAAGGGCTCCCGATACGCGCACTTTTGTGGCGAGATGCAGGTTATGTTTTCACTAAAAATCCCGCCCAGCCTGATTTGCAACTTACTACGGGTCTCATAATCGAGGAGAATGATGAATTCGTCAACATAGCTGTTAATGTAGATTACAACCCTCGAACCCATAAGATATTCGCCGTCGACGGCTTTATTATACCCAAGGGAGCGATAGTAAAAACCGAGGAAATATATTCTGTGGAATGAGAAAGATAGCAGTAAAAGTCTATTGGGACGACGCCGTTATCTATAGGCACAACCACGGCGAGCCATTTCCAAAGCCAACCAAAATGATGACCAGGGGGTTGCTGGTTAAGAACACTGAAGATTACATACTCATAGCTAACCCTATAAGTGAGACCTACAACGACAAGCTAAAAGAATTCGTCCCAAAACCATACGTGGAATTTAAAGAAGACAACACCCATTTTAAAGAAGCGACTTTCATGCAAATACCCAAGGGTATAATCACTAAAATTTTACACGAGAATTGATAAGAGCCCTCAACGGGCTCTTATCTTACCGCCTAAAGGCGGAGTTATATTTACGTCTGCGATTACTTTTCTGCCAGATTGCGGAATCTCTCGATCAGATGCGCGGCATACTCCTTACCGCCGAGGCCGAAAGCCAAGCCGACCGCCAGGCTGACCATTAGCACAACACCTTGCAGAACATAGCCCAAGTATGAAGCGATGACATCACCAACCCTAAGTTCCTGCAAAGCAGCCACCAGGCCGACCAAGAATATGGTCCACCAGGTCATCCCCGCCAACAAATTAGCCGAGTGCAGTTTGGCCGATATGATTGATCCGTGCACTACCTTCCTCAGGAAGTTAGCGATGACCACTGCTATTAGCAGAATGAAGATAGCCACGATGAGCAGCGGGATATAGTCCACTACCTGTTGCAGGAACTCGGAGAATCCCGGCACCTGCATGATGTTGGTCACCGCGAGCAGCGCAACGATCACCACAAACCAGTAGACCAATCCACCCAGGAACTTCCCGGAGTGCAGCCTTATACCGGCGCGCTCCAGATATTCCTCAACGCCCGCGTGGCGCAACAGCGAATCCAGCTTGACGGTGTCAATCGCTTTTTCTACCAGCCAGCCCACCACAGCGGCGACAACCAGCAAGATTATAAAAACGATGATGGCCTCAACCAGATCAGCCAGAAACACGGCGAACTGACCCCATACCTGTTGTAGTGAATTCAAAAGTAAGTTAGCCCAACTTTGTAACATTTGTCTTTAAATAAATTAATAAATACCGGACTTCGACCTTTATTTCAACTTGATCAAACACAATACTTACTTGGATCCGCTACTACTCGAGGCGGCCGTGACTCCAACGCTGGCCGGAATTAGGCATCTCTGCACCCCAACTATGGCCGCTGATGATGGTATATAACCGGTATCGCCATAAGTCTGGGTAAATTCGGAACCCAAAGCATTCTTGATACAGACTTGGGTCGACGAGGCTTGTGTATCATACATAGTTTTAAAGCCGGTTGTGTTCGCAGGAGCACTGCCCGGAGTCTGTATAAGGTTAATTTCGTCGCCGATTAGCGTACCGTCACAGGTATAACTGTAACTTCCAGGCCCATAGTTAAGCAGACTGGCTTTCATGCCGACCGATCCCCCGGACGGTACTGCCAGCTCGTTGCCGGCTATGGAAATGGTATGAGCAATCTTATCATTGTTTTGGAAAACCAAAGTGTCGGCTATACCCAAAGGGGCAGACTGCGGTGAGATAGAACTGCAGCTATTTATAGTTACGGTAACTTTTGCCCCAGCTTGCTCGGCCGTAGGACGACCGAGGTAGTAATAAACACCCGCGGCAACAGCAATGACTACTACGGCTATAGCCACCCAAATATACCATTTACTCTTTGGGGTGCTCGGCATTATTTCGTCCATACTTTTATAGTTTAAGTTCTATTTTACCAGTTTTTATTTTACGACGATAACTTGATCGGGCGTAGGCCGCCCGTCGCAGGCATAACCATATGCTCCGGCGCCATACGCCAGGTTGGCATTGAAACTGACACTCTTTCCGGCCGGTATGTCGACCGAACTGCCACCTATAAATATAGTGTGGCTGGCACCGTCGTTATTTTCAAAAAGGATAGGCTGGCCGCTGGTCACTACCACCGCCTGCGGCAGTATCGAGTTGCAGTTCGCTATAGCAACATCAGCTGCGGTGACTTTCGGAAAGATCAACCCGGAACTGTACAGGGAGTAAACAATAGCGGCGAGGATAATGACTATCGCTGCTACTACCAGTGCTCGGAGGGCGACTTTGTTTTTAGTTGAACCAGGAATGTTATTGTCCATCTCTTGCTATGGTTTAACCAATACCTGACAGGTGTTGGTGGCCTCTTGAGTGCCGTCGCTGTTTACACAATCAAGGTTATATGTGTAATTGCCCGGCTGGACTCTGTAAAAAGTTATCGAACCACTGGTGGGTTGCGAACCCGAGAAACCTTCGCCGTTGGCTGGGTTGGTATTCCAGTAATTGACGGGGAGCTGTTGGGTTGGCAACGCACTGTAGTGGGTATTGGCGGTACAACTGGCGGCGTTGAGCACACCCCAAGTTAGGGTGTAGTCGGCCGGTGATTTCTGCGGAGCGGCGGTGGGATTCTGGCAATCGAGTTGCCCCAGGACATACACGGTGGTTCCCCCGGCAGCCATGTTACCGTTCTGCGTCACGACTACCGTCGGAGTATGGGTTCCGGCTTGGGCATAGTTACAGGTAAAAGTGGTGGTTGTGGCCGAAGCGAGCGGCACGCTGTTGAAATTGAAATTGTAGGTATTACTTATTTGACCATCGCTGCCATAGACGTAGGCTGCCGCATTGGGGTTGACCCCGGCAGCTAAATCCTGTTCCAACGGCAGATTGCCATCGCACCTGAGATCGACTGCTACTGGGCCCCAACCGTCATACGCCGAAGGCATAAGATTTGATATGTCTGCTTTGACGCTCAGCGTCTCGGCAGTATTGCCTTTAGTCGGCACCGCGGTCACGTTGACCGAGAGCGGCTTGGAAGGCAGCAGGGTCACCTTCGCACTACCCCTGGCTCCGACAGTACCGTCGACCTCACCAGCACCTATAGAGACATTATAGACTCCTGGATTTTCATAATCACAGACGGGACCGGTATTGAACGCGTTGTAGACCCACTGCCCCGCACTGCTAATGGGTTGGTTTCGCGAATTGTAAGTAATGTTACCTATATATGTGGAACCGCCGGCAAGCCCGCTTACGTTTTTTACCGGCGAACCATCACCGCAGTTAATGTCATAAACAAAAGGTCCACCTACACTAAAATCACAATTAACACCAGGAGGACAATAACCATTACTCCACCATGCCTGTACGATAAAACCCACGTTCTGCGGTGCAGTGGAAACATACGGGCTTTGGCTGTTGGGCCAAATATTTACAAAATATGACTTCTGTAGAATCGTAAATGACGGCAGGTAATAATCGGTGGTTGCGGTTACGCTTGAAGGCAGACAAGCCGGATAGCTCCATCTCCCTTCATAGAGCGGACAGCCGCCGGTACCGGTGCGCACTATATGGATGTGCGGGAAATACGTGCCGCCGGATGTATAGCTGCACTGGAAAGTGACCTGGTTATAATCCCAATAGCCCGGCGCGACATTGAATACATCCCCTATGAAAGAGGCGCTGCCTGAACCGCTCTGGGTGTAGTTGTTGCCGCCGGAACAGTCCATGGACATCTGATCAGTGCCGGGGAAATTACCCCCCACCCCCACAGTGATACTAATGGTTGCAGGCGCATACAAACTAGTCGGATTCCACCATTCCGGGTACGGATCGGGGCCGATATGTGTCCAATAACTGTAGTTGTATCCGATAGGTCCGCCACTGATGGATCCTGAGGTAGAGCTGTAGTCGGCCAACACCGGCGATTTGGGCAGGAACACGACTGCAGCCGCCACGGCTATCACCCCTATCGCCAATCTGGACATGAACTTGTTGCTCATCGTGCGTGCCTTAATTATACCTTATGGGTTGACCTCCTTGATATAAGGATTGAAGAGAGTAACGGTGGTGGTAGCAACACCCAGGTCGCCTTGGCTGTCCTGGCAGATAAGCTCGTAGGGAGTGGTCTGGGTGATGCCTCCCGATACCTGGTCGGAACCGGAAGAGCCCGATCGGGACTGACCGCTCAGAGGATCAATACAAGAAGTAGTTATGTTGTTGCAGGACCAGTTCAGACTGAAGGGCTGGTGGGAGGTGACCGAGCTGGGATTGGCCGTGAAGCTGCAGGTTGGGAGAGGTGGATTGATAGCTTGTAGGTTCCATTCGTTGAAGCATGGCAAGAGAGTGGATGGAGAACAGTTGGCGCCGCCCCCAAGGTTCTGTTGGGTATTACCCCCTGTGGTCTGCTGCTGGGGCGGAGCAGCTGTAACGGTAACGGTAACAGACTTGGGTGGGCTCGTTATCCCAGTTATCGTCGAGTTCGTACAGACACTCGTTTGCTGCCCCGGCGGGCCAGTCGCGACGATTGTGTAAGTGTATTGGCCTGGGGCGTTTAGGGTTATCGGTGAAGAGTTAAACTGGTTAGGAGAACTGCCGGCAAAGCAATTCGTGGTATTGAGATTAGGACCGCCAACTTCGCAATAATTAACGTTTACTGCACACCAATTAATGGTGAAACTTTGTCCGGCCTGGACGGTGAGAGTACCGCTGCCGGGGGCAGTACAAGTAGTCTGGGTGGTCGTATTGTTCGGGGTGCTGGAAGAGGTCTGCTGTTGAGTTGACTGGGCAGCAACATCATTCTTCAACTGCTGCACTCCCAACGGGCCGATATTCTGACCATTCCACGTTCCGTACCACGATTTATAGAACTGTATAACAGCATTCACGGTCTGATCGCCATAATAGCCGGTGGCTCCAGCAGGTATGCTGTAATTGAGTTGGATAAGGCAAGCTTGAGCGTCGGCAACAGCTGAGTCTTGTTCTCCATACTGGACAGGTTGCAGTGAGTTGGGGTTGCAGGTAGCTGCCATGGCTCTCGGAGAGTGAGTAAGATCTACAGCAACCAAGCCGCTGGTTGCTATCACTGCAACCGCGATAATCACAAACACCTTTTTATTTATAGGTAATCTCGTCATTGCGCCTTAATGTCTATATACGGAGTCACTGGGTTGCTGGTGGTGGTTTGACCCGGGGGTTGAACAACAGTAAAGGAACCACCAGCTGAGGCGCTCTGGCCGCAAGTATTGGTGCAAGTTATGCCGTATTGGTATGTGTTACCAGGAGATACGGCTGGGGTCGTGAAGGAGCCGCTCTGATCTATAGGAATCGATCCACCATGACTGCCGACACAACTGCCGCCGCTGCCGCCAGATGAGGTTGTATACTGGACGGTTTCACTCACTGGCGTACATGAGTTTGCTGTTTGAGAGCCAGAGGGAGAGAGGGCTATATTCGGAGATACACAAGCGGAACTATACTGAGATGGCAGATATATATAGCTATAATCTTCTATCGCAGTCTTCCCATCGGGCAATGTGCAGGAAAAATCAAATTTATAGTTCCCGGGAAGTAACGACATCCGTGGTGGACTAAGTCTAACAGCGGCTTGGCTACCGGAGAATAGACCCAAGCTAGTGTAACTAATATCAGTACCGTTTATAGTTTGGCTCTGTGTAGATTCTATGTCTAGGTTAGTGATGCTATACGAACAACTAGAAACCTTCGCGGTGCCGAATAATTGAAAAGGTGTGTCGATATAGGCCGTTATACTAGAAGAATCTAATTGTTGTTGGGTGTATGCATACGGCGCGACTACGATAAATTTACTGGAGATAGCAGCCACGGCCTTGTAAGTAGAACTAACCACACCAGGATTTCCATCAATCAATAGCCCAAGACTATAACCGTCCGCTGAATTCGATACAGAACCATACTCTAAGCTCTCTTGCAGTGGCTGTGGTGACGATGACCCGCTAACAATATAAACGTTATTGTAATCTTCTATTATGCCTTTGTCCGATAAATGGCAGTACGCTTTAAGGTTATGATTCCCGATGTTTAGGGTGGGCAAAGGATTAAATTTAAAGGTCAACACCGAATAGTTACCAAATAAACTTGTACCTACTTGTCTCCCAGATTTGGCGGGGTATTCCACCCCGTCAAGGAGGAAGTCACAACTTACTAAATTAGTAAAGCTGGAGTCGCCATTAGTCTCGCTTATAAGAGCGGACACTGGTACGGTAAAGAACTTATTGGCTGCAAATGCTATGGGATTAGTGACTCCCCCCGTCATACCAGATGGGTTACTCGTTAAAATCCCAGGGTTATTCCATATAGGAAGATATAACGTATATCCCTCTAGAGTATTTGGGTTGTTCCATGAAATCGGGGATTGGGTGGGTGGATAGTCAGCAGCCTCCGCAACAACAGCGCCTAGCGTTAGAACCGATATCAATATTAAGACTGAGATTGACAATAATTTAAACTTAAGTTTGCTAAGGCGGTCACCCTCCATCATCTTAGTACTAAAAGTGTACCATAAAACATAGAAACAACCCACTCTTGAAGTGGGTTGTTTCATCTCAAATCCATCTAGCGCATGCTAGAACTTACCTATATCATCGTAGTAGAAGTCTACTTATTAGTCCCAGTCCCGATGTACTGCGAGATATTCGGTACAGACACATTGACCTCAGGCGAACTGCTGGCAGTAAATCCGCCGTTGGAGTTTTTACAGGCTACCACGTAAGAGTAGTAAACTGTCTCGCTACCGTTATTGGCGGGAAGATCTACGATATTACTGGATTGGCCTAATGTTGGCGAACCGAATTGCGGATCTTCCGGACCGTTAGAAATCATGCACCCGCTCTTGCTTATGTTATAAGTTATCCTAAGTTCGGCCGGGCCAAAAACCTCGATAGCGCTTTGGTTGCCTTTTTGTCCTGTCACAGATAGCATCCCGGATGATTGGAGAACTTCCACATTCACACTCGCTCCGGCGATTGACGAACTAACGTTGCCGGTGAAGCTCATGTTAGTCGGGATTTTTTTGACCGGTGGGTTGTACTTATTCCCCTCCTGACCAAGTTTGACAGCGACAACAGCAACAAATATCAGAACTGCTATCAGGATGTACACAAGGATTCTTTTCTTCATATCTTTACTAGCATCCTCCGTCTTCATTCGAAACGTGGAGGAGCTAACTCATTTAAGGTTCGACCTTTGTAATAATAACTCCTTTTACCCACGCCTCAAAGAGGTTTTAGATGGATAAGTTATAAACGAACAGAGTTGATTATGTATAACATATTTTGAGGTATCAGTCAAATCGATCGATGTGGGGACCGTACTCTTACAATCCAGCCACATATAAAAGCCTGTTATAAACAGGCTTTTATCGAACAGCATTCATGTCTCACTTCACCGCACATCGTCGCGGGTTGCGACCATAGGCAATCCAAGGCCGAAATAAGGATAGCACTTCACCGTTGTAACACCCGGCAAGTTGATCACGCTGTCGGTAAACCACCTCGAGCGGGCTATGATCTTGTTGCCGTAGTTGTCATAGCAATCCATGCTAACCATATTCAGCGTGAAACCATTCTTGATTATCCAAGCATCACCGACGGCATGAACCACCAGCGGAGGCCCATACAGCAGATATGTTGCCGCGAACATCGCCGCTAACACTCCAACCAAGATCAGGAAGAACGTGCTTGTTTTCATAATATTTAAAAGCAACGAAGGAGTCCGCTCCCCGTTGCAACTATGCCCTGAGCAGGAAGCGACCTTTATAGTAGAGTTTATACAATGTGTAGGTGTGTCTGTCAAGAAATCGTACAGTTAACCATATGGGGAAAATGCGGGACACGAAAAGCCCCAAGTGTAACTTGGGGCTCCGTCACCGTCCATTAACAGAGGTTATTTCGAGCTGTACAGAAGAACTGCGTTCGAGGGTCCATACACGTAACTCGCACTCAGATTGGGCCACGTCCCGGTTATATCCACGTTTATCTCCGGGATGTTGGCCCCATGCGGCGCGTTGTATGCGGCGGCTAGTATATCCTCGGCGATTGTGCTTGCATCGTTATGGACATCCTTTTTACCGGTTATTCTGTAGTACACAGATTGCAGAGTATCAACCGACAGTGTGTCCAATTTGCTAGAAATCGGCCATACCTTGTATACATTCCCTTGGGTGTCCTTCGTGTACAAGTTGCCGTTTTCGGCTAGACACTCATATACCTGATCGCGCGGCGCAGTCACAATCTGACTAGTTGAAGTACCTATATCGCAAACTGGAGAGTATCCGCTGGATACATAGTTTGTGTTGTTGAGGGACGCAAAGATCGCTACAAGTATCACAACTACTAAAACGAATACCAACACCCACACTGCGCTGATCTTTCTTTCTTGATCGAGATTCATACATTTACTAAAACCGCCTAGCTCACACTCTTTAAGTAAGCCGGCGATTAATTAAGGTTCGACCTTTAATCAACATCCGGCTTACTTGAAGCCTTTTGCTAATGGTTAATTGATTTTTAAAGAGTGTCTTAAAATACAATAAATGCGACACCATGTCAAATTGATCGATCGATGCCAGACGATAATGTACACACATATATGGCGGTTCCTAGATCTGCAGCTAACATTCAGGAATGTGTGTAAATATGGCCAAAACAATAAGAGAAGAGAGACTAAGGTGGATACTGCCCATCGTGAGCAAAGAGATGAGGCTGACCGATGTGGCCAGGCTGTGCCCTCATGGGAAACGAAGTCTTTGAACTTTATACGGTGTGTCAATCTCGACCGGCTGCATTTCGGTTCGACCACTCATAATGTTATTCTTAATCCGAAGCGGCATGATCGACTCCAGTTACAAGCTCCTCGCAGATCTCATCGAACCAGAGGCTTACATCGGCGAAGTTTACTCGCTCAACTATGAAGAAGCGCTGGTTCAGGTACAGGATGCCGACCGTAAGAAGGTCGGCGGGATACCAGCGCTATCTTTCCTGGCCGCAACCAGAATAAATCCCAAGGAGCCGTTCGACATCCGTGAAGAGGACGCTTCGATTATTCTGCTTAGGGTCATCGACCGCGGCGAGTTGCCGACTGACGCCGAATTCACTCGCCTCCGGATAATCGGCGCCAGCAAAGTCAGCGGCGATCCGGAGAAGCTGTGGGACGACCAAGCGATAGTCGATCCAATCCTGCAGCAGATACTCAGCTACACCGGCATCCGCTGCCGCGTCCTCGGGACTTTTTATATTGATGAAGTTAAAGGGCGCAAAGCGCTGCTGTTCGGCTCGGACCTAAGCAACTATTATCCCAACCGCGGATTAAAAGTTTTTAAACTAAGAGGGCCCGCTCTGGAGAGAGTGGTCAACTACCGCCGTCCGGACGCAGACCTCCAGCGAAACATAGCTGTATCAATCGGCGAAGTAAGGTACGCTTCGACTAATCGTCCTTTCCAGAAGATATCCAATGTGCCGGTGAAGATAACCCCAACCGATCTGCTGAACCAGCGGACGGCGGTGTTTGGCATGACCCGCACTGGGAAATCCAACACCACCAAGATAGTCGTGAAGTCGATTTTCCAGCTCCGTTGGGAGAACAACGAAAAGATCGGCCAGTTGATATTCGATCCCAATGGCGAATACGCCAACGAAAACGTGCAGGATAAGGATGCGGCACCAAGTGCGATCAAGAACATTTGGATGCGCGCGCCAAGCCAACTGCGCGACTCCGCACAGAGAGAAATACTGACCTATGGGATTATCCCTCATCCCAATGATCCGGACCGCCGGCTTATGCGCCTGAATTTCTACGCCGAGAATAACCTGCAGTTGGGCAAGGACATAATCGACGGCGCTCTCGCATCCGACCAAACAAAGTACGTCTCCAATTTCAAGGATGTCGGCTTCCGCTCGGCCGAAGACTCCGATCCTGACGAGGTAAGAAGATTCAAGCGGCGCACGCTGTTCTACCGTGCTCTACTTTTCAAGGCCGGCTTCGACGCACCCAATAATATAAGGCCGGAAACCGATAATATGTTCGAAAAAGAACTGCTGGAAGCTATGGAGGGCGACAACAGGAGACTCTCGGCTTACAGGCGCGCCGCAGAGGCGCTCAGCAAGCCCAGTATTACTTGGAGTCAGCTGGCTTCGGTGGCCCGCGATCTGTATGACTTTGTCCACAATCGAGATTCGGGCTTCCGCGACTTTGATAACGCCTATACCGCTGAACACCCCGATCGTACGTCGTGGGCGGACGAGGAGCTAATGAAAATTTTGGAGATGTTCCGATATAGCAACGGGCCAGGTCTAATCGGGCGGGTCAAGGGTCAGCACGGGGCGAAGCAAGACAATGACTACGCCGATGAAATATACGCTGAGCTCAAAAAAGGCGGGCTGGTGATAATAGACCAATCCAGCGGCGACGCTGACCTTAATAGAATAACGGCGGAGCGGATAATGCAGCGGATCTTCGACGGTAACCGGTCCGACTTCGTATCCGGAGCTAAACCCGAAGAGTTGCTGGTATACATTGAGGAGGCGCACAATCTCCTCCCCGCCGCAGAATCCAAGGAGCTGTCGAACGTATGGGTGCGGACAGCCAAGGAAGGAGCCAAGTACAATATCGGGCTGGTCTACGCCACCCAGGAAGTGAGCTCGATCCAAAAGAATGTGCTGAGAAACACGGCCAACTGGTTTATCGGCCATCTAAACAACACGGATGAAACCAGGGAGCTGAACAAGTTCTACGACTTCAGTGATTTCGAGAAAAGCATCCTGCGCGCCGATGAAAGGGGGTTCCTGAGGATGAAAACTCTGTCCAACCCTTACGTCGTACCGGTCCAAATACAAAGATTCGCGGCCTGATAAACCAGATATGATTATCGATTGTCAGCAGCCTGCTTCATAAGCCCTCTCAACTCTATCCATGCAGCTGCAACTTCCTCGACATAGCCTCGGTCTATTCTTTTATCGTTGTCGATATAAGCGGTAGTCGCATCCAGGATCTTTGGAACTATCCACAAAATCTGAGAATTGTGTGTCTCTTTCGACCTGACGACTGGTTCGGATTCAGGCGATTTTAATTTGGTCTTGCCACCAAATATGGATCTGAAAACATAATCCTCGACTGGGCCACCACTTGCTATGCTTTTGATGATTGATTCGTTAAAGAGATATCTCCAGTCCGGCTCTTCTTTTTCAAGGTTTGCGCCGTACAACACACTTATAAACTCCATGAAGGCTTCTCTAGAAAGAGGCGATTCGTTCTCAAATAAGTGGGTGACCTCATGGATCAAAGTGCTTAGCACTCTAACCACCCCACGAGGATCCATATGAGATATCCCGAGAAAGATGAAATCTTTGACTCCCCGATATGAATAGCCTTGAGTAAAATCGTTACGCCAGTAGAAAAACAGTTTCACCCGTACAGTCCTGCTAAAAGATCCAATCCCCCAGAAGTTCGCTATCTTGTTAAGTACCGGCTCGAACTCACTAAGTGAATAATTACTTAATGTACTCTGCCAACTATATAGCGCGGGCGATTCCCGTTGCCATACTTCTTCAAACTTAGCGTTCAGGGCAGAACGGATCAGCTGCCAGCTTTCTCGTTCCTCTAGCGTACGAAACCCCGAACTGATATACCGATTAGGTAACCAAGATCCGTTCTTATCATTATCGAAGATGAGTTGGAGTCTGCCCACCGCGGTTTTTTCTAATTCGTTTAAAACACCTGCGAGTTGCCGATAATATTCATACTCACGATCGATTGCCCAGAATCTCTTACGATGCACCAAGAGTTGGGCCCAATATGCAAAACACGCTTCTTTATCAACTATGAAATCGAATTTTATACCGACCATATACTTAAACTTTATACAAACCGCCGAGACATTAAAAGAGTTCCGTCGCGGAACTCTTTTAACTACAGTGGCTTATTCGTTCTATAAGCTACCGTCCTCTCTCGGGTAGTCGGCTCCATAACCCGCACTTTGATAATCTCCGGTGTCTTCACCGTTATTACCCTGTTCGCTTGCTGTTCCATCATCCCAACCACCGTCGGGATCGCTACTGGAAGTCATCAGAACAACAGGGAATGGCAAAACGTATCCGAGGGGAAGTATGTTGTACATACTTGTATGAAGTCACCCTACTCGCTTCAACCTGAGACTACGTGGGGTGACCTAACAATACGACCTTTTATAAGGATTCCTAATAATTAAGGCACGCCCACGCGTCTTGATTGATTGTTTATTAAGGAAGCCTTAATTGAGGTTAACATAATACCGTGAGCTGTCAAACACCCGCAAACCGGGGCCATAATAAAGTAGAGTCGGTTCTTTATCTATACAGTGCAAGCAGAACCGGATCGTACATTTTGATAAAGTAGAGACCACGAATGAAATAATCCGTCTGGCTTAGTTCGATCGGCCCTGCTTGTTTCTTCTTGGCGACAGAGAATAAGCGGCTTGAGCATCTTAGTTATAATCTCGGGGGTGTACGCATAACGGTTGCTACCAGCTGGTGTCGTGGTGAAAATATATATGAACCCGCCCGGCGCGACGTGTCTTCTAACCCTGCGCAAGAGCGACTCAGCCTCCTTCGGCTTTAGGTAATGTAATATAGAACGCATAATAACCAGGTTATATAATCTCGCGGGTAACCTAAACTTATTCAAATCAGCCATGATCGTTCTTATGTTCAGATGATCAATAATATCCTCAGGAAACGGATTGAGATCGACTGCGTCCACCTTTGCTCCGAGATCGGCGCAACATACCGAATACCTTCCATCCCCCGCACCGAGATCTAGGACGTTCTTAATCGACGCTTTCTCTAGCACTTCTGATAGTAAACGGTCTGTCTCGGATACATGACTGGTGGCCATGAACTATAATTCGCAACCTTACTATGACCGCAGCAAAACTTTCGCAAATTGCTCTGGACGAATAAATTTATGCCGAACAGCATCGATATCCTTGAGCGACATGGACTTTACTATCTCAATGCGGTGTTTATCCTCGGTTTCCACTTCCCTTACCGGCTTGCCTTCGCTGATTTTTTCCATGATCAACCATTGATACTCGTCTAAATCAGACTGCTCGAAAGCCTCTATTTCGAACGCATCCAGCACCCTCTCACGCCATTCCTCAAACTCTGACTTCTTGAAGAGCGGTTTCGCTAGAGTCCTCCTTATTACTCTCTCGGCTTCTCTGATTTTCGAAGGGTGAACCTCCGCATATATATAGAAGCCTCTGCCCAACCCTAAGTCTGATGTGTAAGAACTCCTTGCCGTGTAAACCAGTCCTCGCTTGACTCTAAGCTCGTCGTATAAGCGAGAGGTAGAACTGCCGCCGAATATCTTAGAGAAGCTGGTTATAAGCTCGTCTGTTTCAAAATCAATATCCAATGGGAGTTTGCAGCCGAACATCAAAACGGCTTTCTCGCGCTTTGGTCTGATAACGGCAGTTTCTGCTCTGTGAGGCCGGTCGTAGGCCTCATCTGGCCAATATTTCCTCTCCACAACTGTATTGTTCAGAGGGATCCGCTTGCTAATTTCCCTGACGAAATCATCGTGCTCGACGCTCCCCAAGGCTAGGGCGACTGTGTTGGATGGAACATGCCATATCTCCCTTTGCTTTATAAGGTTCTCGCGGGTCACTTGATTTACGCCTTCTGCCGTGCCTGTGCCACGATAACGGATCGGGTTGCTCTTATAGAGGCCTTCGTTTATAGCTCGCCAAACCTCTTTCCCATCATCATCGTTGTTCCTAGCGATCTCCAAGTGAACAGCCTTTTTCTCTTTACGCAGTTCCTCGGAGGGAAATATGGAGTCAAGGTAGATATCACAGAGATAGTCGCAGGCTTGCGGTAGTTTGCTATCGATAGCGGCTACTTCGTACATAGTACGAAGGTGATAGGTGTAGGCGTTGCTGTACGTGAAGTTCTTGCGCTGTAGGGACTGGAGTTCTTCAGCGGTTCTTTTCTTCGTCCCCTTGAAAGCCATGTGCTCAAAAAGATGAAAAAGGCCGGATTTGCCAGGTGGGTCATAAGCAGAACCGATCAATGCAACGATGTCGACCCACACTTCCTTTTTGTGTGGCAATTTACAAGAGATTATTCGCAAACCGTCCTTTCTAACCGTCTCCCGTATCCTCATTCCCTAAGAAATAATACTCTGATGGCATGTGGATACAAAACAACCCACTTTACGTGGGTTGTTTCAAACGGCTTTCTATGCGGTTAAATATAAGACCTCGGCGATAGTAGTAAGCCAAACCATCCTTTCCTATCGGGAAGGTTTCGACGCCGACGCTCTTCAGGAATTCTCTCTGCAGCAAATTCGAGTTAACTCCGACTCCGGCTTTCTTTCTCCACCCGTTTTTCTTCAGAACCTCAATTTGTTCCGCAGATCTGGGCCAGTACTTGCCATGCACGTTCCCCTTAACTTCAAAGTGCATGACGGGCTTGTCTGCCGGCCAATCGACCGCGTTGATACTAAGAGGTATCTGCAGATGTATCGGGTTGTAAAGTGAGAAATCTGTCCGGCGATGGCGATTATCGCGGCTATATTTTGGGTACGCCTCGTCGTACTTGAACTTCAAATGCGCCCTGTACAGTATGAAAGCCATAACCAACTCAAAACTGTTCTTGTATACGTCTATCGGGTAACCTGTTTTAGTTTCGAAGTTTAGCTTAAACCCTACATCCCTAAAGCGCGACTCGAGATCTTCCACAAACCACGGTTGCTCATGCATATATACGCCTAGTATCGAGGATCCTTACCAGAGAATCATCGATAATTTATTCGACTTTTAACGAACTTATGTGGACCCGAGGGGGATCGAACCCCTGCCTCCGCAATGCGAATGCGGCGTTTTACCACTGAACTACGGGCCCGGGAGGATGATTCTGTCGGGCTGCCGAGATTTGAACTCGGACTAAATCCTCCCGAAGGACTCGTGCTGCCATTACACTACAGCCCGCCCATTACACTAGCTTATAGGCAAGGCCGGATTTTCTCAACAATCCGAAAGAGCACGCACTACTTAACGTAATACTTCTTTTTCATTTCCTCTTCAACACCCGACTCAAACTCCTCCTTGTGTTCGCGCGCTGAAGAGGCGAGACCAGCCAGCTTGCTGCCATCAAGTTTACTTAGCTCGCGTGCCCGCGCCTCAAGTTTCTCGCGCACATTCCGCGTCGGATCATCCAGCACTTCTTCCAAGAGAACGCCGAGGATCCAGCCGACCCGCGGACCAGGGTCGATGTGCAAAGCTAACATGATATCGTTGCCGTCGATGGCCAGCATTTTGGGAGAGACTGGATCCCTCTTAACTTTTTCGATCATGAACTCCAGATGGCGCAGTTTATAAGGAAAGGCTTTCGGGACGCCCGAACCGATACGGTCGGCTTCGCGGACTTTGAACAAATCTTCCAAATTTTCCGGCCCGACCCGGTTCAGGAACCGACGCACGCCAGCCTCGGTAACCTCGCCGACGTTATAGTAAAAGAGATGGTGACGCACCAGATGAGTCACGTGGTCAATAACTTTCTTGGGAAAGCGCAGGCGGTTGAGCATCGCCGATGTCATCTTCGCACCGACAATTTCGTGGGCGTAAAAAGTGGAGTCGGGACCATCGCCCTGCTTCACCCGCGGCTTACCGACATCGTGCAAGAGCGACGCCAGACGAACCTCGAGCGAATAATTTTTACGGGCGGCGTAATCCAACGCTCGTAGGTTGTGCTCCCACACCGTGTAGACATGGTGTTTGTTTTGCCCGACATTTATACCTTCACGCAATTCCGAAAGGACGTAGCGAAGCAACCCCAGTTTTTCCAGCACCTCCATCCCTTCCTTAGCCCCGCCGCTCATAATCAGCTTGATTAATTCATCGCGGACTCTTTCAGCAGCTATTTTACCTAAGAGATCGCTGTTACGGGTTATAGCCCCCGCTGTATCCTTCTCAATCGTAAAACCCAGTTCGGAGGCTAACCTGACCGCTCTCATCAACCGCAGGGCGTCTTCCCGAAAACGGATGTTCGGATCACCCACGGCTCGAATCAGCTTTTTCTTGATGTCAGCAATGCCCTCATAAGGATCGATGATATTACCTTTGGCATCGAGTGCCAGGGCATTGATGGTAAAATCGCGGCGAGCCAAATCCTCCTCGATGGTGGCCGCAAACTCAAGGCTGTCGGGGTGACGAAAATCAGAATACTGCTCCTCCTTTCTGAAAGTGGTCACTTCGACCAAGGCCAGGGTCGGATCTTCCGAACCTGTCTTCACGCCCACTGTCCCAAATTCATTTTCATAGACGCTGCCCGGAAATATTTTTTGGATCTCTTCCGGCCTGGCGTCCGTAGCTACATCCCAGTCCTTGGGCGCTCGACCGATCAGAAGATCACGCAGCGAGCCGCCGACCAGAAAACTTACATGTCCGGCCGACATTAGCTTCGCTGATATGCCGATTATTTCCTCGGGGACAACTATTTTCATGCTACTTAAGTTTAGCTCCTTCTCTAAGCAGAATCCTGCGCTTTAGTGCACTGCCCCGGTTGTAGCCGCCGATCTTGCCGTCCGAACGTATGACCCGGTGACAGGGTACTTTGGAGTCATGGTTTTTGTTGAGGATATTCCCCACAGCCCGGTAAGCCATGGGCTGACCAGCACGCCTCGCCACTTCTTGATAGGTAAGCACGGTTCCGGCAGGAATGCGTTTCACAACCGCCAGAACTTTAAAACGGAAGTCTCCCATCAACCCACAATCTCTTTTATGATCCGCTTGGTTTCGGCCGGGCCTTTCACAGCGATACATCTAACCCCGGTTCGCCGTGCGGCATAGTCGTTACCGCCTGGGAAAAGGGCATCTCCTACAAACAACATGTCTTCGATAGGAACGTGAAGGTATCTCACAATCTGACGGATGCCATAGGCCTTATCTATTCCCTTGCGGGTGACATCAATCGAAGTGAAACCGGCAGCGTGTACTTCCATCCTGGGCAATCGCTGCTGCATCAGTCTGACTATCTTAAGTTTCAGTGGTGTATTTTTCTTAGTCCATTCCTTCTTTAGACGAACACCTTTTTCTCCTAACCGTGCAACTACATCCTGGCCGAGCGCTGAAAAAGTTATCTGTGTTCCCCTGTTCTCTATAACCTTGCCGTAAGTTCTTTTTGGTGGAACGTAACGTATGTCCCGCAGCACCGCACGGAAGGCGTTCTTGATCTGCTGCCTTTCCTTAATAGACAGCTTGTAGGCGTAAATTTTCTTCCAACCTTTGTTATAACGATAGAAGGAAGTAGCCGTCGTAGGGAAAAGGAAGAGATTGGACAGCAATTGAGGCGATGTACCCAATTCAGAAATGAACTGACTCTGCCATTGTTTATAGCCACTGCCGCCGATTACCGCCACTTTCTTTTTGGCCAGAAGCCGGTCAAGGGCCTTGGACATATCGGCTTTGAGGTTGGATTTGGTCTCGGTAAG
The DNA here is from genome assembly GCA_023380475.1 of Patescibacteria group bacterium. GTDB lineage: Bacteria > Patescibacteriota > Minisyncoccia > UBA6257 > Colwellbacteraceae > JAMCRD01. The sequence continues at coordinate 24,138 of JAMCRD010000002.1, read as the reverse complement.
AGTACCATCCAGATCGAACACGATGAGCCGCTTGCCAGTTATAGACTTTTTTGTGAGAGTAGCCATTTTCCCCAGCTTCTTGTGCCCCCACTAGGGATCGAACCTAGATTTACTGCTTAAGAGGCAGCTACTTTACCATTAAGTTATGGGGGCAAAGCATTAGTTGATCGCACGAATAAGTTACATTAAATTTACCGGACGAGCAACACTTTTAAGACGCTCCCATCTTTTTAAGACGGCCTCAACTCTCGGTCCATCCTCTTTCAGGACAGCTTTGATCCAACCGAACATCCTGTGTTTTAAGTCTGTACTTCTCGGGATCATAACTTTTATGGTCCCGTAGTACAGATTATTCTTTTTATAATTTTTACCTGGCGGCTTTGTATAACTCTTGCCAAAGTTAGAAAAAGGAATCCCTGTAAGCCCCGACCAAAAGCGCTTGATGCTCACCTCATCTTGCTGAGGATACAGGTTAAGCCACGCTCTAAGTTCTTTTGGGCTTACCAAAAACACTTTCTCTATCCAACGAACCATAAATGCAATCAATGCCGGATCCGAATTGGTGATTTCGAAAAGGTTTTTCTTGCTCCCTTCTGCCCAATAAAGTGCAGCGCCAAAAAGTAGATGCGCCTGCGTATCCAGCGGCAAGATGATCTCATCTTCAGCGGCCTCTATAATTTCGCGAACCTCACGCTTCCTGCGCTCCTTCTGGCTCTGGGACCCTCTGGAAAGAATAGTAATTTGCTTTGTATATAATCTTTTCCTCTGTGAAGACGAGAGCGGAACAGATTTCAACCACAGGCTCAGCGTGCTTTTAGCAATTGGGGTGACCTTGCGGATTTCGTTATAGCTTAGGCCGTCCTTGCGCAATCTGATAGCGCGCAATTTCAGCCTATCCTTGGCGTCCATTGTACCTCCACTATATTCCACATGGAAGGTAGATTCAAACAATGCGTGGGTGTAACAGGACACACTAGGCATCAAACTACCAGTCAATATTAAATGGGGCACCGATCGGTAAACCCCATTTAAGACTATTCTTCAGGATATCTTGGATCTCTATCTTCATGCTCCGGGAAGGTAACAAAGCATTCCTTAAGCCCGGCTGCGTCATCTTTTATAACAACATTGACCCCTTTGGCGTAAATCTGGAGGTCAATCTTGTCTTTGAGATACGCCTTTATGATAGCCGAAAAGAGTGTCTCCATATCCCGCTTGTTGAGCTCTTCCATAGCTGATCCTTTTTTAAATGAGCAACTTCACAATAAAATAATGCCATCTGCTGTCAACTGCTACACTGTCCCATCGCACTCTCTCTTTAACTTTTATATAATTAACGCATGAGTAAAGCTTGGGTTGTCGCCGTCTCCATGGGATACGGCCATCAGCGTACGGCGTTCCCGCTCCGCGACTTGTCGCCCGACAAAAAAATCGTAAACGCCAACGATTACGAAGGAATTCCCCGAGAAGACAAAGACATCTGGGCCAGCACTTCACATTTCTACGAATTTATATCCCGCTTCAAACGGGTGCCCGTCATAGGAACGGCTGTCTTTTATCTGTACGATCGTTTCCAGAAAATATTCAATTTCTATCCCAGACGCGACCTTTCGCGCCCGAACGAGACGCTGAAACAGGCTTTCCGGTTGATACGCGACGGCTGGGGCAAAGATCTCATTGAACGGCTGTCCAAAGGAAAAATGCCGCTCATCACAACGTTTTTCACAACAGCGTTCATGGCTGAGGAGTGGAAGTATCCCGGCGATATCTATTGCGTGACAGCCGACGCCGATATCGCGCGCGGTTGGGCTCCCCTGGACCCAAAGAACACGAAGATTCAGTATTGCGCATCGACCGACCGAGTCTTTGAGCGCTTGAAGCTTTACGGTGTAAGGGCGGAAAACATCCACCTGACCGGTTATCCGCTGCCGAAGGAGAACATCGGCGGGCAAGATATGGAAATCCTGCGGGAGGACATGCGCCCGCGCCTGGTGAACCTAGATCCATCAGGACGATACACGAGCGAGTATGGACCAGTCATCAAGGCAAATTTCGGCTCTTTGCCGAAAAGCTCGGGTCGGCCGCTTACTATCATGTTCTCGATCGGCGGAGCGGGAGCACAAAAAGAGATCGGCATAGCAATCGTGAAGAGTTTGCGCGACGACATCAGGGCCAAGAAGGTGAAAGTTATCCTTTCGGCGGGCACACGACGGGAAACCGTAAACTATTTCACGAATGAGCTGAAAAATTTGGGATTCAAAGAACCATTCAATGATGGCGCGGAAATTCTCTGGGCCATCGGCCTCCATGACTACTTCGAGAAATTCGATGAAACGCTCCGAGTAACAGACATCTTGTGGACCAAGCCCTCCGAGCTTTCCTTTTACTGCGCCCTCGGCTTACCTATCGTCATCGCGCCGCCCATCGGCTCGCAAGAGGATTTCAACCGGGAATGGCTTCTCAAGGTGGGGGCGGGTCTCGACCAATATGATCCCATTTATACCCACGAATGGTTAGCTGATTACTTGAAGGACGGCTGGTTCGCTGAAGCAGCGATGCATGGTTTCTTGGAGGCCGAGAAAATGGGCGCTTACAACATAGATAAGTTGGTCACGCGGACGAAATGAGCTGGCTTTATATCGGTCTAGTCGCGTATCTCTTGAACGCCGTTTCGTTCATTGTTTCTAAAGTCATGCTCACGGATCTCATACCCGATCCGTGGGTATATACGTTTTGGACGAACGTACTGGGAGTCCTGGTTGTTGTTCTCCTGCCATTCGGCTTCTTTATCCCTCCGCTTTCAGTCATCCTCGCCAGTTTTGGTTCAGGGATAACCTATGTCCTGGCGCTCATCGTTTTCAACAAGCTCCTCTTTCGAGAAGAAGCTTCCCAGGTTGTTCCCTTGGCGGGTGGCCTGACACCACTTTTTGTACTCCTCTTAGCATCATCCTTCCTAAGTGAATTCCTGTCAGTCGCTGAACTCATCGGCTTCGCTCTCGTCGTCGTGGGCGGCTTCGTCGTCGCTCACGAAGAGTCGCTGCGGGAACGGATACGTCACATGGGCGCCAAACTTTTTTGGGGCTCTGTCGTAGCAGCGTTTTTCTTCGGGGTTTCCCAAGTTCTCATGAAATTCGTCTTCAACAACGGCCCATTCCTGAACGGTTTCATCTGGCGCGGGTTTGGTGCTATCCTAGGCGCACTGTTGCTCCTTATACCTTTCAAGCCGCGGAAAGCTATCTTCGGGTCGTTCAAGGCTTCGAATGTAAATGCTGGCTTCATTTTCATCTCCGGCCAGCTGGCGGCACTCGGAAGTTTTGTCTTAGTTAACTATGCTTTCTCCCTCGGACCGGTTTCGCTGGTCAACGCCTTGTCCGGCGTGCAGTATGCGTTTCTGTTTGGTTTCATCGTCTTCCTCTCAAAGCGCTACCCAAAGTTGCTTAAGGAACCGCTTCGGGCCGGTATCGTGCGCCAAAAAATTATAGGCATCGTCTTGATAATGGCGGGCATGTTTGCGCTTTTTGTCTAAAATGAAAAAGTTTTTCGAGATAGCCGGCATTGCATCGGGAGTCATTTTGGTGATTTATCTGTTAAGTTTCACGCTAAGTTTTGGCAACGGCCATCCCGAGACAGGACTCTCCTTCAGTGAGCTCTACGCCAAAGAAGATTTCGGCCTGGACTGGAAAGCGGCTTACGAAGCTATACTTAATGACCTTAATCCCCGACATTTGATCCTCATGGCTTACTGGACATACCTCGAGCCGCAAGAGGGAAGTTTCGATTTCAGCGATTTGGACTGGCAGATAAACCTGGCGGCACAGAAAGGGAGTGACGTGATCCTCGTCGTGGGGCAGCGGGTACCACGATGGCCGGAATGCCATATCCCAAGCTGGACCTCAAGCATGAATCAGAACAGTTACGACCAGGCACTTTTAAGCTACCTGACGGCGGTTATAAACCACTACAAATCGTATCCGGCCATCAAAGCGTGGCAGGTTGAGAACGAACCCTATCTTTCTGTTTTCGGGACATGCCCGCCGCTAGATAAGAACCTGTTTGACGACGAAATAGCACTGGTGAAAAAACTCGATCCAACGCGACCAGTCATGACCACCGACAGCGGAGAGTTGGGGTTTTGGTACAGCGCCGCCAAGCATGCTGATATTTTAGGGACAACGCTTTATCGGGTCGTTTCCGCCCCCACCATCGGCGTGTTCCACTATTTCTTCATCCCCCCCGCTTTCTATACTCTGAAGGCTGCGCTGATAAAAAGATTCACGGACGTTTCCCAGGTTATCATATCGGAGCTACAGGCAGAACCATGGTCTCTAAACGGCGCATCTTCACTGATTTCAGAGAGCATGAGCGCCCAGACATCAGACTTCTCAGCCAGTACTCTTTTAAGTAATTTCAATTTTGCTAAGAGAACCGGCTTGTCCCCCATCTATTTGTGGGGATCGGAGTGGTGGTACTGGCGTAAGATCCATGGCGATTCAAGTTTTTGGAATTTAGGCAAACAACTACTGAGTCAATAAGAGGGCGTTGCTCGGTATGTCTCTTTGGCAACAGATATAAGTTAAGCAGAGGCGCCACCTTCGACGCCGCTACGAAATAAAGACAACCTCACCAGAGGTTGTCTTTAAAGCGCCATTTCAACGAACGGGACGATGCCTATTTAAATGCGAAGGATAGCAACACAATAGTCAACGCATTAAGAACCACTAATAACACCACTTCCCATGTTTTGGGAAGCGGATTTATCAGAATGTAAACCGTATAGATTATTGCAACGATCGCTGCACCGATAAAATTTCCTCTTACCATAGTTTTGTAATGGGGTTAGTAAGCACATCGACCTTTTTGTTTAAATACCTACACCATCATTATGCTCCACATAATGTTTTTAAAAAACTTGTTTTTAAAACTTACAAAATGCCCGACGCGGCGGAGCCATACCGATAACAATTTCAAGTTTTTCTTTGGCGGCAAATTATAATGCACAAAGTCAATTTCATTATCCGAGGAAGTTTATCAAAACGCATAGAGCGGCTTGCTCTGCATAATCATGTCGACCTCCTGCCAACCTTCACGGAGTGCAGCGTTGTAGCGAGCGGGCAATGCGAACACATAGCGGCTATTCTGCCCGAGCTTGTCCGGATTAAACGGCGCAGCGCTCACCACCAAAGCTCCCGATGTAACCGCGCTCCATTCGTTTGCCGTGAAAACCATGATGGGAATGTCCTGCCAGGGATTCTGCTCAGTCCATTGCGGGTTCCTGATAAGAACTTCCGTTCCAGTTGCGGCCGCGCAGTCGCCGGACGGACAGGTTGCCCACCCCGTCCATGTTGTGGTGGCTATCGAATATCCTTGCCACGATGTAGGCAGGGTGAAGGTAAATCCGTACTGGCTGTTGGCGTAGGTGATTGTTTGGCCGACATCCATCGGGTTCGGGCTGACAGCGAAATGCACGAGGTAGTCAGGTATGCCCGCAACAGAGCTTGTAGCGATGAGGTTGACTTCCCCCGTACCGTCGAACTCGTAATAGTACGCCCAACAGCCCGCGGTCGCGCCGTACGATTGCCCGACAGGTCCGGCGTTGGAAATCCAGCCAGCTGTTGCTGTGCCGCTTGCTGTTTTGAATACAAGCAAATTACTTTGAGTGGGGTAAATATCTTTCGGAAGATAAATGGTGAGCCGAGAAGTAGTGATAACGCTCTGCGTCGAATTATTAAGGTACGCTTTGCAAGCCGCGAGTTTTGCTCCGTACGCGGCGAGCGCACCTTCCGAAAGTTTCTTGTTGTGATTAACAAACGCGAAATATCCGGCCACAGAAACAAGGAAAACAACCCCGATAATCGCATAAAGTCCCAAGTTTTTCATAATTGTGGATTTGCAAATTACTACGGTTGTGCGCTCGCCAGGATTCGAACCCGGAACCCTCTGCTTCGAAGGCAGATGCTCTATCCAATTGAGCTACGAGCGCATCCCTTTTCTAAACAATTCTATCCAATCCATAACCTTTAGTCACGGTTGAATGCTAAAACTGGTGATAGAACTAGGTTATATAATTAAACTATGTTGATAAAGCTAAATACCCCACTGGAAGAATTGATGGGGGTAGGGCCAGGGCTGTTATCCAAACTCAAAAAGCTCGGTTTAGGAAATGTACACGATCTCCTCTACCACTTCCCTACCAGATACGAAGACTGGAGTGAGGTAGTCCAAATCTCCACCCTCAAGCCAGGCGATACCAATACGATCCAGGCGACGGTTAAAGAAATAAACGTGAGGCGGGCCTGGAAACGTAGAAGGATGTTCATTGTCGAGGCTTTGCTAGCTGACAGCTCCGGTTCAATCGCCGCTGTATGGTTTAATCAAACTTATATCAAAAACACCCTCAGACCTGGTGTCATCGCCAACTTCTCCGGCAAGGCCGCCCTCCGCAAGCAAAATATTTACCTCTCCAATCCGGTCTACGAAGTCGTCGGCCGTGAGAATGAGAATGTCATAGAGTACGGCGAAAGCCAGCCGACCATAAAAGCGAATACCAAACACACTGCCCGCTTGGTGCCGATATATCCGGAAACCAAGGGGCTGACCTCGCGCGGCCTGCGCTACCTTATTCAACCAACCCTCGAGGAGCTCGAACCGCAGGAGGATTTCCTACCCACCGACGTGCTGACACAAAACGATTTCCCAGAACTTGATGCTGCGCTGCGAGCCATCCACTTTCCCCAATTTCTAGAAGAAGCCAGAAAGGCTAGAAACCGCTTTTCCTTCGAGGAACTATTCTTGATGCAGTTGAAGGTTCTCGGCGACAAGCTGGCACTGGCTAGGGAGAAGACTAACTCCATTAAGCCGGACGCCAAGACACTGAAAGAAGTCACAGCTCGCCTGCCTTTCCAGCTTACTCCATCTCAAGGAACTTCCCTTAAGGAAATTATCGACGATCTATCCAAAGATCGGCCGATGAACCGATTACTACAGGGCGATGTCGGTTCGGGAAAGACGGTCATTGCCGGCATAGCTGCTTATCTTACCGCGACCCAAGGCCTGCAGATAGCCTTCATGGCCCCGACGGAGATACTGGCGCGACAGCATTACGCCACCCTCAAGAAGTTATTCCCGGAATTCAAACGAGGGCTGGGGTTGATCCTTTCCAAAGAAACTCGCGTCTACTACGGTGACGAATTGGAAACGGAATTCAAGAAAGCACAGTTTGTGGCCAACGTCGCCACTGGCCAGGTGGCCATAGCGGTCGGCACACATGCCCTTATTGAGAAAGGGGTTGTATTCGATAATCTGGGTTTAGTGATAGTCGATGAACAGCATCGTTTCGGCGTCAAACAGCGAGCCGCCCTAATAAAGAGCAACCGAGATGGTGTTATACCCCACTTCTTATCGATGAGCGCAACGCCTATCCCCAGAACTTTGATGATGACGATCTTCGGTGATCTTGACCTGTCGATCATCAGCGAGCTGCCGAGCGGAAGAAAAAATATAATTTCTAAAATAGTGGCGCCGGAGAATCGGGCCAAAGCCTATGCCTTCATCCGCGGCCAAGTAAGAAAAGGCCGACAGGGCTTCGTCGTCTGCCCGCGCATAGATTCGGAAGTGAGCGACAGCGAGAATAAAATGGCCAGCAAGTGGGATGAAGTTAAAGCGGTGAAAGATGAGTACAACAAGCTTAAACACCATGTGTTCCCGGATTTAAGGGTAGGCATGATCCATGGGAAGTTAAAGACGGCTGAGAAAGCGATGGTAATGAAGAACTTCACGGAAGGACAATTAGACTTGATTGTCTCGACATCGGTGGTCGAGGTGGGGGTGGATATTCCCAACGCCACAATAATGATCATCGAGGATGCCGATCGGTTTGGTCTGGCTCAGATATACCAATTGCGCGGCCGGGTCGGCCGGGGCGAGCACCAGTCATTCTGTTTTTTGTTCACAGAGTCACAATCGGAGACCATCCTGAAGAGACTTAGAGCGGTACTGACCGCCAAAAACGGTTTTGAACTGGCTGAGATGGATCTTGAGCTGCGCGGCCCCGGTGAGTTTTTAGGTAGCGAGCAGTCAGGTATGCCTGACATAGCGATGCGTGGCTTGCAACACCCCACCTTAGTAAAAAATGCGCGGGCAGCTGCAGAAAAATTATTAGCGGAGGACCCATCACTGGAAAGACACCCGCTTCTGAGGAGCAAGGTAGATGACCTAGCCGTATTGCTGCATCTCGAATAAGCTATGTTTTCTGCCCGGTCGGAGGCACACCAGCTTCGCCGAATCTTGACTTAGGTGTAACCCAGAAACCCAAGCGGAACCGACCGCCGAACATCAACCTACTCTGGGCCTCCAACCCTGGAACAGCTCCGAAGATAATCAGCGTCACTGGGATAAGCGCCCACTGTAGGGCATAAATGAGATAGTGCCAACCCTTGAACCACTTCGGCTTGTTGTGTGGCAAAAGCATTATTGAAAGAGTGGCGGAGGTGACTACCCCCAACATCGCCAAGGTCATTACGAAACGGGTGATGTTAGGCAGATTGTGGGCCAAGAGCGTCGTCCCAAATCTGTCCCCACCCAAGGCTACCGGCAACCAACCGAGCATGAACAGAATGATGGCGTTGGTAGCCCAAGAGTGGAATCCCTCGACGACATTGAAAGTCCAGTAAAGTTTCTGCCTGAAGGCTATGCGGGCATTGGTGATAAAGCCATAAAGCATGTACGGTACGTTTTCCACACCCCAGCCCCAGCGACGCTGCTGTTTGTACAAATTGACCATTGTTTCCCAGAAACGCGGCGTCACGTTGGCGTCCATGGACACCGGGTAGTTTAAGGGTGTGACCTTCCAGTTGCCGTCGTAATGCAGGAAGAACTGCCAGAAGATCCTAGAGTCCTCCGAGACATGATCGGTCGTCCAGAAACCGATCTCGGTTAAAGCTTTGAACGGCATGGCGTGCGAGGAGAAAGTCGTCAGGCGCTCCGGTCTGGCCTGATTCATCATCTGCCAGAAGGTGCACGAGAAAGCAACCACGCGAGCCAAGGCGGGAGCGTCGAAAACGTTATTTATAAAAAGAGGTACTGGCTGATAGCTGGAATGCTGTCGGTCAGGCGTGGTCAGAAACACGTAGGCCAGACGGGCGAAGTATTCCTTGCCGACTTGTGTATCTACATCGAAGACCGAAGTTATTATATCTTCGTAGTCTATACCAGACTGGTCGATAACCAGCCGTCTAACTTCCCTAGCAGCCCAAGCCTGGTTTGAGCCTTTGCCTGCCAGTTCACCTGGTATGTCGGCCGGGTGAGTTGTAACTAAAAAATGGGTGAATTTGTTCCCGTAGTTCTCTTTTATCTTGTCGGCTACTTCCTGCGCGCCAATGCCAGCCCGTTCCTCGGTAGCCAGAACGACTATGAACTTATCCAGCGGATAGCTTGTCTTGATGAGCGTCTCAAACGTTTCTTGGACAACCTCGTACGGCTCCTTATACATCGGCAGGATGACGAGATGGCGCAACCTCTCCCATTCAGGTATCTTTTCAACTTCCGGCATCCATTTCTTCTTCACGTTTTCCCGCATCACCTTGAAGGTGGAACGTAAATGCAGTGACAGAAACACGGTCTTCAGCAACCAATATGTATCGAAGAAGATTATGAATACCGCCATCCAGAACGGCAGATAGTGGGATAAAACAACTATTAACCCAAGCGTCCCCCAAGCCAAAACGCCGGGCAGAATCTCAAGCGCCCGATAAAGCTTGCCAGAACGATCCAGAACCTCAGCTTTGACCTCAGCTGAATTTTCGCGACCTGTTGCGTCAGATAACATGGGTAAATCACGGTCAGTATAGCCACTAACCGCCGCTCAGGGAAGCGCCTAGGACAATAAAGCTCCCAGCGAGTAGGCAGCGCCGCTGCCTAAAGTTATAAGAACCAAAGCTGCCGCCAAAAGCAGGAGGTCGAACTCATAACCGTCGACAAATCCCTTGCCCTGCTTTATTTTCCACAAAGTTGCCACCAGCATCTCCACCGCAAACAGGATAGCGAGCGGCTGTGTGAGTATCCCCAAAATTACAGCCAATCCGCCGACGAATTCAAGCAGAGTGATCAACGTCCCCCAGACGGCTCCCGGACGGAAGCCCATGGAACTGAAATTAATTTGCGTCTGCCTTATGTTCTTTATTTTCGGCCAGCCATGCGCAACGAAAATGGCGCCAAGCACGACTCGCAGAACGAATAGCGCTGCCGGACTCCAAATGGAGAGAATTATGTATAAATTAGCGTACATGAACTAATATTCCCTGATCTCGCGACCTTTATATCGGTACCGGAATTCATATATTATACCCTTTTACTAAACTATTTAAGCAGCCGTCCAATAATCCTTGCCTACAATGTAAAGGCACGCGTAGAATTAGAAAAGCTCGGTCCCGTCGTCTAACGGCTAGGACGTCGCCCTTTCACGGCGGCAATACGGGTTCGATTCCCGTCGGGACTACCAGATTCAAACCTTTAATATGTCAAGAAAACTTCTCTTTTTGAAAGGGCCGATGATTGCCAAATTCAGCCGGTCATTTTTGACGATCTGTCCCATAACTCGTCGGACTTCATCTGCGGTCACAGCGTTAATCTTATTCGCTATTTCCTGAGGAGTTAATAGCCTCAAACCAAAGATTTCCTGCGCCGAGTAGAAATAGGCCAATGCATCGGATCCCTCAAGCGACATAAACAAGTTTCCCGTAATGTGCTCCTTAGCACGCTTGAGTTCCTCGATGCCAACACGCTCTTTTGCCATCCGGCTGAATTCCTTAAGTGATGCCTTGAGCACTATGTCTACTTTCCCGTGTTCGACGCCAGCGTCCATTTCAAGAAGACCGTGGTCGAGATAAAATTCCGCACTGGATTGGACATGGTAAGCAGCACCCAGCTCTTCACGAATTTTCTGGAACAGGCGTGAACTCATACCGCCGCCCACAATATCCGCCGCGACTTGGAGAGCGTACTTTCGCTCGTCGTAGACGTCGAAAGCTCTGAATCCAAGGACTAAGTGTGACTGGTCGACGTCTTTGAAAGACACAAGCTCGGCGGGTTTTTTCTGCAACTCTTTTGTCTTTGGTTTCACGCTTTTTCTCCCACTGGACAGTTTCTTAAAATAATCCTTGGTTTTTTCTAACATACCGTGATCGGCGCGACCGCCAGATATCACGACTGTCGTCGCTTGCGGCAGATAATGCTTCGCCCGGTATTTGACGAAATCGTCACGGGTGAGCTTACTGATGACTTCTTTTTTGCCGCCGATATCCCAGCCAGCAGGTTGATCTCCGTAGACCAAGTTCATGAAAAGTTCATCCACGCGACGCGCTGGCGTGTCTTCGTACATATTGAGTTCTTGGATGATAACGCCCCGCTCTTTCTCGATCTCTTGATGTTCGAATATCGGATCAAGATACATGTCCGCCACGACGTCCAAAATGTTCGTGGCACCCTCGTTCCTAGCTTTTGCGTAATAGCTTGTAGATTCCTGGGAGGTAAAGGCATTGTATTGAGCTCCCAGTCCATCAAGTTCAGCAGCGATATCCATGGCTGTCGGTCGTTTATGTGTCCCTTTGAAGCACATGTGCTCGAGGAAATGCGAAAGGCCATTTATACTCTTGGTCTCATATTCCGATCCAGCTTCAACCGCCACTAGGACAGTCGTCGTGAGGCTTTGAGACTCCGGAACTAGGATAATCCGGAGTCCGTTCTTCATCCTGAATTTCTGAGGTTTTACCATGGCTACAATACTACAGGAATAAAATTAGCAGCGCTACTGTGCACGATACCGATTACTCGCCCCAAACGTCCCAGTTACCGAATTCGGCGAGCAGTTCGGCCGCCAAGGCATCAATTTTAAGATCAACCCTCTCGCCTATTTCTCGGCTGATAACATTTTTGGCCTGGTTGCGGATCCCATTTATTGAATGAGTGAGTTTGAGCAGCTTGTCTTGCTCATTGCCTCCCTCCCTAGCCTTACTTTCGTTTTCCCAGATATAGCGGTTGGTAAGCATTATCACCAACATGGCCCTTACCATGTCGCCGGTCAGCTTGATGTCCTTATCTTTTATGATAAGGTCCAAATCGTGGATGATATCCTTGATCTCTTGGTCGTACTCTCTCTTGTGCCCCTTGATAAAAATTGATTTAAGCTGGACTATCGACAGCCGATCGATCAATTCAGCAAAGGTTGGAAGATATTTTCTATCCATGATGCTCTTATTATATGTTGCCTCCGACCAGAATTAAACTGAGCGACTACAGTTGCACAACAAACAAAAGTTGCACCAGACAAAGTGCAATTATTTCAAAGAACCACTCGGAGAATCTTTTATCTACACCAAAAAACCCACTTTCACTACAGTAGATTTTTATTTACACTGGAGTTTCCACTTTCATCTGAGTGAAAACTTACCGCCCCGCGCCTTTCATATTTAGGCTCCTGTACCTTCTACTTTGTTCATCCTTCTTGCTAGTCAAGCTCGCATTGTTATGGCCTAGCGACGTTTGATTGATAAAACATCGGAGTTTACGGATGAGATTAGGTTTTTATTCCTTGTCTTTTCTAGCTATTGCGCTACCATTACCTCGAATCATACGAGTCAATCCGTACTGTGAAGATACTGTCCATCGAAACAAGCTGCGACGAGACAAGCCTGGCTGTGGTTGAGGCCAAAGGCGGCCGAACTCCATTTGATCTACCCCAATTCAGGATAGAAAAGAGTCTGGTGGCTTCGCAGATAAACATCCACCGCCCGTTTGGCGGCGTCGTCCCAAATCTGGCCAAGCGCGAGCATCTGAAGAATTTGCCTATTCTGTACAACCAGATTTTTGGAACAGGCAACAAAGAAAAGACGCTGTGGGATAAGATCGATCTGATCGCTGTAACTGTCGGGCCGGGGCTGGAGCCGGCGCTGTGGTCAGGAATTGAATTCGCCAAAGAACTAGCCAAAAGAAACAACAAACCATTGGCGGGAGCTAACCACCTCGAGGGACACCTCTACAGTTTTCTATTGAAAAGAGCTGCCGGGAATAAGCTCAAGGCTTCCGAATCCTTCCCGGCTATAGCGTTAATCGTGAGCGGCGGTCACACGATTCTGCTCCAGATGGACAACTTATATAGATGGCGCAAGATTGGCGAGACTAGGGATGATGCTGTAGGTGAAGCTTACGACAAGGTGGCGCGGTTGCTCGGTCTGGAGTACCCAGGCGGGCCGGAGATAGAAAAACTGGCCAGGCTGGGAAATCCCAAGGTGATTGATTTTCCCAGGCCTATGATCTACCACCGCAACTATGACTTCAGCTTCTCGGGATTGAAGACCTCCGTGCGTTATTACCTGGCCACCCACCCCGGCATAGAGAAAAAACCGGGAGCCAAAGCGGACATAGCCGCTTCTTTCCAGGCTGCCGCTTTCGACGTACTGTCACACAAAACGGGTAGGGCTATCTACGCCAGCGGCGCCAAATCTCTGCTTGTCTCCGGTGGAGTATCGATCAACAAGGCCCTGCGCCGACGTTTTCAGAAAGATTTCGGTAGGGAAGTTAAGGTCTATTTCCCCCACCGTGAACTCTGCAACGATAATGCTGCAATGATTGCCGCCGCATCTTACATAAGATTCGTCCAAGGTAAGAAGTACCGTCCGGTCGCCCAAGCCAATCTAAATATGTAAGCGGCGGCAATCGCAAAGAATCAGTCCCGACAGTATAATCTAGATACGAATATGGTTGACCAGTTGTCGCCGCAATACAACCCCAAGGACACAGAGGAAGAGATATACAAGCTCTGGGAGAAGTCCGGCTTTTTCAACCCCGACAAGCTGCCGCAAGCAAAGCACAGACAGCCGTACACAATAATCATGCCGCCGCCGAACGCCAACGCTCCGTTACACCTCGGCCATGCCCTTTTCGTGACCATTGAAGACATAATTATCCGTTATCAGCGCATGCGCGGCCGGAGGGCGCTCTGGCTCCCCGGTACGGATCACGCCGGCTTTGAAACCCAGGTTGTCTTTGAGAAAAAGTTGGAGAAAGAAAGACGTAGCCGTTTCCAAATGCAGCGGGAGGAGTTTTATAAAGAGGCATGGGATTTCGTACAAAGAAATAAACACATAACCGAGGAAGGATTACGCCGTCTGGGTGCTTCCTGCGACTGGTCACGTAACACCTTCACTCTGGACCCGGAGGTAGTAAAGATAGTTTATGCAACTTTCAAGCAAATGTACGAGGACGGTTTGGTATACCGCGGCAACCGCATCGGCAACTGGTGCACCAAACACCAAACCGCGCTGTCCGATCTGGAAACCAAGTACGAAGAGCGCGAGGATCCCCTTTACTACATAAAATATGGCCCGATCACTCTGGCTACCGTCCGTCCGGAGACGAAATTCGGCGACACGGCGGTGGCCGTAAATCCAGCTAACAAGAGATACGAGAAATACATCGGCCAAGAAATCGAAGTCGACACTCTCTTGGGGAAGAAAAAGATGAAAGTTATCGGCGACGAGGCGGTGGACATGGCCTTCGGCACCGGGGCCGTGAAGGTGACCCCGGCCCACGACGCGACTGACTTCGATATCTGGCAGCGCCACCAGGATGAAATACCCGGACCGATCCAGATCATTGACCGACGTGGCCGCCTAACCGAGGCGGCTGGCCTCTATGCCGGTCTGAAGGTGGCCGAGGCCAGGGAGAAAGTGGTCGAGGATATGTCCAAGCGCGGCCTCATCGAAAAAATTGACCAGCATTACAAACACAATGTTCAGCTTTGCTACAAATGCGGCACGGTCATCGAGCCGCTTATAATCCCGCAGTGGTATGTAACCATGACCAAGCCCCTGCCGGACGGTCGGCCTTCCTTAAGAGACATGGCGGTGAAGGCGATAAATGACGGCGATGTGAAAATACTGACAGAGCGCTTTGAAAAGATATTCATGCACTGGATGGAAGGGATCAAAGACTGGCCGATATCGCGGCAGATCTGGTGGGGCATCCCTATTCCGGTCAAATATTGTAAGGATTGCGGCGCGATTATAGTCGACACCGAGAACAAGGTCACTTCTTGTAAGCAGTGTTCATCGAAGCATATCGAAGCGGATCCAGATACCTTCGATACCTGGTTCTCATCCGGCCAATGGCCCTTTGCCACTCTCCAAGCCAGGGGCAAAAAAGATTTTGAAACATACTTCCCCACCCAGGTTATGGAAACGGCCGCCGACATCCTATTTTTCTGGGTCGCCAGAATGATAATGCTTTCCTATTACCGCACCGGTAAGGAACCGTTCCAATACGTCTATCTTCACGGTCTGGTGCGCGATAAAGACCGACAAAAGATGAGTAAAAGCAAGGGCAATGTTGTCGATCCGCTGGGAGTGATAGAGCTTTACGGCACTGACGCCCTGCGTTTTGCTTTAATATTCTCGACTGCGGCCGGTAACGATATCCCTTTGGCGGAGGACAAAATCCGCGGGATGAAATACTTCGTGAACAAGCTCTGGAACATAACACGATATATCTTGAGCAACGTCGAGGCTAAAGATTTCTCCAAAACCAATACCGCGCCGCAACCTAAAACTGACGTCGATAGAGAAATTCTAGATGGCCTAACCAGAGTAGCTGAGCGGGTTACTGATAATTTGGACAACTTTATGTTCCATCAGGCTGCTCAGGAAATATATCAGTTTGTCTGGCACGAACTGGCCGACAAATATATAGAGGCCAGTAAACCGCAGCTACAAGATCAAGCTACAGCTCCCAACACGCGGCTTATCTTGGCATACCTACTGCAAAAAATACTGATTCTATTGCATCCTTTTACACCTTTCGTCACCGAGGCCATATGGCGTAAGCTGCCAAATAGAAAGAACCTGTTAATTGTGGAAAAATGGTAAGTTCGGTGCTGCTGCTGTTTTTGTTGGGGGTAACCCCATCTTTGTTATGGCTGATCTTCTTCCTGTTGGAAGACAGAAAGAGGCCTGAACCGAGGACGATGATCGCGGAAGTTTTTTCTGCGGGTATAGTAGCCGCAGTTGTGGCCGCAGTCTTGGAGAAATTCATCGCCAACTATATGACTCTCAGCTCTTTCTGGGAAATCAATATCAGCGCCGAATTCATGGTTTTCTCACTTATTGAGGAGACCATCGTCTTTCTGGCCGCCTACCTTATGGTCGGGCACAACAAATTCCATGACCATATGGACCCGATGATTTACCTGATAACCGCAGCTTTGGGATTCGCTGCCCTAGAAAACGTCTCTTATTTGTTATCAGCCGGCCCAGCGGTCGCCGTGCACACGATATTGATACGGTCTGTCGGTGCTACGCTGTTGCACGCTGTTGCTTCGGGCTTCGTTGGTTTTTACTGGGCGGAGAAAAAACTGGCTATAGGTATCATTGTAGCCACCGTGATCCATTTCAGTTTCAACTATCTGGCCTTCTTCTTCGCTCAGCAAGAAGCATACTCTATCGCCTTCGTCCTGCTTTGTTCCTTCTTCATTTTCCACGATTTTGATATACTAAGAAGTGAAGACAATGGCGGAATCTCCAAACAAGGATAGTCTCATCGTCGACGAGGGCGAAGGTCAGCCTACAATCGACGTTTACCAGACCGGCGATGAAATAGTGGTCCAGACACCAATAGCCGGTGTATCAAAAGAAGACATTGATGTTGAGGCTACCAGCGAGTCGGTGACTATCCGCGGTGAGCGGCACCGCAATGAGAAAATAGAGGATGCTGATTATTTGTACCAAGAATGCTTCTGGGGGAAGTTCGCCCGGACCGTTATCTTGCCTCAGGAAGTTGATCCCGACGAAGCTAAGGTCTCCTTGAAGAATGGTGTCCTAACCGTCCGTTTACCAAAAATTAACCGCAGCAACTCTAAGAAGCTGCAGATCAAAGAGGATTAGGCTTTCCGCCCCAAACCAAAGGTCGAAAAGTTAATTGTGTCGACAAATATGGATAACATGAACAACATGGAGGGTAAGACCTGCAAGTGCTTCCATCATGTGATGATGCCTTGGCTGGTGATACTCTTCGGCGTCCTATTCCTCCTCGGCGACCTAGCGATACTGTCTGCAGGCGCAATCGGTTGGATCTGGCCGATCTTAGTACTGGTTGGCGGAGTAGCGATGCTAGCCAAAAGGGGCTGCCATTGCTGCAAGTAACCCGTGCTGTGCTTAATAAAAATACCGCCTCTGCAGGCGGTATTTTTATTAAGGGCCATAGAATACTGTACAGTTAACACCTAGAGGTAACTCTAGCGGCGGCGCGGGGTGACGGTGTTCACTGTATCATGGATATCATGAGGCACCAAACACCGTATGAGAAGGGTTTCCGGTTGCGCTGGTACCGCCTGGTCGAGGCGGAGCATCGCCCCGTCGAGGAGGTCTGCCGCATCTTCGGCATCCCCAAGAAGACGTATTACAAATGGTACGCGCGCGACCACGGCTACGAGTCGAACGACTATCGGAGCCGGAAGCCGGACACGAAAACGAAGCTCACGCCCGATCTCAAGGCCTGGATCGCGGAGCGGAAGCGGAAGACGAACTACGGCCCCTTGAAGATGAAGCTCGAGATCGCCCGCGTGTTCAATATTGCCGTCTCGACCACCATCCTCTTCCGCCTCTACCGCAGGAAGGGCCTCATCCGGAAGCCGCAGCGCAAACTCGGCTGGCACGCCCCGCTTACCGAACCGCTTGTGATCACGAAGCCGGGCGATGGTGTCCAGCTCGACGTGAAGTACGTCTACGAAGGCAGCATGCGCCATTACCAGTTCTCGGTCCTCGACTCGTACACCGAGCTACATTACTTGCATGTCTTCGCGACCCGCGAGAGTCGGCATGCAACCATCGCGATCGAGGAAGCCGAGCGGTATTTCGGATTTCCCATCGTCTCCGTCCAGACCGACAATGGCAGCGAGTTCCGCGGGGACTTCCATGCCTGGTGTGAAGGTCGGAACCTGCCGCATTTCTTCATTCCGAAGAAGTCGCCGTGGTGGGACGGCAAGGTGGAGCGGGTTCACCGCACGATCGACGACGAATATTACCAAAATCCGCAGCGATCATGGCGCTCACGCGAGGAATGGCTCACCTATTACAACACCGAGCGCATCCACCTCTCGCTGGGCGGCATCACCCCACGGGAAAAGGCCGATCAATATTTATCCACCGTCACCCCTTGATGTTCACTGTACAAATACTTGACTCAACCCACTCAAAGTAATAGTATGATTATGTACTGCTATAGCAGTACATAATCATGAGACCTGTCCGAAAAGAACTGATCCACGTGATACGTAAAGCCTCAGCCAGCGACGAATTATTGGATTCGTTCCTGACAGATCTGCTTACACCGGAGGAGTATGCCAACATAGCCACCCGCTGGCAGATCATACTGCGACTTAACGATCATGTACCACAGAGACAGATATCAAAAGAGTTAAAAGTCAGTATCGCCCAAATAACGCGCGGTTCGAAAGAACTGTCCAACCCAAAGGGAGGATTCCAACGATTGTTGGGTAAAAATCTATAACTACAATGAGTAACAGGGGTTCAAAAACATATACTTATTCCTTGGCCTGGTGGCAGGTTTTGCATTGGCGTTCCACCCAGGTCGTTTAACAGACGGTTAAAATAAAACTCGACCCATGGTGGTCGAGTTTTATTACCGACTAACACAAGACAAATCAAAGCAAACCAACTAATGCCTAAAATACTTTTAAGTGACAACGAGTTGCCGACGCACTACTACAACATCCTCGCAGATCTGCCCTTCCAATTAGACCCGCCACTAAACCCCAAGACCAAGGAGCCGGTTGGCCCCGATGACTTAAGCCGGATATTCCCTCAAGAACTGATAAAGCAAGAGGTAAGCAAGGAACGATTCATCGATATACCGGAAGAGGTGCAAGCGGCTTACAAGATTTTCCGTCCCAGTCCTCTGATCCGTGCCACCCGTCTTGAAAAAGAATTGGACACACCTGCCAAGATCTACTACAAGTACGAAGGAGTGAGCCCCAGTGGCAGTCATAAGACCAACACTGCTATCGCCCAAGCCTACTACAACAAGAGAGAAGGCGTGAAAAGACTGGCTACAGAAACCGGTGCCGGCCAGTGGGGCAGCGCGCTATCTTTCGCCTGCAACCTGTTCGGACTGGAGTGCATGGTCTACATGGTAAAAGTCAGTTTTAATCAAAAACCGTATCGCCGGATTATGATCGAGACATACGGCGGAAAAGTTGTGTCTTCCCCCAGCTCTTTAACGAACTTCGGCAGGAAAGTTCTAGCTGAACAGCCGGACAGCCCCGGTAGCTTAGGCATAGCCATCTCCGAGGCACTAGAGGATACCCTAAGCCGCTCGGACACAAAATATGCTCTGGGCAGCGTACTAAACCACGTTCTGCTTCACCAGACCGTAATTGGCTTGGAGGCCAAAGCGCAGTTGGAGAAACTCGGCGATTATCCTGATGTAATCATCGGCTGCCACGGCGGCGGCAGCAACCTGGCCGGGATATCTTTCCCATTCTTAGCCGACAAACTGAACGGCTCAAAACCAAAACTAAGAGTCATCGCTTCAGAACCAAAGTCTTGCCCCAGCCTTACCAAAGGAGAGTATCGCTATGATTTCGGCGATACAGCTGGGATGACACCGCTCCTGAAAATGAAAACACTGGGGGCTGATTTCGTTCCCCCGCCCATCCATGCCGGCGGACTTAGGTACCATGGCGCGGCACCATTAACCAGCGCTCTTTACGAACACGGCTATATCGAAGCCGTGGCGCCTGATTCAGACGAGGCTTTCGAAGCTGCGGTAAAATTTGCCAGAAGCCAAGGCATCATCCCCGCTCCTGAATCCGCTCACGCCATCAAGACAGCTATCGACGAGGCGATAAAATGCAGGAAGGAAGGCAAAAGTAAAACCATCCTGTTCAACTTGAGTGGCCACGGTCACTTTGACATGCAAGCCTACGCCGACTACTTCTCAAGGAAAAACCGCAGCTAAGCATGCAGGCCGAAAAATACAGCCGACCAGAGGACGTTAAGGATTAACTGCACGCCAAAAACTCCCAGTGCCACACCGCCATTGGGAGTTTTTAGTCTCCTAGACCGAACGATAAAGACGGCTATTCCCATCAGGGCGTACAGAAAAACCAACACCGGTCCAAAAAACCAGCTGGGAGGGGTAAGAACCGGTTTAACTAAACCAGCATACCATGTCGGTATCGCTGGCAATGTAAAAACGGAACCAACTATTCGTGTGGTTTTCAGTTATTGTGACTCAGACCAAGAGAGTTAACCCACTTTTTGTTCTACTGCCCATATCGAAATTCTAACATTGTTAGAAAATGTGTAGTGCCCGGGGTGGGAGTCGAACCCACACGAGGATTAACCTCACGACATTTTAAGTGTCGGCTGTCTACCAATTCCAGCACCCGGGCATCGATGAAAGCTTACAATAAAATCAGGCACAGACAAAACGACTATCGCGATCTCGTAAGGGCGTGCTCCTGATAATCCGGCATACACGAGATAAACTTTGCTTTGCGATCCAGCCCTATAGGAAAACTGCGGTAGTACATATAGTTAAGCAGTTTGTCGGAGTCTCTCATGTCATAGCTGAGCTTGATAGATTTGCCGCCGTTGTATATGCCCAGCTTCTTTATCGGAAGACCTAGTTTCTGATTCAGCACTGTCTGAGGGTTTTTAAAAATCCAGCACTACCGGAAGTGAAGTTCGTCCTTAATTCCCTAGTGCGTCGCTTGTCTTTGGTCCTAATGTATTTAACAAAAAAACACACTGCCGTCACCGTCGAAATAACCGCGCACAAAATCTCTTAGATACCTAGCTGGGATGTATGGGAATGTTAAACTCAAGCTCTTACGTCTAAATCCGCCCAACGCTGTTAGGCCTGAATAGAGCCTCTTAGAGTTGAGTTACAGATAGAACGACCTATCTCGGTCGAAATCTATAATGGGGGCATTGGAACCTAAGGCATCGCGGATATCTTCCACAATCTGAAGGTCGTTGGATGAGAAACTTATCCTGTACGACTTCTCAATTCTCATGTAGCCGTCAGCAAACCAGAACCCTAATACATACGCCATTTTAGGAGACCAAGCATTAAAGAAAGCCTCGTTAAGATCGTATTTTCTCTTGATCGTGCGGAGGCGGCAGCGAGAGTCGAACTCGCGAATAATGGTTTTGCAGACCATTGTGTTAGCCACTTCACCATGCCGCCAGGCACTAATATTAAAGCCTGTTATATATTTCGGAGCAACTTATCAACTCTAGCCGCGTTGTCTAGGCCGTAGTCCGCCTCAAATTCTATGCGCGGCATGGGTTTTATGTTCATTTTGCGATTGAGCATCCATTGAAACATACCTTGCCGTTTTTTTATATCAGCCAGGATTCCCTCGGTATTAACAGTAGGGATAACACTAACACCAACTTTAGCTTCGGTATTGTCGGCATTAAGCTTCACCCCACTTACGGTAGCCAGGGTCCCCAGAGGGAAATCCATTTCTTTGGCGAGCATTTTGCTCAACTCCTGATGGATAAGACTCTCGATCTTTTCGTGACGATACGGCCTCATCTAGAAAACCTGAATGTCATCGCCTGCTCGTACAGGCACATCGCTCTCAAAGAGCAACCCACACTCGACCCCTTCTGATGCCTCGGCAACATCCTTTTTCCCTATCTGGACGTTAAGTATCCTGCCATCGCCCAAGACGCTACCAGCACGATTGATCTTTGCGGTCATCCCACCCTTCAATACGCCAACGGTGACTTTCCCACCAACAATCTGTCTGCGACCACTGGCTCCGAAAACCTTCAGAATATTCAGCCCAGCAGTGGGTTTTTCCATCTGCATAGCCTTCAGACGTGCCTCGATTGCTTCGGTGAGTCGATAGATTATGTCAGAAGTAACAATTTCAACATGCTGTGCTTGGGCTAAGTTCTCTGTCGCTTTGTCCACCTTCACGTTGAACCCGATTATGACGCTACCGGTGGTGATTGCGCTCTTAACGTCACCATCGGTTATATTGCCTACGGCTGAGGATGTGATTTGAAGTTTACTATTTAATACTCCGCGTAGCGCCTCCAACGAGCCGGACGTGTCAGCTTTTATAGCGACTTTCAGCTTTGTATCGCTGCCGTCTTCCGAAACAGGTTTGGCACTGTCTATAGCCGTACGATTGTCTTTGGTAAGATTGCCGACATTCAACCCAGCGGTAAACATTTCCCCACCATTCGGCAAGGATTCAAACCCAACTATGGCTGCTGGCGCGGATGGCAACAACTCCTTGACCTTTTTCCTTTTGAAATCCTCCAAAATGCGTATCTTGCCCTTGGCACTGGGGGTAGCAATTTCCTCACCTTCACGTAAGACGCCATTTTTAAGAATTACATGCACGACTACGCCGCGTCTATTGTCCTTTAGCGATTCAAGTACGTAACCAGTAGCATTAGTGTCTGGGTCGTAACTAAGATCCGATACGTCGCCCATCAAAAGTATGAGGTCGAGAAGCTCGTTTATCCCCTCCCCACTTATCACGGATATCGGTTGCCAGCTCACATTGCCGCCAAACCCTTCCAGAAGAACGGAATTGGCCAGAAGTTCATTCTTAACCTTATCAATGTTAGCATTCGGTTTATCGATTTTTGTTATGGCTACCACAAAAGGCGTTTCTGTGTCGTTGAGGATTTTTATCGCTTCGACAGTCTGAGGTTTGACTCCTTCATCGGAGGCGACAACCAGTACAGCCAGATCAGCGATATTCGCCCCGCGCTGGCGCATCATTGAAAAAGCTTCATGGCCTGGCGTGTCTATGAAGGTTATCTTCTTACTGTTGTGAACAACCTCATATGCACCCACAGACTGGGTTATACCGCCGGCTTCCCTGGCGACTACATTGGTCTTGCGCAGGTAATCCAACAGCGATGTCTTACCGTGGTCGACATGGCCAACGATCACTACAACTGGAGGGCGCGGCTTCAAACTTAAGCTTTCAGTTCCGGACATTATGGACAGAAGATTATCAGAATGGAGACAGATTTACAAATTGAATACCGGCTTACTTGTTGATACAATGGAGATATGGCTTATTCGCTAAAGGATAATAGACTTAAATTCCCTCCTGGAGAACAGAGGCGATTTGTGGAAAGGGCTATACAAAAAGCAGGGAGCATAAATAAACTAGCCAAGTACCTGGGAGTTTGCACACGCACGATCCGAGATTGGCGCAGGGGGAAATTCCTCATCATGGAGGAATCAGCCAAATGTATAACAGTCAAATATAAACTTAGGGTACCGAGAAGGACAAAAACGCAGGACAGGTTTTGGTATACAAAGAAAGGGGCTAGGAAGGGCGGTCTAGCCTCTTACAAGGCTCAAGGAGGAGTAATAGGAAACCCGGAGGTACGCAGAGAAAATTGGAGAGCGTGGTGGAATAAAGAAGGTAGATACAAAAACAATCCTATATTGTCACCCCTGCCATTCAGCAAGCCTAGAAAATCGGCTAAGTTAGCAGAATTCGTAGGAATAATGATGGGTGATGGGAGTATGAATCAATATCAGCTTTCTATAGCCTTACATCACAAGGATGACAGGAAGTTTTGTTTATATACAGTAAGACTGATTAAGAAGCTCTTTGGGGTAGACCCACATATCCGTCATCGGCCGGAGCTCTCTGTAAATGTAATAGTGGTTTCTAGATCGGGATTAATAAAGTATCTTAATCAACTAGGGCTACCCATTGGGAATAAGTTATCGAAAGGATTGGACATCCCGAGGTGGATTAAAAGAGACAACAACTTTGCAAAGGCGTGCATTCGAGGATTATTCGATACAGATGGGTGCGTAGTAATACATCGCTACAAGGTAAATGGGAAAAAGTATGTCTACAAAAAACTTGCATTTACCAGCTTGTCCCCTGACCTAATAGAATCTGTGTACGGTATACTGATGGATAATGGGCTACGTCCTCGAATTGCACAAAAGGGTAGGGATATTAGGATGGATAGCGCAGAACAGGTCTCAAGATATTTCAAAGTTATAGGTTCACATAACCAAAAACATTTGAAAAGATATAAATCGCTAGTATATAGTTCATAGGCA
>JAMCRD010000001.1 GCA_023380475.1 Patescibacteria group bacterium | reverse complement strand
TCCCTACGAGCTTATCTGCCAGGACAGCCAAGGCGACCTGGGTGTTGCTACCACCACCGTTACTCTCTTCAATCCTTATATCAAGGAGGTCAACCCATAAGGTATAATCGACGTTTTTGTGCCGAGCCCCATGCGCGGCCTTTTGAATTAAAGTCGCATCCAGATTTGAGACGATCTTGGGTTCAACAATATGCCATGTTACATATTGTCCTACCCCGGTGGTCACAAGCTATTGAACCCCCGCGGGGGAACTATATACTTAATCACCCTAAATACTCTTTGTTACAGACAACAGTCGAAGTTGAATATTGCAGCTACGTAATCTCACCAATACGCAGCTATTGACTATAACTAAAAAATATTGTAATTAGTACAATTATAGCTCGTTAAAATGCCTATATAAAAAGCCTCACATTTGAGACTGGGCATTTTGATTGTATCAAAGGTCGAAGATCTTTTTGGTGTAATCGCCCCGTCTCAATATCTATTGAGGAACGGCTGCGCGGTTTATCACCCCAAACAATATGTACAGAACAGATGACTTACTGTTGTGGGTAATGGTTGTATTGTTCCTTGCTCTGATATTCTTTGTGTTTCCTTCGCCGTACTTGATTGGTAACAATCGAATAGTTATCGATAACGGTATGACAGCGACCGTCATTGCCAGACCGGGAACATACATCGTCCCGCTCCGCATGTATCCGATAAACACAAACGAAGAAAACGTCGGTAGTACGGTTGGAGCCACGCGTTGCAACCCGACCATTCAGTGTTGCATTCCCTAGTACTCACGATCATCTTCAAAACCCTCTCTGAGAGAGGGTTTTGTTATAAAAACAATCCACCTATAGGTGGATTGTTTGCTAAATCCGCTAGAAAGGATTGGTTCAATAGTAGGTGGCGAATTCGTGCAAGTAGGTTCAACAAGTAAGTGCAACACTTCGGTACAATACGAAGTGCATGACATACCAACAATTTTCGATCGAGGAAAGGGAGAAGATCCAGGAAATGCTGTGGGCGAAGGTATCCCTCCGGGCGATCGCCCGTCTGCTCAAACGCAGCCCGTCGTCGATATCCCGCGAACTCGCACGGAACCGGCCGCCGGAGCGCAATCGATATGCGCCACGCGTGGCGCACGAGCGAGCTATGGAGAACCGCAAGAAACGCGGACGGGAGGAGCGCCTCAAGAATGACCAGATGAGAGAGTATGTAGTCTCGCATCTCAAGCTCGGCTGGTCGCCGGAGCAGATTGCGGCAACCGCAAAAGGTGTCGTGGGTGCGAGCATCTCATACGAGGCCGTCTACCAATTCGTGTATGCGCGGGTGAGCCAGGCTTCGAACCTCATGTATCGGCACCAGGAGGATCTCCGTCCGTATCTTGCGCGACACCGCAGGCAACGGATGCACAAAGGGATGCGGAAACCGTATCGCATTGAAAAAGGCCCGCTGCCATCAATCGAAACGAGGCCTGTGTCCGTTGACGCCAGGAGATTGATCGGCCATTGGGAAGACGATTCGATCGTATGTTCGCCCACCATCCCCGTGCGCCTGCGTACGGCAAACGAGCGGAGGAGCGGCCTCGTTTTCATTGACAAGGCGCACGACCGCACCATGGCGGAAGCGAACCGCATCACCATGAAGCGGTTTGCGAATCTGCCGCCACGCCTTCGACGAACGCTCACCCGGGATCGCGGTGCGGAGAACATGGGCTATGAGGAACTCGAGCGGAAGCTCGGCATCACATGCTTCTTTGCCCATGCATATTCATCCTGGGAACGGGGATCGAATGAGAATCTGAATGGGCTCGTCCGAAGATTCTTTCCGAAGAAGACCGACTTCCGAACGATATCCGACGAGGAGATCCGTATGGTCGAGCGATTGCTCAATTCCCGGCCGAGGAAGCGGCTTGGCTGGAAGACCCCGTATCAGGTATTCTATGAACTAACGGGTGTTGCACTTGAAGGTTGAATGTACCGCAAGAATTGTTGACAAACCCGTCCATGTATTGCATTGTATAAGCATCCTAAAGGTCAAAATTGTTCTTTAAACATATGAGTACACTAGAAATAGTTGTTCTCGTAGCCGTAATGCTAATTGTCTTACTAGTAGTTAGCGCTATCAGGAGAGTGATACTTGTAAGAAAAATATCTAGACTGAATAAGATCGGGAACAAGTAATTAAGCAGCCGCTATTAACGACTGCTTATTATTACCATTGTCGATCCCCATAAAGTCGCAGTTACTTTTACAAACACACATGTTATTTATTCTAATCAGTGTACTTTTGATTGGTGCGGGCATTGCCCTCATCAGTACGTCCCATACCGAGGTAGGTTGCGCACGTTGTCTGAGTTGTGCGGTGGGAGTTGTTGTAACCGGTTTGGGTTTGGTGCTGCTAATCGCCCTTATATATCTGTCTGTGTGCCCGTTTAGCCTCTGATCGACATCAAAAGTACAGTTAAAAGCAGCCGGTTCAGCGGCTGCTTTTTCGTATCAACCCCAATAAAATGTTGACATCCATGCCCGCAAACAGCCATAATAGTAACCGCTTTTGAATATAATTAATTAGCAGCCATGGCACATACCAAAGCCGGAGGTTCAACTAAATTAGGTCGCGAATCCGCCGCCCAACGTCTAGGCGTGAAACTCCATGACGGCGAAAAAGTTACGCCGGGACAAATAATAGTCCGGCAGAGAGGTTCTCACTACCTCGCCGGCAAAAATGTCAACGTCGGCAGCGATGACACACTCTTTGCAGCCAAAGCAGGTGTAGTGAAATTCACAACCAAGAAAAAAGTCTGCTTCGACCGAAGCATCCGCTACGCGAAAACCGTTTCAGTAATATCTAAATAAGACTAAACCTTCTCGACAAGAACCTTGATCTTGCCTTCTATCCCCTCCTCCAGACTTATTGGAATATCATGCACACCGAGCGCCTTGATAGGGCGCCCGATTTTTATCTCAAAATCTTTCTGATCTAAACCAGGATACGCCGCCGCCATTTCAGCCTTTACATCTTTAGCTGTCACCGAACCGAAAATCTCGTTATTCTCCCCCACCCGCAGTTTGAACACCAACGGCGTCTTTTCGGTAAGAGCTACTAAATCCTGCAGCTTGATTCTCTCAGCATCAAGATGCCTGCTGTGTTCTTCGGCTTTGGTTTTAAGTTCGTTCAGCGCTGTTTGGTCCGCAAATTTGGCAATGCCGCGGGGTATGAGAAAATTGCGGGCGTACCCCTCGGGGACATCCTTTACATCATTCTTCCTGCCCAACCCTCTCAAATCCTGCTGCAAAATAACTTTCATAATTATTTTGCTATCTCGGAGTCGATTACTTCTATAGCTTTGTTTAACTGCGGATCTACCCCGGCGGCGGTATCCGTCGCGGTTATCGGAATGGAGTAGTCAGGAACGAGACCGACTTTGTCGATGGCGCTGCCATCCGGCAACAGCCATTTGGCGATAGTTATCTTGACCGCCGATCCGTCCGGCAGCTGCGTAAGCTGCTGCACGGATCCCTTGCCAAAGCTTTTATCACCGATCAATTTGACGCCTCGGTCCACTCTTAGTGCCCCCGAGAGAATCTCCGAGGCCGAAGCCGAGCCACCGTTTATAAGTATCACCACTGGGAAATTGCTCAGCGCAGCGTTGCCGTTGGCGGTAAGGACATCTTCACTGCCGTTGGCATAGCGTTCTTTCACCACCACCGTTCCCGGTTTCAAGAACCATCCCGCTACGGCCACCGCTTGATCAAGATAACCTCCCGGATCGTTGCGCAGATCCAGGATCATGCCTCTGGCACCCTGTTCCAATCCGCTTATGACGGCGTTGCCGAACAGCTGATTGGCATTCTGATCGAATTCATACAGCTGGACATACAGGATATTGCCGTTTTTCATGCTGGAATCAACCGTAGGCACGTTTACGATGGCTCTGGTGATGGTGATCACCTTCGGGCTGGCCCAACTGTCCCGCGCTATGGTTAAATCAACTTTCGTCCCCGGCGTGCCGCGGATCAGCTGCACTGCCTGATCTATGCTCATATTGGCCGTTGAGGTCGAATCGATATTCAATATCTGATCGCCGGCTTGAAGCCCGGCGGCATACGCCGGCGTCCCTTTAAGCGGAGCGATAATCATTATTTGGCCGTCTTTGGAGCCAAGCTCGGCACCTATCCCGCCAAAACTTCCTTGGACCGTACCTAGAAACTCGTCGGCGTCGCTGGGATCGAAAAAGACGGTATAGGGGTCGTTGTATGCCCCCGCCAGACCCGATATGGCCCCGTACATTAGTTGTTGGTCGCTGACTTTTCCGGAGTCGACCTGCGAGCTTTTGAGCAAATCCCACACGTTCCAGAACTCGGTGAAGTCAGCCGTCACGCTGCTCGGCGTAGCGCCGTTGGCGATACCGGTGATATTTACGTTCTTCGTCTGCGAATAGCCTTTGGTAAAACCGAAGTAATACCCGCTGCCTATGCCGCAGCCGACAACGATTGCAGCCGAAACGACGATTATAACTTTACCCCACCATAAGGAATACCAATGCTTTTTAGGAACCGCACCGACCGAGCTTTCAACCATCGCTGTCTTCTCGACCCCAACTACACTCGCCTCCTTTTCCTTATTCTCTTTGGACATATGCTATAAGATTTTAAAGAGATTCTGGTATAATGGCAACAAATGGATGATTACCTCGAGACGCTGAGGAAACGCGCCAAGGAATCGAAGGTATATTCATATCATCAACTGGTAGGACTGACCATCGCCGAGCTGCTTCAAGACGATAAACACAAGGCTTTATACATAAAACTAGCCAAACTACACAATCCGGATAAACTGGTGAGGCTGGCCAGAGACGTGGCCGAACGCAAAAACGTGAAAAACAAAGGAGCGTACTTCATGAGGCTCCTCTACAATGAGAAAAATACTAACGGTAAAAAATAAGGACGAGGACAAATTCCTCCATAAAGCCACGACGCCTTTCGACTTTAAAACCTTCTCCCGAAAAGAGATAAGCGATTTGGTGCGGATGATGCGCGAGACGATGGACCAGGCCAACGGCATCGGTTTGTCGGCCAACCAGATCGGTCTCAACATGCGCGTATTCGTAGCCAGAGTCGACCGCAAGTTCTATGCCCTGTTCAATCCGGAGATTGTTGGAACCTCCAGAGAGAAAATAATAATAGAAGAAGGGTGCCTCAGTTCACCCGACGAGTTTGAACCCATCCCCCGCGCCGAGGGGGTGACGCTCGTCGCTTACGATAAAAACGGCCGCAAGGTAAAGATCAAAGCCTGGGGCTTGCTAGCCCGTGTATTCCAGCACGAAGTGGATCACCTAAGCGGCAAGATGTTCACTGATCGCATCAAAAGACGATGAAGTATGTCTTCTTTGGAACACCCAGGTTTGCGGCGATAGTTTTGGAAAGGTTGATCGGCGACGGCAAGCCGCCGATAGCCATAGTCTGTAATCCCGATAAACCCGTCGGCCGGGAGAAAGTGATTACTCCCCCGCCGACGAAGCAGGTTATCCTGAACGCGGCTCCGCCGAACGATCAGATACAGATACTGCAGCCAGCGAAGATAGACAACGAATTCCTAACTCAATTACGTTCCCTGAACGCTGACTTCTTCGTAGTGGCGGCCTACGCCAAAATACTGCCCGATGAGCTTCTAAAAATACCGCCACTGGGGGTTATAGGGACGCATCCTTCCCCTTTGCCGAAATTAAGGGGGCCATCGCCTATCCAAAGCGCGATAATCGAAGGCGTAGAAAAGACAGGTGTTACCCTATATCTCATCGACGAAAAAGTTGATCACGGGCCAATAATATCAAAGTCGGGAGAAATAGACGTCTATCACAAGAACTATTTAGAACTAGAAAAGTTACTGGCCGAGTCAGCTGGCGAACTACTAGCGCACACATTGCCTCAATTTGTAAAAGGAGAAATCATACCCAAACCACAAACCGAAACGGAGGCCACATTTACCAAGAAGATTAAGACCGAAGATGCTTATATAGAACCGTCAGTCCTGGAGTCTGCTGAAAGCGGAAACAATACTGACAAATCCGAAGAACTATTGAGAAAGATCCTAGGGATGAACCCCGAACCAGGCACTTACACGATACGCAACGGCAAGAGAGTAAAGTTATTGGGAGCCAAAATCGTTGACTCTCGCCTTAAACTAACTACAATTCAGGAAGAAGGCAAAAGGCCTCGTTTTTTAAGCTAAAAAGCTTATATTGCGGGATCGTCTAGTGGTAGGACGTTTGGCTCTGAACCAAAAAACTGGGGTTCGAATCCCTGTCCCGCAGCAATCCTATACAAATTTCTTTTTGGCCAACGCCGCTTCGCGGCGTCGTGTGAAAATCAGCGAGTATTTGCCAATCGGTTTTTAGCTATCACTTAATATGACTTGAAGTATATGCGCTCGTGCGCATTAGCCATCTTATGATAAAAATTCAGTTCGGGGTTCAGGTTCTTCGAGGTAAAAATCACCTGGTCCATCCCCTCCCACAACATAAACCATGCAGCCGGTTCTAATAGAACAACCAAGAACGAAAGAAGGAAATTGCGGGATATATTTTCGGACAGCGCAAACGTGGCGGCCAGCATGCAAACAATGCCCATAGCTATCATAGCTACGCCAACTCTCTTCACGTGCAGTTTCTCTTTAAGGAGAATGCCGTGATGCCGTTTAAAATGCGCCGCTAAACGCTCCCTAATAACGACTTCCTCGTGCTCATTCCGAAGCCTTTCTGGGATGAGAATGGTAAGCTCGATATTTCCGTCACCTTTATCCCGAGAGGCACGCTTTATCTCATCGAGAAAATCCACCGAAAGAGCACGCTCTGAATACGGTCTTATATCAAACCCGGAAAAGATGTCGTCGTACTTATTGAGCCGGAGCATAATCCCCTGCGGTTCATACGAAGAAAAAGGCTGGTTGTCCATAGCAGTTAACACTATTAATTCTATGCCATCCTCGGCAAGATACAAAACAGGAGTTAGTGGTTTATCTTTGGATAAAAGATGCAGTTAACTGACACAGGGAAACCATATTTGACAGCACGTCAAGGCGGATATAGAACAACGGTGGTTCTCTAAAAGAAAGGAGGATTTATGCTATACCCCATTTGTATAGCCATGGCAGCGGTTTCAGGAGGAGTCGGGTGGTACTTCAATAAAGGTGGTGATAAGAAGAAATATCGACTGTTCGTAATCTTGGCTGCGGCGATAATGGTCATATCCACTATCGACACCCTCTTTGTAGAGGCGTTCAATTCCAAGATTGCCGCACTACAGGTTCTTGTCACCGGAGCGCTGATTCTAGCCGTCGTGAATTTCAAAGACCAAAAGAAAGAGGTGAACTCAATGGAGATCAGAGTGATGGGCGTTCCGGAGGGCAGTGACCCGCCGGAAGTAAGAGAAGCTTGGCTTGGTTGCAAAATCCCAGTACTCTCTTTCGAAGAGGCCAAGGAATACCGACGAGCAGTATTAAACGGCGATTATGTGGTCAAAACCGAAGAGGCCATCAAGGCTCTCGAAACTATCGGCCGATCAGATGCTGCCGCTTATATCCGCTCCCACGCCCTAGGCCCCCGCCTGCTGTTTCTCAAAGAGATATGCAGGATTGCCGCCTGACGCCGCTTCCTTTCCCTGAAAGCCCGAAAATCATTTCGGGCTTTTTGTTAAATAATATGGTATTGGTTCGACGGGAAGGTAACCGCCTTTTTAATATCGTCCGTATTCTTTATCCAGCGCAGAATCCTAGACATGCCGAAGCCGCAGCCGGCGTGCGGCACCATCTTTTCGTTCGCCCGCTCGATATACCAAGAGAAGTCATCCAAACTGCCACCGAGCTGTTTCAGCAGCTTGAACATGCGCGATCTCTCCAACCTGGAGACAAGCGTCTTAGGATCGTCGACTCGGGCCGCCGAGCCGACCGCCTCGCCCGCAACCGGGAGAATAAGGTCTGAGGAGAGAACCCGACCGGGATTTTCCAGATCGGGCAGCATATTGAAGAATTTCTCCACTTCGATTTCGCGGCCGTGGTCATATAGCGGATCGGGATAGCGGGTGATGAAAAGCGGATGGTCGCCGAATTGTTCAACCAGCTTTTGTTCCCCTCGGCTATCGATATCGTCGCCCCAGTTAAGACCCAAACGCTTTATTGCCTCATCGTAAGTTATCTTCGGGAAGACGGGCTTGACCGAAGCCAGCCTTGCGATGTCAGCCCCAAACAACCCGAGCATCTTTTGCTCCTCAGATGACAACGTTGCCAGCTTATGGACAATCCCAAAAACAAACCCCTCAATGTATGCGAGGAGTTTGTCGAAGTTGCCCTTGAATTCTATCTCGACCATCGTGAACTCGGTGAGATGGCGGGTGTCATTCCCCACCTCGGCTCGGAAGCTCGGCCCGACACAGAACACTTTCTCGAGATAAGGCACGAAAGCTTCGAGATAGAGCTGGCCGGTCTGGGCCAGATACCCCCGGTGCTTTTTATCGCCGTGATCCGACCGGAACCACTCCAAGTCCCCTCCGGAGCTCACCTCAAAGAGAGTGTTTACGTTCTCGCAGGCGCCAGAGGCGCGCACGAGACGCGGCGGGAAGAGCTCCGTGAATCCTTCCCGCTCAAGATATTCCCGCCCTGTTTTAAAGACCTGCGCTTCAAGGCGAGCGGTGGTTAGTTTGTCTAACATTTGGTTTGTATTAAAAAACATCCCCTAGAACGGGGATGTCTTTCCACGATTTGTTTTGACCTTTTTTCTTTTTGCCACAATGGCATCGGGAGGATAGTATCACAACCACCCAGGCCGGGCAATGTAAATGGTGGATAACCGATCCCCTTTCACCAGCTGGTACAACGGTGTTGCGCCAAGCACCGATTTTGCGATAATCTAGGGAATTGATATGGACTATATCCACATAACCGGCTTATTCTTCCGCGGCAAGCACGGCATCGGCGAAGCCGAGCGTAAAGTCGAACAGGAGTTCTCAATCGAGGTCAAACTAGGTTTCGATACCACCAAGGCCGCCGCCAGCGACAAATTGGCCGACACCATCGACTACAGTGCCGTCCGCAATGAGATCCGAGATGTCATCGAGGGCCCGAGCCGTTACCTGGTAGAGACGTTGGCTGAAGATATCGCCCGCCGGATCCTAAGTGATAAAAGGATAAAATCGGCCGAGGTCACTATAAAGAAAACGGCTGTCTGGGACAACGGTGCCCCTGGCGTGACAATTCTCAGGAACAACAGCTAGTAAATGGCCTGATCTGGTGAAAATTGACACCCCCATTGCGTTTACTGTACATTTTGGCTCGAGCCTGAGGGGAGAACTCTCAGTGACCAAAAGGTCGACTGAGCGTTCTTGTTCAGGAGCGCTCTTTTAGATTAAAAAATATTCGATACAAAAACTTATGCGTTTCTTAGCTTTTCTGCTTGGAGCGGTGGTTATAGTCTTCAGTGCCGTCCAACCCGTTGCGTGGATTGTGGGTATTGTCGGCCTCTTATACATTGCGGCCATAGCCTACATGTTGGAAGATACCAAACTAGGTTTCTGGTCCGAGCTGGGAATCCTAGCCGGTCTGGTGGCCATAGCCAGCGCTATGACCCCCGTCCCTTCCGCCATGTTATTGGCAGCGCTAGCCGGTTTGGTTATGGCAGTTTCTGCGACAGCAACTCCAACAGTTGTGCCGGCATAGTCAGTATCACCCTGAATAGTGAACACCCTCTCCGGTTTGGAGAGGGTGTTTTTTGCCGCGATTCTGAGGTTTGACAACTGCTATGGCACGGTTGTTTAATAATCGCACCGGTCTGCAACCAGACTAGTGCCGACGCGTAGAGGGAAACCGATACTTTCCCTAAAAGGCATGATTGTCTCCAAAGTTGTTGGATCGGTCAGTAAGATTTTCACGATTTTTCTTTTTTTAGACCAGTTTCTACGCGAACTGGTCTTTTTTGTACCTGGGAATAAGCGGAAGTGCTATAATTAAGATAGGCAAAATATTAAAAAGGTCGCAAAAACAATTAATTAAACCTATGTGGAAACAATGGGTAAATGTGGTTCTCGGTTTGGTTGAAGTCGTAGCCGCATACATGGCGGCCGCCCCTGCAGTGCTAGCAATCGTCGGCTTGGTAATAGCTATCCTAGCTCTGTGGTCAGCAGTTGAGAAGAAACCGGGAGCACCGGCGATGCAATAGAGTAGTAATTAGATTTTGATACAAAAAGAGCCACATCACCTATGTGGCTCTTTTTAAACCTTTTCGGCTGACTCCCCTGTCACCCCCGACGATAGCAGTAACCTTGCACCTGCCGGCAAGCATAACAGCTGCTCCGGCGGAGGCAGGAACCTGGGCTGCGATTCAGCCAGCAACACGTACTGCCGCATGGCCAATAGGAGCTTATCCTGTTTTTGCAGCTCTAGCACGATAAATTTCAGCCCCTCAGATATACAGAGAAGATCCTTCTCAATTTTGTTCAGACTATCGAATACCGGCTGGAACATCACTTCCAAGAGATTCGTGCCGAACACTATGGCCAGTACGATTATGCCGAGCGCGGAAGCCCTACTCCCGCCAAACAGATACAACACCATCCCGGCGATGGTGACTGAAAAGAGCGCTATCCCCTTGCGCTTATTGCCGTTAATATAGCTTATAGCTCCTGGCAATATAAACGAAAAACTGGTCAGCCAATCCTCAGCAGACTTCTTCATTTGGTTTATTAACTTATTAAAGCAACGACCTTTTAATTGATCCCTGATAAGGAGCAACTCCCAATAAATAATACATAAGCAACGACTAGTCAATAACCCGCCGGTGAATTCTCATTCTCATTGCACAGCGGTTTGCAGGCTCATTGCACAGGCATTCTTCATGCTTCATGCTCCGATACATGTCATACACACGCATCGGAAAGGAGGATTGGACGGTCATCGCCCGCATGCTGCGGGCCGGATACGCGGGCACCGAGATCGCGCGTACGCTGGGCAAGGATCCGAGTGCCGTGAATCGCCACGTGAAGACTCACGGAGGAAGATATGGATATGACGTGCGCGAAGTGCGGAGACAAAAACATATGCACCGTGTGGATGCGATGCAAAGTATCCGCGCCTTGAGAGGATCTCTTCTTCGTTCCGTCGTACGCCTGCTCAAGCTGCATCTTTCCCCCGAGCAGATCGCGGGAACGCTCAGGCTGACGGGCGCCTCGATCGTTGCGAGCACCATCTACCGCTATCTCAATGAACGGGCGCCGCAACTCAAGAAATATCTGCGTTCATCCAAGGGGAAGTATCGCAGGAGGCACGGCACGAAGAAACGGGAAGGAGCTCGCGAGCAAGCCAAGAAGCGGCGTATCGACGAACGTCCGGCGATCATTGAGCGGCGAAGCCGCCTGGGCGACTGGGAAGGCGACACCATGCTGGGCCGCGACAAACGGGTGCGTATCGTGACCTTCGTGGACCGGAAGAGCGGCTACCTCATCGCCTATCTTCTTCCCAAGATGCGGGCGGAGCTTCTCGCATCGCTTGCCATTGCACGATTCTGCCGTTTGCCAAAGAAACAACGCCAAACTCTCACCCTCGACAACGGCGTTGAATTCTCCGCATGGGAGCAGATTGAGGAGAAGACCGGCATGACGGTGTACTTCGCTTATCCCTACCATGCCTGGGAACGGGGTACGAACGAGAACACGAACGGACTCCTGCGGCAGTATTTTTCCAAAGATCTCGACTTCAACTTGGTTACGCCGGAAGAGCTTGCCCATGCCGTGAAGACACTAAATGACCGGCCTCGCAAGCGCCTCAAATTCAAAAGTCCCCGACAGATATTTCAGAAAGGCTGACCTGTGCAATGAGAGTGCAAATTCAAGGCCGTCCGCAACACGTAGAGAAATGCAGCTTTTACTTGTGTTCAAGGGATACTCACCGTTCACCCCCGTGGTCTATTGACATGCCATATCAAATATGGCAGAAACTAGTTAATAAGAGTTCGTTTAAAACTTAATCGATTGAACCATCAATCGCATGATACAAGCCTGCGGAAGCGGCTGTTTTAAACGGGTCATATCTCTTAGAAGATAAAACGTAAAGAAGCAGCCGCCAGCTTTCCATGGCGGCTATTTTTAATGGCAAAATATGAAGCCATAAAAAATAATACTGCCGCCAGGGCGGAGGAAAATACCAAAACCATTCTCCGCCGCATCGCTGCGGCCGCGCCCCGCGTCAGGATCCCTAGGCCAATTCAGCCAGCCAAAGGAACTGCGCAGGAAGCGCTCGTATTAGCCCTAGCCGATCTGCATGTCGGTGAAGCTGTGAAGAAAGAAGCCATGAATGGCCTTAACGAATACGATGTCCGTATTTGTCTAAGGCGTCTCCGCTTCTGTATCGAGGAAACAATCTCCTTCGCCAAAAGGAACCGTACCTTTAATAAGATCTATGTGTTCTTATTGGGCGATATAGTGTCCGGCGATAGCCACAATGATTTGAAGACCACTAATAAGGTCAATGTCATTGAACAAGTCGAAACGGCCGTCGTCGCACTGGCCAAAGCCATAGGCGAACTGGCCCAGGTCTTCCCCGCAGTCGAAGTGGTATGCGTCTCCGGCAATCACGGCCGGATCGGACCGCAGGAATACTACAAGGACAGAGAGGTCCTGAACTGGGATCATCTGACCTACAAATTCCTGGAACTGCTTCTAGCCAAGCAAAGCAACGTGCGATTCGATATCTCGTCCTCCCTATGGACGAAGGTGAATGTTGCCGGCTATGACTTCGTGATAACTCATGGCGATGCAACGTCGGAACAAAGCCCTGGCACGCTGTATGCCTTCGAGCGGAGCTACGGCAAGCTAAGGGATCTAGCGGGACGCTATGACTATCTGGTAGCAGCGCATTTCCACGTCAGAGGCACCCTGCAGTCAGGCAAAGGCGAGAAAATACTCGTGGGCTCGATGAAAGGAGGTGATGAATACTCTCTCCACTTTGGATTTTATAGTGAGCCAAGCCAGACTCTGTTTTCGATACGCCCCCGCTACGGGAAAGCGTGGGAATTGACCCTCAGGGTCAAGCAGGCTGACCGTAAGGCCAGATACGATGGTTACACCATCCGGAACATGCAGCCGGGTGACAATCGATAGGCTGAAAACAAGGCGGTCGCGTAGTGCGGCCGCCTTTTAATCGCTTGATTAGTAACTATCTGTCTTACAGCTCAGCCAGTATATCACCGGTCTTGCGCACACGACCGATGCGGCTAAATACAGTCTTGATGGTATTCTCGTGTTCCTCCAGGCTGCTGGCGGCCATGGCGTCCTCGGCAAATATTTGCTGATACCCTAGCTCATAAGCCGCCCGGGCCGTGCTCTCCACGCCGATATTGGTCGATATGCCGCACAGAGCGATCGTCGTTATGCCTCGCCGGCGCAGCTGCAGATCCAGTTCCGTGCCGTAAAAGGCGCCCCACTGTCTCTTGGTGATCACCAGGTCCGTTGGCTGAATACCAAGGTCTGGGACCAGATCTGCCCAGTCCGTCGTCCTTTCAAACCTCATCGGCGGGTTGTCGGTAATCGGCTGCAAGGAGTCCTTAAAGTCTGCGGACGGAGTGACTCTCACCGGGAAAACCGGCATCCCATTTTTATGGAAAGCCTCAACTAGCTTCGAAGCGTTGCCTACTACCACATCGGCCGCATAGGGCTGAGTTTGCCTTTGCATCGAGGCTATCCCCTTCTGTAAATCTATAATTACCAAAGCCGTTTTAATCTTATCTATGTTCAACTCCTCCATTTCATCTACACTCCATATCTTTAGATGATTCTAGTTGATTAATCTGAGCTTATCTCCTTCTTTATTTCCTTGAATTCGTTCTCTATCTCGGCCAACTTCTTCTTGCTGGCTTTTATCAGACCCGATACCTTCTTAATTTTCTCCAATGCCTTTTCTACGTCCAGTTCTTTCTGCGAATCGAACCACTCCAGTATTCCGGCAATTTCCTCAAGCTGATGCTTGAACCCGCTTTCCTTTTTCCCAGCCATTATTTTTTAGTAACTTTAGATATTATGGTACCGTCGCTCAGCTCCGTATCCAGTACGTCGCCGATCCCGATACCCCGCTCACTGTGGACAATTTTACCATCATGTCTCGTGATTGAGTAGCCAAGCTGCAGCTGTCTAGTCGGGTCGTTCAGCTTCGCCGACCGGGCATATAGATCCAAACGTTCCTTGAGTATCTTGATGGTTTGACTGGTGCGCTCAACAGCCGAATTCCAAGCGGCATCCATTTCATTACGGATGCTTTCTATTTTCTCACCGATGCTGCTTAGGATATAAGTCAGTTGGTGAATCATAGTGTAAGCTTCCTCCCATGACTGGTTCAGCAAATTGGCGGCGGCGGTCGGCGTCGAGACCATCTGGTCGGCCGCCAAAGCCAAGAGTGGAACGTCCTTATCGTGACCTATGCCAGCGATGACTGGAACCGGGAAATTGGTTATTTCCCTTACCAGATTTTCGTTATTGAAGGCCTGCAGGGACTCCAACGATCCACCACCGCGGATCATGACTAACACTTCAATGTCCTGGTTACGCATGGTTTTTATCGCCGCCAGAAGATCCTTCACTGCGGCCTGGCCTTCAACCCTTGAGTCCACGAACAGTATCTTGAAACCGAACTTGCCGAGATTGTTCTCAAAATCGTGGATGACCGCGCCTTCCCTGGAAGTTATGACGCCTATCCTTTGAGCGAACTTGGGTATGGGACGCTTCCTGGCGACATCAAATACGCCCTCTTTCTCCAGCCTGTTTTTAAGTTCGTCGTAGGCTCTCTTCAGAGCTCCTTCGCCGACCAACTCCACTGTATCGGCGATAAAAGACAACGTCCCGCGCTGGGGATAGATATGAGGGTGCCCCGCAAGGACTACTTCCATCCCGATCTCAAGCTTCACTCCGCATAAGTCATAGTTCCTACTCCAAATAATCGCATTCAAGACGCTCTCGCCATCGCCGTCCTTTATAGAGAAATAAACGTGACCAGATGCGGCACGCTTAAGCTCAGATACCTCGCCGGTGATTTTAACTTCCTCACGTTCAAGGAAAACATTGAGCAACTCTATGTACTCGCCTACCCTGAATATCTTTTCAGCTGAACCGCTCTCCATTCTTAGCTAAACATAAGCAATGGATATAGCTTGCTCCACGATCCGACCGTTTTCACTTCGCTCAATACATCACCGTATTTTGTAAGCTGCCTGCGCGAAACGTTGAAGTTGAGCAGGTAACGGTTGCCCACTGTCTTCATGGCATGGAGAACCCTCAGCCGGTCATCCACGAAGTGGGTCACACCCAATTTCTCACATATGACAGCCTTATCTTCGTGATGTCTGCAAAAATAAATGTTGTTTCTAGGTATGCCGGTATACCTCCAGAAATTCAAATACCATAACCGACTTAAGAAGACGAAACGCAGCAGCGGTGTTATTTTGGAAATGACGTAAATTCTTTCGAACCGTCCCGATGCTGCGATCTTCTTGATGTCCTCAAGGGCCTCCGGCAGCGGTTTCCCGCTTATGCTGCGGAATATGACATTGCCGCAGTCTATGCCTAATATGTCAGTACCTTTGGTGTTACTAGCCATCACAAAATAGCGAATCTTCGTCCGATTTTATCACACCCATCCATATATAAAAACCCATTGCTGGGTTTTTATATATCAACGTCTATAGTCACTTACTTGATAGTAGAGGTGCCTGAGCCATAATTATTCAGCATCATTGGCACGGCGTATGAGCCTCCGCCCGACGTCCCACTGTAATAGCAGGTCGGATAGCCGTAGTCCCTCATCATATAGCTATACCCCAGACCGTAGTGACCCCAACTGTTACCACGCAAGGCGGCTACAAATTCGCCGATTCTCACGCCAGCCAAGAAGATCACAAACGCCACGACGATGGCTATTATCAGCCTCAGCCAGAAATAGCGGTGGATATGCATGTGGCCGTAACCGCAAGCGCAGTCCCACCGGCCTCTTGGGCCATGGCACAACGGACAGTAGCACTCTTCTTTCTTGTTTTCGTTGTTTGCCTGTTCCATAAGTATCAACCTATTGGCGACCTTTAATCTTTATAATACAGATAATGCCAGACTTTTGGTGCAACCAGAGCATTTCTTACTCCTTGATGACGTGCTGCATGGCATAATCAAGGCTTGAGCCAACTTTCTTGCCTGGATTAAAAATATTATCCGGATCGAAAATTTTCTTAACTTCCCCGAAGAGCTTCGTCATATCTTTACCATACATCATCTCCAGATACGGCGTTCGGATCAAACCGTCGTTGTGCTCGGCGGTAATCGAACCGTGATATTGCAGCACTATCTTGTATACCCGATTGGAGATAACGGGTATCAGCGATCTTACCCGCTCATCTTTGAGGTTCATCAAAGGGATTATATGGAAGTTGCCGTTGCCCGGATGGCCGGCAATAGTATAGACAAGGTCCTTGCCGTACTCGTCCAAGACGGCATTTACTTTGGGCAACACTTCCGCCATGTATTCGGGCTTAACGATGAAATCGTCGATGAACGGCGCCGTATCCAATCCGGTCGTATTATTATGCAGCAGAGCGAAGCTCTGCCGTCTTATCGTCCAGTACTTCTGCTCCTCTGCCTCACTTTTCAACGCCCGCACCTGTATCCCAGGGTGCGAAGCGGCAAACTTCTTGACACCATCTTTCATCTCATCCAGCCTTGATACCAGTTCTTTCTCGTCATCTCCGGTTAGTTCAATCATCATTATCATCTTGGGCATGCCACCTCTTAGGACCATGAATATCTCCGGAAGGAACTGCCAGGCCAAGGATATGGCGTTACCTTTCATCGAGCCGATCACTTGCCGCCACAGCTTGACCGCTATTTCAAGAGTCTTGTCATCGTAGGACTCGATACTCTCTGGCTTGAATTTAAGTGCTTCCTCGACCATAGCGGCGGCCCAACGCAAATCCTTCATAAAAACAACCAAAAGACGGGAATGCTTCTTGGCTTTGACCAGACCCAATTTGGCCTCGGCCAAAAGCCCCAGCGTACCCTGCGAGCCGACGATCAGTCTGTTCAAGTCGAAGACGCCCTTCTTCTTATCCCATACGTTCCATAGGTAGTAGCCGGCAGAGTTTTTGGAAACATCCGGCTTGGACTTACTGATAAGATCATAATTGGAGTCTATCAATTTAGACAGCTTGCGGTATATCTCCCCTTCAAAGCTTTTTTCTTTCAGCTTGGCCTGCAGCTCGCTCGCGTTAAGCGGTTTGATAACGTGCTTATCGCCATCGCTCATCACCACCGTCAGCTCACGGACATAGTTCTCCGTTTTACCGTAAGCCAGAGTCTTCTCGCCACCAGAGTTGTTGTTGACCATCCCCCCTAAGGCACACAAATCTTTCGAAGCCGGGAAGGCCGGATATAATAATCCTTTGGCCGTAAGCTCTTTCTCCAAGTCGCGGAAGTATACCCCTGGTTCTACTCTCACATAGTCGTCGGTTATCTCTTTTACATGATTAAAGTACTTTGTAAAAGATACGATTATCCCCCGATTCAAGGGACCGCCGGTCATATCCGTCCCCGCCGAACGGCCGGTTCTTAAAGACGAAATAAAATCTTCCTTTCTCTTCTCCACGAACTTAACTAAATTTCTCAGGTCATCGACATCCTTCGGGAAAACCACAATTCTTGGCTTGACCTTGAAAACAGAGTAATCTCGACTGTACTTTTCTATATCCGATTCGGTATCAGAGACGTCTCCTTTTAAGAAAGATTTTATTTCGTCTTTAAGATCCATATGCCCCAAATGTGAAAAGCTTACGCTTCGCCGCCTGGTTTCTTAAAAACCGAAGGATATATCTCAATCAATGTTAGGAATAGACTGAGCGCCAACGGCCCCAAGATAAATCCGAGCGGTCCCAAGACAGTTATACCGCCGATGACGCTAAACAATATAAGCAGCTGGCTGATGTTCGTCCCGCGATCAATGAGTTTCGGCCTCAAGAAATCATCGATAAGTCCAGGCAGTACCAATCCCCATATAGCAAACCCTATGGCTATACCTACGTTGCCCGAGAGCCAGACGATAACTACCGTCGGCAGAACGACGATAGCCACACCGATCAGTGGCACCAGCGCGCAAATCATCGCCGTCGCTCCCCACAGCACCGGGTTGGGCAGACCAAACAGGTAAAATCCAATGCCGATGAACACTCCTTGAACCACCGCCATAACCAGGGAACCTCTGACCGCCGAGCTAGCCATTTTGTAAAGCTTATCCAATATTTTCTCCGTATCGTCATGTTTCAGTGGGCTAATTTTTACTATCGCCTCGTGAATCTTCTGACTATCCTTAAGAAGGTAATACAAGGTGAAAGCTGACAGGAAAAATGTCAGGGTTATCCCCGCCACCTGGGAGAAGATGGGGCCGATGTTGGCCAGCAGCCAATTCAAAAACGACTTGGCGTATTGACCGAAGTCCAAGCTGACCGATGGCAGAATTTTATTCACAGCGTGAACCAGCGTCGCAATCTGGGGACTATTGCCGGACACCAAACCAAGATATACACTTTGAGCTTCACCGAACACGGTTATAGCGAAGAACACCAGCGGCACCAAGACAATCACTATAGCCAAAATCACCGCAGCTACAGCTGCAATCGACTCATTCCCCGCAAAGAGCCGCCGTAGCTCCCGATAGGTCGGCCCAAACAGAATCGCAAAGACGATGGCTAGAATGATGGCATTCAGGTAAGGCAGGAATATCAGAACGACTAGTGCTGTGGCTACGATAGCGAGAGCCAAGAAGAAATTTGAAGCTATATGTTCACTGTTCATGAATTAGTTGTAAATTCTCGTAAACTCGTTGAATTTGATCATCCTTTCCCTTGCTGGAGCGCCAATCTTAAGACCGAACGCG
Organism: Patescibacteria group bacterium; assembly: GCA_023380475.1. GTDB lineage: Bacteria > Patescibacteriota > Minisyncoccia > UBA6257 > Colwellbacteraceae > JAMCRD01. The sequence goes on along the minus strand of JAMCRD010000001.1, from coordinate 87,878 downwards.
CCCGCGGCTTTGGCTAGGTGAATGACAAACGCATCTTCTGTCTCACCCGAACGATGGGAAACGATGCACTTCAGGCCGTTGGCGTGAGCGACTTTGATCGCCTCGCAAGCTTCACTAACGGTCCCGACCTGATTAGGTTTTATTATCACCGCATTGGCTAACAGCCCTGCAGCCGTTCGCTCGGCAATCAGTCTAGGGTTGGTTACCGTAAGATCATCCCCCGCCACCATCCTATCCGGCCTTGCGGTTCTCAGCAACGCAAAACCATAGTAATCCTCTTCCGCAAACGGATCTTCAATGGAGACCAGCGCGGTAGAGTTATCGAAATACTCGTCATAAACTAGGCCGAGCCCATCAGAGGACATCCGCCGGCCATCAAAGATGTACTTGCCTTGGTGATAAAAATTCGAAGCGGCCGCGTCCAGAGCGATCAACAATTGATCGCTCATTTTGAGACGTTTGATCAGATAGCCCAGTATGCCGATGGGTTCAAAGTTGTTTTCAAAATCCGCCGAATATCCTCCCTCATCGCCTATTGCCAAGAATGGAGCATGGAACTTCCGCCTTAAGAATTCGCCGAGCTCTTTGTAAAAACGAATAAGCAGGCTGACACCTTTTTCAGACGGATATTTGTTGCTGACTACCACCATGTACTCCTGAATATCCAAATTGTTGTTGGCATGCTCCCCGCCGTTTATCAGGTTAGAGAACACAAAAGGTCTTTTTTCGCCGCTGCCCCGCTTGAAAAATTCATTATGGACAGTCTGCCATACTTCCTCTTTGTGTTCGGCCGCCAGTGCCTTCGTGAAAGCAATGGAAGAACCGACCATAAAGTTGCCGCCCAGTTTACTCTTGTTGGCCGTACTGTCAGCTTTGATGAGAAATCGGTCGAATTGCTGGATAGATTTGAAGTCGCCTTTGCTGATAGATCTCCTCAGCGTTTTCTCCGCCTTCTTTACTCTAGGGAAAGACAGGACCGCGGCCTCGTTGCTCCCCCGGCTCTTGCCGGATGGAACTTGAGCCCGATAGACAGAGCCGTTCTTGGCCTCTAGAGCGACCTCGATGGTAGACTCACCGCGCGAGTCGAAGATTGCTCTGGTTTCTAAGCTTTTTATCTTCATTGCCCCTGTGGAACAAGATTGGTCGGCTTCCCTCCAACGAATGCCTTGATGTTATCCAATGTTGTCCCAAGTATCCTTGCCACCGCTTCCTGAGAGTTAAAGGCCGTGTGCGGAGTTATAAGCACGTTGGGCAGTTTCATTAGGACGTGATCTTCAAGCATGGTTCTCAGCTCCTCTTCGTTCTCGCGTGTCTTAACCAGCAACTCCAATTCGTCCTTAACCTCTCCTCCTTCTTCTAGAACATCCAGCCCAGCGCCGCCTAACGCTCCACTCTGTAGTGCCTCCACCAGGGCGTCAGTCTCGACTATCGCTCCCCGCGCGGTATTGATCAGATAGGCCCCCTTTTTCATAAAAGATATATTGCCCTTGTTGATCAAGTGATGGGTTGAATTGTTGTAAGGAGTGTGGATGGTCACCACATCCGAACCTTTGAGCAGTTCCTCCAAGGTTACGTACTTAAAGCCCATGGTTGCTTCGAAATCCTTGTTGGGATACGGATCGTAGGCCAAAACGTCCATGCCAAATCCCTTGGCTATTTTCACTACCTCCGTGCCGATATGGCCCGTGCCGATTACGCCTAAAGTCTTACCTTTGATGTCAGTGCCCCGCAGGCCGTCCAGCGAGAAGGAAGACGTTTCCTTCATCTGGTCGATGGCTTGATATATCTTTCTGGTCAGGTTCAGAATCAAGCCGAAGGCGAACTCGGCCACCGTGTTGACTCCGTAGCTCGGGACGTAAACGACGGCGATATTGCGTTTGGCGCACTCGACGCAATCGATGTGGTCGAAACCGGTGGAACGCGTGGCAATGAGCTTGAGGTTTGGAAATTGATCCAAGACCTTAGAGGTAATCTTCGAACTGACGAAGGTTGAGATAACCTCATAGTCGCCCTTAGCCGGCAGGTTTAGTTCGTCAATCTTATCTTTACTAAGGTAAATCTCGTCCGAAGGGAAGGCTTGCTTGATGGCTGCCTCTTCCCATCCTTCAATCTCATAGAAAGCTATCTTCATTTTTTATTTCTTTCCACCTTTAACGTGTTGATCACGGTTTTGATAACTGTGTCTGGATTGAGCGACATACTTTCAATCTTGTGCTTAACCAAAAACTTGGCGAACTCCGGATAGTCGGATGGAGCCTGGCCGCAGATGCCTATGTATTTATGCCTGGCCCGGCATACTTTTATAACCTCGGCGATAAGGTCCTTAACCGATTCGTCATTCTCGTTGGTTATCTTTTTTACCTTATCGTTACCGTCGCGGTCTATACCCACCGTGAGCTGGGTAAGGTCGTTGGAACCTATGCTCATCCCGTCGAACACATCCAAGAACTTACCAGCCAGAACGATGTTGGCCGGGATCTCGCACATGACGTATATCTTCAATCCGGACCTCCGGCTCAGGCCGTTGGTCTCGATTAACTTCACCACCTTGGCTCCTTCGGCGGCAGTCCGGCAAAACGGGATCATGACTTGGACGTTATCCAGACCCATTCTCTCCCTCACTTTTTCGATAGCTTTCACCTCCAGTACGAAAGCGCCGGCGAAATCCGGATCGTAGTAGCGCGAAGCTCCGCGCCAGCCAATCATCGGATTTTCTTCTTTGGGCTCGTAAAGCTCCCCCCCGATCAATGTCCGATATTCGTTGGTCTTAAAATCAGAGAACCTGACGATGACCGGGTTGGGATAGAACGCCGCGCCTATCTTAGCTATACCATAAGCCAGTTTGTCGATGTAGAACTGGGTCTTGCTGGCGTAGCCCTTTGTCCTCTTGTCTATCTCCCTCACGATTTCCCTTTTAGCCCGGTCGGTGATGGCAGCGCGTGAAAGGGCGCCGTAGTTAAGTAAAGCGTTGGGGTGAATGCCAATATTGGAAGCGATAATGAACTCTTCTCTGGCCAACCCCACACCATCGTTGGGCAGGAATGATTTTTCAAAAGATGTGTCAGGGGTGGCGATATTGACCATAATCTTGGTCTTGGGCTTCTTCAAATTCTTGACGTCATGCTCGACGACCCTGAACGGCACAGCACCCTCGTATATAAACCCTTCCGTCCCGGCGGTGTCGACTGTTATAACCTGACCGGTCCTTATCTTAGTGGTTGCATTCTCCGTCCCGACAACACACGGTATGCCCAGCTCGCGCGACACGATCGCGGCGTGGCTTGTTCTTCCCCCTTTGTCCGTCACGATAGCCGAAGCTATTTTCATAATCGGTTCCCAGTCAGGATCGGTCATGCCCGTCACCAATACTTCACCCTTCTTGAAATCCCTGATGTTCTTTGGGTTAAGAATGACCCGCGCCTTACCGCTGGCGATCTTGCTGCCGACCGATGTTCCTTTTGTTACAACCTTACCCTTGCCCTGAAGGATAAACTCGGTGATTTTGGAGAAATCCCGTCCGGCCTGAACTGTCTCCGGCCTGGCCTGGACAATGAACAATTCGCCCGTCCGGCCATCCTTGGCCCATTCCATGTCCATCGGCGTCCACTTGCGGTTACGCTGTGTGTAATGCTCCTCTATCATTGCCCCCCAGCCAGCCAGCTTAAGAATCTCATTGTCTGTCAGAATCCAGCTGGATCTCTCCTTGCTGGTCGTGGATACAACCCTCGTCTCTTTGATCGAAGTATGCTTTACGGAGGAATAAACCATCTTGCGGTTCTTCACTCCAATCTTCTTGTCGATAATCGCGTCCAATCCTTTCTTCCTAAGATTAGGCTTGAACACCAGAAACTCGTCCGGCGTCACTTCGCCTTGAACTATCATCTCGCCTAATCCCCACGAACCGTTGATCAGCACCACGTCTTTGAAGCCGGATTCTGTATCTACCGTGAACATGACCCCGGAGCAGGCCAGATCCGAACGGACCATTTTTTGTATGCCAACCGATAGGGCAACCTTAAAATGATCGAAACCTTTATCCGCCCTGTAGGATGTAGCCCGTTCGGTGAACAAAGAGGCCATAGCCGAACGGACGGCTCTTACCACTTCATCCGCGCCACGTATATTAAGATAAGTGTCGTGCTCGCCGGCAAACGACGCTCCAGGCAGATCTTCCGCTGTGGCTGATGACCTCACCGCCACATCCGTGTTAGCACCGTATCTCGCCTCCAGCGCCTTATAGCCTTTGACGATCTGGGCCGTCAGGTCAGCGGGGAATTCTGTAGCTTTTATCGCTCCTCGCACTTTTGTGCAGCGCTTGGCCAAATCGGGCAGGTTCTTGGTGCTAAGTCCCGTGAGCGTATCTTTAATAACTTTTTTCAATCCGGTTCTCTCTAAAAAGTAGCGGTAAGCTTCGGCGGTTACGACAAAGCCGTTAGGGACAGGCACGCCCTTCGGTTCCAAATATTGGATCATCTCGCCCAAGGAGGCGTTTTTGCCGCCCACCAGAGCCACGTCCTTTATGCCTATTTCCTTGAACCAAAGGGTTAACTCCTTTTTCCTGTCCATCTATTACTTTATCTACTCATTCAACGTTATTATCAGATCGGAGACATTGGATCCGGTGTCACCGGTCATCAAGTAATCGCCTACCTTGCTCCAAAATTCATACGATCTGTTCTCGGAAAGATATTGCTCGATGTCGATCCCCATATCTTCCGCTCTCTTCTTGGCTATTGTATCACAAATCGCGCCAGCGTAATCGGTGTTGTCGATGCCGTCAGAATCCATCGCCAGCAGCAGTTGTCCGTCGCCGATGGTCCGTAAAGCGGATAAAGCCAGTTCAAGATTCCGTCCCCCTTTACCGTCGTGTTTTACAGTGACTGTTGTCTCCCCGCCGTAAAGATAGGCTGTATGGAGTGCCGCCGATTTTATTTCACCGACCAAAACCTGGGCCACATCTTTGGCTTCTCCGGAAAGGTGATCGGTGCGTATCTCCGCCTCCAACCCCAGTTCCCCGGCTTTAGCCTGCATGGCCTCCAAGGCGAGACTGTTTGATGCAACTAATATATTGCTGACTTTTTCAAAATACTTATCTTCCTTAGGCGTCTCGATGAGGCCGCACTTTCCCAAGCCGCATTTCTTCAAGATATCGTACTTGCGCAGCACTGCTTCGGCTTCCTCGACGGTGGTTACGTCTTTGATGGTCGGACCCGAGGCTATGAACTCAATATCGTTGCCTGGGACATCCGAAAAGACCATGGCCACACCGCTGGCCGGATAGATGTACTTGGCCAGATAGCCGCCCCTGGCCAGAGACATATGCTTGCGGATAGTATTTATTTCCTGAATGGTCGCACCGACATCTATCAAAGCGTGCATCATCGGCATTTCCTCCTGCGCTTCCCCGTCCTTCGGCAGATAGAGCAGAGTCGAACCACCACCGGACACTATGAAAACAACCAGGTCGTTCTCCTGCAGACCGGAGATCGTATCGACTATTCTTTGCGCCGCCTCTTCATTTTGGGCACTGGGCAAGGGATGCGTGCCTTTGTACGTCGCTATCCTGTTAAGTTTTCCCTCTACGACGTCGACCACCACACCGCCCGAGATACGGTCACCCAATATCTTTTCCAGAGCCGCGGCCGCGGCCAGAGAACATTTGCCTATACCTATGACAATAATTTTGCCCGTGCTTATGGTGAAATCGCGGCCACCTATAGTCAGAACGCCATTGCCTAATGAGACATTTCTGTTGATAACGCGCTCCGTATCTATCGCCTCCAAACCAGCTTCGGCGATCTGGAGAGCATCGTTCCTGGATTTACTCTCAGCTAGCTCGCTGGAGTTCTTTATTTTCATAACTATTCTGATTATAGGACGATCATGCGCGGCCTAAAACCTACTTGCCGGTGCATAAGTTATCTGCTTCGGCGATTATGCTATCCAACCTGTCCTTCCCCACACCAATGGATGACAATACTTCTTGACTATCCTTGATGTCCCGGCACAGAACCAATCCCATATCCAGCAATCTGGCTTTTTCAGCCTGGCTAAGTGTAGTCAGGACGCTCACCGGATGCAGACCAGATCGCTCAGTCAGCTGCTGCAGATTGCCCTGCTCCGGATAACCCCAACTGACGGCTTTCATCCCGATACATTTGGCGTAAGCGATCGCATCCAGCGTCAGTTTAGTGTTGGTCATCAGCCAAGCCTCATGAAACTTTATGCCGTGTTCCGGCTCATGCCGCCAGCGTCGATCGATGTCTTCAAATCTAGCCTGAACATACAAAGCCACCTTGATATCAGTCTTAATGCCGATGGTGTTGTGGTACTTAAGTTCGATCATCGCCCGCCGCTCGTCCTTCTCAGCCACGACGTCAACCTCGTGAGCCACACAGATACCTTGGATTATTCTGTTGGTCTCAGCTTTATAGCCCTCGCTGCGCAGCACTTCGCCGATAAACTTTTCAAAAGGATGGCCGCTGGGTCCCAATTCCATCATGGCTCGTTTAAGGCTGTAGCGGGCGGCGATGTGCGGCTTGTCCGCTCGCAGCATCTCAAAGGCCCGTTGGTATATGTCGGTCGTACTCATGCCCGGCCTGAGCTCCGATTTCACCCGGGTCAGAATATTTTCGATTATATTCGGACTGGCGTTGGCCCGCTGCAACGAATTGCGCAGTTTGGATTCATCAAACGGTTCCTGTTCCCCGGACGCTTTGACGATTACCACAGGCTGATCCATCTCTAATAAATGATACTCGTATAGACTCTCCGGTCGCAACGAGTAAAATAACAGCAGCCACAAGTTAAACCGTAAGCAACATGATTTTAGCGACACACGCCATAGTGGGAGCCGCGGTCGGGAGACTTTTTGATAATCCTTGGTTATCTCTCGCTGCCGGTTACCTGAGCCATTATGCTCTCGACGCCATCCCTCACTCCCAATACCATTTAGTATCCCAAGTAAGCGAGGACAGCAATCCGCTCGATGATGACATAGTGATCGACCGACGTTTTTTGGGCGATCTGATTCTTATCGGCACTGATTGCATCGGTGGTTTCTTGCTGGCCCTATTTATATTTCAAGGCGGTCTGGGCTATAACGCCGCGACTATCTCGCTCCTTGCCGGTGCAGCCGGCGGGGTTCTTCCTGACTTCCTGCAATTCCTATATTTCAAGATAAAAGTCGAACCTCTGACCGCCCTGCAGAAGATTCACAACAAAATTCACGCCCAGAAAGAGCTGCACGGTTTTACGGGCGCAGCTTCGCAGATAGCGATTGCCGTGATAGCAATCATCATTTCCAAACTAATTAAATAATGCCCGAACTGCCAGAAGTAGAAACCGTAAAAAGGAAGCTCCAACCCATCGCAAGGAAGGTTATAAGCTCCTTCTGGGATAACTGGCCGAATGGTCTTAAAGCCGCTTACTCCTCTAAACAAATATCGGCCGACATGCACGGCCGGAGAACATTAAACATTTCCCGCCACGGCAAAGTCGTCCTTATAGTCCTATCCTCCAAGAAAAAGGGCACTGCCCGAACGGAGCGTCTACTGGCCTTCCACCTGCGCATGAGCGGCCGTTTGTACCTCTCTCGCCACGGCGAAAAGATGTCGCCCCGCGAATCAAAACACGTTCACGCCGTAATCTTATTTACCGACGGGACAGAACTTAGATTCCACGACCCGCGGAAGTTCGGCTTGGTGTGGTACGGCACGCCCGAGCAAGTGAAGAGCTACCGCTACTTTACAGACATAGGCCCTGATGCCTTGGGCCTAGATTTCGGCACCTTCAGAACCAGACTGCTGCACCACCGCGGCATGATAAAACCGTTATTGCTACGGCAAGATTTTATAGCCGGGGTGGGAAATATCGTCGCTGACGAAACGCTGTGGGCCTCAAAAATCCATCCTCGCAAGAGAGTGGAACAACTCAGCACCGCCCAGATAAGATTGATTTATAAGTCGTTGCAGACTGTCCTGAGGAATGGCATCATGGCCGGCGGGACCACCCTCCGAGACTGGAAACATCCCGACAATATGGAGGGTCAATTTCAGAAGCATATGAAAGTCTACGGCCGCCGTGGCCAAGTTTGCCCGCGCTGCGGTAAAGAAATAAGGCGGATTGTCGTCGGCAGTCGCGGGACATGGATATGCGACCGGTGTCAAAAACTGTAAAGATCAACAAGGGAGGGCTAGCAGCAGCACTCGCCGTCCTTTTGTCAGGCGGGGTAATAACATATCCCACCGAGACACTTTACGGTTTAGGTACCCTAGCCATCAACAAGGAAGGCGTGAAGAAAATTTTCGCTATAAAAGCCCGACCCGGCGAGAAAACGCTCCCGCTTATAGTCGGCTCGTTTCAGCAAGCCAGAACTTACTTCAAAATGTCCAAGAAAGAAAATGAACTCGCCAATAAATTCTGGCCGGGACCGCTATCACTTGTTCTAAAAACAAAATCACCAAAACTGAGAAATGCCCTCGGCGCTGATCGCCTCGCGGTGCGATATTCTGCCAACAAATTCGCTTCCTTGCTGGCAGAATCATCAGGGGCGCCGCTGGTTTCAACTTCCGCCAATCTTTCGGGGCGGTCCGGTTGTTTCACGATAGCGGCAGTTAAGAAGCAATTCGCCCGAAATAAAATAAAGCCCGATCTATATGTAGATGGCGGGACATTGGAGGCATCACTTCCCTCAACCATAGTCGCAGTACACGGCAGGAAAATAACAGTCATAAGGAACGGAAAGATAGTTTTGCCGCTCACTGACGATAATAACGACTGAGACTGACAGCAGGTAGCCTAAAAGCAGCAGTCGGTAACTGCTGCTTTTAGTCCTTATCCTTAATTGAATGCGACACTTAAACCTTGAGATACCTCCAGATGGCGATCATGCCCGAGACGACGCCGATCGCGATACCAGCCAGCAGTTCGTATATGAAGATGGCGATAAGATTGGAGGTAAGGTAACCGAATAAATTCATACTCGGTATGACAACCGCCATATAAGGCGACAGGAAGTAGGTTATAGGCGCGATTATAACTATGCTCAAAACCGCCGCGATGACGCCGTAAATGACGCCTTCCACTATAAACGGGCCACGGATGAAAGTATTGGACGCTCCCACTAACCTCATAACCTCTATCTCTTCACGGTTGGAATAAATCGCCAGAAGAATCGTATTGAAAGCGACCAGCACCGCTAAGAGAGCGAAGATTATTGTCAGAGCTAAACCGCCCCACCGCATGTAGTTTACTATTTTAGCTAAGCGATCTATCACCACCTGGTTCTGTTGATAGCTAACGTTATCAATCATGCTGCTCAGCGCTGGATTCTCGAGATACGAAGCAATTTGCGAATAATTCGAAGGGTCTTTGGCTTTTACGTTCAGCGATGCCTCTAACGGGTTTGTGCCCAGCTGCTGAATAGCTTGGGTGATAGTCTGATCATTCTGGTGCTGCGATTCGAAGACAGACAATGCCTGAGTCTGCGAAATATACTGGACACTTTGAACTTCCGCCAGACCTTCGAGCTGATTTTGGACATTCAAGATATCATCCTCAGATGTCGTTGTTTTGAAATAAACGCTTATGTCTATCTTATTCTGTAATGTATTAGTTGCCTGCTGCTCCACGGCGTTGGAAATTATCAACCCTCCAACCACCAACAGCGCCAGAACAGTTATGAACAAGGTTGCCACCGATGTCAGGCGGTGCCTCCAAAAATTCTGAAAGCCGTGTTTTATAATCCGATAAAGAGTTGTAGCCATAATTTACTTTCTAAATTGAATAACGACCGTTAGGATCATCGCGGATAAGGCGCCCATCTTCAAGCACTATCACCCGCCGTCCAAGCTGGTTGACGATATCCTTGTTGTGGGTAGCTAAAAGCACAGTGGTCCCTAACTCATTTATCTTGGTAAGGAGGCTAACAATGCTCATGGTGTTGACCGGGTCCAGGTTGCCGGTTGGTTCGTCGGCTAAAATGACATCCGGCCGGTTGACCATCGCCCGAGCTATAGCCACCCGCTGTTTCTCGCCTCCCGACAGCTCATTGATGAAGTTCTTAGCCTTGCTGCGCAAGTCGACTAGATCCAGTACTTCCATAACCAGATCGTTCACTTCCCTCTCCGGACGGCTGGCCGCTTCCAAAGCGAAAGACACGTTCTCGTACACATTTTTATAGGGTAGGAGTTTAAAGTCCTGGAAAATGGTCCCGATATGACGGCGCAGCCTCGGCAAACTCTTGGCGTCCAGTTTACCGACATCGTAGGGGCCGAAAATAACCCTGCCTTTGCTGGGTTTGACTTCGCCGATAAGGAGTCTAACAACCGTTGATTTTCCCGCCCCGGAGCGGCCTACGATCGACACAAATTCCTTGGGGTCTACCTTAAAAGAGACGTCAGCCAAAGCATGATGGGAGTTATAGTCCCTGGAAACGTTCTGGAAACTAATCATCTCGGCTAATTTTATCAGAAAAATCGTGTCCTGTCATACCCCTCGCAGGCTGCGAAGGCGACCAACGCAGTTCGGCTTCAATAAAATCTTCCAGATTGCCGGCCAATACGCCCTCGGCGTCGGCCGTCTCCACTGCCGTGCGGTGATCTTTAACCATTTTATAGGGATGGAGAACATAGGAGCGTATCTGGTTGCCCCACTCCGGCTTAACTTTTGCCCGCAAGTCGGTTAGCTCTTTGGCTTCAGTCTCTTCCATCAACTTCACCAGCTTGGCCGTAAGGATGGCGAGAGCCCGCACTCGGTTCTGGGCCTGAGAACGTTCAGCTTTAGACGCTGCCCCCATGCCCGTCGGTATATGGATCACTCTCACCGCCGTTTCTACTTTATTCACGTTCTGTCCGCCTGGACCGCTGGAGCGGCGGAATTCCCATTTGAGATCGCTCTCCGGTATTTTTATCTTTTCCAGTTCCAACGGCGGCAGAACCGGCAACACTTCAACCAGGGCGAAGGAAGTATGCCTCAACCCTTTGGCGTCAAAGGGCGATATCCTGACTAAGCGGTGCACCCCCGTCTCTTTTTTTAGAAAACCGTAAACCTGTTTACCCTTTATCTCGATAGTGTCGTCATCGACGGTTGTGACCTTCCAGTTGCGACTCTCGGCATATTTGGCGTACATCGCAAGCAGCATCTTGGCCCAGTCGGCCGCATCATCGCCTCCCACTCCAGGGTAGGTAGATACCGTAGCTGACAGACCGTCGTACTTGCCGGCAAACAGCAGGCTTGATTCAAACTCTTGGAGCCTCCCCAAGGAATCAATGCTATCGAAACGGCTGATAAGGTCGCGTAGCGAGCCGGCTTTCTTACTCTTAGCCTCAGCCGTTTCGCGGTCTTCTTTCCAGATATCGGGGTTCGATATCTCCAGCTCGAGATTGTTTAGCTCCTGTCTTTTACCAGCCAAGTCAAAGCCGCTCGCCTAAGCGGCGAGCAAGCTCTTTCCAATTAGTTGCTTCTTCTTTCATTCGATCGCTTGGTATTTCTATGGCGTATTCCGATAGGCGTCAAAGTATGCCTTATTATACCTCTCCTGGAGTTTTACGAAGCCGCGCTTATAAAACCGCCGCGGCGACGTTACCGCCCACACCTTATGGGAAAAAGCTACCCTGCCGGCTTTACGAACAAGGAGCATGGCAGTCGTCGCATCATCTCCCCAAAACATAATCGGCGGCAAGCCACCGATGGCGTTCAGCGCTTCACGCGTCACGGCAAAGTTACCCCCGATGACTACTGCTGCTTTCTTGCGATAAAACAGATGTAAGACATGCGGCAATATAGGCAGAACGATCCGCATGGCCATCCAGTTCACTATTCGCATCCCTACGTTATTGAAGTGATAATAATACGGACCAGATACCGCCACGTATCCCTTGCCAATCAGCCTTTTGACATTTGCCAACCAGTCGCGGGGGATTTCACAATCAGCGTCTATGAAGCAAATGACATCCCCTTTTGATTCGACAAATCCCCTTTCCCTGGCGAAATTGGTGCCGCGCCTGCTTTCAGACACAACTCTACCGAACCCCTGCAACAACTCTCCGGCTATTTCGGCCGTACGGTCGGTTGAATTGTCGTCAACCACGATCATCTCCAGGCTGTCGCCCCTATCCAGCACCTGCGCTTTGACGGATGCGATCAATTTGCCGATAAGTTCTTCTTCGTTGTAAGCGGGTACAACTATCGAAAATTTCATTACTAGTTCACTCCAGATTATAAACTTCTGATATAATTAACCAATGCCCCCAGAATTGACACATTATATAACCAGTTACGGTTATCTTGCCATTTTCTCGCTAATTTTTATACAAGAGCTAGGAGTCCCCAACCCAGTTCCGAACGAATTCATCCTGCTTTTTGGCGGCTACCTGACTTCTGTCGGAACTCTGAGTTTGCCCCTCACTTTTCTATCGGCCGTGAGTGCCGACTTTATCGGCACTTCCATCCTCTTCACGATTTTCTACTTCTTCGGGAAAGTAATAATCAAAAAGAAGCCGCGCTGGATCCCTATTAGGGCTGAACACATCGAGCGCATGACCGAGAAGATAGCCGAGAAGGATTGGTGGGGTATATATCTCGGCCGTCTCATCCCTTATGTCCGAGGTTACACTTCGGTAGCTGCGGGCTTGCTCAATGTCCGCCCGCACGTTTTCGAAATGGCGGTGGCGCTATCGGCTATAACCTGGAGCGGGGGTTACGTATTAGCTGGTCATTTCATGGGTGGATATTGGGGGAAAATAGCACAGGAATTCGGTGGAGTTTCCTTTGCTTTTTATTCGCTTATAGCACTCTTCTTAATAATCTTCTTCGGGAGAAAACTCTTAAAGCTTGTACGCGCTAAGTAACTAAAAACGGCTTAATTTTCTGCACTGTATATCGCCCTAATCTCAGCAGCGGAAAGTGCACGATTATATAAACGCGCATCATCAATAAGACCGTTAAAGGCATAGGTTGTACCTTGGATACTGCCTATCTCAGGAGAATTAGTATTAGTCGGAGTCCCGGTGGTGCTGACAGTTCCGACAAGAGAGCCATCGACATAGTATTTCCTGTTCTGTCCATCATAGGTAAAGGCGACAAAGTGCCAACTACCCTGAGATACGGCCACATAATCTGTATTATCGTACGGCGTAACATTATAAATCTGCGTCCTTGGATATCCCGTATCGTTATAAAGGAAGAAACGAAACGCCGTACCGTTCATTATACCGTTGTAGCCGCCCGAACCATTGCCTCGCATATTAATCCACGCCGAAGCAGTTATATTTGTCGTCGTCGCACCAGCACCACCCATGCTGATATACGAACTCGCGTTGAATAAAGCGGCAGATCCAACCCTACCAATGCCGTAGTCAGCTGTTCCACCGTTCCATGTTCCATTATTGCCGTTCCCAGATAAATCTTTGGCATTGCCATCCAGTGGCCAATAGCCTACTAGGCCGGAAGAATTATATATAGGTGAAATCGCTAGATTGGTTCCATAGGCCAAAACACCAGGATAAGCCGGAAGAACGGAGCTGGCCTTAAACTTGTTCCTGAACTTAACAGATTCTGGCATGCCAGTCAGTTCGTAGCGAACGCCATCAGTTACATAAGTATAATAGAGGCCGCTAGAAGTAGAGTTAGTGGGGTCAATGGGCAATTTTACAAGAGGCGAACCACCATTAACCAAAGTAAGGTTAACTGGTAGCCAACCAGTACCATTAACATTGGCAGAATAAGTTGTAGAGGCACAGTGGTAGGTGTAGCCGGAAGGAGGAGTCGGCAAGTCAAGATTGCCACATGTTGAGGAAGCATTATCTGGAACTGAAACATAAATAGTGTTGGGCACACCCATGGATTGGCTGTATTGATCAGTACTGAAAATAGTAAGGGCATTGCTCAAAGAGGATAGGTCAGACAACCGACAGCTGTCTCGAGATTGAGCTAGTAGTTCACCTGGGTTTAAAACTACCACAACTACCGTTGCTACAACTGACAGGATGGCCACAACAACTATAAGTTCGATTAGGGTAAAACCCTTCGAATTCATATCTTAAGGACACGTTCCCGGCTAGGCTTTAAGGATAAGAGCTTGTTGGGCATCAAATTGATTATAGTATTGTGCAGGACGGACTAGAGAGTCTCTAGTCTCATCAGTTTGAGCCGGAGAGAGGAATCGAACCTCCATCCTTGCTTTACGAAAGCATCGCTCTGCCATTGAGCTACACCGGCTTATTCCTTATTAATAAACGTCCTTCTCTTGCCCTCTTGCTCAAAACTCTATTCCCTCTTCCATTGCCCCTGTTGAGCCCCGCATAGGTTGGCATCAGCGAGTCACAGTTAGGTCATATCAGACGAAGATTACTTTCTATATTATTCCGCCAATTGCCGTCGATGTGATCTGCCACTAAAGAAACCTGACCGGTTTTCCGATTGACTTCAGACCAGCCACAAAGGCAGCACTCGTCTCTGAACTTTTCTCGCAGATACCGCTTTATGTGAACAGAAACTATTCCCAAACTCTGCAAACCTCTTATTTCACCAGCCTTCCATCTTTCGGTATATAAACGGTGCTGATGTTCTTGTTGGCAAGTGTTACTGCAATATTTGTAATTCCACCGATTCGTTTCCCTACCACAAACCAGACATTTACTTCTCGGCTTCCTCGGCATCAGCATAATTGTAGTTTGCCACAATCCAGATACCATTATCAAAAATTATTTAATGGTCACGGATTCGCTATAGTGAAAAAGAACTCAACAGACTCTACATAAGAAGGTTAGTAAAAACAAGGGTGTTTGTAAACTATTAGCTATGCTTTTAGTACCTGCAAGCCGGTTATAGCGAGTAGCTGTGATCCGTACACCAAAAACAGCAGGACGGCGAACAACATCGGTAGACCCAGGGTGGTATAAGCTTCGCCCAATAAGGCCAGGCGGAAAATCGATACCAAGACTACTGCCAAAAACAATATCGGCAGAAATACAACAAATCCCGGCCAGCCGACCAAGAGAGCCGCCAGCACACCCAGTTCAACCTCCCCTGCTTCAAAAAACCTGCCTTGATATTTCTGAAGCAGTTTTAATATCAAACCAAACACCAATGCTGCCACCACCGCCAGCACGGCTCCCATCCAAAAACGGCCCCAGCTGTAGAAAATGATGTAGCCAAATTTGGCGTGCAGTAGTGGCATACCATACCATGGGACTATATCTTTCATGGCCGAAGCTAGTGGAGCATCAGCTAAATACTTGGTAAGAGGATCCGCGCTGCCCGCCCAAACCGCGTATTGGCCAACCGTATTCAGCAGGGCATAAATCAGGTAGTAGGCAAACATAACCACGATCAACGCTTTCGACCAGCGTTTTAATGGCAGATTTACCCTCTGGGAGTAGACTACGGCGGCAATAACAAACACAACCCAGGGCACAACCAGCCCAAACCAGTAAGAGATAGTAAGCAGTATTGTCCCAACCATGCGGTTCGATATATTTTCCAAGTGATTATACCCAAATCCGGTGGGGGTGCCCAGTTAACTTCCGACCCGGCGATTTATCATATAATATGAATAGCCCGAAGGGCTTAAGATCAAAAAAATAAATAAAAACATGAAGTACACCTTGCCAACGTTAAACTACGCCTACGGCGCGTTAGAACCGTACATCGATGCGCAGACGATGGAGATACACTACACCAAACACCACCAAGCCTACGTCGATAAGCTAAATGCCGTCCTCGACAAGTATCCGGACCTGCCGTCTAAAAGCTTAAACGAACTGCTCTCTGGTGTGGATAAATTCAACATGGATGAAAAAGACCGCATAACCTTGCGCAACAACGCCGGTGGCCACGCCAACCATTCCTTCTTTTGGGAGATAATGTCCCCCATCAAAGAGATAGATCAGAAACTCAGTGAAGAGATAGTGAAAACTTTCGGATCCGTCGATAATTTTAAAAAAATATTCAGTGATGCGGCAGCTTCTCATTTCGGCAGCGGCTGGGCCTGGTTGGTAAGGAACAGTTCCGGAACCATCTCGGTTTACTCGACAGCTAACCAAGATTCGCCTATAACTAGAGGCGACACACCGCTCATTGCCCTGGATGTATGGGAACACGCCTATTATCTCAAATACCAGAACCGACGGGGCGATTACATCAGCAACTGGTGGAATATATTAAAGTTGGTATAGTTAGGTCCAAAAGTTATGCAAGATTGTTCGGCTGCGCTAAAAGCGACCATCCCTGATTCGGTGCTACCCTACCCTGACCGAATTGCAGATCGTGCCAAGTACCTCCTGTGGCGCATGGTTTTCCCTGGCCCATATACCAGCATCCGCGACGGCCTGTTGGCTATCGGATTGATAAAACACGAGGGACGGCAGCCTTATTTTATCGGCAAACTGAATCGCAAGGATATAGAACCGTTTCTCGGTTATCTCAAAACCCATGGCTTCGGCAATCATTTCGTGGCTTGGGAAGACGACGATGAAGTTATAGGACTGAGGAAACTGGACGGCTTTGATTATCAGTATCATATAAGGGTCTTTAATGATGGCGAGGTGCGCGGCCATTACGAGTACACTCCTGAGTCCCATTGCCTTCGGCACCTCAGAAAGATCGGCCATGAACCAAAGCCCGAGTATTTCTCGAGGCTGCTCAGCGGTTGGTCGAACTCATCTAACTAACGTCATGTCGGCCAAAAAAGAAATATATTTGCGCAACACGATCTTTGGCGTCTCGGACAGCTTGGTGTCAACGGTAGGATTGCTCTCGGGTATAGATGTCAGTGGTACATCACGGCAAATCATTCTGCTGACAGGCGTGGTTTATGCTTTCGTCGAAGCCTTCTCCATGGCTATAGGCAGCTTCTTATCAGAACAGTCAGCCGAAGAGTACGAAACAGGGGGAGAGGTTGATGGAGGCGAACCACTCGTGGCGGGAATCGTTATGTTTATTTCCTTCGTCGTCGCCTCCTTCGTACCGATTCTGCCATATCTTTTATTTGATCTTTCAATAGCTCTATGGATATCGATCAGCCTGTCAGTCGCAGCTCTATTTATACTGGGGCTTGTAAGCGCCCGGCTGGTCAGAGTCAAAATGATGAAT
The DNA here is from genome assembly GCA_023380475.1 of Patescibacteria group bacterium. Taxonomy (GTDB): domain Bacteria; phylum Patescibacteriota; class Minisyncoccia; order UBA6257; family Colwellbacteraceae; genus JAMCRD01. Next base: position 70,784 of record JAMCRD010000001.1, on the reverse strand, counting down.
CATGCCACTAAAATGGCGCTGCTGGGCGGAACAGCCATAATCATCGGTGTGATCGTCGGCAAACTTATAAAATAATCAACCTGCCTTGGAGAAGTCGGGTGCGCCGCAGCTTTGCAGATCTTTAAGCGTTAACGGTCGGTTCTCCTTAGCTCGCGCAGCCATTATCGGACACGGTAGTGTAAGCGGTTTGGGCCTCATCCCTGCCGCGAACTCGTCGGTGGTCAGCCCGCCTCGGTATTCGAAGTGAGGGTAATCTCCCACGCCGCCGTTGCCCAAGCCACAGTAGGCTCCTATGGCTATCAGCTCCTGCCAGTCTATGTTGTAGCCCCTTATGCGATCGGCGACGTCTACCGCAAAACCGTAGTTGTGTAGACTGTGCCCCGGCGGCGCCTCGGTAACCACCTCCCCATCCTCCAACCTGCCTTGATCGTAGATCTGCTGTTGTTGGGCCAAGGTTCTGAAACCGGAAGTTATACGCAGATCATAGCCATAAACGGCTGCGGTTGGGATAAAGCATTTGTTAACTTGGTTTATGAAGTTAGGATCCAAGCCGGTGGGGATCGGTACGGCCACCACTTTTTTCCAAGTGAAGAAAACAACGGCTACCACCACGGCCAATACGGCAACGACATAGTAAGTCCACTTCCCCTTGGGTAATTTCTTGCCAGCCACCATTATACAGCAATATCGCCTATACCTTTCTTATCAAATCTTATCACTAACTCCTAGCCGCGTACCGGTAATACAGAGTTTTGACGTAGCCGGTGACAAAAAGATACAGCACGGTAAACAGAATCATCATGCCGATAGCGTAGGCCCCCAGTGGCATGAAATAGAACCATGATTGAAATGTCGGAATGTATATTAGGGCAATAGAGACCACGGCAGCCAGAACGAAAGATATATTTATCAAGGTAGATGGCGGCTTCGTTCCGAACAAAGTCTTCCTGCTCCTCACGACATAGAACACTACCAAGGCTATCAGGGTGAGAAATAGATACAGACTGGTCTGAATAACCATCTGCGATTGGGTGCGAATAAGCAAGAAATAGAATATCTCAAATAGCGCCGTCGGCACGCCCATTATAAGCGATATAAATAGCAATTCCTTGACGCTTTGCTTTTCCGGTCTTACCACGTCCTCCCTCTCGACCGCATCCGAGTAAACAGTTATCAGCGGGATGTCGGTTATAACGCTTGTAAGCAGTATTTGAACCGGCAGTAAAGGCAAACTAACGGATACCAAATACAAAACTGAAAGTGCAATAAAGTTTCCGAAGTTACTGACCATGGTGTGTTTGATGTACTTATTTATATTGACGAATATCGATCGGCCGTAGTCGATGCCGTTCACTATCACCTCCAAGCTCTTGTTCAGCAAAACCATATCGGAACTCTCTTTTGCTATGTCGGTGGCTGAATTGACGGCAATAGCAACATCGGCCAGCTTTAGTGAGGGGGCGTCGTTAATACCATCGCCTTGATAAGCCACAACATTATTTTTCTTGAGGGATTCTATAATCCTGAACTTTTGAGCCGGTAAAACCCGGGCGAACACGTTACACTTCTCGACGACCGCATCAAATCGGTCATCGTCCATCTTCGCCAGTTCATCGCCGACGTAAACCTGCGAATCGGCACTGACCAAACCAACCTCTTTTCCGATGTATTCAGCTACTTCCCTGCTGTCGCCGGTAAGTATCTTTATTTTTACTCCCAGTTTCTCGGCAAGTTGGATCGTAGTTTTAACCGACGACCGAAGCGGATCATGCATGCTGGCATAACCCAAAAAAATCATGTCTTTTCCCTCCTTCAGTACGTCTGTTTGTCCGCTGTAAGTTATCTCTTTATACGCCATAGCCAAGAGGTGCAGACCTTGTTTGCCTTCGGCGATAATTTCAGACAAATACTTGGCTTTGGATCGGCTATCGTCGGTTATATCCAGTAACTGCTCGGGGGCACCTGCAGCGACAAGATAGTATTTGCCCGTCTGGGTGTCCTTCAGCACCGTCCGGCTGCGACGGGCTTCCGGATCAAAAGGTAGTTCTTTCACGACTTCTAATTTCTTAGCCTCGCGCTTGATAGTTTCCGAAACATACTTATCAAACGCCTCGTCATAAGTGTTTTGCAACCGATGCTTCTTAGTCTTGAGAGGAATAACTGAAGCATAGGCGAATCTCTGGAATAGATCGCTATCCTTCGAGACAATCCGACTTATAACCATCTTGTTTTCGGTGAGAGTGCCGGTCTTGTCGGTGCACAACATATTAACGTTGCCCAGATCCTCGATTGAGGAAAGTCGTTTTACCACCACATGCCTCTTGGCCAGTTTCATCGCACCGTTGGAAAGGGTCACGGTGGCAATAACCGGCAGAGCCTCGGGGATCACCGCCACTGCCGTGGCTATCACGAATAAAAGCAGGTCGGCCACGGGCAGCGCACCATGGTTAGCCAAAACCAGCAAGACCTTCGCGGCAAAAACCAATCCCAGACCCAACAACGTTATCTTCATGAGCGAGGAACTGAATACCTGGAGCGATTTCTCATATTGCGTCACCCGTTTAGTCTGCGTAGATAACTTGGCAATCGTCCCGAGTTCCGTATCCTTGCCGGTAGCGTAAACTATGCCTTGTGCCTCCCCTTTCTCGATGACACTGCCGCTGTATAGAAGGCAGTCTTCGGCCGTCACCCCGGCACCACCGCGTTTAGACACGGGAATCGACTCACCTGTAAGCTGCGACTCGTTAACTTGGAGATCGACTGTCTCGAATAATCTGATATCTGCCGGCACGATATCTCCCTCTCTTACAGTTATGACATCCCCTGGGACAATCTTCGAGTGGCCCACCAAAGTGAACTCACCGTCGCGTTTCACTCCAATGGCGGTTGTCATAAACTGGGACAATTTCTCCATCATTTTCTCCGACCTGTACTCCTGGAAAAAACCTAGCAGGGTATTAATAAGCAAGATGGCAAAAATGACCGTCCCGCCGGAATAGTCCCCGATGCCGTAGGAAATTGCACTGGCGGCTATCAGCAGATAAATAAGTGAACTGCGGAACTGCCGACCCAGAACTATCAAAGCGTTGATCTTCTCCTTCTTAAATTCATTAAGCCCGTAGTGCGCCAGACGCTCTTCAGCCGCTTTGCTGCTCAAACCGTCACGGGATGATCCGAGTTTCCGAGCTAGGCCGTCGAAATCTGTCTTTAGTACTTCTTCCTTCTGCATCGCGCTTCAATTCATTTTACAGAAAGTTGGCTGTCTTGGCGACAGATGGCTTGCTATAATGAATTGCATGGCACGAACCATAGATATACCTGAACCCAAATTGTCGCGTCTGCTGTTTTCGGACACACGCTTTTCCTGGCTATGGCTGATCCTGCGTGTCTACCTCGGCTGGCAGTGGCTATCGGCCGGGCTGGAGAAATACGCCAGCTCGGCTTGGGTCGGCTCCCAAGCAGGATCGGCGCTAAAACCGTTTTTGGCCGGAGCTTTGAGCAAGAGCGCCGGTTCTCACCCCGACGTCTCAAGCTGGTACGCCTCGTTTCTCAGTCACATTGTCATCCCCCATGCAGCGCTCTTCTCGTACGCGGTGACTTACGGAGAGATTTTAGTCGGAGCAGGGCTGATAATCGGCGCTTTCACCGGCATTGCAGCTTTCTTCGGCGCATTCATGAACTTGAACTACCTTTTTGCCGGGACCGTGAGCACCAATCCCCTTCTGCTGGTCATGGGGTTGCTGCTTATACTGGCCTGGCGCAACGCCGGTTGGCTGGGCATAGACCACTGGTTGCTACCAGCGCTCGGCGTTCCATGGCAACATCCTAAGAAACTGTAGGAAACGACGCGGTGTACAACTATCTGATCGGCTCCCACTCTCGATCGTAGGCGTGCTTGAAGAAACGCATCCAGTAATAGTTCAGCCACCACGATAGCAATAACCGTGGCCAACCCATCCCGCGCTCACGGCGGCCGGTCTCGTAAACAGTCAGCCGACGGTCAAAGAATGTTCGGCCTATCTTAGACAGGCGGATAAACATATCGTGGTCCTCAGCCGCTACCAGTTGCTCTTTATAGCCGTGCACTGCTTCAAATGCCCGGCGTCTGATCATCTGAAATTCGCCGCCAGCCGCACCCATATGGAAAATGTCGTTTAATAACCAGTTGCTTGGATTGACATAACCCCTGAAAACCAAAGTGTCCATAAATGTCTCTTCTTCTTTAAATATCCTAACGTTTCCGGTAATGGCGACGATGCGCGGATCGCGCTTGAAATCATCAAGGGCAGTTTTGAAAAACTGATTCGGGTCGGGAATAAAAACATCAGCGTCTATAAACATAAGATACTCTCCGTGGGAAACCGCTGCCCCCTGGTTTTTATTCCAAGCGATCATATGCCCAGCTCCGCGCTCATGGCTTATCACCCGAGTGTATTGCTTGGCAATCGCGGCTGTGCCATCCGGACTGTTACTGTCAGCCACAATAATCTCGTAACTAAACTCAGTCAGATTGTCCGTTATCTGCTTAAGAGTTTTTTCGATATACTTCGCCTCGTTGAAGGTCGGGATAATGATAGAAATCTCAGGTTTAGACTCCATTGAAAAAGCGCTTGTTGATAAACCTCCCCGCCCCATATACCACCAGTCCCATAATCACTGCGATCGCGGCGATGAAAGCTATCTTGAGATCTTTGCCTATAACGGTCGTATAAAGATTTCCCAGGAAAAAGCCCACACCCATCAGAAAACCGCACCAGATGAACTCCCCGCCCAGGCTTATCAGGAAATATTTTTTGAAAGGGACTTTGGCCGCACCGGCAGCTAGGATGGTCGCCAGCGAAAAACCGAAACCCATGGTTATCTTCGATATGAAAATTATCTTACCTTGGTGTTTTCTGAAAAAAGTTTCAGCTTTCTCCATGCCTGCCTCGGTTATGCTAAGGAACCTTCCATACTTTTCGACCAGTTTCCGCGCGCCATGTCGCCCTACCCAATACCATACAACATCGCCCGTCAGATCCCCGGCAATCAACACCAGATATATCGGCAGGAAGGCAAAAAAACCTATGCGGACCAAAAAGCCGGAGATCATCATAACCATCGGCCCTTCAATAAAGGCTATTGGATAGGCAATGGGGTAGCGATAAGCTAGCAACCACGAAATGATGGGTGAAGTGGGATAAAGCATATGGTATTAGCTGTGACGCCCAATCTTACCTAGAAGAGCTTCTTCGGCCGTGTAGTGGTACTTGAAACCAAGCGCCCTCTCAATGGCCGAACCGTCGACGTTTATAGGATAAACCAGCCCGCTGGTAGCACTGGCCGGCACCAGCTTGCCGAAACTTATCGGCCACAGCAGGAACAGAGCCGCTTGAACCGTCCAAGCCGGCAACCGAACCACTTTCTTGTTCAACGTCCGCGCTATATCCCTGACCTCAAGAAATTGTTTTGGGGCAATGTTGTAGATCTCGACCGTCCCGCCATTACTTCTGGCCATAGCAGCGAAGATAGCGTCGGCGACATCGTCTTCGTGTACGAACTGGCGAGCCCAATGCGGGTCAAGTTCTATCACAAACGGCAACAATTTCTTGAGGAAAGTTATCAGTCCGAATTTTGAGGAAAGACTCTGGCTTCTCGGACCGGTAACACTGTTCAATCTTAGAACTGTTATTCGTGTCTTGGGGTTGTGCCTCTCAATAAGATCGAGTAAGTCATCTTCGATAAGCTTCTTCTGGTAACCGTAGGGGTTTTTAAGCTCCAAAAATGGTTCGCTCTCTTTCAGTAACCTGCCGATATTCTCCTTGCGAGCGCCATAAGCAGACACACTGCTCAGGTAAACAATTGATCCAACCTTGTTATCAAAGGCAAACTTGAAAGTGTTGGCGGAAGCGGCTCTATTATTTTTCTCGTAAGCTTTGACCTTTCCGAACGGCGTACGAATCCGGAAGGCGCAGTGAACTACGGCATCCACATGACCCTTGACCAAAGCTTTGTTTTGCCACTCGTCTGTCGCCAAGTCAGCTTGTATCCACGTTACGCGCTGGCTGTGTATCCATCTCTCCGGCTCAGGCAACAAATCGATCCCAATGACATTCGTCTCGGGACGATCCTTCAGCAATTCGTCAACGATTATCCCTCCGATATATCCGGCCGCACCGGTTACCACAACGTTTCTCATTTTGTTGACTAGCGCCCCGCCGCCGTAAAAACGGTCTTCAGGGTCTTAAGAACTATAAGCAGGTCAACCATGAATGAATAGTGCTTGAGGTAGTACAGGTCGTATGACAAGCGCACTCTTGTCTCCTCGAGCGAAGCCGTGACCGGATAATTGGTCTGAGCCCAGCCGGTAACACCAGGCTTTACAAGGGTCCGGATGGCATAGTAAGGGATCTGTTTTTCCAGTTTCTCGAAGAAATCTATGAAGTCCGGGCGGGGGCCGACAAAAGAAAGATCGCCTTTGAGGGCATTCCAGAATTGCGGCACTTCGTCGATATGGGTTGCTCGGAGGAACTTGCCGATCGGCGTTATATACCTGGCGTCCTTATCCAACCAGCGCTCCTTAACGTCGCGCTCGTACATCGTGCGAACCTTGTAGTGGATGTACGGCCGGCCGTTTTTGCCAACTCTTATCTGCTTGAATATAAAAGGCCCCCTGGAGGTAAGTTTCACGGCCAGATACAGCGGCAGCCAGATAACCATGAAAAAGATGCCCACAATGACCCCGGCAATTACATCCGCACCCCGTTTTACAAAGTTGTATCCTTTATGTCGCCGGGTTACGTTTTCGAAAAACCACTCCTCGCGCAGTTCCCCCAATGGCACCTTGCCCAAAATCATCTCGTAGAAATCAGCGAAGGGCACTATCTCGACACCCGTACCCAGGTTTTTATAGAGCGAAGCGGCAACATAGTTCTTGTTTTGTTCCGTCTCGAGAATGACTACGGTGCTTATACCTTCATTTACAATAATGCTCTTCAAACCGGCGACGTCTACTGCCGAAGGGCTCTTCATATGGGACTGAACTCTGTAACCCATATGAGGATTATTGTTGAGATAGTCCACGATTTCCTCGGTATCCTGACTCTCGCCTATCAGCAAGACATTCTCCCGCGGCGTCTTTATTAAAGCACTTATGAGTAAACGCCAAGCGAAAGCGAAAATAGCGAAGATAACCGTAAATATGGCCAAGTTGGTCTTAGGGGCGATATGGAAGTACGGGATGGAATAGAAAATTATCGCTGCCAGAGCAAAACCAACCAGCAACGTGACGATTACGGTCTCAAGGAGAATCAGGTCTTTTCTTAACGTCCTGATGTCGTACCAGCCGGCGGAGTAAAACAGCCCCAGCCATATTACAAACACGATGGAGAAGGGCGCCAAGTGATCCATCAGGATATCATGGCGTATCACCCCATAGCGCAGGTAAATCGTCAAAAGAAGCGCTCCGTAAAGGAGTACTATGTCACCGACAACCAGTGCAAATTGCTTTACCCTGATCATTTACGAAAGAAGTATATGCCAGATCGGGCTATTTTTACACTGGCTGTTTCATGTAGTTGTATACATGATTGCCACCATGGGAACTGAAAGTGTTCAGTCGATGAATTGAATTTATCTAACAACGTACCTGCCGCATAAAGGAGGCTGTGCAGCCCAGAGTAAGCCAGTTACTACTTGGCAATCACAGCCGTCCCGTAAGCATCGGGTAGCATAAGATAGGGTACGCCAGTTTCCTGGGAGAACTTGCGGAGCGCGCCGCCGGCGTTAGAACCAGCGCAGTCATGTATGAAAATATAACCTCCTTTCTCGAGCCGCGGATAAAAGAACTTCAATCCGTTATAGGTGGGTTCCCACAGGTCGGCATCCAAACTAACGAAAGCAAACCTCTTATTCTCAAGACCTTTCGCGGTTTCAGGGAAGTAGCCTTTTTTGATTACGCAATTTCGGGGATGCGCCATTACGCCCAACACTTTCTCTTCACTGGTATCGCGCCAAGCTTCCCTGTGCTTATCCAATGTCTTTATACCATTCTGGGTTTCAACGGCAATATCTCTCTCATCAAAACCCTCAAATGTATCAAACAAGTAAAACTCACGATCTGGGAAAAGCTGGTTCATTTTGGCGGCGAATCTTCCTTGATACACTCCCACCTCTGCTATGTCGCCTCTCACCTTTCTTAGGTTCACCTCGTAAGCCGCTCTTTCAAGGGTGGCGTAGCGAATATAGTCTAGACTGTCTGCGAGATCGATTCTTCCTCTTTGATCCCTAGTCTCGGTTAGTGCCAAATGATGACGCAGAAGGATTTTGTTTACGCAGTGCGCGAATCGTTTGATGCGATCTTTCATATCGGTTTTAGGGTACCAGACCATATAAGTACCGTCAAAAACTGTATTACCTGCATGCACTTGTCATACTAAAAATCATGCAGCCCCGCAGACAACGACTTAGGGCGATTGGATATATGTGGAGCGGGTAACGAGAATCGAACTCGTGTCTCAACCTTGGGAAGGTCGCGTTCTGCCCCTGAACCATACCCGCATCATTGTTGAGGTGTTGTGATGATAAGCTTCTCGTTAGGGGAACGGTAGTTGGTCTGTTCACGCACATCCTTCTCAAGATTATGAGGATCGGAGTAATACTGTACCTGCTGAGCCAGATCTTGATTGCTGCTCACCAAGGCGTCCGTCGCAGCCTTAGCCTTTTGGTACTGGTTATTGAGAGCCAACTCGTTAGCGTAAGCCTGATACAGCTGGAAGCCGATTAAAGCGACCGCTGCGACCAGAACCCCATAAACCCAAAAACGGCGCATATCCCTACAATTTTAACCGCAACAACCGTTTTTCTCAACAGCTTAGCGTTTCAAAAGCTCGCGGAAAACCTCGACCGGGATCTCAACGCGACCCCGTTCTTTCAGCCTGGCCTTGCCACGTTGCTGCTTCTTCCAAAGCTTCATCTTCCTGGTTCGATCGCCGCCATTTTTACCGAAGTTGCCCAGCTCCTTGTGCAAAGCCGGTATCGTTTCGCGAGCTATGATCCGGCCCGAAGTGGCCGCCTGTAAGGCTTGGCTGAACTGCTGCCGCGGCAAGAGATCTTTTAATTTTTCGACCATCTTCCTGCCCTCGGATTCCAGGTCATCCTTGTGGACGATGCGACTAAGTCCAGGGACGATTTCGCCAGTAACAAGAATGTCCAACCTCGTCAGTTCAGTGGGTTCGTAACCTACTAAATCGTAGCTGAAAGAAGCAAAGCCCTGGGAAACCGATTTCAACTTGTCGTCGAAATCAAGAATCAGTTCAGCCAGGGGCAGCTTGGCTGTGATAAGTATGTTGGAGCCGCGGGTTTCGGTGTTAACATCGTGTAGCCGGAAATAGTCTTTAAGTGACAGCACGCCACCCAGATACCGCAATGGTGCCAGAATGGTAAGTTTGACCAAAGGCTCTTCGGCCTGCAGATAGTCGGCGGGGAAATCGCGGGGCCGCTCCACAATAGCCTGCTCGCCGTTTCTCGACTTAACTCGATAGGCAACCGACGGGAAACTGTTGACCACTCTTAGACCAAACTCGCGCTCCAATCTCTGGACGACTATCTCAAAGTGCAGCCTGCCTAAGAAACCGCACTGAAAACCTCGCCCCAGAACTTCACTGTTATCAATCGCGATGGAGAAAGACGAGTCGCGCAAGCGAAGCTTGTGAAGAGCGACCTTGAGATCATCGAAGTCATCACTCTCGCTAGGGTAAAGAGAGACAAACACTACGGGCGACGGCAACTTGAAGCCCGGCAGGGCGACATCGCCTATCGTATCGCCGATACGTATAGCATCAGGGTCTTTTATACCCGTGGCCACGAAACCGATGTCACCTGCTCTAAGTTCAGCCGCTGCTTTGAGTTCGGGCGTGAAATAACCCACCTCCTTTATCTTAAAATCGTGTTGGAAAGCCTGAAGTCTGGACGTATCTCCAGTCTTGAATGTGCCGCCAAATACTCTCACGAAAGCCACGACTCCTTTATGATCATCGTACAGTGAACTGAAAATCAAAGCTGATTTTTCGCTCCGCTCGTGCGGCGGAGGTACTTTTTCTATAACGGCATCCAATAATTCAGGCACACCTTCCCCGGTCTTAGCGGAAACACGGTATATCTCGCTGACATTCACTCCCAGCAATTCGGCTAATTCCGCCGCCAGTTTATCCTGTCCGGTCGGATTAAGATCGATCTTATTTAGGGCACCTATAACCACCAGTCCCTCCGCTTTAGCCCGTTCCAGATTGGCCAAGGTTTGCGCCTGTATCCCCTGCGTCGCATCAACCAGCAGCACCGCCCCTTCAACGGCTTTAAGAGCCCGGGAGACCTCATATGAAAAATCGCTGTGCCCAGGCGTGTCTATCAAGTTAAGCACAACCCCTTTATAGTTCATCCTGACCGGAGCCATCTTGATGGTTATCCCCCGTTCCCGCTCCAGCTCAAGCTGATCCAAGTACTGAGCCTTCATCTTGTGAGGTGAAACCGTCCCGGTCACTTCCAGAAAGCGATCGGCCAAGGTCGATTTGCCGTGATCAATATGGGCGATGATTACAAAATTACGATCCATTTTTAGTTAAAGTCAGGTTCAGTGTCGTCCGGCCGGGAAGTCCCTCTGAGCTGTAGAGATAGGTCGAATCGTTGGCTTGTTGCCATTCCCAACCCTGGGGCGCCTGCACGCTGTAAATGATGTTAGCATTCTCCCCCGCCTGCCGCTCAACTGTAAACTGGTAATTCTCACCGTTGCTCAGAGTAATCATTGGGCTGTAATAGGCGACCGAGACGCTGCCAGTCGCTCCCGGAAGTAAGGCAAGCCAAAATCCAAAAACGGTATGGCCAGCCATGTTGTAACTTTCGGCTAGGCTATTGGGATCAACCTGCCGCGTTGCCTCGGTAGCCGCGACCGTGGAGTCCACGCTGTAGTTAGATCGCTTATAGTTGATGAGTGGAGTTACGGTGTCATGAGTATTGCCAATCAAGCTGGTTAAACTTGAACCGCTTGGAACTATAACCTGGAAATATTCCTGATCGGTGTAGTTGCTATTATTCTTGCGGGTAATGCTCAGGTCGTCCTGCACCGTCCCGTCCGACCCGATGGTTGAACGCAAACTAAGAGCGTCTGATGAATTGTTTACGCCACTAACATCTGTACGGACTACAGCCAAGTAGTCACCATCATAGCCTGAAGAAATCGGGTACATCTGTCCACCGAGATCGTATTCATTTACCAGTTCCTCCAGTCTGGGATCGTTAAAGTAAAACATGACGTCACGATTGCTTAACCACTGGCCAGCGACTTTAAGCAGATTCCCTTTCTCGTCGCTGCTCAAAGCTGCGGCACGCTTGACCACCGCCGGAAGAAACTGATTCAGAAATGGAATATACCCCAACTGCGTTGTCATCTTGCTGAGATTAACGGCCGTCACCTCTCGGCCGTCGGGCAGCTGCACAGGGCCGAGGACGTCCACCAAACCCTGGATGACCTGCGGTGACACGGCGATGACACCCCCGTAAGTCACCTTTATATTCTCGGATTGCTGCGCATTTTCAATCCTTGATAACACCTCGGATGCCGAAGTCGGGAAATCAAAAAACCAATTGCTATCACGCAGTTTCCAAGATGCTTCTATGGCTTGCAGCTGCAAGGGCGGTACAACTTTCTGATCGTAAGGCTGAAGGGCGTTGATATCGTAAGCATTAAGACTACTTAGACTGCCGCTGGCCGTAGCCAGATCAGCGTAGGCCGAGATGCTGCCGCCTCCCGGTCTTTCCAAGCTAGTGTCGTCGAATAACACCAGCACATGCGACTCAGGTTGATTCAGTAAAGCGACAATTGCGTCCAACGCATCTGTCTCACGCTGTAGGTCAGTACCGGTTGAAAAGTAGTTGTTGGCGGTTCCGGCGTTAAGTGCGCCGAAGCCAGCCATCAGATTGCGTACAGCATCACCCGTCGAATTCAAATCCTTAAGGCTAGCGTCCAAACTGTTCAGCTCAGCCAGAAGCTGGCTGCCATTTCCATCTAGGAACGAGACCAAACCATCACTGCGAAGTTCCACCAGCGAAGCCTGCGCTTGGATCATGAGCTCGGCGAACTTCTGCAAATTGGTGAAAGCCGCCGGTATATTCTTTAGGGCCGGAATGACGTTCAGCAAACTGGAACCGTACGGTGGCGAAGCCGCCGGCTGGCTGCTCGATGCGTTCTGAACCGAAAGAGCGAAAGGGTTATAAACCAGGTTGCCGAGACTCCCAAAGAGGGTATCGGTTGACTTGGTCGCCTGCCACCTCAAAACCAGCAGGTAACCCCCGATGAGCAGAGCTATAACGACCAACGCAGCTACCACGGCCGCGAATATTTTAAGACCACGGTCGGAATGCAACCGGTGGACATCCGAAAAGTCAGCTTTAGGAAGCCACTTACTTTTCAGATGACGGCTCGATTTGGGTTTACGGATGTCACTGAATTTTCGTTCGTCGTTCTTGCTGCTCATAGGTAAATGTACCCCTGCATTATAAAACTGGCGGCATCTTATCGGAAATCGCGCTTCTCGCCAATTTTCTAAGAAACTCCTATACTCTTAGAAAACATGACCAAGAAGCTGTATGGCGGGTTTCAGGCGGCGCTTAACGGGTTCAAGGAAACCATCCTATTTGAGAGAAATTTCAGGATAATGATTGTTGTCGCCATTGTGGTGGTAGCAGCGATGTTCTATTTCCCTACCTCGCGACTGGAGAAAGTTGGCCTCCTTTTTGCTATAGCCTCGGTGCTCATTTTGGAACTTATCAACTCGACCATTGAAAGAATCATGGACGTGATCGAGCCGGAGTACGACGAGCGCGTAAGAATCATTAAAGATCTGATGGCAGCCATAGTATTGCTAGCCAGTTTGGGTGCCGTTGTCGTCGGAGCCATAATTTTCTTCCCTTACATATATAATCTGTTCGCCTAAACAAAATAGCCCCGGTTTAAGCCGGAGCCATAGTGTGTTGCGCAATACCAGAATGTTCTAGTGTTCTCACTTCTTCCACGTCCTCGGGATAAGTCCTGAAATGGAAGCGGTTCCTGGCCATAAACCTGAACCTGGGGTCATCATCAACAACCATTACCTGATCCGGTTCCGCTTTTTCTTCCTTGGCAAAAGTGGCTAGCCGATAGAGAACTCTTTCACTGGGTTTCAGATCTTTAGTTTCCCATATCTCGGATTGATATCTCCGCTTAGCCTGGGCGGTGGATGGTTTATGACGTACCTGGATGAAATTCATCCTTTCTAAGATTGACCTATCCTCTCCCAACGCTCTCTCCAAACCCACCAAGCTCCTGTCGGTTATGATCCCCTTGAAAGGGATAGCGTCGTTCATCAGAAACATATTCACTTCCATCCCGTCATTGGCCTTATACCGTACATCTAGTAACGCCTCGCTGAACTCAACTATTTCTAGGATCACCCTCTTTAGTCCGGGCAACTGTTCCAGAGTTCCAGACACATAGTTGTTACTGGCCACCTTAGCCAATGGGCTGGGGTTGATAATCCCGTCGAAGTCGAGCGCAACGATCATTAGTGCGCGCATATATGAAAGAACAGATCATCCTGAAAGGATAATCTGTTATATAAAGGTTCGTTTTTCGAACCGGTTGACCTTTACGCCGATTATCCTTTCGTCGGCAACATTAAATTAGCATTTTCTTATAAGTACCGCCACATTGACTAACAACCGATAATATTGTATAGGTTAGCTGACGAACCATCTGGCGTTCGCTCTAAAGGTCAAACTAAGGGGCGGATCCAGATTAGGGACCGCACCTTAAAAATCGTCCAGTTTATGTATAGAAACTATCGACGTGGATATGGAGTATCGCTTGGCGTGATGGTAGTGGGAGGCTATATCAACAGAAGAGTCAGCACTTACAAAGCCGACCCCCAAAACAATCTGCACATGTTTTTTGAACTTCTACAAGCCTGTGTAGATAAAAAAACCTACTGGCAACACACGTACCAAGATCTGCCGAAGGGCTATATAGAAAAGAAATGCTCAGAGGTGCGCGATACCTTCAAACGAGTAGTCGATAAACTTCCACCCACACCCGAGACGATCGCCTGTCTCGGTAAGGCCGGAGAAGCTATAGGTCCTGGAGTGACCAACAGTCTTAGAATCCTAGATGGACCATGGGGAGAACTTTCCTTTGACATGGAGAACCATGCTCGGAACAGACTTGTGAACTTGGGTAAGGTCGGCGTGACAAATAAGCCCAGGATAGTTCTGGTCAACGACCGTCGCCAGGCGACGAAGAAAGACCGTACGAATACAAATGATGCGGGACAGCAACTTCTTCTCGGGACTTAAGACCCTCAATTAACTGAGGGTCTTAATTTTGACTAAAAGCAGCATTTATTGTAGTTTCAATTCGAGATACTCAAGCGGGTATCTGATCAAAGGTCGGATTTTGACAGATACTCAAACAAGGTATCTGTGTAGTTTTTTGATAATTTATGAAAAACCATGGTGCGATCCTACTCGGGTCGCCGATTGATCGTCCAGAAATAGCAGAGCTAGGCATAATAATAGACCTTGCCAACGGAGATCTGCGTGACCCTGAACTGTGGGTGTATGAATGGGAAGAGATCGCCAAGCTGCGCCTCCCAGCCAGCCTAACCCTAGCGAAGTACTATCTAGGGCTAACAGCATCTCTCGACAGCACTCTCAATCCATCTGTAGTGGACCTCTTCTATAATTACGGCCTTAGCCTCAATTCTGATGTCGGCCGCGGAGCTGCATTGATAGGAATAAGCTTAGTCAGGCGACGCTTAACTAAACTAGCTGGGAATGCTACTGCAAACAAACTCGATCGGGTCAAACTGAGAAGAATGATCAATGGTCTTTTCCCTAAGGATTACGGAGACTTTATTGCCCCATCGGACAAGCTGAACTTCCTGAATGTTTTTGGGCATCCGGCTGCAACAGATACCAGAAGCGTGAAGGCATGGTTGCTTAAAATCCCTAAGTAAGCCCTGAAATCACTGAATACAAAGCCAACCTCGCACAGGTTGGCTTTTTGTGCCCCACTACAAAGCGTGTTTTAGGTACGGACATTTGGCGGGTTGACCTTTGTATATTCAGCAAGAAATTCATTCGGGCTCTTGCCGCCCAATCCGCAGTGTTCAAGATTGTTGTAGTACATATTCCACTCCCTGAGCATCCTTTGCAAATAGCGAAGATTGTTGAAAGTGTGTAAACCGTACAGTTTCTCCTGATCCTCGCGGTGGGAACGCTCGACCGTGCCGTTCTGGGCGGGCTTCCCCGGGTCGATCAGGTAGTGGATGATGTTGTACTTGTTGCAAAAGGCATCGAAAGCATGGACTCCCACGGGCATGCGATCCAATCTCTTGTATGTTCCTGTGTAGCGGTTAGTGAAAATGAAGCCGTTGTCGGTCTTGACCGCTTGTAGGGGATGAGGGAATCGTCTCATGACTTCTTTAAGGAACAATCTTGAGTTCCAGCCGTTCTGTTCGCCGTATACTCTTATGTACCTCCATCTGGAAGCCGTATCGATGGCCGTATACTGGAAATACCGCTTGCCGGCTATCCTTCCCGGTACATACTTAACATCGAGCTCGACCAGCTCGCCCGGCAGCCGTTCTGCTTTGATATATTCGTATTTGATCTTCTTCACCCGATACTTCCGCACGAGACTTTCTTTCTTCAATATCTTCCCGACGGTGCGCTCGTGGATCAGGATGCCTTCCTTCTTGAGCTGCCAATGGATCTTCAGTGCGCATTTCTTCGTCTTCTTCCGTATCGCGATCACGCGTTCCTTGAGAGAGATCGCGGTCTCTCCCTGGCAATGCTTGGGTTCTGTTGAATGGGGAATGAGGCCGCCTTCGCCGTGTTCCCGATACGCCGCCACCCAGCGTTCCAAGCTTCGTTTTCCGTACGGGCAGACCTTGGCCGCGTCAACGAGGTGGATCTCTTTTTGCACGATGGGGACGACCCATCTGAGACGTTCTTCCTTTATTGTTTTTGCCATGGATATTGCCATTGCCCCATTCTAGGGGAAAACCGCCATATGTGTGTGCACATTACCAGCGTAATTTGACATAACTCTCAATTTATAGTATAAAAATCCCATACCCGTAAATTCGAACCGCTTATTACGGCAACCAAAAAAGGTCGGGAGGCGGTTCCAGTTTAAGGGGCCGTTCTCTAAAAATGGTGAATTTTCACCTCAATATAAATGTCTAATAACGAAGACGCTATCAAGGTCCGCGAGAAGGTTGACTCCTACACTAAGGACATGTTCTCCAAGGTTCACAAGATGGTTGACTCCAGAAGAGATCTAATCGAAAGGATCAACAAGTTTGTGCCCAACGGCTCTTTCGAAGAGTTATCGAAACTCTGCAACGACCTGGACAAGATTGAAGAGAAAGAAGCTAAGTTCTACCACTTCAACCTCGTTGAGTCCAAAAAGAATATAGTGCAGATAGTATACGAGAGATGCACCGACCACTATAACGAATGGGCGCGTACTAAGGTCATGAACATACATTTCGACCATTGCGAGTTCGTGATCAGAACCTGCCTAGGCATGAAAATATATGCCAAGAACAATCCGCTGATGCTCTGTAACTCCTTACACTACGCCTACAGCTCTACCGATAACCTCTACGAACTTACACGGTTGAAAGGTATGATCGAAGATTCAGAGAAATACCTGCGAAGGCGAGATTTCAGAAAAAAGAGAGAGAATCTTCTCAAGACGACCGAATGCAGTCTCAGGACATACTACGATCGCCATGCGAAATCGGTTGATAAACCCGAGGCACTCCTAGTATAGTCTCTTGAAAACCCCACAACTTTTGTGGGGTTTTAATTTTTTATAAAATTCTATGCAGCGATACAGCTAGCTAGCCACGCATACGCACTACTATCCAACACGGATTTTTGAAACTGAATTTGTTGTTATCCATGCAGACATTGCGCCGAAACCTGTTTTGTTAATGTCGAACGGCTTTATCTCTCGCGGATTTTTCAGGAATATCAGCATGCAATACTTCTTGTTTTTAAATCTTTCGAAAAATTTGGGAGTTATTTCTTTCCCCAATCCGTCATCGTTCCCATAGTCGTTCAGAATTTCTTTTACCCGGCTAGGCGTCAGGTTAGCAAACCGCATTACCTTGCTGACTTCTGCTTTCAATCTCACCGGCTCACCAGAATTCTTGAAATAGATCGTCTCGCCCTCTTTTATGCTATCCCAAGGTTTGTGTTTTACTGAATACCAACGTGACTCTATCTTCTTCTGGCCATTAAGGATCTTTTGAGTTAATCCCCACGATTTCCGCATTATCGCGACGTGGTCCATTTATTGATTATCCAAGAACTCCTCTATGACTGCTGCGTCTTTAAAGTCCTTATCCCTGCCGCTCAGTTTTTTCCATGCCAGCACCTTATCGATTTGGATAAACGGCAATCCGCCTATAATTTCAGCTTCCCGTATCAGACTATCGATGTCCCATTCTCCCGGTCTCCAATTTCTCCATAATTCGATTCCTTGATTTTCTAGATAAAACTCATCCGGGTAGGGGCCAGCATGAGGC
This sequence comes from Patescibacteria group bacterium, assembly GCA_023380475.1. Lineage (GTDB taxonomy): Bacteria > Patescibacteriota > Minisyncoccia > UBA6257 > Colwellbacteraceae > JAMCRD01. The sequence continues at coordinate 53,178 of JAMCRD010000001.1, read as the reverse complement.
ATTATTTTTAACTCCCACCCATTGTTTTTACATTTTCTCCATAGATCTTCGGTGACGATTATATCTACGTCATGACAATCTTTCAGTCCCCTGATGCCCAATGGCGCACTGCCGAATAAGGCATATTTACCTATCGGCAGTTGAAGCTCTCTGACTTTTTGGAATAGTTCTGCGTTACTCATTTCCCATGACACTTCTTATACTTCTTGCCACTGCCGCACCAGCAAGGATCATTTCTGCCTATATTTTTAACGTCAGGGTTAGCGACTTTTGGTACTACTGTCACCGGCTGAACATTATCATTCACAGTCTCAACTATTCTAAACAAATTGCTAAACAGCCAGTTTTCGAAATTGGCCACCATCGCATTGAACAGGTCGAAGCTATCGCGGCGGTATTCAACCAGCGGATCCTTTTGACCGTAAGCTCTGATACGTACCGATTCGCTCAACGCTTCAATATCTTCCAAGTGATTCATCCACAACAGGTCCATAACTGACAGCAGCTGTCGGCCGAGGGCTTGCGAACGGGCGAATTTAGCGGCACGCCCCAAGAATAGTTCCTTGGCGTCAGCAAAATTAATTTCTGTCTTGTCCCCTCCTTTCTGGGCGCCGACCTCTCTAAGAGCGGTAGCAAGGTTATCTGCAGACATGCCGCTGCTTTCCATCCTTTCGAATTGCGACGAGATAGCCCCATCCAAAATCTGACTAAGATCACCTTCGTGCAAGGCGATTAACAACCTCTGGCGTTTTTCATATATAGCTAGACGCTGTTTATTGAGGACGTCGTCGTATTCAAGCAAGTTTTTCCTGACATCAAAGTTGATGCCTTCAACCTTGCTCTGCGCTTGAGAAATAGCCGAGGATACTAGTCCGGCCGATATTGGTATGTCCTCTGGAAGATCGAACTTCTCCATCAAGCGTTTAATCCTGCTGCCGCCGAAGATCCTCATCAAATCATCTTCCAAAGAAAGATAAAATTGAGTCGAACCGGGATCGCCTTGGCGGCCGGAGCGACCGCGCAGCTGATTGTCGATGCGTCTGGCCTCATGTCGTTCTGTACCAACGACATGTAACCCTCCTGCTTCTCTTACTCTCCTTCCTGCCTCCGCCTCGGGAGGATTCCCCCCAAGGACAATGTCGACTCCCCTCCCAGCCATGTTGGTGGCGACAGTTACCGCCCCCGCTCGGCCGGCTTGAGCTATGATAGCTCCTTCGCGCTCGTTGTTCTTGGCATTCAACACCTCGTGCGGGACCCCGGCTCTATCCAAAGCTTTTGATATCATCTCGTTCTTCTCGATGGAAACCGTACCTAACAAAATGGGTTGCCCTAAATCGTGGCGACGTTTTACATCGGCGATTAAAGCTTTGACCTTGGAATCGAACGTTTTGTACACCAGATCCTGGTTATCTTGGCGAACTAGCGGCTTGTTCGGCGGGATGCTTACCACCTCCAAGTTGTAGACCTTATGAAATTCCTCAGCTGAGGTCTGAGCCGTTCCAGTCATTCCCGCCAGTTTCTTATACAAACGGAAGTAATTCTGAATGCTTATCTGGGCTAGCGTCTTCGATTCGTTCTGAACTTTGACTCCTTCCTTGGCCTCTATAGCTTGGTGCAGACCGCCGGAGTAACGGCGACCCAACATCAACCTTCCCGTGAATTGGTCCACGATAATTACTTCGCCGTCTTTCACGACATAATCCTTGTCGCGCTGGAACAAACCCCTGGCTTTCAAGCTCTCTTCAAGATAGTGGACCAGACGCATATTCGCTGCCGAGAACATGTCTTTTATCCCCGTCAGCTGCTCAATATGGTCTATACCTTCGTTGGTTATGTCCACCGAGCGGTTTTTTTCGTCAACAGTATAATCTATGTCCGGCGCCAAACGGGCCACGGCTCTGGCAAAAGTCTTGTACTGTTCGGACGATTCCGTGTCAGGATAAGAAATAATGAGCGGCGTCCGGGCTTCATCTATAAGTATCGAATCAACCTCATCGATAATGGCAAAGTTAAGCTCGCGCTGAACTTGGGTTTCCACGCCGGCCGCCAAGTTATCCCGGAGGTAATCGAAGCCGAATTCATGGCTTGTCCCATACAAAATATCTGCTTGGTAAGCCTCCCTCCTCGTTATCGGCCGCAGAAATTCCTCTTTGACCAAGAAACTACCCGTTATATCCCGCTCGTGATCCAGCACTTCCGCTTTTTCCTTGTCGACGTGCCATGCGGGGTCGTAAATAAAAGCGGCCTCATGAACAATACAGGCCACAGACAATCCCAGGAAGTTATAGATCTGGCCCATCCAAACCATGTCTCTTTTCGCGAGATAGTCGTTGACCGTGATGACATGAACCCCTTTACCCTCCAAAGCGTTTAAGTATATCGGCGCCGTAGCGGCAAGGGTCTTGCCCTCACCGGTCATCATCTCAGCGATACCACCATTGTGCAGGACTATGCCGCCCCAAAGTTGCACATCGAAGTGTCTCTGACCAAGCGTGCGCCGAGATGCCTCTCTAACCGCTGCGAAGGCCCTGGGCAGTATGGTATCGAGGTTCGCGCCTTCCCTGGCTATGTTGCGCAACTCCAAACTTTCTTGGCGCAATTCCGCATCCGACAGGGCTTTCAGCTCATTCTCCTGTACAGTTGCTTCAGCAACCTGGACAGGCATCTTCGGAGCGAAGATATTCTTCCAGAAATTAGTTAGTGACATAAATTAACTTACGATTGTTCAGCTCGGCTTTCGCCCCGGTGATCCTTACCATGCCGATCAAGATATTTTTCTATCTCCCGCCGTAACTTATCCCTTACGGAATCTATAGCTATCCTGACGTCCCAGTCGGAATGCTCGGCCCTCAACATACCATCGGGTAACTCGATATTGACCTCAGCCCGATAAACATCCCCTTTTTGGTGATGCTTGCTGTCGCGACCCACTTCGACCACGGCCTTAACGGTGCTGGTATCAACCCGCGCTAACAAATGTTCTAATCCCCCGATTTTCTCATCAATATACTCCTTGAGCGGAGTAGTTAGACTTATATTTGTGGCCTTCACCGAGATATTCATGCCCTGATTATAATCTCACAGCTAGGGGGTTGCAAAAGGCCCCGGATATCTAGCGTCCGGGGCCTCATAGACTCTAAAACCTCACACGAGTCTATCTCTTTTTCTTACTCTTTGCTTTCTTCTTCTTTGCCATTTCAGCCAAGAAATTATTTATCTTACAAGGCTGACCAGGATAATCGACCAAGTTGATCCTGATAGCTGTTCGAAACTTTTAGAACTCTCTAATTTAATTATAACAATAAGTTAACTGTGGATAACTTATAAACCAGATCAAATTAGTAAAATTTCCTCCTCAAGTCGGACTCCAAAGCGGGACATGATCTCGGTTTTTACTTTCTCAATCAACTTCCGGACATCGCTCGAGGTAGCATTATTGAAATTCACTATAAAATTAGCGTGCTTCTCAGAAATCATGGCTCCGCCCTCCCTCAAACCTTTAAGACCGGCACGACCTATCAGGTGAGCCGCTGGGATGACCGGGAACGGATCATTTTTTATAAGCAAACCGGGTATGGCTAGCAACTCCGGCGGCGCTGATCGTACATCCACATTCTTAAAGACGCTCCCCGCACTGGGAAATTCAAGAGGATGACGTATCTTGCGGAAGTCGATCTTTTCTTGGACTGACTCGGCTATGGCCCCGCGGTCACCTTTAGCAAGATTGAACTCCACAAACAAAATTACTTCATCGCCCTTAGCTTTGAAAATACTGTTGCGGTACGAAAACATGCAGGCCGTGTTGTCACGCTTAACAAGTTGGCCTGTTTTAGTATCGAAACTAATAACCTCGGTTATAAAATCCTTTGTCTCGCCGTTGAACGCTCCAGCGTTGCCTCTCACCGCACCGCCGACTGTACCAGGCAACCCTCCCGCCCACTCTAAACCGGATAGGGCATGCTCGATTGTGAAATTAAGCAGTTCGTCAACCAGCAGACCAGACCCGACTTTTAATTTGCTGCCCTCAAGTTCAATTGAACGCAAAACTGGTTTTATAACCACACCAGGGAATCCGGCGTCACTAGCCAGAAGATTGGTTCCTGCGCCAAGAATAAAAAAGGGCAGGTGCTCGGTTTCGGCTAAGTTTAATGCTTCTACGATGTCCTCGACTTTATCGACCTCGCAGAAGTAAAGTATCCTACCCCCGATCTTGTAATTGGTCACATCCTTAAGCTCCACGTCCGATCGGGGTTTCATTTTCCGCATGGAGCGGCGGAAGGTGACCTCCACACTATTTGTTATTGAGTGAGTGCTCTTACTGCCGCTCCGTCTATTATTCTAAACACAGAAGCAACCTATGACAACGCTGTCAATCCTAAAAGGCACATATAGAAGATCGGTTGAGTGCTAGCGTATTCCTGAGATATCGTTATCCACAGCTATAGGTACTAAGGGGGCAAAAATGGATATATCTTAGAGTTTAACAGTATGTAACCGTGGAAAGATTTCAACCAATAATTCTTCGCCATTCTCATTTCCTATAGGACCAACAATGATCCGTAAGAATGGAACTTTGTTTTCAGTACAGAAACGAGAAATCATCTGCCAATTGGAAGCGTGAGATTGGGGCGCTAAATTGAGGGCAAGATACAGAGTGAGATAGGGCGATTGCATATAGCCTTTTGCAAAAATCTTTTTTAATTCTTCGATGATAGAAGTATTAAAATCGTCATGGAACTGCCAGGTGGTCAATCGCTTCATTTGGAACAAATCTCCTTCAAAACCGTATCGGGGTGTAGCGTAGGCGTCGATTATTAAGAAGTCGATATCAGTATCATCTTCGCGGAACTCCTTAACCGTCTCAATTCTAGAAATTTTTCCTGACCGTATCCGTCTAATACCCTCTGGCTTCACTGGGACACCAACCAGAAACGGCTTCTTAAATTCTTTTTCGTAGAGACGCTTGAATCGAATCGCTTCAGATAATTCAGTATCGCGGCTATCTTTCCCCCGACCGAATCGTTTCAGATAGTCTATTACCTCTTCCTCAGTGCAGTAGATAAAATTTTCCACGTATTCCACATTATGATAATACCACTTATCATTCGCGCCACACCTCCTCCCTGATCTCGCTGGTGAGATCGTGGAACACCAACACAACCGTGCCGTATAAGACATACTGTGCAACTTTGGGGCCAAATAACCAGTTAGCTCTCATTCCTCAAACAACGCCTTGCGTCCGAACTCGAACTGAACTAAAGTTAGTTTCATAAGCAACCACAACACATGAAAACAGTCGGCGTCATCGGCGGACTCGGCCCCGAAACAACGGCAGAGTTTTATCTTGATATTATTTTTTCGTGTCAAAAAAAAGACAAAACCGCGAGACCCGCAGTGATTATTTCGAGCGTCCCACTTCCTTATCAAATTGAAGAAGATTTAATTTTGAGAAGCGGAGGTATGGAGCGATACATCCCATATCTCAAGGCCGAAGCGCAACGGCTCGAAAAAGCAGGGGCCGATTTCATTGTTATGCCCTGCAACTCTCTCCACGTATTCATAGATGAAATCAGGAGCGCCGTCAGTGTTCCCGTTTTGAGCATCGTCGAAGAGACGATCAAGTTCCTCAAACGGGAAAAGATGAAAAAAGTGGGCATTGTTTCCACCTCCGCGACCATCAAAAACAAGCTCTACGAGAACGCCTTCGCCAAGAACGGGATTGAGTACGTCGCCCCGAACGAACTTCAGCAAGCCAAGATGGGCAGATTTATCTTGAATCTCGTTCTCGGGCAACAGAGGAACAAGGATCGCGAGGAACTCATTGATATCATTAATGAATTCGACGGCAAAAACCTCGACTGCGTCATTCTGGCCTGCACCGATCTGCAGCTTCTCATCCCAAGCCACAAAAACCTGGAAATATTTGACACCATGAAGATTTTCGCCGATGCTACAGTGAGAGAAATTCTTACGCAGACTTAAACAAAATCCAAATATCGTCCACTTTCATCCTCGCGGGAACGCCCTCCATTCATGAACAAAAAGAGCCATCAAGATATTTCTATCGATGGCTCATCACTTAACAGCCACTTCAACCACTGTCATACCGCAACGATAGAGGGTGCCTGGAGAGAATTGACCTCTTGATAGTGGCTCCACGGGCCGCAGTTTTACCACTAGACTACAGGCACCATTCCAATAACAAGCTTAAGAGAACCGACAAGGTTTAAAACCCAGCGCAAACCGTGCCGTATAAGACACGCTATGCAACCTTGTAAGTGCTAGCGTATTTCCGAGCCTGGCTCAACTTCGCTCTCCGGCTCGAGAAAAACCGGACCGGAGTCGGCATCGGCCGCAAGCAACATTCCTTCCGATTCAAGGCCCATGAGCTGACGATGTTCCAGATTGGCCACAATCACTATTTCATGGCCCACCAAACCGTCCGGCTCGTACTTCTTGCCGATACCGGCGATAATCTGCCGCTCCTCACTGCCCAGACTGACCTTCAGCTTAAGCAGCTTCTCTGAACCTTCCATCCTTTCAGCCGCCAATATTTTGGCTATGCGCAGCTCGACTTTCTTGAAATCATCCAACGATAACATAAGTTTATTTTACCTTATTTAACGGGCAGGCTGCATGGTTATGCAGCTTAGCCGGGCAGTAGCGCCGACCGTACTCTACCAACAAGTAGTTTGTTTTAAGCCAGTCCTTTTTGGGGATTATGGCCATAAGATCGCGCTCTATCTTCACCGGATCCGACTCGTGGGTCAGGCCGAGTTGCTTCGAGAGCCGGCGCACATGGGTGTCGACCGCTATGCCCTCGATAACCCCGTAGGCCTCGCCTAGAACTATGTTGGCCGTTTTACGGGCAACTCCAGGCAATTTGATTATTTCCTCCATCGTCTTGGGCACCCGGCCGTTAAAACGCTCTTTGACTATCTTAGCTGCAGTTAAGATATGTTTGGCTTTATTGTGGTAGAAACCGGTCTGTCGGATATCGTTCTCAAACTCGTGCAGGTCGGCTTCCACATAATCGTCCAACTTGCGGTACTTTTTGAACAGTTTTTCAGCGACCTCGTTCACCTTCTTATCAGTGCATTGAGCGGATAGAACCACCGCCACCAACAGCTCCCACGGGTTGGAATAGTGCAGGGCCAGCTTGGCGTCGGGTATCAATTTCTTCAGCCTCTTTAGAATAAGTGCCGCCCGCCGCTTTCGCTCCGCCAGCTCTTGGGATGAGATCATTTTATTGCCAGCCATCCGATTAACCATGCCTTATTTCCAGAACGTCGCCGTCCTGGACTACATAATCTTTACCCTCCAGACGCAGCCATCCTTTCTGTCTGGCCGCAGCCCAAGAACCAGCTTCCAACAATTTCTCCCAGTTGACCACCTCTGCTCTTATAAATTTGTTTTCGAAATCGGTGTGTATTGTACCGGCTGCTTGGGGAGCCTTCTCGCCGCGGTCAATCGTCCAGCTGCGCGTTTCATCCTCCCCGGTAGTGAAAAAACTTATCAGCCCCAGTACCTCGTATGCCTTCTTGATAAGCATGTTCAAATCAGGCTGCCCGCCAAGGTCGCATACCAGATAGTCTGATTTCAGTTTCTTTATCGTGTCAACCAGCCCTGCCGTGACGTCTGACTCCCTGCCATTCAACAGGTATATCTGAGATTTGGCTGTAAGCAGATTCAGCTCCTTGATTACGGGCTCCTGGATAACCGCCGCCTCAAAGTTATGCAACATCACTCCCGCATCCAAGGCCTGGCGGACTTTGCGCACCGTGGCCAGGTCATCGATCTTATTTTTGTCGCCGCTTTTAGCTTCACCCTCCAGCTTCTGCAGCTTCCGGTCGACGGTATCCAGATCTTTGAGTATCAGCTCAGTGTTGATGATATCTATATCGCGCAGCGGATCTATACCCTGCTCAACATGGATTATTTCTCCTTCGGGGAAACAGCGCACTACCTGAACGATGGCTCTCACGTCGCGGATATGCGAAAGAAATTGGTTGCCCAATCCTTCGCCCTTGTTGGCCCCCTTTACTAGGCCGGCTATGTCGTAAAACTCGACCACAGCCGGAATCAGTTTGGCGGAGTGGCTCATCTCGCTCAGCTTGTTTATCCTTGTATCCGGTACGGCCACGACCCCGACATTGGGATCTATCGTCGCGAAGGGATAGTTGGCAGCCACCACATGCTGCTTGGTTAAAAGATTAAACAAAGTCGACTTCCCTACGTTGGGCAAACCAACTATGCCTATAGAAAGCTGTTTCATACGATATCTCTGGCAATTCTACACTCCCCAACCCTGATTTACCAATTAATCTTGACATCTATGTAGCATATATGCTACATTAATACAAAAGGTCGATTCAACACAAAATATTTAAATTGAATTTATTGCCATTTAGTGAGGTCACAGGGTACGTTGAAGGTCTCCCAGCTAAAGATGCAGCAAAAGTGCTCGCCCACCTCAATGCTCTCGAAAACGGTTGGACAGAAGAACTCGCAATTAAACCATTGAAAGGCAAGGTTATGGAACTCACTGTTGGCCCTTACCGTATCGTGTACTTCAAGCATAAGGAAACGATATACGCTGTGGATGTTTTTCGGAAGAAAAGTCAGAAAACGCCCCCAAGAATCATTCACCGGGCGGAACAGATATATCTAGCGGTAACGAACGATCAGAAGAAACAATAAAAAAGATATGAGAAACACAGGAAAGAATAAAAATAGTGTAACCGTATTCACCCCTCTCTCTGCTCTAATCAAACAAAAACAGAAAAATCCTGAATTCAAGAAAGCTTTCACCGAAGAGATGAGCCGGCTAAAGCTGGCACACGACATAAGAATTCTCCGCCAACAGAGGCGAATGACTCAAGGGGAAGTTGCAAGAAAAGCTGAAATGCCAAGATCTGTTATTGCTAGGATCGAGTCCGGCACTCACAACTTCTCCATAGCAACCCTCCACAAGTTAGCTAGCGTATTCGACAGAAAAATCAGGCTTGTGAAGTAAGGCTTGGAATAAGAGAGTAAATAAAAGCCGCTAACTTATAGCGGCTTTTATTTGTCTTCAATCCCGCACGAAGTTGGCGCCACGCAGCCGACGGTGATAGTTAATGGCAAAACGGTGAGCTTCGTCCCTGACCTGAATCAAAACCTTCTTATCAAGAAGGCCGGTCACGCTGCCAACCAGCCGGGTGTCCTTGCGATCCGGTCCTTTGATCATACCCACAATCGGTATCCTCAACCCGAATTCAGTCACCGCTTCGCGGACGGCGTTGACCTGACCCATGCCTCCATCAATCAGGATAAGGTCCGGCAGAGGCCAGCGGTTGCGAAGACGGCGACGCATAATCTCCTGGAGCATGGCGAAGTCGTTCGCACCAATCACGGTACGTATCTTGAACCGACGATATTCGTTTTTGTCCGGCTTGCCGTCTGTGAACACAACCATTGAGCCTACCGCGGACTGCCCCGATATGTCCGAGATATCATATCCTTCGATGCGATGCGGGCCACGCCACTCGGCCGATGCCTGGGCATCCTCACCGATCAGGGCCGTGTCCTCAATGTGCTGTAACGCAAATATCTGCCGCTTCAACCTTTGAGCCTCCTCGAATTCAAGGTGAGACGAAGACGCTTTCATCCGGCGCTCCAACGAGCGAACAACCTCTTTCTTGCGCCCGCTCAGCAACTTTTCAATATTGCGTATGTTGCTGAGATAACTCCTTCTGTCCGCTTTGCCCACGCAGGTCCCCGGACAAAGTCCTATTTCATAATCAAAGCAAGGACGCTTGAACTTGCCGATGGCCTCCGGCAGATGGACGCTGAACGGGAATATTTTCCTTATTATCTGCAGCGCTATGCGGGCGCTCGAAGCCGAAGTAAACGGTCCGAATCTCCGGCCGCCCGAGGCGCTTTTGCCCCGCACCAGCATCACCCGAGGGAATTTGTCCCTGGCAACCTCTATATATAGAAAACTCTTGTCGTCCTTGTCCTTTACGTTGTAGGGCGGGCGATGCCTCTTTATGAGCAGGGCTTCCAATATTAGTGCTTCCAGGGTTGTATCTGTCTTGAAATAATCTATCTTCCTTATCTCGCTTACCATTCTCTCGATCCGCGCATCGTGCGGGCGATTGAAGTAGCTCGAGACCCTCCGCTTGAGGCTGCCAGCCTTGCCGACATAAAGCAGACGCCCGTTGGCGTCTTTCATCAAGTAAACCCCGGGTGTTTCCGGTAAGAGGTTGTCTTTCACTTTGACCTCCGGCCGGTTTTTAAACAGAACCTTGTCCATAGCCGATTGGTTAGTCCCTGGAAAGGAAATCGATAAACTTAGCGAAAGTCGACTTGGGCATCGGTGGATAACCGGCCTTCCTGCAGATTTTACTGATATTGCGCCTGGTCTCTCTCGCTCCTGCCTCGATTATCTCTTCCGAACGGTAGAAGTCCAGCCAGCTAAAAGGTATCACGGCTGGATGCAGGATTATATCTGCTGCACCAAGCTGGTCCCGCGCAATCTGATACTCTATGGCCTCCATAACCTTGTCGACCATCTTTGGTATGTCCATCAGACCCGGCAGACCGCCGCTTATGTCCGTCCAGTCCCTGGTCACGTCCACCGCTATCACAAAATCCGCTCCCATACTTTTCACGACGTCGGCCGGGATGGGGTCGACGAAGCCGCCGTCCATCAGCAGTCTTCCTCCAACCGAAGCGGGTTTGAATACGAACGGGACCGCGCTGCTCGCTTGGATGGCTTCGTAAAGGCTGCCGCTTTCTATAATTACCTTCTCGCCACTTTTGACATCGGTAGCCACGGCTGCAAAGGGCATAACGCAGTCCTTAAGCTGCTTGTTCTTGATTTTATCCTTCACTGTCTCCTCAATCGCCGGGTTCTTGAACAGCATTCCATCGCGGCGCAGGTAGAAGTTGAGACTCGAGATCATATCGCGCTTCTTAATGCCCAAGACTACATCGGCCAAGGAATCAACCTCACCGTGCAGGGCATACCATCCGCCGACCAGAGCGCCCACACTTGTCCCGGCAACGGCATGGATTGGTATGGCAGCCGCTTCCAACGCTTTAATCACACCAATGTGGGCCATGCCCCTGGCACCGCCACCTCCTAGAGCAAGACCTACTTTCTTGCCTGCGAACACCTTGTCCATCTCATAGATTCTACACTATTTCAAGACGTGCCTGAGGTATTCTCCCGTGCAACTCTTGGGATTGCGGGCGATATCTTCCGGCGTTCCCACTGCCACGACTTTCCCGCCATTCTCGCCGCCGCCCGGCCCCAGATCGACAACCCAGTCAGCCGACTTAATGACGTCCAGGTTGTGTTCAATGACTACAACCGTATTCCCCCGCATGACCAAACGATCCAGCACCTGGAGGAGTTTAGCCACATCGTCAAAGTGCAGCCCGGTCGTCGGCTCGTCCAGTAGATAGATGGTGCGGTGCGTGTCACGCTTGCCGAGCTCGGCTGACAACTTTATGCGCTGCGCCTCGCCTCCCGACAGAGTCGTAGCTGATTGGCCAAGCTCGAGGTAGCCCAACCCGACTTCTTCCAGAATTTTCAACTTGTCGTACAGCGGCGGGTAGTCATCGAAGAATTTGACCGCTTCCTCGATAGTCATCCTCAAAATCTCATCCACGTTCTTGCCTTTGTAACGCACCTCGAGGGTTTCGCGGTCAAAGCGCTTGCCGCCGCAGACTTCGCAGGTCACATAGACCGTCGGCAGGAAATGCATCTCGATGGCTACGTAACCGTGACCTTCACAGTTCTCGCACCTCCCGCCGCGGACGTTAAAGCTGAACCGACCCGGTTTGTAACCTCTCACTCGGGCGTCCTCCGTCGAGGCGAACAAATCGCGAATATGAGACCAGGCCCCGACATACGTGGCCGGGTTGGAACGCGGCGTCCGGCCGATGGGTGACTGATCTATATTTATGACCCGGTTGATCCATTCCATGCCCAAGAACGATTTGTGGGCTCCCGGCCGGAATGAGGTGTAGTTAAACTTGTTGGCCAAGGTCTTATACATCACATCGTAAACCAAGGTGCTCTTGCCCGAACCGGATACCCCGGTAACCGCCGTGAAATGCTTAAGAGGTATGTCGACATCGATATCCTGCAGATTGTTTTCGGTCACGCCCCGCAGCTTCAAAAATTCCCCGCTCGGCTTGACCGGTCGGCGTTTCTCGGGAACGGCTATCCTATCTGTCCCCCGCAGATATCTCAACGTCAGCGAGTCTTTGGTCTTGTCCTTCAGAAGATCGGCTACCGGCCCTTCGGCGACAACCCTGCCTCCGTGTACGCCGGCGCCAGGTCCGAAATCGACCAAGTAATCAGCCGAGCGTATCGTTTCCTCGTCATGTTCAACCACGATCACTGTATTACCTATATCCCGCAGGTTCTTCAGGGTAGCGATGAGCTTGGCGTTGTCTCTTTGATGCAGGCCTATGGTCGGTTCGTCCAAGACGTATAACGCCCCCACCAGCTTCGAGCCTATCTGGGAAGCCAGACGTATCCTTTGCGCTTCCCCGCCGGAGAGCGTCCCGGCGCGACGGTCCAAAGTCAGATAATCCAAGCCGACATCAATCATGAAGCCAAGCCGGTTCTTTATCTCCTTCAAAGGCAACTCCCCGATCTCCCTTTTCTTGTCGGACCACTTCCGCGGAGCCTTATCGAGAAACTTAAAGGATTGATCGATGGACAGAGCCGTGACCTCCGTAATGTTCTTGCCATCAATGAGTACGTTTAGCGCTTCCGGCCGCAAGCGACGCCCGCGGCAGTCCGGGCAAGGTTTTTCCGACCAGATGCTTTCCGTCCCCAAACCATGGCAGGTTTCGCAGGCGCCGTAAGGGCTGTTGAACGAGAATAGCCGCGGCTCGATCTCCGGAAAAGAGAAGTTGTCGCGGGGACAGGAAAACCTAGAAGAAAACTGGACCTCCTTGTCGGTTCGCACCGCGACGACGCCTTCGCCGTACTTCAAAGCCGACTCGATGGCCTCGCTCAAACGCAGGCGGTTGTCTTTGTCGCCAAAATCAAGCGTCGTCGGGATGCGATCGACCACCACCTCGATCGTATGCTGCTTGTAGCGCGACAAGGTTATCCTGTCTCGCAGCGATTTCAGTTCGCCGTCGATGCGCACCTCCCTGAAACCGGCGTTCAGCAAATCGTAGAGCAGCTGGTAATATTCCCCTTTTCGGCCCCGAACCACCGGCGAGAGCACCACCAGTTGGCTAACGTCCTTGCTGTCCTTGACCAAGGCGACGACGGCATCCACTATCTCGCTGGCCGTCATTTTCTTTATTTCACTGCCGCAGATCGGGCAGTAGGGCGTGCCCACGCGGGCGAAGAGCACGCGGAGGTAATCGTAAATCTCGGTGATGGTAGCCACGGTCGAGCGCGGATTGGAGGAATGGGCTTTCTGATCGATGGATATGGCCGGCGACAAGCCTTCGATCTCGTCGACATCCGGTTTATCCAGTCGGCCCAGAAACTGCCTGGCATAGGCCGACAACGACTCGATATAGCGGCGTTGCCCCTCGGCGAAGATGGTATCGAAAGCCAGCGACGATTTGCCTGATCCTGAGAGGCCGGTGAACACTATCATCTTGTTCCGAGGCAAAGTCAGGTTGATATTCTTCAGGTTATGTTCCCTGGCGCCTTTTATGATTATCTTATCCTTCATTGGGTTGTTTCTTATCGCTTTTTATCTTGCTCTCCAGCATTTTGATCTCATCGCGGAGAACGGCTGCCAGTTCGAAATCGAGGCATTTAGCTGCTTCGTGCATCTCCGCCGTCTTGACCCGAAGCAGTTTCTCCATTTCGCGCTTGGCCTTGGGTAAAGGAGCCAGCTCCAGCTTCAAAACGTCCTCCGTCACCGGCAGTATGTCGGATATCGGTTTGATGATGGTTTGGGGAGTAATGCCGTGCCGTTTGTTGTATTCAAGTTGTATCTTGCGTCTCCGCTCCGTCTCCTGGACAGCTCGCTTTATGGAACCGGTGATGCTATCGGCATATATCAGCACCTCGCCGTTGGCGTTTCTGGCGGCGCGGCCGATGGTCTGGATGAGAGCCGTCTCGCTGCGCAAGAAACCTTCCTTGTCAGCGTCCAAAATGGCTATGAGCGACACCTCGGGTAAGTCCAGACCCTCCCTCAAGAGGTTCACTCCCACCACGACATCGAAACCACCCTTGGCTGAACCCTTGCGAAGGTTGGTCAGAATACGGATGCGTTCCAGCGTTTTGACGTCGCTGTGCAAATAACTGACCTTTATCTTCAACTCCTCCAAGTAACTGGCCAGGTCTTCCGCCATGCGCTTGGTAAGCGTTGTGACCAATACCCTGTCCCCAGTCTCTATCCGCTGCTTAAGACGCGGTATCAGATCGTCGACCTGCCCGCGGGCAGGTCTGATGGTGATCTTGGGATCAACTAAACCGGTGGGACGGATGACTTGTTCCACGATCTTCGAGCTTACCTTGCGCTCATAGGGACCGGGTGTGGCCGAAGTATATATGGTCTGGGGCATATGCGCCCTGAATTCATCAAAAGTCAGCGGGCGGTTGTCGGCGGCCGAAGGCAGCCTAAAACCGTAATCTATAAGGATTTTCTTACGGGCAGCATCGCCCTCGTACATGCCGCGCAACTGCGGAACAGTCACATGCGACTCATCTATGACCATAAGGAAATCCTTGGGGAAATAATCCAGCAAGGTGTCGGGCGGGGCACCGCGCGGCCGACCCGACAAAGGTTGCGAGTAGTTTTCAATGCCGTTGCAGTAGCCCACTTCGCGGATCATGGCCACGTCCGCCTTGGTGCGGCGTTCCAGCCGTTCAGCCTCGAGATATTTTCCAGCGGCCTCGAACTTCTTGAGTTGCTCGGCCAGCTCATTATTAATAATCCCAATGGCCTTCTCCCGCTCCAGGGCGAGGGTAACGAAGTGTCTGGCCGGTGAAACGATGACTTCTTTTACGGGTGGGGTCTTGCCTTCCCTGAAACCGACGACCGGATCGACAGCATACATCTCGGCGATTTTCCCGTTTTCAACTTTGAGGTTATAAATTATCTCCTCGTTGGGCGGCATGATTTCCCAGTCGTCGCCGCGCAGACGGAAAGTGCCGCGCTTCAGGTCAGCGGTGGTTCTTTTGAATTGGATCTGCACCAGCTTGCGCGCGAGAGTCTTTCGGTCGACTTCATCGCCAACATGGAAATGAAGAATGTTCTCTTTATAGGTCTCCGGGGCACCCAATCCATAGATACAGGAAACGGAAGCAACGATTATCACATCCTGTCGCGTCAGGAGGGCTGTTGTCGCAGCATGGCGCAGCCGGTCGATCTCATCGTTGATCATCGCCTCTTTGGCGATATAGGTGTCGGTAGTCGGCATATAAGCCTCAGGCTGGTAGTAGTCATAATAAGACACGAAGTAATTGACGGCGTTCTGCGGGAACAGTTCCCTGAACTCATTGCACAGCTGCGCCGCCAACGTCTTGTTGTGAGCTATAACCAAGGTAGGTAAATTGACCCGCTCAATGACGTGGGCCACGGTCATCGTCTTTCCGGAACCTGTGACACCTAGCAAGGTCTGATCCCTCACGCCGTCCTTTAAACCGGCGACTAGTTCCTTTATCGCCTGAGGTTGATCGCCCGCCGGTTTATTTTTTGACACTAATTTGAAATCCATCGAAACTCGAAAACCAGCCCCGGTTTGTTCCTCAGGGGGCTAGCTATCCCAAACTTTACGCTTGGCCTGGCAAGCGTGTCAACGACTATTTAGGGCAATCTCCAACTACCGACAGTTACAAAATCGGATCAATCAGGCGTTAATATATAAGCTTAATCTCCGTCTCAAGCGAGCCAAGGCGCCAGCCGAGGCCAGGGCTATGCCACCTGATGGGCAGGCATTTTGAAGAGAATAAAATATTTGCCCTCAGAAAACTCTACAAGAGTAACTGATTAGCTTTATCCAGATCCTCGGGCGTCCCGACAGGAAACCAAAACTGAGCGGGAACCGCTTTCACGTGGTAATCCTTCACCATGCGTGAGAGCGCATAGGAGAGATACCTTTCTTTTCCCTCCTGGGTTTTAGGTTCGTAGTCGAATATTCTGTTGTCGAGCAGGAGGCCGCTTGCCAAGATGATGTTTGAAAGCGGATGCTCTGGCTTCTCCGTTATTTCCTTTATGTTGCCTTTATTATCGAGCACTGCGACGCCGAATTTTTGAGGGGTTTCTGACGTAGAGACGGCGGCCGCGAGCTCATACTTCATCATTTCCCGGAGCGTTTCCGGATCGATGAGGTCGTCGGAATAGAAGACAAAGAAGTTTTCCCCCCATTTCAATTGATCTTTACAAAGCTGCAGGGCATTGAAAGTTCCGGATGTTGGATCATCCTGCGTCCGGTAAATTATTTTTCTCCCCAAGAAATTTTCGCCCAAGAAGTTCTTTATTTGATCGCCCTTGTAACCAACGACGACCATCACCTCGCTTACTTCTTGTGGGAATGTGGCTATGATGCGCTCAATGAGTGGCTTGCCGTTGATTAAAAGGAGTGGTTTGGGGATGGTGTCGGTTAGGGGCCGCATTCTGGTTCCCAAACCCGCGGCCAAAACAACTGCTTTCATTAGATTAAGTGTTTATTTCTGATTTTTAAGCTCTTTATAATAAAAAAATACATAACATTATTATAGTTGAAACGCCCTCCGTCGCGTAAAGCTATGGAGGGCACTCTGGAATGTATCGGACTAGTCTTTTGAATCACTACACCGACAATACAAACCGGTATTTGCGCGAGGCCCAGTAAGAGCCGGCGTAACTCACTCCTATTCTGGAAGTGCGGCTAATCGCTGACCGCCTGATTGCAATTCCTCTATCTTCAAACCACAGCCCGCTCGAGGGAGCGGCTTTTTTACCGTTGAGCTTTTTATCCACCAAAAGTTTCTTGGTAACCCGCCCCGGCCCGTTTATACCTTCCACCCCTCTTACGAGAACCGCGGCCGGATAGTCTTTGGGTCCCGTCACCACATTGAGCATCCAATGCATCCCATAGGTAAAATATACGAACAGTTTGCCCGCTTCTCCGAACATCACCTCCACCCGGGGCGTTCGGCCGTGAGAGGCATGCGAGGCCTTGTCTCTCGGGCCGTCATAAGCCTCCACCTCGGTTATCATATAGGCTTTCTCCGTTTTGCCGCGACGGCGCACCATATATTTACCCAACAACGATCTGGCGACATCCAAGGTCGGTTCATCAAAAAATTTCTTGCCGAGCACCCGCCTTCTCATATCAACGCCTCCTTGAATTCTCTGAGTATTTCCGGAGGCAGCGGCTCGCCCGGCTTGGTCCTGGCCGGATATCGCCAAGCCGAAATCACCTTCCGTTCCTTGCCACGCTCATTGAGCATCACCCAAATCTCGTAGGGATGCTTCTTGCTTCCGGCCACCTGGAGCAAGGCCACCGTGCCGGGAGCTATACCTTCTTCAATGCGGTAGGGCGAATGCAAGACCCTTCTTACCCTGGCCTCCGATAGCGACCAGTAGCGCATCTTGGCCTTGGCGTGTTTTGTCCACAATAGTGCAGCCATACTTTCAGACTTATAATAACCGATATATGGAGAAAATCACTAAATGGGCGCCTTTTATCCTGCTGGCAACAACGGTTTTAGCTTCTTTTCTGATAACGTTTTCGGTCTCAAGGCAGGAATCGCCGGTCGCGGGTGAATCAGCCTTTTGGCCCGCTAATTACAGCGGTCTACAGTTCCAAAACTACAGGCTGATACCGATCCTGCTTACGCTGCTGCTTATTGTTCTTATTTACTATTTCAGCCGGGGATCACTTGGAAAATGGTGGGCTCTTTTACCCTCGCTGCTATTTGGGCTGTCGCCGACAGTTCTAGCCAACAGTCATTACCTTACAACCGACATAAGCGCAGCCCTCGGCGTACTTCTTGCGATATACACCTTCGACCGATACGTCTCTTCACCGTCGCCAAAGCGGCTCATCATTGCCGGCTTGGCTTTCGGCACGGCTGAATTGCTGGGAGCGTCGACGCCGCTGCTTATTGTGTTCTTTGTCATGCTGACAACTTTTTATGCAGCGACGATTGTTGGTCGTGACCGCTGGAACGTCAGGAGAATGCGCTCCAAGAAAATATGGGAGAACATTCTAAGTTACTACGGAACGATGATCCTGATATTGGCGATTGGCTTGGCTCTGGCTGCCTATCCCCTGCATCTGTTTTCCAACCTAACTTCCAGCCAGCAAGCCACCACCGGAACCAATCTGTACTTCATGGGCAAAGTGACAAATGTAGGCGACATACTCGACCTGCCAGTCATATATGCACTTAAGGAACCTTTGCCGGTTACTATCTTGCTGCTCATAACCATAGGGCTCTCGCTGTTCAATATAATCCGAGCGATAAAGCGTAAGCATCCCACCTTCGCCGAATATCTCGGAACCAACTTCCAAGAGTTCTCCGTGTTCTTATTCATAATCCTGTATCTTGTATGGAATATCGCCAGCCCGCTGAATACGGAGATGCGCTATCTGCTGCCGATACTGCCGCTGGTCTACATTCTGATCGCCACTGGCATAAAAAAGTGGACTCAGGACGGCCATCTTCTCATGAAACTGTGCTTGGTTGCTCTACTCTTGGCCTGGTTCTTGGGTGAAGTCGCGGCCAGCTATCCTTACTACCTGTCGTACTTCAACGAACTCGTCGGAAAAGATAACGGCTACAGATATGCGACCGAGGCCAACTATGACTGGGGCCAAGACCTAGGACGTTTAGCGACCTTTGTTCAAAACAACAACATAAAGACAATAGCAGTCGATTACTACGGTGGGGGTAATGTCAATTACTATCTCGGCAACGCTGCTGTACCATGGCAATCAAACGACGGTGATCCGCGCTGGAAGGATATAAGTTGGCTAGCTGTTTCTGCCAGCCAACTACAACTGGCTACCGAGCCGTTGGCGGGAAATACCTACCGCGATCCCGAAAGTTCATATGCCTGGCTTACTAATCTGCGCTCCCCTGCTCCAGGTATGGGCAATATACCGCAGCCGGACTACATTGTCGGTACATCTATATTTATCTACAAGCTGGAAGGGGCACCTGGGACATAGAGGCCAAACTGGCTAATTGCATAACGTGTCTTATGCGACATACATATGCAGGAGCTAATGTTTATCAGCTTTTCCGACCCTGCATTAACTTTACCACGACCTACATGCAAGTCAGGCTGGTGTAGGCCTTATACATGGTGCGCAAGTCAACGTAACAATACTTACTCCAGTCGGCCGATTGCAGCAGTTGTTTCAGAACCAGATCATCTCCTGAGACCACCGGATCAAAGGTGAAACCGAAATATATCTGCGGGCCGCCGGCTGTAACCACTGTCATCTCTTCATAGTTAATATTGCTTATCTCTATCTCCGTTATAGGAATATTCAGCTGGTTTAGGACATTGATATCAGCCACGAAGTTCTTGAACTGGTCGGACGGCAACACATAGTCGCCGATGCCGATATCCCGGCTGGAAGAGTCTCTGACCACGATCCCCAAATCCCCTCCCGAAGACTGCGGTGCCGTATCAAACGCAAAGCCGGTGTCATCCACCCAATAGCAATCCTGGGAGGCGGTCATGCACCAGATGAAAGCGCGCTGCCTGGCCACCGCTTCCACACCCACTGTGCGTTGCAGGTAGTTCTCGGAAACGGTGTAGCTCGCAATATAAGGAAACTGGGCCAGATCAATCGCGGGAAAAGGCGTGAATATGTTAGGGTAGGGTCGGTTGCCCAAGATATCAGCCACGGTCAGCTGTATACCACTGTAACCGCCAGCAATATTGATATCGATATTTTTTACCCTGAACAAGCCGGTGTATTTGAAGGCGTAAAACCCAGCGCCCGCTATAACCACGAGCAAAACCAAGCCGACGATCAGCCAGCGGCGACGTTTAGTCTCCGATTTCTTTTTTACCAACATACTCCCGGAGAACTTTGGGGACCTTTACGTGTCCGTCTTTAGTCTGATAGTTCTCCAGGATGGCGATGAATATCCTCGGGCTGGGCAAAGCGGTGTTGTTGAGGAGATAAACGTATTTCTTCTCGCCGTTTTTGTCAGTGTAACGAATGTTTAGCCGCCTGGCCTGCCAGTCCAGGAAATTGCTGGCCGAGCCAGTCTCGCCCCACTTTTTCATTCCCGGCAACCAGGCTTCGAGATCGAAGGCCCGGTATTTGCCGGCGCTCATGTCGCCGGTGCAGATCTGTATTCTACGGTACGGCAAGCCCAACTCCTCATGCATCTCGCCGGAGATGGCGGTCATTTCGTCCTGAAGTTTGTTGGCCCGATCCACATCGGCGGTTGTCAAGACAACTTGTTCAACCTTCATGAACTCATGGACGCGATATAGGCCTTTGGTCTCCTTGCCATAGCTACCTATCTCGCTGCGGTAACATTGGCTGTAGCCGCAAACTTTAAGCGGCAGATCTTCCTCTTTCAGGATGTCGCCAGAATAGTAAGCCAGGAGCGACGGCTCGGCCGTGCCCACCAAAAATTTTTTATCCTTGCTTACCTCTCCCGTCACCTCCTTGTCTGAAGTAGCCACTTCGTATATCTCGTCAATCCCAGCATCGTATTCCAGCCCCTTAAAGTAGCCGCTCCCGAAAAGGGCGAAGGACTTGACCAGCGTCGGCGGAATCATCGGCCGGTAGCCTTTGGAGACCATTTTCTTGATGGCGTACATCATGATGCCCATGGCCAAAAGCACGCCGTCGTTCTTCACGTAGTAGCCGCGGAAGCCGCCGACTTTGGCTCCTTTGTCGAAATCCAATATATCCAACGACTTGCCCAGTGCGATATGGTCCTTTGGCTCAAAGTTAAATTTCTTGGGCTCGCCCCAGCGATAAACCTCCACGTTATCGGCATCGCTCCGGCCGACAGGCGTATCCGACGATGGAATGGTCGGCACCCTGGCCATGAGTTCATCGAATCTCAAGCTAACCCCGCTGAACTTCGGTTCCAGGTCGGCCAATTTCTCCTTGACCTCTTTGCCCTTACGTATAATAGACTGCCGTTCGACGTCGCCTTTCGCCTTGGTTATATTGTCGTTCAGCTTGTTCCTGGACTCGCGCAACTGTTCTACCGCCAGCTGCAGCTCAACCCGCTTAGCGTCAACCGCAAGCAACTCGTCCAAATCCAACGCGATTCCTTTGTTTTTTATAGCCTCTTTAAGCTCGTCCTGATTTTCGCGGATGAACTTTATGTCAACCATTGGTCGGCTGGGGATTGGGTTCGTAAGTATCTAGCGTGACAATCTCAGGTTTGGGATTGAATTCGTTCAAGTGCGATTCCAAATCAGCCTTAAGCGTTTTCTGGTCAGTGCCCAAGGCAATGACGTCCGGATGGTTGGCTTTTATAACCTGCCACGTCCCCTGTTCCTCATCGCCCACTAAAACCTGGTCAACGCCGTCCTCGGACTCGAGATGAGCAAAACGCTCGGCCAGATCTAGCCGCGGCTGCGAGCCTTTGAGCTGTTCCACAATGTGGTTTTGAGCCACGACTACCACCAAGTAGTCGCCTAGATTTTTGGCCTCGCGGAGCAACTTGCGATGGCCTTCATGCAGGCCATCAAAGATGCCGAAGATCATCACTTTCCTCATGCTGTTATTATAGCCTCTACTCCTTTCGCCGCATAGGCGGAAAGAATATCGTTTCCCTGATAGGTTTGTCGACGAGGATGGCGAACAGCCGCTCCGAAACGCCGAAGCCGGCGGTGGGCGGCATGCCGTATTCCATGGCTTCCAAGAAATCCTCGTCCAAGCGCTGGGCTTCCTTGTCCCCCGCCGCCCGTAGTTTCATTTGCTCCTCAAAGCGACGGCGCTGATCCTCTGGGTCGTTTAGTTCTGCCCAACCGTTGCCAACTTCCGACCCAGCCGCCAGAACCTGGAAACGCAAAACACGGCTTGAGTCCTTCGGATCAGCTTTGGCCAGCGGCGAAATATCCTTGGGGTGGCCAACCAGGAAACAGGGCTGGACGAACTGCGGCCGTATCTGCTTGAAAATAAGATCGATCAGCCGGCCCCGGCCGAGTGAACGCTCCGGACGTAGATTCATCTCCTCAGCCTTGTGCCGCAACTCTTCAAGGCTGGCCCGACCGAGATCCAAGCCGGTTTTCTCCTTGAAAATGTTGTAGTAATCGACTCGTGGCCACTTCTTGCCCCAGTTTATCTTTTCGCCGTTATAGGTGGTCACCATCCCGCCGTTCACAGCCCGGATCGCGGTCTTATAAAGACTCTCCACCAGCTTCATCATGTCTTCGCGGTCGGCGTAAGCCCAGTAAAATTCGGAGGCGGTGTAATCCTGCAGGTGTTCGGCATCGATGCCTTCATTCCTGAAAACTCGGCCGATTTCGAATATTTTCTCGTAGCCGCCGACGATCAGTTTTTTCAACGCTATCTCCAGCGAGATCCTGAGATAGAAATCGGTGTCGAGAGCGCTGTGGTGGGTTACAAACGGTTCCGCATCGGCTCCCCCGGGCGTGGCTTCCAGCACCGGCGTTTCGACTTCCATGAACCCCTCTTTGGCCAGGTAGTCCCTTATGGTTTTCCAGAAGATATTTTTCTTGCGGAAAAGATCTCTGGTTTCGGGATGGGTCAGCAAATCCAGGTAGCGCTTGCGCAGGCGCGTCTCAACGTCATGCAGGCTGTAGAATTCGGTGGGGATGGGCAGCAGAGCCTTGGACACGATCCGCAAGCCGCGGGCGCTGATGCTTATCTGGCCCCGCTCGGTCTTGAACAGTGTTCCCGCCACTTCCACGAAGTCGCCCATGTCCACGGAATGTTTCCACAGCTCGAAGTCTTTCAAGGTCGATTGCTGAGCAACCACCTGGATCTCCCCGTCCTGGTCGGCGATGGTCATGAATAGTATTCTGCCCTGATCGCGGACGGACTTGACCCTTCCGACAAGATAAATCCGCTTCTTGGATTTACTCCACGGAGCGAACTTCTTAACTGCCTCGGAGAGCGAAGCAGTGCGCTGCACTTTGGCCGGATAAATGTCCAGCTTCAGAGCTTGCAAATGCTTTAGCTTTCTCAAGCGTTCTTCACGGATAGAATCGAGCATCGTAGATCGATACTAGCGTATCTTGGTTATAGTATAAGTCACTTTGCCGTTAGGTGTCTCTACCTCCACCGAGCTGCCAACCCGATGGCCTAGCAAGGCACGGCCCAGCGGTGACACGTTAGATATCAGCCCTTCCTGAGGTTTAGCTTCATTGGAGCCGACGATGGTGAGGGTAAGACTCTTGCCGCCTTCCCGGGTAATTTCCAACGTAGCTCCTATCGAGACCTCGTCCGATCCAAATTTCTTTTCGATAATCACCGGATTTCTCAATATCGCGTCTATTTCCTCGATGCGTGATTCAATATTTTCCCGTTCACTGCGGGCAGCCTGGTATTCTGAGTTTTCGGACAAGTCGCCGAACTCCTTGGCCCGCTTCAACTGCTCGGCCACTTTAGGCAGAGCCACGTTCTTCAGTTCTTCCAATTCTTTCTTGAGTTCCTCGAGACGTTCCTTAGTTAAATAAAATTCCATTTTCAAATTTTGATTGTCTTACTTTCTCACATCTCTCTTGCATATTCAACTCCGCACTACTTGGGAGGCGCATCCACGTAAAACTTATATTTGTCCGCCCACAGCCAGAAGCGAGTCTGGAGCGCGTCCCATACCATACTCCTCGATGAAACCGGTTTGACTCTATAACTGTAATCGAACGCGGAGACGACGGGGATCTGCTTTGCCTTGTAGCCCAGTTTCTTGGACAAAGCGAGGACTTCGACATCGAATCCGGAGCGGTTTATTTTAGACAATCCGAACACTCTCTCAGCCACGTCATCGCGGAAGACTTTCAAAGGACAGTGCGCATCCCAGATCCCCGGCAACAACAACACCTGCATAAGCAAATTCATCAGCTCGCCGGCCACAATCCTGTACCATACCTGGCCATGGCGGCCGCCTTTCATACTGCGCGAGCCGACCACAACATCATAGCCGTTCTTAAAATAAGGCAGGGCGTCGACAATTTGATCAATTGAGATCGGGTTATCGGCCTCGATAAAAGCCCGGTATTTGCCGCGGGCGGCTAGCATGCCAGTTTTGACAGCTGTTCCTCGCCCCTTGCCTTCGGCCGCTATTATCTTCACGTCCCCCAAAAGCTTGGCAAATCTGTCCAACTGCTCCACCGCTCCGTTAACCAGATCGCTGCGGACGACTATTATTTCGTAGGTTAGTTCGGAATTCCGCAGGTGTCGGTCGGCATCCACCAGAGTGAGTGGCAGCCTGTCAGCCTCGCCATCACAGGCGGCTATTATGAGCGACAAATGAGGTTTTTTATCCATCTACCAAAATAAAATGGAAGAAGCGATTATCGCTTCTTCCATTGTGTTGCCCGACGAGCTTTACGCAAGCCATATTTTTTCCTCTCGACGACTCTGGCGTCGCGCGAGAGCAGGCCTAGTACCTTGAGATCCTTCCTGGCTTCGGGACTGAATTTGATAAGAGCCCTGGCCAAACCCAAGCGGATCGCTTCCTCCTGAGCAGTCAATCCCCCTCCTGAGACCAAGGCACTGACGCCGAATTTTTCGGGGACAGCCCTCACCGCCTTGAGGGGGTTAGCAAGATCAATCTGCAAACGCAGTATCGGGAAATAGGACTTGTAGTCCCGCTCGTTCACCAAAATCGATGATTTTTGAGCCTTAGCTGGATAGAAGCGGACGCGGGCGATGGCCTCCTTGCGGCGGCCGATTCCCTCGAAGTAAGGTTCGGCCTTACGGGCAGTCGATGTCTTAGTTGTTGATTTTGTTTCCTTCGCCATGGTTATGCTTCAAATATCAGATTCTTTAAGCGCTTGGCCCGTAAGGTATTCTTGGGCAACATCCCCCGGACGGCATGCCACAAGACCCAATTCGGCTTGCGGCTGAATACGTCCTTATACTTGCGCTGCTTTAAATGCCCCAACTTGCCGGCGTGGTGGTAGTAAATTTTCTGCTCGGGTTTCTTGCCGGTGATCTTTATATCTTTAATATTCTTGACGATTACTTTTACGTCACCGGGTTTGCGATGGTCGTAAGACGCCATATTCTTGCCCTGAAGCATAACGGCTATCTTCGAAGCCATCCGGCCCAACGGCTGATCCTTAACGTCAACAACGTATTCAGTTAAAGCTTGATCTTCCTTCATATGAATTCAATCAAGGCTTTGGGAGCGGCATCACGCATACGGGTGCTACCCATTTTGACGACCCGCAGATAGCCGCCGTGGCGTTCTTTGTAACGCGGTGCAATCTCATAGTACAGCTTAAGGGCAGCGTCATTGGGCAGTCTGGCCAGCAAGAGGCGCATTGCCGCCAAGTCTTGCTTCTTAGCCAAAGTCACCAGCTTTTCAACCTGAGGTTTTATCTCTCTGGCTCTAGCCTCGGTGGTTACAATCCGCTCCGCCATAATCAGATTCCGGTGCAAACCTTTTAAGAAACTGATCCGACGGCCACGAACCCGGCCGAATTTCCTGTTGCCTTTCTTTCGGTGTTGCATTACTCCGCCTTAGCTTTCTTAGCGCGTGCCTTGGGTTCTTTCTTAACCTTCGCGACCCCTTCTTCACTCGCGAACTCCTTGACCTCCATTGCCGATATCTTGCTGAAGTGATCCAGCAAGACGTTGGCCGCTTTGTGCAAGGCGTCCGACGGCGAAACCGTCCCATCGGTTTCGATTTCCAGGGTCAAACGGTTGTAGTCGGTGTATTCACCCACCCGCATGTTCTCCACTGAAAAGTTAACGTTTTTTACCGGAGAGTAGATGGCATCCAAAGCTATTGTCCCAATGGACAACTTTTCGGCTTTCTGAGCCTCAACCGGCACATAGCCCAATCCTTTCTCAACCGTAATCTCCATATCCAACTCGGCGATCTTTGAAGTCAGGGTAGCAATATGCAAATCAGGGTTCTGAACCTGCACTTCCGTCGTGCTCTTGATATCGGCGGCCGTAACTTCTTTCTCGCCCTTAACTGAAAGTACTAACACTTGTGGCTCGTTGGCGAAGAATTTGAAGCGTACCTGCTTAAGATTCAGACCTATCTCCACGACGTCTTCCAACACGCCCGGAACGGTCGTGAATTCATGGCCTACCCCTTTGACTTTGAACCTGGTTATGGCTGCGCCCGGCAAGGATGACAAAAGCACCCGGCGCAAGGCGTTGCCGATCGTGGTGCCGTAACCGCGGTATAGGCCTTCTACCTGGAAAACACCTTTGGAGGCGCCTTCCGACACGGTGTTTATCTTAATGTTTTCGCTGACATGTGGGACTTCCATGAGTAGTATTTATTGCTTTATCTTGAATAATAATCGACTACCGCATTGATATCAAACGTCACATCCACGTCCTGGGGCTTGGCCAGCATGACCCCCTCGTGCTTTTCAGGGTCGATGCCCAACCAAGCTGGTGCGACGTAATTCTTGGTACGCTCATCGATGCCTTTAAGGTAAGGATGATCTTTGGATTCCGGACGGATGCCGATCCGATCGGAAACTTTTACAGAATAGGAAGGCACTGTCACCTTGCGGCCGTTAACGGTCATGTGGCCATGGCTGACCAGCTGCCTGGCGATGGATCGGCTCTCGGCAAATCCGAGGCGGTAAACAACGTTGTCCAGGCGGCTTTCCAACGCCTGCAAAACGTTATCGGTTATGTTGCCCTGGCGCCCTGAAGCCTTACGGAACAAATTATTCATCTGGCGGTCGTTAAGACCATAACTGAAGCGAATCTTCTGCTTTTCCTGAAGTTGCGTCTTGTACTCACTGCCGGAGCGCCTGAAGCCCTTGCCATGAACTCCCGGCGGATAGGGACGTCTCACGGAAGCCGACTTAGGCGAACCAGAACGCGCACCCTTTATAGAAAGTTTCACGCCCAAGGCTCTTTCTCTTTTTTCTTTGGCTCTAAACATTAAACTCTTCTGGTTTTGGGCGGCTTAACCCCGTTGTGCGGGATGGGAGTGACATCTTTTATGGAAAGTATATTGAAAGGGTAAGTAGCCAGAGATCTCAGAGCTGAATCACGACCAGAGCCTACGCCTGAAATGTATACATCGACGTTGAACGGTCCGGTTTTGTTTATCTTCTCGACAATCGCTGCCACCACTTTGGAAGCAGCAAAGGGCGTCGCCTTCTTAGGACCGGCGAAGCCTAGCCCGCCGGAAGTCGCCCAAGCTACAACATTGCCGCGTTCGTCGGTAACCGAGACAGCGGTGTTATTGAACGAAGCGCTGATATAAATGCGCCCGTTCTCGATGTGCTTCGAGCTCTTCTTAACCTCCTTGGCTCCGGCGGCAGCTGCCGCCTCCGCCTTCGCGGTCGCGTCTTTCTTCTCTATGGTCTTTTTCTCTTTTTCAGCCATGATTCAAGTTTACTTCAATTCGACTTTGCGCTTACCGCTGCCGGCTGTCTTCCTGACATTCCCACGGACAGTGCGCGAGTTAGTCTTGGTTCTCTGACCGCGGGTAGGCAACCGTTTGATATGTCTGGTACCACGGTACGACTTTATGTCCTTCAAGCGAGTTATGTTTTGTCTGATCATAGCCCGTAACTCCCCCTCAGTCTTGAAGTTGTGTTCGATAAACTCCTTCAATTTTCCGAGTTCAGGCGGCGTAAGGTCCTTGGCCCGCTTGTCTGGGCTCACTTTGGTTGAAGATAAAATCACCTTCGCTGAAGAAGGCCCTATGCCATATATATAAGTGAGAGCGATGGCGACTTTTTTATTGTCTGGAATATTTATACCGACCAAACGCATATTTTCAATTAACCTTGTCTCTGTTTATGCTCTGGTTTAGACGAGCACACGACATAAACCCGCCCCTTGCGACGTACGGTTTTGCAAAACTTGCATCTCTTTTTTACAGAAGCTCTTACCTTCATTTTTAGTCGCTGTCACCTTACAATCTCCTCGTGATACGGCCGCGATTCGTGTCGTTGGCGCTGAATTCAACCGTGACCCGATCTCCGGGTAAAACACTGATGCGGTGCATGCGCATCTTGCCGGACACGTAAGCTAATGTTTCCCTGCCGTCGTCCATCTTCAGACGAAATAAGGCTCCGGGCAGGGTCTCCACTACCATACCATTTGCGGTCATAAAGGACGGGGGCATATTATCACGCGGCATAGGCTACGTCAACGTGTATTTTAGAGGCATTTTGGGGGGCTTTGTTCACCCAGAAAGGCCAGAATTTTATATTGGCGCTTTTAATCCCCGGCAGCGAGTTGATTAGCACCTCCAGCGACGGGCCATCTAGCCCTTTGGCCTTATTCTGAAAATCAGTGACGTTGAACGGCTGGACCCAGTTGGAGGCGAGGTTGAGCGATGCCGTCATGACCCCTTTGCTGAAATTTGGCTGGGCGCTACCGTAGGTAGCGGAATAGTCGTGCAGCAGCAGGTTGGTGTTCGACTGGTTGACCATCTGTGTAGCCAGAGCCGACAGGATATCGTTTTCCTTGAAAGCTATCACTTTAATGGAGCCGTAGACGGTGAGCAAGTACTGGCCGTTGCTGTCAGGAGTCGAACTTATCGTTTCCGATGTCGTTGCGATTTGCGAAGATCCTTCCAGCACCTTGACGTTGGTCGGCAGCTTGAGCATGAGTTTGTTGGTCAATGTGCTCTCCAGAGTGTTTTCGGCGGTGGTGCGGGCCGCTGCGATATCGGCCGCCGTCGGTACGCTCATCTCACCGACAAAACCTCCTGTGATCGGCCCGACTGAATCGGCGTAAAAGCCGTCATATTTAGGAGAGTTTTCAAAGCCGGGTATGCGGAAACGGGTCGTGGTCGCAATGTTATAACTGGCGCCGGGCTGATCGGCCGTAACTGTGGCTACAATGGAGCTGGGTTGCAGCTTGCCGCCCGAGATAGTTGCTCCCGGGATAGTTACTGCTTTATCCAGTCGATACACTCTGCCATCCGGAGCCGTGAAACGCGTTGTTTTGATCAGAACTTGCGACTGGGAACTGTAATCGTTATAAATTTGAATGGAACCGATAGCGCTCTGCGATACTTGCTTCGAGGCGCTTGGTGTAAACGGTACGGCGTAATTCTCGGTGTCTGAAAATATCGTCCCGGGGACGGTTATCTGCGTTGAACTGACGGAAACGCCTTGAGCGTTGGAATCCACGACTAACGGACCATTGTAATCAAACGGCGTCTCGGTGAAAGTCAGATTTACCGTAACTTGTGGTAGAAGCGTATAAGCCGCGAAACAGGCGCCAATAACAACCACCGCCAGACCAATCCATTTCAGAATGGTCCACCCACGGTGGGGGTGATCTTCTTCGACCGTCTCGGTCCAAATCGAACCGCTGGTCTCACTCAATTCGTGAGCAGTGAAAATGGTCTCCGTCTCCACCTTCTCCTCAATCAGCTGCTTTGGCGATGGTTTTGCCTTTGACCGACGATCATCTTGCACCGCCGGTTCACTTATCTCACCTTTGACCACGATATCCGATATAACCCGCGCTTTCTGTCCGAAGAAAGGGTTAACGGCTTTTATGCCTACGGTTGCGGCTGAATCCAAAGCGTTGTCATCCACCGACTCGATGGCAACTTCCTTGCCAGCTTGTTCGGCTTCCCGCTTTAACAACTTAAAATTGTTCTTTAACCTTGAAAACTCCGCATCGCGCGGAATAGACAGTGTTACTTCTTTATCCTTAGCACTGATGACCTTTTCAATCACCGAGGCCACTGAATCAGTTTTACTCACATATATTTTCTTCATCGAGCCATTAGCCACTTAATTCTTCTCTTAGCCAAACAATTAAACCGCTCATTAACACCGTTGGTCTTGTCGTCCCCAAACTCATCGATGTCGACTCCGGGTGCCGGGGCAAACTTGGTTTTACGATCGCCTACCAAGAATTTCCTATCCCATACCGTCCCGGGTAGCGGGAAACTCTCTAGATACACTGCTGTCGCCTGCCGTTTGTTGCCCTGCTCCATAACCTTGGATCCGAACACACCTTTATCAGCCACGCTGTAGTTCTTGATAGCCATGGTCAGGCCGTTAACGAAAGTCCCGAAGGCACTGTAAAAAATCTTATCCAACTTTCGCGCCACGCGGGACGAGACTTTACCGCCCACGTACTGTAAGTATAGCTCTTTTGTCAGCCGGCTGTCAGTACTTAATTCGCCGGCTAGCGCCTTAAGAATGTCACCTTCGCCCCAACTGAAATCCGCTAGATAGGATGAATAGGAAGGAGTCACTCTATATATGTATGTCAATTTACTATCGCTCTCCACATATATAATATCTTCCAAACCCACTTTCTCAGCCGTTAGGTAAGCTCTCACGCTCCCCGCTTCTAATACCGTCCCCGCCTCATTCTCTCGCGGCAGCTTGTCACGCTTTATCAGAGTCAGGCAAATCATGAACTCAATATTGCGACCCCGGAACCCTTCAGGATTTATGATCTTGTGGCCGTCGATCTTAATGGTCATTACTCTGACATCAGCCAGCAGCAAGTCGGCTTCATTCACCTGCAGGCGAGCTGCCGCCTCGCTCCTCAATCGGTCGAAAAACTTCCATACCGCTTGAGCCAAGTAGTTCTCCAAATCGGCCGGGGTTATCTCGTCGAAGGGCTTAGGCCTTTCCAGAGTCACGGTCCTAAAGACAGTAACGGCCGACTTCGAGTCGAACGGTATCACTCTATTTGCCGGCGGCCGTCTTTTGAAATTAAACATTCAAGCTACGTTGGCTCGGATCCGCCGTATGCCAGCGGATACAGCTTCCTCTTTCATTACCTGAAAATGTCCCACTTCGCCGGTGTGGCTAACGTGCGGCCCACCGCAGAACTCGATGGAGAAAGCTTTCTCAAACTGAGGATTTTCTGGCGTAGCCGATTTGGGGCCGACGGAGTAAACCGAAACGCGATCGGGATATTTTTGGCCGAACTCATGTTCAGCCCCTAGTTTCTCCGCCTGGCCTCGATCCATCTCGCTGTGGATGACCGGCAGATCCTCGGCTATCTTCTCATTTACTATCCGCTCGACTTCTTTCTTCTGTTCATCGGTCAGTTTAGTGTCCCAAGAGAAATCCATCCGCAAGCGCTCGCTGGTGATATTGCTGCCTCGCTGTTTCACCTGCGAGCCGAGCACAATCTGCAAAGCCCTGAGCAGGAGATGATGAGCCGTATGCAAGCGCGTCGTCCGCTCTGAATGATCGGCCAGCCCTCCTTTGAAAACTCCAGCTGATGCGGTGCGGGAAAGTTCGCGATGCTTTTCCATCTCGCGACGGAACTCGTCCTCGTCCACGACTATGTTCGCCCGCTCTTTCGCAAACTCAATGGCTGATTCGTAAGGCAGGCCGTAAGTCGAGAACAACCTAAAGACGTCACCACCAGATATCTTTCCCTTTTTGACCAGCTTGTCAAATTCCTTGAGACCATTCTTAAAGGTGGCGAGAAACTTTGCATTTTCCTCGTTGTAAACGGACGTTATTGTCTCGACATCCAGCTCGGGATAAACGTTTTTGTACTTTGCGATAAGGCCTCCGATGACCAAACCGATATCCAACTTGACGTCTTCGGTCATGTATTCATAAATCATCGCCCGGCGCATCAGGCGACGCAAAACATAACCGGCGCCTTTGTTGGACGGCCGCGCCCCGTCAGCTATCAGAAAAATCGCAGCCCGAATGTGATCGGCAATAATTCTTCTGTTCCTGATCGGCAGGCTTTCCGGCAGACGTTCCATGATTGGCTTGAAAACATCTATATGGAACATGTCTGGATCGTTATTTGCTGCAGCCGTTATCCGTTCCAGCCCGCCACCGAAATCGACGTTGCGCTGGGCGAGCTTTTCGAAACTGCCGTCCTCTTTCTTCTTATATTCCATGAATACGGAATTACCGATCTCCACGAATCGCCCGCAATCACAGTTGGGGTGACATTCCTTGCCGTATTTTGGATCGTGAGGCGTGCCGAAATCGTAGAACATCTCCGAATCCGGTCCCCCGGGCTCGCCCGCTGGCATCTTGGCCGGGACGCCGGAACGGCTCCACCAGTTCTTCTTGACGTTGTAAGCAAAGATGCGGCCGCCCTGCATGCCCCTCTCGCTCCCGGCTTCTATTGAACCGAGCTCGACATATTTCGCATCTATCCCCTTGTTTGAAAAAAGTTTTCTCCAAATCTCAACTGATTCCTTGTCACGTGATATGCCAGTCTCGTCGTCGCCCGAAAATACAGTCACATATATGTTCGCAGGGTCCAAACCCGCCCCATCCTCCTTATCGGTCAGGAACTCGAAAATCCATGGTAGCTGTTCCGACTTGAAGTAATCGCCGAAGGACCAATTGCCGAGCATCTCAAAAAACGTCGTGTGGCGGTTATCGCCCACGTCATCCATATCTTCGGCGCGGAAACATTTTTGGGAATTCGTTATCCGCTTGCCCTCGGGATGCGGCTGGCCCAAAAAATAGGGCACCAGCGGCTGCATGCCGCTGCCGGTGAACAACGTCGTCGGATCGTTCTCCGGCACCAAAGAGGCCGACGGGATAACAACATGACCGCGCTCCCTAAAGAATTCTAAATATCTCCTGCGGATTTCCCCGACCTCCATTTACAACTTAGTACTCGCTGAGTTTTTCAGCTTCGTGATGCTGACGTATTTTTTCAAGCGCTTTGGCCTCGATTTGGCGGATACGTTCCCTGGTAACATTGAACACTTTGCCTACCTCCTCCAAGGTGTGCGTGACGCCATCGGTAAGCCCGAAGCGCATTTCAAGGACTTTCTGTTCGCGCGGCGTAAGATCTCCTAGAATCTTACGAATCTGATCCCGCAGCAGTTCCTGCGATGTGCTCTGGAAAGGCGTGGGGTTCTTTTCGTCAGGGATGAAATCGCCGCGCACCGACTTGTCATCATCTTCCCCAATCGGTGCCTCCAACGATACAACCGACTGAGATATTTTTTCGATATGCCTCACTTTATCCACCGGCAATCCCATCTCAACGGCTATTTCCTCGGTGAGCGGATCGCGACCCAGTTCTTGAGCCAGCTTGCGGCGGGTCTGAGTGTATTTGGAAATTGTCTCCACCATGTGGACCGGAATACGGATGGTGCGCGACTGATCCGCTAAGGCGCGGGTGATAGCCTGTCTGATCCACCACGTGGCGTAGGTCGAGAACTTGAAACCCCTGGTGTAGTCGAATTTCGCTACCGCTCTGAATAGGCCGAAGTTACCTTCCTGGATAAGGTCGGAGATGCTGAGCGGCCCGCGGTTGATGTAACGCTTGGCGATCGAGACTACCAGCCTTAAGTTGGCATTGATAAGTTTGTGCTCGGCTTGCTTGTCGCCTTTGAGTATGCGTTTGGCCAGTTCCTTCTCTTCCTGTGATTTTAGGAGCGGCGTCTTGCCTATCTCTTTAAGATACATCTGAATATTGTCCGGCACCGGCCCCTCAATCTTGGTCGCTTCCAATAATTCCTTTTCAGTAACTTCGTTGGCCGAACTTTCGATGAGCGAGTCTACTTCTACTACCCTGACCCCGGCTTGCTCCAAACCGTTGTAGATTCTCTCCAAATAATCGAGGTCGTTCTCAATGCGCGGGAAGTAATCCAGTATCTCAAAATTGGTTACAAACCCCTTCTGCCTCCCCCGCTCAATGAGCTCATCCAAGGACTCCTCCAACTTCACCTCTCGACTAAGGGCTGTGGGTGCAGCTTTGGTTCTCGCCTTGGCCTTACGCCCGGTTTTTCTCCCGGTCAGCTTCCTTTTGGCTGTTTTGCGAGGCTTGGTTCTCTTTGTTTTTTTATTAGTCCGCTTTGCCATTTTTTATATCTTGCATTTTGTGCGATAGCTCGTCAAACAACTTCAGTTTTTTATCCCGTTCGGCGACCTGTCCCGCCGCCTCGGCTACAGCGATTTCTCGACCGATCTCAGCCAGCGATTCTTTAAGATATTCCAGTTTCAGCTCGCGCAGCAGCTTATCAAACTCATATGTTACTCCTTCCTCACCCAACATTTCCAACTCAAAGCTGGAACGCATGTTTATCAGTGTCGCGATGTTCTCAGCCTCCGCGGTCGGGAAAGGCTGACCTTTCAGATTGTGCTCATAAATCAGTACATACTCCGGCGGCATGAATTCCTTGTACGGTCCCAGTTCTTTAGCCAGTTCTTTACGCATGTAGATCAAACTAAGAACTCGCTGGGCTAAAAGCTCGCGGCGCGAAGACGGTTTGAGCATGCTTTCGTCAGCCCCGGGAGCAGCCGCAAAACGATCCGGTGATATTCCTGAACTATCTTCCGGCAGTCGGGCCATTTCTTCCATCAACTGCTCTTCACGGATACCCGTACGGTGCGACAGCTCTTTGAGCCAATCACTCTGTTCAATCTTACTGGCGATACCCCTTACCTTCTGCAGCAGCAATTGGATATGCTTCTTTCTATTAAGTGTGTTGGTGCCCTTGAGGTAGCGATCGAGATAATACTCCATGGCCGGCTCGGCCGAGGCGACAGCCTGGCCGGTAAAGCCAGGTTCCTCCGCTGCTGCCTCCCCCGGATCCTTAAACTTGCCCCAAGAAACCACGGCCACGTTAAAGTCGGCCGCATTGGCCAAGTCGATTGCCCGCTCCGTCGCCAGATGACCGGCTTCATCGCCGTCGAAACCTATCAGTAGGCGGTCAGCTATTTTCCTCAAAACCTTCAGGTGGTCGGCTGTCAGAGCCGTTCCCGAAGAAGCGGCGACATTTTTGACGCCATCCTGCCAAGTCATGAGGAAATCCATCTGACCCTCAACCAACAGAACGGTATTCGCTTCACGGATCGGCCCCTTGCTCTTCCAGAATCCATACAGCAGACGCGATTTGTTGAAAATAGCTGTCTCCGGACTGTTGATATACTTGCCAAACTCAGGACTCTCCAACTCCGGCAAGGAGCGCCCCGAAAAACCGACGACTTTCCCGAAGTGGTTGTGGATCGGGAACATTATCCTGCCCCGGAAGCGATCGATGTACTTGCCGCGCTCCGTTTTCACGATCAATCCGGATCGGACTATATCCTCAACAGCGTACCCATTATTCACCAAATAAACGGTTAGACTGTCGAATTGATTCGGCGCGAAGCCGAGTTCAAACTCGGCCATGGTCTCCGTCTTCAACTTTCGATCAGTCAGATACTGTCTGGCTCTATCTGAATTTTCCAGATTATCCCTGAAAAAATTGACGGCGACCGCATTTATATCATAGAGCACGCCAAACTGGCGCTGATCAGCTGGACTTATCTGGCGCAATTCCACACCGGCTTTCTCTGCCAATACTTTAAGAGCCTCGTAGAACTCCAGGTTCTCGTAGGCCATAAGGAAGCCGAAGATATCTCCGCCGCGGCCGCAGCCGAAGCAATGCCAAGATTGGCGCTCCGGCGAGACGATGAACGACGGCGTCTTCTCGGAATGAAAAGGGCAGAGGGCTTTGAAATTCTTCCCTGCCGGTTTCAGCTCCAGGTACCCTTTGATGAAGCTGACGATGTCGAGCTTCTCTTTAATCTCCTCGATTGGCGACATTATGCCTGCGGAAAGCGGCGTTGATTATCTTATCCAAAAGCTCTGGGAAGGTTATGCCGTGCTGGAGTGCCGCCTGGGGTAGCAGACTGGTCGGGGTCATGCCGGGGATCGTATTTATTTCCAACACATATATATTGCCGTCGTGACCGAGGATTAAATCCGTACGGGACATGCCGTAAGCCCCCAAGTATTTATGGACCTTCATGGCAATGTCCTGAACCTTATCTGTTTGCTCTTTAGATATTCTGGCAGGTATCACATGCTCCGAACCCTGCGGCGCATACTTTGAACGGTAGTCGTAAAAGCTGGCCGCCTTGGGGATTATCTCAACGACCGGCAGGACGACTGTCCCTCCTATGTCGTCGATTACGCTGCAGGCCAATTCGCGGCCGGATATGTATTCCTGGATCATCGCGTCCTCGCTGAACCTGAAGGCTTCTTCCAGCGCCTTGGCCAGTTCTTCTTCCCTGCGAACAACAGTCACCCCCACCGAGGACCCGCGGTCCACCGGCTTTACCACTACCGGCAGGCCGAAAGGTACTTTTATTTTGCTCACATCCTCGTTCTTCCCGACTGGAACATACTCCGGAACTTTTATGCCGTAAGCCTTGAGTAACCGCGCGGAGAAAATCTTATTCATGCCCAAAGCGCTGGGTATGACACCGCTGCCGGTATAAGGAAGGTCTATATCCTCCAGTATCTTCTGCACCCTGCCGTCCTCACCGTATTCGCCATGCATGGCGACGAAAGCAACGTCAGCCTTGTGCTTGAGCTCTTGGGGAGCGATCTGCCATTCGCCGTTGCGACGGATCAATACCGGAATCGCCTCGTATTTGTCGCGATCCAGATAGTCCATAACCAGTTTGGCCGTGGCCAAAGACACGTCGTGCTCCGACGACGGTCCGCCCATCAAAACCGCCACGCGCCACTTTCTCATCGCTGGCATTTTAGCCCAATTTCAAGCCCCCTGGCAAAACCGCAGGAACCGTCGGTTTACTGCCAGACAGCTTTTATAGTAGTAGTCGAATGTGATCCGAGGTGAGGAGGATAGGTGGCTGAAGAGGTCGACAAAAACCCGACCTCTGCCGTCCAAGGAGTGGTGTTACTGTCCAGCGAGTTGAAGATCATGCTTTCGTTGGCCGCAGCAGAGTCACAAGAGTAGTAAGCTACATCTCCCTCGGCCGAGAAAGGAAGAGTTCCGGTAAACGGCGTGCAAACCGTTCCGTCAGACAACTCCACCAGCCACGCCCAATTATTGGGAACGTTCGTGCTTACGCTATTCGGTTCAGGCAGGGACCCGGTAAGTTTCATGACAAAAGATGGCGAGGAGTCGGCATTCAGCGGGTTTGGTTTACACAATAATTCATCGCTACCCTTAATCTGGAAACAAGGGTCGGCTATATTGTTGCCAATAGAACAACGCCAGGCGTCCGATCGATACGGCGCAGCGATTGAACCGGCAAAGCATGAACCGCTTTCCACCATCGACGGCAGGTTGATCGCTGTCGGCTCGTAACGAATAACGGCCGTTTGGGATGAGGTCTTAAAAATATACAGATGCGATACCAAAGCCAGAATGACAAGCACTGCCACCGCCACCAACAGTATGAAAATAAACGCCTTATCTTTGTCTCCAGCCATACAACTATTTTAGCAACGGTACACGGGCGATACAACTTTCCTAAAACGCCCTTGGTATGGTTCAATTTAACTCGATATGCAAGCTGTAATTTTAGCAGCTGGCCTGGGAACAAGGATGAGGGAACTTACGGCCCAAACCCCCAAGCCGCTCCTGAAGATAGGCGATAAAACTCTTCTCGACTACAAGTTGACTAACCTCCCTAAGTCGATCGACGAAGTGATTATTGTCATCGGTTACCTGGGCGAGCAGATAAAGTCAGCCTTTGGGCATGAATACGACGGTAAGAAGATCGTCTACGTTGAACAAAAAGAGCTAAGAGGCACAGGGCATGCCTTGGCTCTCTGCAAGCCGTATCTGCAAGGAAGATTTTTAATCTTAATGGGTGACGATTTGTATGCTGAAAAGGATCTAGAGGAACTGCTCAAGTATCCCCTAGCCATCCTGGCGTGGGAATTGGACCGCGACATCATCGGAGAAAAAAGGGCGGAGATAACAACGGACAATTCCGGCAAAGTCATGGAAATAAACGAGGCGGCTCCGGCTCGCAAAGGAATGCTCGAGAATGCAGCCGCCTATGTGCTGGACGAAAATTATTTCAGTTATCCGCTCCGAGCGGCCGACGCCAGCTCAAAAGAATTCGGTCTGCCTCAGACGATGGTTCAAATGATCAGAAACGGCCGGAATGTCAAAGTTGTAAAAGCCTCATGGTGGAAGAAAGTGACTTCCCCAGAAGATCTTAAACTCTAAACCTCCAACTTATATCCCAAAGCAAACCGAGCCCAGGCAACCCCATGGTAAGTCACCGTCTAGATACCATTCCCCCCTGTACTGCACTATTTTGACGACAGCACCAGACGGGGTCTTACAAACACCGTAAGCATCTGTCTTATCAAGCAGCTGGACACAACCGCGGAAGGCGTAGTAGTTTTCAAAAGTTGAGTGGGCTTTCCTAAGAACAAACCATTGATCAACAGCGAACGCTATAGCTACCACCACCAACGCCACTATTAGGGCAATTAAAATCTTTCTTCGATTGCTCATGTCACCTGACAAAATAGCTAAACGGTTTCTTGTATACTCTTGCTAGTTCTGCTAACTCTACTGCATCCACACCTCGCTCGCCCCGCTCTATCTTGGAAAGGTACGCTTGCGGTTTCTTTAGTTTCTTGCCAACTTCCACTTGCGTCAACCCGGCTTCAAGGCGTGCGATGCGTAACTTCTGCGTCAGTTTCCGATACTTCGGTAGATACTTCTTCGACATAGCTATACTAACACGCTATAGTCGATTGCAGAATATACCAGTTTGGTATATTATCTTTCAGAGTATTAGAGATCGCAAAACAAACCAACACTCATTGAATGATTAACCGAGAAAAATTTGATGCCCTAAAGGACATCATCGAGAAAAACACCTCCGTCGCCGCTAAAATGGAGGAACTAGTAAAAGTGGTGGACGAAATAACAGACGATGCCCGCAGGGAAGGTTTGAAGCAGACTTTGCAGGTTATCTCCCAAATGAAGATCTGGGAGGTTGAGCCAGAGAGAGCTGTGAAGGCGGAGAGGGAAAGGGGGAAGTTGAGTGGTTTGGAAGAGGTAGAGGCTAGGGTGGAAGCACTACTTCGAACTCCTAGAACCCTCAACCGATCACCAATAACCAACGAATAAAATTACCTCTAGGATAAGGTAGAAAGTTTCAATCTGCGGAGGAGGTGAGATTCGAACTCACGGTACCGTTTCCGATACACGTCCTTTCCAGGGACGCCGTTTCAACCACTCGCGCACTCCTCCTTAAACCCAAAAAGATAATAGCAGGATAAAAGCTGTCTTTACATAGACAGCTTTTCAAGGGCGGCTATCCGATCTTCAATCGGCGGGTGGGTCATAAACAACTTATGCCACCACGAGGCCCCCTTCCCTTTGAAGGGGTTATCCAACCACATGTGAGCGGTCGAATCCTTAGCCGATTTCATTGGTATGGTATCCTGTTCGATCTTCCGCAGGGCAGAGATCAGACCTTGGGGGTAGCGAGTCAGCAACGCGCCGGAGGCATCAGCCAAAGCCTCACGCCGGCGGGATATGGCAAGCTGGATAAGCATTGTCCCAATCGGCGCCAGAATTGAGAGTACAATCGCTATCAAGAAAAATATTTCCGAGCCTTCATTGTTACGGCCGCGGCCGCCGCCAATCCCACCAAAGAACAACGATCGAAGGAAAATGTCGGCGATCAGGGAGACTATACCCGCCAAGACCGCAGCTACGGTAGACACAAGAATATCACGATTGCCAACGTGAGATAGCTCATGAGCTAGGACACCTTCCAGCTCATCCTTGTTTAATCTTTGCAAAGCACCCTGGGTAACGGCCACCGCGGCATGTTTGGCATCGCGGCCGGTGGCAAAGGCGTTTATTTGCATCTCCGGAGTCACGTAGATTTTCGGCGTTGGCAGCCCCGAAGCGATACATAGATTCTCCACTATATTGTAAAGTTGCGGGTTATCCTTCCTCTGGATCGGCACCGCTCTGGCCAGGCTCAAAGCGATCGAAGCCGACAACCAATAGCTTATGAACGAGTAAACCACGCTGAAAATTATCGCGAAAGCCAGGATGCTGTAATCGTTGTAGGCATTAGAGAATACCCAGCCCAGCCCTACGACAACTATAAAAAATACTATAAACAACACCCATGTCCGGCGGATATTGGAAGCCTGATATGTGTATAGATTTGCCATTGGCCAAATGCTACCTATAGGTAGCCTGTTTTCACTTCACTTCTCCTCGAGACCGGTTATTTGTTGAAATCAACCTTAACAGGCTGTTTTTCAGCATCGCTCAAGTCGCCGAAGAACTCCAGCGGCTTAAAGCTAAATATGCCAGCGATTATGTTGGATGGGAACGATTGTATCTTTATATTCAGATCCCTGACCATCCCATTGTAAAAACGGCGAGCAGCCTGGATCTTATCCTCCGTGTCCGTCAGCTCGTTCTGCAAACTTAAGAAATTCTCGTTGGCCTTCAACTGAGGGTAATTCTCGGCGACGGCGAACAGCGACTTCAAGGCACCAGAAAGCTGATCTTCGGCTGCGGCTTTACTTTGACCGGTGGTTTGCATAGCCTGCGAGCGGGCTTGAGTCACCTTCTCAAACACCCCCGCTTCGTGCTTCACGTATCCCTTAACGCTCTCAACCAAGTTAGGAATAAGGTCGTAGCGGCGCTTCAATTGTACATCGATATCGGCGTACGCCTCTTGAGCCCGGTTCCTCAGTCTGACCAGACCGTTAAAGATAAGTACCAGCCAAATTACTAGGATCGCAATTATTATTACTATGTAAGTCATTGTTTTTGTTAGATTTTAGTAATCTTCTCCACCCATCGGAGGCATCCCACCCCCGGCTTTGTTGTTCTTTTCAGGAATATTGGTGATAGCCGCCCCGATAGTTAAGTAATTAGCAGCAACGGAGACGGCATTCAGGAACGCCATTCTGGTGACCTTAAGCGGATCGACTATACCGGCGTCTTTAAGATTGCCACGTTTGTTGGAGACGGCGTTGAATCCCACCCAAACGTCACCCTCCTTGCGTAACTCGTCAACGATTCTGTCGGCCGACTCGCCGCTATTCTCTATTATGGCCCGAAGCGGCGCCTCCAAAGCCCGGTTCAAGATACGGCCAACAGCACCCGCCACGTCCCCCAACTTGGATTTCTGATCCGTACCACCCGTTTTCTTACTAACATTAAACAAGGCCATGCCTCCGCCGGGGACGATACCCTCCTCCATAGCCGCCCGCGTAGCCGCAACGGCATCCTCAACTCGCTGCTTCAACTCCTTTTGTGCCGACTCCGTAGGCGCGCCGACTTTTATGACGGCCACTCCTCCGGATAATTTGCCCATCCGTTCCTGCAGCTTTTCCTTGTCGAAGTCGGAATCGGTCTTCTTGATCTGCATCTTCAGCTGGGCGATTCTTTCCTCGATATTCTTTTTGTCGCCTTTGCCATCGACGATTGTCGTCTTGTCCTTATCCGAGACCACTCGGTGAGCGTGACCCAAGTCACTGATATCGGCTGTATCCAATTTCTTACCTACTTCTTCCGAGATGAACGTTGCCCCAGTCACTATGGCCAAATCCTGCAGCATCTCCTTTTTACGATCGCCGAAGCCGGGAGCTTTGACCGCGAGGACATTAAATGTGCCACGTAGCTTGTTGACGATCAGCGTCGCCAGCGCTTCGCCCTCCACGTCGTCAGCCACGATCAAGAGTTCCTTCTTGCCGCTGTCCATTATCTTTTCCAATAGTTTCAGGATGTCCTGAATGGAAGATATCTTCTTATCGGTCACCAAAATATAAGGCTCCTCCAAAACAGACTCCATTTTCTCCTGGTTGGTGACCATGTACTGCGAAATATAGCCGCGGTCGAACTGCATCCCTTCCACGATTTCGTGCATGTTGCCGATGGTGTTTGAATCTTCAACGGTGACTACCCCTTCCTTGCCGATTTTCTCCATCACCTCGGCGATCAGCCCACCGATCTCGGGATCCTTAGCCGACAGGGTTGCTACTTCCTTGATCTTAC
This sequence comes from Patescibacteria group bacterium, assembly GCA_023380475.1. Lineage (GTDB taxonomy): Bacteria > Patescibacteriota > Minisyncoccia > UBA6257 > Colwellbacteraceae > JAMCRD01. The sequence continues at coordinate 11,366 of JAMCRD010000001.1, read as the reverse complement.
GGTTCTCATTGATCAGTTCGCGCTGCTCCTCCAGTTCTTTTACTACTGTCTGGCTGGCCTTGCGCAATTCCTCGGCCAGTTGAATAACATTGAATCCCTTCTCGCGGATTATTTTTTCGCCTTCATCGATCATGGCGTAAGCCAATACCGTCGCAGTGGTGGTGCCGTCGCCCACGCCGTCGTTCGTCTTATCGGCTGCCTGCTTTATGAACTCGGCTCCAACATTTTCCCACTTGTCTTCCAGTTCCACTTCCTTGGCAACGGTGACGCCGTCAAACGTAACCTGCGGAGCACCGTAGCCTTTCTCGACTACCACGGCTCGGCCACGGGGCCCCAGTGTCATCTTGACCGCCTCAGACAGTTTGTCGATTCCTTTCTTTATAGATGCGCGAGCGTCCTCGCTGAACTTTATTTGTTTTGCCATGTTGTTTTTGCTTATTCTATTACCGCGACGATATCATCCTCATCGCCTACCAGATACTTCTTGCCATCCACCTCTATCTCATCTGGACCATATTTCTTGAATAGAACCGTATCCCCCTCTTTAACCGACATCGGGACACGTTCGCCTTTGTCATTCAGTTTGCCCGGCCCGGCGGCGAATATTTTGCCGCGGATCGGTTTTTCCTTGTCCGCCGTGTCAGGAATTACTATGCCCGACTTAGTAGTTTTCTCTTCGGCTAGCGGCTCTATAAAAACGTGGTTGGAGAGGGGTTGTATCTTCATTGCAGCAATATATTAATTTTCGGCTAGGGCGGAAGTCAAGCCAAGAAAGAAAAGTTCTTAAACTTCGATCCCGACGGGGCAGTGGTCAGAACCCTTAGTATCCTTAAGAATGAAGGCTTTTTTAAGCCTCGGGCTGAGTTTTCGGGAGACGAAAGCGTAGTCGATGCGCCAACCCAAATTTCTCGCCCGCGCGTTGGCGAAGTACGGCCACCAAGTATAGTTGCCGCCTTCCCGGTGGAGTTTCCGAAAACTGTCGACGAACCCCAAATCCGCTATTTTATCCAGCTGTTCCCTCTCCGGTGGGGTAAACATGATATTGTTTTTGTTCTGGTTTGGCCTGGCCAGATCTACATCCTCGTGGGCCACGTTGAAATCGCCGACGACAACGGCCTTCTCATCTTTTACCTTGGCGAGATACTGTAACAGATGTTTATACGCTTCCAACTTATACGGCAGGTTTTCTTTGCCCCGGCCGCCGTGCGGGATATAGACGTTTATCAGCGTGAAGCCGGGATAATACAGCCGTAGCATCCGCCCTTCGTTATCGAAACGCCCGAAGCCGGAACGATTCTCTACCCGCAGCGGTTTTTCTTTGGTAAAAACCGCCAAGCCGCTATAACCCTTCTTTTGGGCATAGCTAAAGTACGCGTTGTATCCTCTTAAATCAGCGACTTCCGTTGGAACTTGTCCCTCTTGCAATTTTATCTCCTGCAAGCAGATCACATCCGCTTCGGTTTTCTTCACCCAGTCGATAAACCCGTCTCTGTAAACCGCCCGCAGGCCGTTTACATTCCACGAAATTATCTTCATCGGCTCATCTTCGAGGCATCTTACTCTCGCGCAGCTTCCGCAGCGCCCTCTTCACAGCTAAGAAATACTCATTTCTACTCATTAAACTCTTCGGATCAAAAGATCCATCCAGAAAAACCTTGCCCTCCAAGTGGTCGTACTCATGCTGGATGACTCTGGCCAATAGGCCCCCTGCTTTCAGTTTAAATCTCCTGCCATTCTCGCCTGTCGCTTCAACAGTGACCGTCTCTGGCCTCCTGACCCAAGCAAATAAACCAGCCTCGCCGACACTGCCGCATCCCTCCGGGATATAGACCCGTTTCTTAGACCGATGCGTAACCCTAGGATTTATGAAAACCCTCAGTCGATCTCCTTTCTCAGAGCCGCGACGCGGATCTTTCGGCACTTTAGTGACAAATATCCTTAGGTCTTTACCTATCTGCGGCGCGGCCATACCAATCAGCCCGTGTGGCAGCATGGAATCGCAGAGGTCCTTAACCACCTTCTGAGTTCCTTTAGAAAGCGCATCGCGAACCGACTTGGATTTTCTTCTAATTATCGGATTCCCGACTTGAGTAACTTTTTTTACAAGCATATGGTTTCGCCTACTTCCGCATTTCCGGTCCCTCGATCTTGTCGATCGGCTGGCTGCCGGAGATACGCAGTATATCCTTATCTATCTTCGAGAACTCCCACTTGGCCCGGTCATAAATCGTCCTGGTAATATTCAGACTGTTGTCAAGTTTGCCCATGTACTCTTCATAACTTTTGAGGTGCCGCCCCAGATCCTCGACCCATTTGCTTATTTCCTTCGAAGATTCCTCTATCTGCAAAGCTCGCAGACCCTGTAGCACTGTCTGGAGATAGGCCAGGAAAGTTGTTGGTGAGACCACGATGACATGCTTCTCGCCGGCGTATTCAATCATGTCACGGGTATTGGATTTGATCGCGCCGATACGGTTGATCAGCAGATCGTAATAGATAGCCTCGGCCGGTATGAACATGAAGGCGAAATCCATCGTCCCCTCGCCGGGTTTAACGTACTTCGACGTCTCGTCAATCCGGTTTTTAAGATCGGCTTTAAATAAAGTCTCGTAGCGCTCCCGATCCGCATCGGTTTTGGCTTCGAGGATGCGCTGATAATTCTCGAGGCTGAACTTCGAATCTATCGAGATCAGCTTGTCCTTTATCTTGATTACGAAATCAACAATGTCGCCGTTGTTGAACTTGTACTGCCGCTCATAGTTATTGGGGAAGAAGTTCTTCAGGATCAGTTCCAGTGAATACTCGCCGAGCATCCCCCGCTGTTTAGTGTTCTTGAGAACGTCCTGCAGGTCGCGCAGCTGTTCGGTGATGCCGATAACCTGACTGTTGCCCTCGTTAACTTTGGCCAACTCCTGAGTTATCTCCTTGACGATTTTGGCGCTCTCGCCAAACTGGCTCTGGATGGCCTTGGTAGATTCAGAAAGCTTCGCATCCAAGGTCTGCCTGATTTCATTCAGCTGGCCCTGAAGCAGCAAGAGCGATTGGTCACCGCCTTTACCGCCGCCGCGGCGTAACAGAAAATAGGCCAAGATGGCCACTATTATTCCGAGCAAAACCACCAAAGCATCCATCTCGCAGACATTGTAGCACCTAAAAGCGCTCGGACAGAATCCGGCTACTTACTGCCAGCCGGCAAAGTGCAGCCACTCACGCTAGCCAGGTTCTGGAGGCTCTGTGTGCCGACATAAGTCTTGCCGTCCGGGCCGATCCACGTCGGGACAGCATTTACGTTCTTAGCCGTGCACTCATCGGGATTGCTGGAACACTCCACGTAGTTAACGTACTGGAACGAGTCGCCGAAGAGGGCTTTTTCTTCCTGGCAATGGGGGCACGAATACAGCCCGTACATCGTGAAGCCCTTCTGGGAAAGACATTTGGCAAAGCTATCAAGCGCTGTTGAATTGGCAACTGGCTTAGAACCCGAATAGATTACAAAAATCACCGCCAAGACGACAATGAGCGCCAGAATACCGACGATTATCCACGACCTGCTACTCATCGCAGCAGTTCACCATCTTGTCCACTATGTCCTTAAGAGTCCACGGCTGATCGGCGGCGGCTTTCTCTTTGAGATCGGAGACATTCATGAGCTTGAGTCTGAGAGCCCAGAATAAGGAGTACAACTGATAGGCATATTGAAAAGTTTCTTTGGCCAGATCCTTCTTGCCGTCGGAACGCAGTTTTGTCCCGACCTCGATTAGCCGCATGGTAGTCGCCAAAAGATGTTTGGAAATGCACCACGTTTCGCCTTCATGCTTATCTATTAGTCCGCCCAACAAGTTCTTGCGCACTTCCCTCACCTGACTGAGTAAATCCAGATATTCATCCTTGCCAGTCTTAGACGCCGTGAAGAAGAAGTGTTCCTCCAGACTCACCAGGTTCATTATGGCTATGCTCAAATCTTCCTCGGTCGACAGGTCAACCTGGCCGCTGTTCTTCACGGCCTCGACTCTCTTCACCAGATCTTCGTAGCTCTTGATCTTTTCCATCCCGCTTAGTCTATAACGCCAGAATTATTAAGCCAATGACAACCATGGCTATCCCGCCCCACAACCTAGCCCGACCGGTTTCCGACTTTTTCCAAGCCTCCGCTTTATCCACTAACGTTTTGTTGCTAGCGATAAGGAGCATGATCGTGAGCGGCAGTACAAATACGACGTTGAACAAAACAAGATATCCGAATCCAGTCCAAAAAGACCCTTTGTCGTGGAGTAGTCCCAAGACCGACAGATACGGCCCGCCGGCGCACGGGAATTCAAACAAGCCAACCAGCAGACCGAGTCCGAAAGAAGCCGGCAACGAGGCGTCTTCCATCAGTCTGGCCAGTTTGGTATGGACCGAATGGGGAATGCCCAGCCTTACCGGGAACTTCGGGAAAAAGTAATCGGTTACACTTATAAGTCCGAAAGCTATGATGATCGCCGCACCAATCTTAGCCATGAAGTGCGGCACATTGAATACCTCGAGCGTCTGCAATATCCCCAAACCGACCAGCATATAGATCAGAAATATTCCGAAGATATAAAGGCCGCCGGCTCGCAGAATATCCGAGCGCAACCGGCCGAGGCTGAACAGGAAAGCTATAGTCAGCAGCAATATCGAGAAAGCGCAGGGATTGGCACTGTCCACCAAGGCCGAGACAACAACAAGCGGCAACAATAACTTGCCGCCACCGGAGACACCGCTCAACCAACCCAAGGAGCCGGCGTAGCTGAAATATAATATGGCGACGAGCAAAATCGCCCCTATAGTTATTACATATTTAAGCTTCATCGCCTTAACTTAGCCGGTCAACTGCCAGTCGGCTTTATTGAACTACTACTGTACCCGTGAACTGCGGGTGTAGTTTGTCGTAGTAATTCCACGTTCCGGTTTTATTGAATACCATCCTGAAACTTTGTCCCAGGCCTATTGCTCCGCAACTGTTCAACGCACTCCCACAGGATCCACTCTCTGGATACTGGTTGGTCGACGTCGATATTATCCAGTGCGTATTCTTGTCACGAACCGTCCAGATTACTGAGCCTCCTTGTTTTATAGTCACCGCACTTGGGCTGAAACCCACCGATGTGATATCTATGGCCGTATCAGCCATCTTCTCGATTGGTACCAGGTCTTGGGTTATAACGCCGATGGTGGGGATGGATTGCTTAACGACAGTCGTTGTCGTCGCCCCCGGACCGCCAATCATGTTAGCCACAGTCACATAGGATGGGATGTTCTGCCGTAACAGTATGCCGAACACGACGTACAGGATTACCGCTATGACAACGATTACGATAACGGACCAGAAAATTATCTTTTTTCTGCCGCCTAAGGCACCTACAACTTTAGACTCCCCGTCCATTAGTCTAATTATACCATTAGGTGCCGGTAAAATATTCTAGCCTAACCCTGGGTTTGAGTGGAGACAGTCGAGGTGCTTGTCTGAACTGGCTTGCACCCGCCATTATAGGCAGCGCTTACACCGACCAGATTTTCAAAGCACTGATTGGAATATGTCACTCCATCCGCTCCACAGACTGGTGCGTATATTTCAGAACAATACTGAGGGGTGCCTTCAGCGGACGTGCTCGAGGACGTGCCGCTGGCTGGAGCGTGCAAGTCGTTTGCTCCGAGCACTGGCACTAGCGCTGATGCGTATCCTTCTTGCGCATTGCTGAGAGCAAAGGTAATGGCGTCGATGGACTCTTCAACCTTCGAGATGTCGCTGGCCGAAGGATTACCCGCGAGCACCGAGCTTACACTGCTAATGAGCGAGAAAAGTTCGGGGTCATCGGCTTCGGTCAAACCTTGGGACAAGACATTGGCTTGGATGGTCGTCAGTTTGTTGGACAGGCTGGATATATTATCTTTTGAATTTATGCCCGCTTGGTCGATATTAAACAGTATGGCATCGACAATCGATGCCGCCGAATTAGCTTCGCTGAAAGCGGCGGCATAAGATCCGTTGGCCAGATCCGTCCCAGACTTCGATAGCAGTGTATTTACATCCAATGGCACGCTGATAGGCTGCTGCTCGCTCTTGAGTTCACTGGTAAGGCTATTGGCATAACCGATCATACCATTAACGTTATCCGGTGATATCTCCCCGCTACTGGAAGCACTAGTCAAGAGGGTGTTGCTCATATCGCTCAGGCTCGACTTAAGGGTGTTGTCGACAACAAACTGCTTTAAGTCACCCACCAGCATGAACTTACCTAGGCTACTTACCGGTAATTGATCGAGTAGCCCCGCCAAGACACTAGGCGAAAGGCCATCAGCATCGTATCTCCCCTCAAATCCGAAAACTTGCTCCTGTCTTATCCGGTCAAGCTGGGCACGAACCAGTGGATTAGTATTTGCCTCCTCTAGGGCATCTACGAACGGCAACGACCTCAACTGTGCGCCTAGGTCAGATTGCGACGTGACGGCACTATTCACTACGCCGCCAAACCGGCTGCTGTTGCTCATATAGGCCGGAACTTCGTCGACTATCGCGACTATCTGGCTCTGGATGGAACTTACCATACCGTTACTGTCACCGTATTCAGCCTTTACGCTCTCCAGTAACTGGTAATGCATAAATAGCTTTGCGGTCAGGTCTGACAGGAACGAATCGACGTCGGCGTTCTTGGTATTGAACAATTGGATGTCTGCCGCCATCGCCTGCAGCTCACTGCTGTAATTAGTTACAGCGTCATTCACAACGCTGGTGTCCGTCTGAACCAACTCTGTTGACGTTAACAGCTCGGCAGCTTTGTCATTAAGAATTTGCAGTTCAAGCTCCGACTTGCTAAGGGCATCGGTGGCGAAAAATTTTTGTATGCCGCGTAGCCATTCCTCTGAGAAATAGAACGGATTGCTGGGAAGCAGGCCGGTGCTGCTTACCCCGAGGCCACTCAAAGTGATAGCCTGTACAACCGATGGGCCGCTACTATCGCCGAAAGCGAACGAGGCCATCCAGACAATGAGAGCTAATATAAGGAAGGCGACAACTACCGCCTTTTTGTTTTTCATCTCTGCTTAATTATATCAGTAATCTATGGGTATAAAGTCAAGCTTGACTAGACGAAACCTACATGAAACATATATAATCCCTAGCAGATTCCGCGGTAGCTCAATGGTAGAGCGACTCCCTGTGGAACCATCAAGTCTGCTATAGATATATGTTCATTGATATAATCATGGTATGGCAGATAAGAGAAAATATGCCGACCGTCGATAAGAACTAATCCGGGCGGTGGCGAAGAGAAGACGTAAGGTTAAAACCCTGGCGATCAAGTACAAGGGTGGAAAATGTCAGGTTTGTGGTTATGACAAATGCCCAGGCGCAATTGATTTACACCACACTAACCATAATGACAAAAAGTTCGGAATTGCAGATAAAGGATATACACGTTCCTGGGGAAAGATTAAAACCGAACTAGATAAATGCGTCTTGGTATGCGCCAACTGTCATCGGTAAATCGAGGCCGGCGTAACGCAGCTTCCCGAAGTAATTCGGGATGAAAAACGAGGTGAAATCGGGGAACCCCTTTAGGGCAATCCCGAGCCAAGCTTTAGAGTAATCTGAAGAAGGTGTAGAGACTATCCCGTAAGGGAGTACCTCATACTTAGGTATGAGGGAAGCGCCTCGCTCCCTGCAGTAACAGTGGAGATGATATAGTCCGTCCCCTTAAGAAATTTTGGGATAAGCGTAAGGAGTGGGTTGCAGGTTCGAGCCCTGCCCGCGGAGCAGCAAGTTGGATTGAGTGGTTTTTCTCAAAATTTTCACGCGCTTCGCGGAGCGAAGCGTAAGGTTTTGTGGGGGTAAATTCGATACGACGGTTTTTGAGAAAGAGGTTCGAGCCGAAAATTTTCTGAAGGCTCTCTTTTTCGCATTTATATCGTCATTAATCGCGATTTTCGCAAGCAATGACGCGTCTTTTATCCAGTTTCGCATCGGTTCGAGCCACGCGCATCCGTCTCGTCCCAAACGACCGATTTGTTCGTCTATCGTCTTCTTCTCGGACACGAGCGTCCGGCGGTGTTCAAGATAGCTCTCCCGCTCAATATCTTGAGCGATATACACGTCTGTCAGGCGTTCCAACTGGCGGTCGATCTCCTTGCCCTGCTCCCGCAGGGATTGGATCGCTTGAGCGGCGATCTTTCCGGCCTCCCGTTCGTCTTCGTTCATCCTCTGCTCGTAGTATTGGGCGATGACTGGCGGCATGGCATATTGAGCCAAGAGCGAAGATAGATCGGCGACGAGGGTTTCTTCGCGGATATAGGGTTGCGAACAGCGAACTGCCGATTTCTTAGTGCAACGGTAATAGACATAGCGGTGGACGTTGCCGTTTTTCTGCCTCTTGATCCGTTCCTCGGCCGTGATCGCCATATGGCACTCGCCGCAAGTGAGTAAGCCGCACAGAGCTTGCAGGTCTTTCGTCGCCGTCTGCGGATGGCCGCGCTTCACGATGATTTTCTGAACCTTGTCCCAAAGCCGCTTTTCGATGATCGGCGTATGCTTGCCCTCAAGCAGTTCTCCCTTATAAACAAAGTGTCCGTAGTAAAACGGATCGGTGAGAATGAATTTCACGCGGTCTTCGTGCATCTCGTTGCCATACAAACTTTTCACGCCGTTCTCGAAAAGAAACTTGCTGATGTCTTGGATACGATAATCACCTTCGGCATACAGCTCGAAGGCCGCCTTTATGATGGGGGCTTTCTTCTTATCTATAACGATGAGCTTCGTGCGCGGATTGTTGAGATAACCGACCGGAGCAACGCAGGGAAATTCTCCCCGCCCCGCTTTTCGCTCAAGGCCGCGCGAGGTATTGGAACTAAGGTCGCGGATATACTGGTTCGCCATGCCGAACTCGACGGACATGAGGAGCACGTTGTCGGCGGGATAGTAACTCCAGTCATAGGCCTGAATGTGCGCTATCGTCCCTCTCTGCAAGAGCCATTGGATTTGCGCTGCGTCCACAGGATTGCGAGCCAAGCGGTCGATCTTCCAGCAGATGATACCTTGAGCTTCGCCCGCGCTTATGCGGGACATCATCTCATTGAATACGGGGCGACCCGGAAACTTGGCGGTCTGCCGCTCCTCAAATTCCGCGACGATATTCAACCCCTCTTTCTTGGCGAGCTTACGCAGGACGGCGATCTGGTCTTCAATGGAGTGGACTTGCTTATCCTTGTCGTCGGTCGATTTGCGGGCGTAGAGGAAATAAATCATAGGTGAATGATAACTCACGTTGAACGAATGTGCAATGGTTGGTAATGTGAATATAATGTCAAAAACAACCCAGAAACTTGGAATAAATATTAAGAAAATACGGGCTAAGAAACATATGTCTCAAAGCGATGCCTATCTGAAGATAGGCATGGATAGAAGTTATTTTAGCGCGATAGAAAATGGTAAAAAGAATATAACCATCGAAGTCCTGAATAAATTAGCTAATGCTCTTGATGTCCCGCCACGAGAGTTGTTGAAATAAATTGCGGGGGTAAAAGTATCTCTATGGTCAAATCTACGGTAGAAGCACAAGCAATACGAGAAAGATGCCTCTCAAACGCCGAGAATCTGCTATCAATGGCTGAGCAGGAATTGGGTAAGGGCGTTGATCACATTTGTTTCCATTTGGCATTGCTTGCTCTAGAAGAAGTAGGTAAGGCAGTAATGATAGCTATAAGCTATACCACGTCTTTGGCAGATACAGAGCGAGGTGATTTTAGCAGTGCATTTGATGACCATGAAAAGAAAATATTTTGGGCACTTTGGGGCACTTCATTCAGAAGGAACAGCGTGACTAAAGAGAGCATTGAGAACGCAAGAGATTTATCTAAGACTCTCCACGAACGCAGATTGCTCTATCTTTATGTTGATCCTACTGGTGGTATCGACGGCCAAGCGCAGATCAAAGATGGCGAAGCGAATACACTCATTCAAATGACCCGTGCCCGCCTCGAAATGGAGAAGCTCAACAAAATGACTGAAGAGTTCACCGAGGAAGACGTGAAAATGCTTACGTGGTTTTTTAGGGCAACACAGGATGATGACATGAAAAAATTTATTTTCAGCGGTGCGTCCATTAAAAAGTTTGAGGAATTAGGTAACGGCAAGGATTGGGTTATGTGGCTAAAAGAAGTATTTGATAAAAATCAAGCGCAGATGCGCGAACTTACTCAAAAAGAGTTATCGCGCCAACAACCGCAAGGTGGCGATGCTGATTTACCAAAATACAAAATGACTATACGCATTCAGAGTCAATCTCATTCGATACGAAATAATGCATTCACAAAATGGAATGCGGGAATTAAAGACATCAAACTATATAAATCTAACCGGAAGGATATAAAGAATTATGTTAAAGGTGAAATGATCATGGAACTTACCGCCTCAAAGAAACTTCAAGCCGCACATCTTTGGGAATTCGGTTTCTTTATGGCAAAGACTTTTATCAATGCGTTGAATGTGGCTACGGGTGGTTTGTTTTGGTGGTATATCCCCAAAGACATAGAAAAATATTATGACGAGATAATAGACCTTGAAGTCGATAAGATTGGTAATACAAAACTCATGGTCGTTCCTGATAAGAGACTGGCTCTCGGTTGGGATGAGATGAAATTCGTCCTTGAAGAAAATGAAATGGGACGTGTAATGACAGTTTATCCGTTTTTTATGATGGAGAGGGAAAAACTTAGACCGTTTCTAGAGGCCTATGCCTTCGCACTTTCCATATTCTGTAAAATTGATGTTCATTTCCGCGTAGAGGCAACTGCCCTCCATGAATTCTTCAAAGCCCTCAAAGCAGCATTCCTTATTTATAGTGATTGGGACGGAAAGAGCGACTTCAAAGAAGCAGCGCTTAAAAAATTTAAAGAGATCGGAGAATTCAATGACCTTGGTGAAATACTCCAATTAGGTCTCGATATGGATCCCGCATCTGGCAAGGTACCCAACGTTACACTTACTGAAGTTGCGGATATGAAACTTTACTGCGATATTTATATGCAATATCAAGTAAAGCAATATTTTGATAAGGGAGTTGCCGATAAACATCGGCAAGAATAAAACTGCTCAATACTGTGCGCATGGGAAGGGTTGGGGCAAACAGTATTGTCCTTAATCTCGAACCTCTTTCTTAAAAACCGCCGTATCGAATTTACCCCCACAAAACCATACGCTTCGCTCCGCGAAGCGCGTGAAAATTGAGTTCGTATCTAGTTTCTTGGCTCCCGAATTAAAGCCCTCGCAAACTTTTGAAATTATTTTGCCAAATCTAATCCACAAATCCAAAAAGCGAAATCTGACATAACCGCCTCGCTTCGCTCGGCGG